>JBKEDP010000012.1:0-26792 GCA_047975485.1 Vibrio sp. | reverse complement strand
TCCCCATGTGAGAGTAGGACATCGCCAGGCTTTGAATTGCGACACACTGAAAAGACACGCTGCGGAGCGGTAGTTCAGTTGGTTAGAATACCGGCCTGTCACGCCGGGGGTCGCGGGTTCGAGTCCCGTCCGCTCCGCCACTTATTAAAGAAAGCCTGATTCGAAAGAGTCAGGCTTTTTTGCGTTTGGGGTGGTTTGAAATAGTTGAAAAGACACGCTGCGGAGTGGTAGTTCAGTTGGTTGCTATTTGTTTAAGAGCATGGCCGGCCTGTCACGCCGGGGGGCGCGCCAAGCAAGGTATTAGGGAGTCCCGTCCGCTCCGCCACTTATTAGAGAAAGCCTGATTCGAAAGAGTCAGGCTTTTTTGCGTTTGGGGTGGTTTGAAATAGTTGAAAAGACACGCTGCGGAGCGGTAGCTCAGTTGGTTGCTATTTGTTTAAGAGCGTGGCCGGCCTATCACGACGAGGGTCGCAGTTAGTAATCCCATCGTTTTGTCACTTATTAGAGAGGCCTGATTCGAAAGAGTCAGGCTTTTTTGCGTTTGGGGTGGTTTGAAATAGTTGAAAAGATACGCTGCGGAGCGGTAGTTCAGTTGGTTGCTATTTGTTTAAGAGCGTGGCCGGCCTGTCACGGCGAGGGTCGCGGATAGAAATCCCAACGATCCGTCACTTATCTGAGAAAGCCTGATTCGAAAGAGTCAGGCTTTTTTGCGTTTGGAATGGTTTGAAATAGTTGAAAAGACACGCTGCGGAGCGGTAGTTCAGTTGGTTGGTAGCAATTCCTAAAAACCTTCAAATACAAAAAAAGGATAGGTTCTATACCTATCCTTTATCGATCTTTGGATTTTTTTAGGCTTTAAATTGCGCCATCAAATCCCATTTGTCGCCATGCTTCAAAGGCAATGATAGCAACGGCATTAGAAAGGTTTAGGCTACGGCTTTCTGGCATCATAGGGATGCGAATGCGTTGTTCCATTGGTAATGATTCAATCACTTCTGCAGGTAAGCCACGCGTTTCTGGGCCGAATAATAGAACATCACCTTGTTGGAATGTTGCATCAACATGGTGGCCTGTGGTTTTTGTTGTACAAGCAAAAATGCGGAATGCTTCTTCTCGCTCATTCAAATATTCTAAAAATGCTGCGTAGTCTTTGTGTCGCTTTACTCTAGCTAAATCGTGGTAATCCAACCCAGCTCGACGAACTTTCTTTTCTTCTAAATCAAAACCAAGAGGTTCGATTAGATGCAAATTAGCACCGCAGTTGGCACATAGACGAATTATATTACCCGTATTTGGGGCAATTTCAGGTTCAAATAAAGCAATATCAAACATAGCTAAACCGCATCACTTATAAAGTATTAAGAAAGTCTAATCATACCAGTGCTTATGCCAATATTACTAATCAATCGGCAAGGTAAGATGCACAGCTAATCCCCCGTGTTGGCTGCGTGAAGCTGAAACTCGACCATTGTGCTGCATGACAACGTTTTGAGTAATAGCAAGTCCCAAGCCTGCGCCACCACTGTGTCGATCACGAGCGGTTGATACACGATAGAAAGGGCGGAAGATGGCATCTAATTCTTCTTCATCGACACCAATGCCATCATCTTCAATCGTGATAGATAATCCACCGCTTTGGTCTTTAAAAGAGACAAAAACGTATTGTTCACTATAGCGAATGGCATTACGAATAACGTTTTCAACCGCACTGATCAGTAAGTTTGGATTTCCTGATAAATGAACATTGGGTAAACCATCACAAATCAGTTGCTTGCCTTTCTGTTCTGCTTCGAATTTTCCATCTTCAATGGTATCGCCCCACAATTCTTGTACCGACATGTGTTGGCGGATTTGTTGGGTATCAATTTGATGACGAGAGATTTCTAACAATTCATTGATCATAAGCTCTAAACGTTCTGCTTCAGTATCAATACGAGTAAGTTCGGCACTTTCTCCCTGCTTTCTTATTGCTAAAGCATTCGCCATACGGAGACGAGTCAGTGGTGAGCGTAATTCGTGAGAGATATTTGATAGCAAACGCTGCTGCTCAGATATTTTATTATTAATAGCCGTGACCATCTGGTTAAAGCTCGCACCAGCTTGTTTAAATTCACTGGGTCCCTTTTCTAATTCAGGGTCTAACTCAATTACGCCTCTTGCTACTTTTTGTGCTGCTTTTTCTAAACGCATTGCTGGGCGGCTCAATGCCCATGCAAGCCAAAGTAATAACGGGGTGCTGACTATCATTACGGCCAGTAGCATCTGAATCGGTTTGTCGAGCAGTTGCAGAAGAAATGGCGGTGGTTGGTGCCAACGCATCATAAAATACAAATACAGTGGTTTTTGAGCGACGGTGACCTGTATTGGCCCTGCAATCATGGAGCGGCCATATAAACGTTGCTGGGGAAGTTCTGATGTGTCGGATTGAGTAATAAAGTTATTTAGAATCTTTAAGCGCATGCCCATTGGCGGGTTTTGCCATTCGCCATTGAGATCGGAAAAGTAATAGCTCAAACGTCCCTTATCAACGTTGTTTTCTTCGATGTTGTGCAATGCGATTTTTAAAGAAGGCGCATTCTTATGCAGCAAAGTGATTTCTTTACTGGCTTCTTGCATGCTTTTTAAACCGTCAGAAGGAATGTCGTGAAGTTGTCTTGGGTCGAGTTGAGAGGCAGCAACAACAGCAATAACGACGAGAAAAATCGTTAGCCAGAAAATAGCAAAAATGCGCCCATACAAACTTGAGAACTTAGGTAAGTTCATTTTCCACCTCAATATAAATTACCAACACCAACAAAACTCAATCATCTTCTACCATTAAGTAGCCTTTACCACGCAGTGTCTTTATTAAGGTTTTTTCGTGGTGTTCAGACAGCTTTTTACGCAAGTTTGATACATGCATATCAATTGCTCGGTCGAATGGGCTTAAACGCTTTCCTAGCACCTCTAAACTTAAATCTTCTTTGCTGATGGATTCACCCATGTGGCTCAAGAAATATTGCAGCAGGGTGAATTCAGTGGTAGTGAGATCGAGCAAAGTGCCTTGATAATAAGCTTCTTGCTTACCGGGAAAGATTTGTAAACCGTGTGGTGCAAATTGTGGTTCTTCTTGCTTATTACCCTGAGTGCGTCGCAAGATTGCTCGGATACGTGCCATTAGCTCTCTATCACTAAATGGTTTAGGTAAATAGTCATCCGCTCCTAGTTCTAAACCGATCACGCGATCCACTTCTTCACCTTTTGCGGTCAACATTAAGACTGGAGTTTGCCAGTTATTTCTTAATTCTTTCAGCATTTCCATGCCATTCATTTTCGGCATCATAATATCAAGCAGAATTAGGTCTATGCTGTTGTTCACAGCTTCTAAGCCCTCCAATCCATTATTAGCCTGAGACACGGTAAAACCTTCTAACGTGAGAATATCTTCAAGCAGTGCGGTCAATTCGGTATCGTCATCGACAAGTAGGATGTGAGTCATAGGTAACCTTTCTTCGATTAAGCTAAAGTATTAATAAAGATAAAAACATCAATAAAGACATTATGTCGCTTTTGTAGATAAAAACGACTTATTTGACATCGATTTACATTGATTTACGCAAAAGATACACCCGTTTACATTACTTACTCTATTATCAACAACGTAGATAAACAGCAGAGATTACTGCTCCATTCTTATTTGAAAGGTAAAGAATTATGAAATCATTAATGAAAAAAAGCGCACTTGTATTATTGGCTGCTCCTTTGGCATTCGGTTCGGTTTCAGCTTTAGCTGCAGGTCCTAGTGGTCACTCACCAATGATGGGACACGGTCAAAAATGTGGAATGGGCATGGAACGTGGTATCTGGAAACAACTAGACTTAACGGATGCACAAAAAGACCAACTAAAAACATTGCGTGAAAAAGATCGCGAAGCGATGAAAAAAGGTTTTGCTGAGCATAAAGATGAAATGAAAGCGAACCATGACAAAATGGATGCGTTAGTAATGGCTGATAACTTTGACCAAGCTGCTGTTGAATCACTAGCTAAAAACATGGCAGATCAAGGTGCGAAAGTACAAGTTGCAATGGCGAAATCACGTCATGATAAATTTGCGGTATTAACTGCGGATCAAAAAGAGAAATTTAAAACATTGAAAGCTGATCAAGAAAAAGATTGTGCTGCGCAGTGGGAAAAGATGAAAGACCGTTTTGAGAAAGCGCACGGTGACAAAGACGCAAAATAATCAACATTGATTTTATATCAATTGAGATAAATGAAAGGGCAGCCAATAGGTTGTCCTTTTTCATTGCGGAATAGATTCTACTCTATGCTCAACCTGAACCTGATTAGGTAAATATTTGAATTGATATAAGCTGATATTTTCCAAATAGCAGAAAAAGAAAAACCCCGAGGGCATCTTGCCCTTCGGGGTTATAGTCTTACTCGCAGCAATCCAGCTACTAAAAGTGCTCCATGCATCAAATCCTTGATAGCAGCGCTGTTTCCGTCAGCATATTCCTTTTCATCGCCATCCTAGCGGTGTCCTTGGCCTTATCCTAGCCTGCTAATTCATCCTAATTAGCTCGCTTCGCTTGTTCCCTGAGCGGTGTCCCTTACATCATCCTGATGTTCGTTCCATGCCTCATCCAGAGGTGTCCATCGTCTTTCCTTTGTCATTACCATCCTAGTAATGATTGCGTCCATTCAATGTCCGTAAGCTCCATGCTGATTACTAATCCTAAGTAACCAAATCTTCATCCTGAAGATGACCAATCCTTGGGTCTTTCCTGTTCCTGTCAGTATCCTTCCGACAGGTTTAATATGACCCATAAGCCGTAGCGGTACAATGGCGCAACTTCAAATAATTTAATAAAAAATGACTTATATTTAACTGTAACCTATGTAAATCAATGAGTTACATATAAATTTAAAGTTTTTTATTCATGAAGAATGTTAGTTTTCTCACCTTTTTGTGCGAGATCTCTTACACGGAGTATGTAGTAAATCTGCATTTTTCCTATTTTGTTAAAAAATCGTGTGTGATCAATGTCATACTTTTTATGCGAGTCATGTTTTATTTTGCAAAATTCAACGGCAATTTAATGTTCCATTCGACGAAATTATCTTGCGAGTTTTTTATTTTTTGCATTTTGGGTTAATCCATCCCAAGTAAAAATAATTAGCGCAGCCCAAATAAAGGCAAATGTAAAAAATTTGTCACTAGAAAAGGTTTCGCCATATACAAATACTGCAAGTAAGAACATCAAGCTTGGGCCTATGTATTGAATAAAGCCAAGTGTTGCTAATCTCAATCGAACCGCAGCTCCTGCAAAGCAAAGTAACGGTAGGGTGGTAACAATCCCAGCGGAGATCAGTAATAGATTCAAACTTGTACTATTTGAACCTAAATGGCTTGTTGCTGTGTCTGCAATGGCAAATAAATAGATGAAAGCAACAGGCAGCAAGACTAAGGTTTCGATAAACAAACCGGTAAAAGCATCTAAATTCACTTTCTTGCGCAGTAAGCCGTATAAACCAAAAGTAACCGCAAGCGCGATTGCGATAATAGGAATAGAGCCAAATACCACAACTTGAATCAGTACCCCAATGCTCGCTAATGCCACAGCTACCCATTGTAACTTTCTGAGCTTTTCACTTAAAAACAGCATGCCTAGCACAACATTAAATAGCGGGTTGATGTAATAGCCCAAACTGGCATCGAGCATGTGACCAATACTGATCGCCCAAATGAAAATAAGCCAGTTCGCACCAATGATCACCGAGGTTGAAAGCAAATACAGCACTTTAGTTTTGGCACGCAGAGTCATGCGAACCTTTTCCCATCCTTTCGTAAAATAAAGCAAGATGGCAAGAAAGAAAAAAGACCAAATAATCCGGTGGCATAAAATTTCAAACGGAGGCACATCGCCCAATGCTTTGAAGTACATAGGTGCAATTCCCCACATGATGTAGGCTAAAACTGCAAATAACACACCCTGTTGAGTCCGTTTTAATTCATCTTCCATTTTATAATTCACACTTAATTTTAGAGGGAGGTCGCAGTATAAAAGTGAAGCAAATTTTTACCAAACGAATTGCGTTTACCTCGCCAACAATTCACAGAATTCCATTTCATTCAGAGGAGAACATCTCTACAATAGTCGACCGTTTATTCAGCATCGGCTGAGTGATTGATTTTTGATTTACCTTGTATTGAGAACGGCATGCCCCAAACAGCAGAAACCATTTCACCTTTGACTGCAACACCTGCACAAACGCTGCAAGAAGTGTTCGGCTACCAACAATTTCGTGTTGGTCAGCAAGAGGTAATTGACCATGCTTTAGAGGGAAATGATAGCCTAGTCATTATGCCAACGGGTGGTGGTAAATCCTTGTGTTATCAAGTGCCAGCTCTGATTCATTCCGGTTTAACCATTGTGATTTCCCCTTTGATTTCTTTGATGAAAGATCAAGTGGATCAGCTTAAAGCCAATGGTGTTGCAGCGGAATGCATTAATTCGACTATGCAAAGAGATGAATTGATCCGTGTTTATAACCGTATGAACAACGGGCAATTGAAGATGATTTACATCTCGCCTGAACGCATTTTGAGTCATGACTTTAGCGAGCGTTTGGAACACTTGCCGATCAGCATGATTGCTGTGGATGAGGCACACTGTATTTCTCAATGGGGGCACGATTTCCGCCCAGAATACGCTTTGCTTGGACAACTTAAGCAGCGTTTTCCTCATGTTCCAGTTATGGCGTTAACTGCAACCGCCGATGATGCGACTCGCAAAGACATCATTTCTCGCTTACAACTGAATCAACCTTATGAATATCTTGGCAGTTTTGACCGCCCGAATATTCGCTATACCTTATTAGAAAAGCATAAGCCGATTTCTCAGGTGATCCGCTACCTTGCCACGCAAAAAGGGCAATGTGGGATCATCTATTGTGGCAGCCGTAAAAAAGTTGAAATGGTGACAGAAAAACTGTGCAACAACCATATTCGAGCCGCTGGTTACCATGCAGGAATGGATACCGACGAACGTGCTTATGTGCAAGAAGCTTTCCAAAAAGATGATATTCAAATTGTGGTGGCTACGGTTGCGTTTGGTATGGGCATCAATAAGCCAAACGTGCGTTTTGTGCTGCACTTTGATATTCCTCGAAATATAGAATCTTACTATCAAGAAACTGGTCGAGCAGGGCGTGATGGTTTACCTGCTGAAGCGGTGATGTTGTATGACCCTGCAGATATGGGTTGGCTGCGTCGCATGTTGGATGAAAAACCTGATGGTCCGCAGAAACAGGTTGAATCACATAAACTGAATGCAATGAGTGCTTTTGCTGAGGCGCAAACCTGTCGTCGCCAAGTTTTGTTGAATTACTTTGGTGAGTACAGTCATAAACCATGCGGAAACTGCGATATTTGTCTCGATCCGCCTAAGCATTTTGATGGTACAGAAGCGGCACAAAAAGCCTTATCTTGTGTGTATCGAGTTAATCAAAATTTTGGTGTCGGTTATGTAGTGGAAGTGTTGCGCGGAATGCAAAATATTCGTGTGCGTGAAAATGGCCACGATAAAATTAGCACTTACGGCATTGGTAAAGAACACAGCCACGATTACTGGGTGAGTATTATGCGCCAGTTGATCCACAAAGGATTGTTGACGCAAAACATCACTCGTAATTCGACCTTGCAGCTAACAGAAGAAGCTCGTCCTGTATTACGAGGCGAAATGGCAATTGAACTTGCTGTTCCACGTTTGGATACCGCAGCTCGTTCTGCTAAAAGCGATAAACTGGCGATCAAAAATTACGATAAAAAGCTGTTTGCCAAATTGCGTAAGCTGCGTAAATCCATTGCTGATGAAGATGGTTTACCGCCTTATGTTGTCTTTAGTGATGCAACCTTGGTGGAAATGGCTGACATGTTGCCGACTTCTTATGGTGAAATGCTAGCGGTTAACGGTGTTGGTCAGCGTAAGTTAGAAAAGTATGCCGATGCTTTCTTAGATGTCATTCAAGATCACATTACGTTAGGGGAAGGGTAAATGTCTCGTTATTCACTTAGAGAGTTTGATGCTGAAACTGGACGCATCATTTTGATTAACCCAAGTTTTGATTTCGATTCTTTTCCTGAGATTGGTCAAGAATTAGTGTCGTTACTTTCCGCTTCTATTATCGAAAAACAAAGTGATGCCGACTTACATTCTTGGCTGATTGACTTTGAAGGTTGTCAGCTATTTCTACGTGGAGAGCATTACTCAGAAACCATGTGGATAGAAACCCTTTCACCTCAAGAAGGGCAGGAAGAATTGCAGTATTTAGCGAACCTATTCTTAAAAGGTATTTGCTAAAAGCATTTGATTTTCTGCTCCTCATCAACAACAATCCTTAGTAAGCGATTGCGCAAAAAACGTACTCTTGCGGATGCAATTGATTTCTGTATAATCGCCGCCTCTTTGCTCAGGTTTAATTGAGCAAGTTTAGTTGGAATTATGGGTTCCCTCGCCCCCATACATTAAAAAAAGGTCACAATATGGCTCGTTCAAATTCTGTCTCACAGGCGGCTTTTTCGTCTGTTCAATATACTGATCAGCAACAAAATAAAGCTTTGTTCTGGTTAGTTATCTTTCACTTGATCGTTATTGCATCAAGTAATTATCTGGTTCAAATTCCGTTTACTATCTTTGGGTTGCACACCACATGGGGCGCATTTACTTTCCCATTTATCTTTCTTGCTACCGATCTGACTGTGCGAATTTTTGGCGCAGGTATGGCTAGAAAAATCATTTTCCGAGTAATGCTTCCAGCTTTAGCGATTTCGTATGTGCTGTCGGTGTTATTTTTCGAAGGGAAGTTCCAAGGTATAGCTCAACTTGCGGTGTTTAACTTATTTGTTGCACGAATTGCGATTGCCAGCTTTATGGCTTATCTGCTTGGTCAAATCATGGATGTGCATGTATTTAACCGCCTGCGCCAATTAAAACAGTGGTGGATTGCGCCAACATGTTCAACTTTGTTTGGTAATGCATTAGATACAATCGCTTTCTTCTCGATTGCATTTTACATGAGTACCGACCCATTTATGGCAGAGCATTGGACTGAAATTGCGCTGGTGGATTACAGTGTGAAACTCATTATTAGCTTAGGCTTGTTCGTTCCAATGTACGGTGTGTTGTTGAATTATTTGATGAAGAAATTAACCACTATCTCCGAATCATCAAGCCCTCAAGAAGTAAAAGCTTCAGCGTAATTCGCTAAGAGCAATTTCAGCTTAAAGACTTTGAGAATGTAAGAAAAGGTAAACCATGCGTTTGCCTTTTTTATTATCTATCAAGTGGTTAAAGAGAGATTAAATGTCATAGCAAAATTAAATGATATTTTTTCTCATTTAGGTGTTGATTCTTTAATGAGAATGGTTATTATTAACACCGTCGAAGGGAAAAAGAGAATTTAACCCACAGTACAAATTCTTGGCTTCTTTTAGACACGACATTGCTCACATTGCTCACATTGCTTCCAGTGTATTTAAGCTTTTATGGTAGGTGGACTTGTTTTACATCTAACCAACTTTTGCTAAGCGACATCTAATCCGATGTCGCTTTCTTTTTATTATCTCCTTCGTATTTGAATCCGCAGCTTTGTTAACTGCGCTCATTCACCCCAATCGAGTAGGCGAGCTACACTCATGGGGCTTCATTCCCTTGTTGCCTCGCTGCAACTCCAAATACTTTGGAGATAAATTATTTAGATTAAACGTCACGTCTGGATTTTGCTTTTTCATCCTATTACTCACATCTTCAGGTTTTGGTTTTGAATTAATTGGGTATAAGTTTTGGAAAAGATCATTTGTGATTAATTGTTTTCCACAAAGGATCTACGCTTGACTTTTTTAAAAGCGGGGATCTTTTACTATTTAAATGCCTGTTATATCTGGCTTTGAAGATGTTTGTGAATAAGATCTTATTTTCGACTAAAAGTAGCGGAAAAAGTTAATAACAAAGTTATCCACAGAGATGTATTGTTGTGAGTGGATAATTAACGCAACCGATTAAGTGTTTTTGATACTAGCCGTCACTTTTGATCTTATTGTAAAAAGGTGGAAATCAAGAAGTGTGATTTCCTGTGATAGGTTCAGGTTTCTAAGGGATTCACATGGATTCAAAAAGCCAGACGTGGCATTCTAGGCGGATCGTTTATCTCTCATCTGTTGGGTATAGAAAATTATGGCAACCATTGCTGACAACTCTTTGATTCTTATTGATGGATCATCCTATTTATATCGTGCATTTCACGCTTATCCAGAAAGCATGAATAACGGAAAAATCCAAACCAATGCGGTTTATGGTGTGGTGAACATGCTCCGTAGCATGATGAAGCAATTTTCGTCTGAGCGTATTGCGGTTATTTTCGATGCCAAAGGAAAAACATTCCGTGATGAGATGTATTCAGAATACAAAGCGAATCGTCCATCTATGCCGCATGAGTTGAGAGATCAAATCGAACCGCTGCATAACATCATTCGTGCAATGGGCTTGCCGCTAATTTGTGAGCCTGGCGTTGAGGCGGATGACGTGATTGGTACGTTAGCTTCTCAAGCATCACAAGCGGGCATGCCAGTTCTAATCAGCACGGGCGATAAAGATATGGCGCAGCTGGTGGATGATAACGTAACCTTGATTAACACCATGACCAACGTAGTGATGGATCGTGAAGGCGTTATCGAAAAATTCAATCTTCCGCCAGAACTAATCATCGATTATCTCGCTTTAATGGGCGATAAAGTCGATAACATTCCGGGTGTTCCGGGTGTGGGTGATAAAACTGCTGTGGCCTTGCTGCAAGGTTTAGGTAGCCTAGAAACCATTTATCAAAACCTAGATAAAATTGCTGAACTGTCTTTCCGTGGTTCGAAAACTATGGCGAAGAAGCTGGAAGAACACAAAGCAAACGCCGATCTTTCTTACCAATTAGCGACCATCAAATTAGACGTTGATCTTGAATTCAAACCTGAAGATCTTTGCAAAGCCGATCCGGACAAAGATGAGTTGATCAAACTGTTTGGCGAGTTGACTTTTAAAGCTTGGTTGAACGAATTGCTTGAAGGTGGTGACGGTAAAATCGCTGCAGTTGATGGTTTGGCTGAAGTAAAAGCTGCAAAAAGCAAATCTTCATCTAAGTCATCAGCGGTGACGGCGGATGCGATTGAAATAGACATGAGCCCTGCCAATATCGACCGTAGCCAATATGAAACCATTCGGGATAAAGAGGTTTTCTTAGCCTGGTTAGATAAATTAAAAGCAGCGGAAGTGTTCGCGTTTGATACCGAAACCGATAGTTTAAATTATATGGAAGCGAACTTGGTTGGTTTGTCTTTTGCGACAGAAGAAGGCGTTGCCGCTTACGTTCCTGTTGCTCACGATTACTTGGATGCACCTGAGCAACTTGATCGTGATTGGGTTTTAGAACAGCTTAAACCAATTTTGGAAGATGAGAACCAAGCGAAAGTCGGTCAAAACCTGAAATACGATGCGAGCGTGTTAGCACGTTACGACATCGAGATGAAAGGTATCAAGTTCGATACCATGTTGGCTTCTTACGTGTTTAATAGCGTAGGTGGAAAGCATGATATGGATAGCCTTGCGCTACGATTCTTGCAACATAGCTGCATTTCGTTCGAATCTTTGGCGGGCAAAGGTAAGAAGCAACTGACGTTTAATCAATTAGATATTGCTGAAGCTGCCCCTTATGCGGCAGAAGATGCGGATGTGACTTTGCGTTTGCACAATCGCTTGCAAGCAGCATTGGAGCAAGACGCAGGTCTGCTTGCTATCTATCAAGACATCGAGGTGCCACTGGTTCCTGTTATTTCTCGAATCGAACGTACCGGTGTAATGATTGACGACATGCTGCTTAATACGCAGTCGCAAGAAATCGATATTCGTCTTGAAGAATTAAAAACCAAAGCGTTCGAGATTGCAGAAGAAGAATTTAACCTGAACTCGCCAAAACAGCTTCAAGCTTTATTGTTCGAGAAAATGGGTTTGCCAGTTGTGAAGAAAACCGCTTCAGGCGCACCATCAACTAATGAAGAAGTGTTGCAAGAGCTCGCTCTGGATTACCCACTGCCTAAGCTGATTTTGGAATATCGTGGTTTAGCGAAACTGAAATCGACTTACACCGATAAACTGCCAAAGATGATTAACCCACAAACGGGTCGAGTACATACTTCTTATCATCAAGCGGTGACTGCGACTGGTCGTTTATCTTCAACCGATCCAAACTTGCAGAATATTCCAATTCGTAATGAGGAAGGTCGTCGTATTCGCCAAGCGTTTGTTGCGCCACATGGTTGGAAAATCTTAGCGGTCGATTACTCTCAAATTGAACTTCGCATTATGGCGCATTTGTCTGGCGATAAAGCCTTACTAAAAGCGTTCTCGGAAGGGAAAGACATTCACTCTGCGACGGCTGCTGAAGTGATGGGATGTAGCATTGAAGAGGTGACTTCTGAGCAACGTCGTCGTGCGAAAGCAGTAAACTTTGGTTTGATTTACGGCATGAGTGCATTTGGTTTAGCGAAACAGCTTGGTATTGCTCGTGGTGAAGCACAGAAATATATGGATGTGTATTTCGAACGTTACCCAGGCGTAATGCAATATATGGAAGACACACGCTCTAAAGCAACAGAACAAGGTTATGTTGAAACGCTGTTTGGTCGTCGCCTGCATTTGCCTGAGATTAAATCGAGCAACGGTATGCGTCGTAAAGGAGCGGAACGCGCGGCAATCAATGCGCCAATGCAAGGCACAGCAGCAGACATCATTAAGAAAGCCATGCTGATTGTAGCTGAATGGATTCAAGCCGAAGGCAATGGTGAAATCAAACTGCTGATGCAAGTACACGATGAATTGGTGTTTGAAGTGAAAGAATCAGAACTTGAGCGAATTGAAAGAAAAGTACAAGAACTGATGGAATCAGCAGCAGAGTTAGATGTTCCGCTGGTGGCTGAATTTGGTCATGGTGATAACTGGGATCAAGCCCACTAACATATGCGCTCAAACCCGAATATACATAGGGTTTAATAAAATTAAAGCTGCTGTTTTCAGTGGCTTTTTTATTGAAATAACGTTTTGAATTTTGGTTTTTATTTATTGGTGTCACAAAAAACTGAAAATTAATGACAGAAAAACCTTGATCAACTTATCATTTTTCAGGTAGATTAAAGGCGTAGGGTACAGAGGTAAGATGTTCTATCTTTTAGACCTTTTGTTTCACGTTATTGGATTAGGCTGTTTTAGCCGCCCCGGTCATTCATTTGATTGGGGCGTTTTTTATTGTGCTAAAGAAAATAATTCGTTGAAAATAAAGATTTTTTATCTTATCTGAAATTATTCAAAATCAACCCTAGTACTTTCCCTCAAACTCATCTCTTTACTCATTCGAATGAATCTCTTGTTCATCTCACCAAGATTTAATCTGTTGTAAAATAACAAACATATTTAAAGTGAATTTCAGAATCTTATATATTTTAAGTGTGAATGGTTTGTGGGTTGATTATTTATTTTTAATATATCTAAGAAAGAATATAAATGCTTAGACTTGTATTTTTCTTATCATTGACTATTTTTAAAAATAAGTGCCAAAACGACATATTGTTTGAGCCTGAATTCCATAATGTAATTATCCATAAGCAAACCTCCAATTTTCTCCCTTTACCCTGTTAGACGCCAAGCTAGCGGGGATTTCTTTTTGTCTTGAGTTTAACTGTTTTAATAGTCCCGTCGTTAAAGTGCAGGCATTAAAAAAGCAGTGCTGAATAAACAACACTGCTTTAAACGTTCGATGATTTAGAACTCAGAGGAGAGTAGAGGTTACTCTGCTGGTGGAAGTTCTTGGTCGTCAAATTCTTCTAGTTCGGTTTCTTCTGCTTCAAGTGCTTCTGCATTCATAAGCTCTTGGTTCATCAATAGTGCTGGAGCAAACCAAGTGTCCAGTTTGTTACGCAGTTGATCGACACCTAAACCTTTCAATGAAGAAAAGGTTTCAACTTGAACGTCACCACAAAATGCCATTGAAGCTTCACGGATTTTCAGAAGTTGAGCTTTACGTGCACCTTGTTTTAGTTTGTCTGCTTTAGTTAGCAATACTAAAACCGGAATGTTTACTTCCACTGCCCAGTAAATTAATTGCTGGTCGAGATCTTTCATTGGATGGCGAATGTCCATTAACACCACTAAACCCTTTAGGCTTTCACGTTTTTGCAGGTATTCACCAAGCGACTTCTGCCACTTCTTCTTCATCTCAAGTGGAACTTGCGCAAAACCGTATCCTGGCAGATCGACGATATGACAGTTATCCGCCACTTTAAATAGGTTGATGAGCTGAGTACGGCCCGGTGTTTTACTGGTTTTTGCTAAACTTTTTTGATTAGTTAAGCGGTTTAATGCGCTGGATTTACCCGCATTTGAACGACCTGCAAAAGCAATTTCAACGCCTACGTCTTCTGGAAGATGGCGAATATCTGGGGCACTTGTTATAAAGTGGGTGTTTTGGTAATGGATTTTTTCCATATTTGTTAACTCCATCTCCACTTTTGTAGAGGAATGATTGCTTTTATGTTTATTTGTGTACAATTGACTTACTGAAATGAGTAAGATTTTTATGTGGGTTAAAACTTTATGCGTGATAGTGTACCACGAAGATCAAACCATCGTGGTAATGGAAGCTGAATAATTATAAATTGGAATGTCATGAAAAAATTAGTCCTTCTTATGAGTTTAGTTGCCAGTTGCTCTGTGTGGGCGCAAGGCGATATCGAGGCCGGTAAATCGAAGTCGGCAACCTGTGCGGCCTGTCATGGTCCCGATGGAAATAGCGTAGTGGCGCAGTATCCAAAAATCGCAGGTCAGCATGAAAAATATCTTGAGAAACAACTTCAAGAATTAAAGTTAGGTATGACAAGTGGCGGCAAGCAAGGCCGTTATGATCCTGTGATGAGCGCAATGGCGATGCCGTTAACGGATGAAGATATTGCTGATCTCGCAGCTTACTATGCTTCAGTTCCACAAACAGGTGGTTCTACTCCTGAAAATGTGGTTGAAGCAGGCAAAGCCTTATACTTCGCTGGCTCTCAAGAGAAAGGCTTAACATCTTGTAATGCTTGTCATGGCCCTCGTGGTGAAGGTATGGAATTGGGTGGATTCCCTAAAATTTCAGGCCAACATGCCGATTACGTGAAAATCCAACTTGAGAAATTCCGTTCAGGTGAACGTACCAATGACTTGAACGGCATGATGCAAGATATTGCAAAACAACTTTCTGATGAAGACATCGACACATTATCGAAATACGTTGGTGGTTTGCACTAGTCCACTTTTACATTAGATTGCTTTTTCATTGGTTAGCATTTGTGTTTGCTAAGCGGTGACACAAAAAGTTACCTTATCTTTTATAAGTGTCGTTTCATCTTTGCCCTTTAGTTCTCATTAACTAAAGGGCTTTGCTGTTTCTACAGCCATAACATCAAGATGAATACGTCCGTTTCTTGCTTTTTCATCATTTATCTTTAAGGTAATTGATTAATAAAACTCCAAACTGAACGCTATTTCTGGTATGTTGCGCATCCTTAATTAAAGAGGGGAGCTTATGCCTGCTTGTCCGCTATGCGAAAGTCATCAAACGAATGTGTATTTTGAAGACCGCAGACAATATTTTCAGTGCGCTGAATGTTCGTTAGTCTTTGTTAATCCAGAGCAACGAGTGGATGCTGTTGCAGAAAAAGCGGTTTACGATTTGCATGAGAATGACCCGCACGATCAAGGTTATCGTCGCTTCTTGTCTCGTATGGCTGAACCGTTATTGCAGCGCATCGAGCCAAATTCACAAGGCTTGGATTTTGGTTGTGGCCCCGGCCCAGCACTAGCCATGATGCTTGAAGAACAAGGGCATAAGGTTGCCTTGTATGATCTTTATTACCACCCTGATAAACAGGTATT
This sequence comes from Vibrio sp., assembly GCA_047975485.1. Classification (GTDB taxonomy): domain Bacteria; phylum Pseudomonadota; class Gammaproteobacteria; order Enterobacterales; family Vibrionaceae; genus Vibrio. Next base: position 10,801 of record JBKEDP010000012.1, on the reverse strand, counting down.
AGATCAGCAATACGATTTTGTCACCGCAACGGAAGTGATTGAGCACCTTTTCACTCCGAATCTTGTTTGGCAACAATGGCTGAACATGGTGAAACCCAATGGTTGGTTAGGGGTAATGACCAAATTGGTAAAAGGGGTTGATGCATTTGCCACTTGGCACTATCGCCACGACCCAACGCACGTGGTCTTTTTTAGCCGAGAAACGTTTGAATTTTTGGCTCGTCGAGACCAATTGCAACTTGAATTTATCGGTAACGATGTCATGTTACTGAAAAAGCCCGCTTAACTTTCTAATAAAGATAGAAAAAGAAAGCGGCTTTAAAATAGGAAAATAGAGTTATGTCACGCAAGAAAAAATCGAGAAAACCGGGTTCAGCTAATCCGGCAGAAGTAATTGTTACTCGCAACCGTTCAGAGTCGGATGTTGAAGGCCGTTTACGTAAGCGTTTGAACAAACGTAAAGGTTTGAAATCAGGTAGCCGTCATTCAGATGGTTCAACGGCTCAATCTGGTCGCGCACAAGGTCAGGCAAAAGATCCTCGTCATGGCAGCAAAAGGCCGATCCCATTGATCGTCGAAGCAAAAGTAAAACCAAATAAACAGCAACGTCGTGAAAATGCAGAAAAAGAATTAGAAGCGATCCAAAACGATCCACAGCTAAATGTGTTGATCGACCGTATCGAAAACGGTGATAAATTGGGTGCTGGCTTGCAATCTTATGTCGACCAAAAACTGGATCGCTTAGAAGCCCTAATGAAGCAACTTGGTATTTATGAAGAAGACGAAGTTGAGCAAGAAGAAGTAGCACCAGTAGTTGAGAAAAAAGCGAAGAAGAAACCCGCTTCTGATGACGATTTGTTATCACAGTTTGAAGATTTAGATCTCAACGATTTCAAATAATTCCAAGGCGTTTAACGTTTCTAAACGCTGAAATCGTCTAAAGTAAAAAATGAAGCCTTCTTTATTGCTACGCTGTGAGTATAAAGAAGGCATTTTATTAGAGGAATGCTATGTCTATCATGTTGTTGTCGATTGTTGGCGCTATAATCATCATCGCTTTAGCTAGCTATGCCGGATTTTTGCTGATCAAGGTGAAAAAGCAGAAAGAGCTGGTGGAGATTCAGCAGCAACAAGCGATTAAAAAGCGTAATGCCAACATTTTTGAAAATGTTCAAACTTTATGTCTGGCGGGAATTCAAGAGCAGTGCGACCTTTCTGAAATTGTGATCCGTGTGTATTGCATTATGGATTACGTGCAAGGTGAAGACAGAGTCGATTTCAGCCAAGATTTTCCTGCGATTTTTGAATTGTATGAAACGGTCAAAGACATGGCTCGAGGGGATGATCGCCAAAACCTAGAAAAACAAGACCGCATGAAAGAAACCTTGGAAAGAAAGAAAGCAGAAGCTCGTTTAGCCGATGATATTATTGAAGAACTTAAGCAATTAAAGACACGAGTCGCACCGTTAAACGATCAAATTCCAATTAGAATGATTTAGGACAGGAAAATAAGGATATAACTCCAAAGAGGTATTCTTATTCTTTGTGGTTAAAATTACCGTGTCGTAAATTTTGTTTTATGATTAAAGCAGTTTAGATAAAAGCGTACAAAAAAATGGAAGCCGTAATGTTAAAAGAACAAATAGTGTGGGATCAGGCCATGCTCGAAAAGTATAACTACTCAGGACCACGTTATACTTCTTATCCTACCGCGGTTGAATTCCACGAAGCGTTTACCATTTCTGATCTCGACATGGCGTATGCTGATTATCCTGATCGCCCATTATCGCTTTATATCCATATCCCATTTTGTCACAAGCTTTGTTATTACTGCGGTTGTAATAAAGTCGTGACTCGTCATCAGCATAAAGCGGATGATTATCTGCAAGTGCTGATCCACGAAATTCGTGAACGAGCGCCATTAATCAAATCTCGCACTGTAACTCAATTGCACTTTGGTGGCGGTACACCAACTTTCCTAACCAAAATTCAAATGACACGCATTATGACGGCATTACGAGCAGAGTTTACTTTCTCTGATGATGCCGAGATCAGCATTGAAGTTGATCCGCGTGAGATTGAATTGGATATGCTCGATCATTTGCGTGACGAAGGCTTCAACCGTTTAAGCATTGGTGTGCAAGATTTCGATAAAGAAGTACAGGAATTAGTTAACCGTGAGCAAGATGAAGATTTCATTGTTGCTATGGTGGAACGTGCGAAAGAGTTGGGTTATCGCTCAACCAACCTAGATTTGATTTACGGCTTGCCAAAACAAACCTTGGCAACTTTCTCTCATACGCTAGAAAAAGTGTTAGCGATGAAGCCGGGTCGTTTGTCGGTATTCAACTACGCACACATGCCGCAATTGTTTGCCGCTCAAGCTAAGTTGAAAGAAGAACACATGCCAACTTCCGATCAGAAAATGGCGATTCTTCAATACACGATTAAAACCTTAACCGAAGCGGGTTATCAGTTTATCGGTATGGATCACTTTGCTTTGCCGGATGATGAATTGGCAGTGGCTCAGCGTGCAGGGGTTTTGCATCGCAACTTCCAAGGTTATACCACCCAAGGTAACTGCGATTTAATCGGTTTTGGTGTGTCAGCGATTTCTATGGTTGGCAATTGTTATGCGCAAAACCAAAAAGAATTGAAGAAGTATTACGCTCAAGTGGATGAACAACGTCATGCGTTATGGCGTGGTGTGCAACTAGAGCAAGATGATTTGATTCGTCGTGAAGTGATTAAGCAACTGATCTGTAACTTCACGCTTGATAAAGCAATGATTGAAAACACATTCAATTTGAAATTTGATGAATACTTCCATGAAGATTTAGCCTTGCTGAAAACCTTTATTGATGACGAATTGGTGGAAGTAACGGAAACTCATATTAATGTGACTTTGCGTGGTCGTTTGCTGATCCGTAATATCTGTATGTGCTTTGATGTTTATCTACGTAGTCGAGCAAGACAACAGCAGTTCTCTCGAGTGATTTAATCTCGCAAGTTCAATCTATATATTAACGCCGCTATTGAGAGTTTCAGTGGCGGCGTTTTTCGTTTGTATCAAATATCTGCTCGAACCAAAATACTTTTAGTTGCTAATAAATACTAAAACAGGCGGTTCAAACCATTCAATGCTGCCACACGATACGCTTCCGCCATCGTCGGATAGTTGAACGTAGTATTCACAAAGTATTCAATGGTATTAGCTTCGCCTTTTTGCTCCATAATGGCTTGCCCGATATGAATGATTTCTGCTGCACGTTGACCAAAGCAGTGAATGCCTAAAATCTGTTTGGTTTCACGGTGGAATAAAATCTTCAAGCTACCAATGTCTTTACCAGCAATCTGCGCACGAGCTAAGTGTTTAAAGGAAGATCGTCCAACTTCATAAGGCACTTTAGCGGCAGTAAGTTCTTGCTCCGTTTTTCCGACTGAACTGATTTCAGGAATGGTATATATGCCCGTTGGAATATCATCAATTAAGAATCCATCTGCTTCACCTTTAGCAATGGCTTGAGCTACAAATCGACCTTGGTCATAAGCGGCACTGGCAAGGCTAGGGTAGCCAATCACATCACCGACCGCATAAACATGGTCGACTTCAGTTTGGTAGTTCTTGTTTACTTTCAGCTGTCCACGAGAATCGTGTTGCAACCCTACTTCTTCCAAGTTCAATTTATCAGTATTACCGGTGCGTCCATTGGCATATAGGAAGCAATCCGCTTTCATTTTTTTTCCAGAATCGAGATGTAAAATCACACCATCGTCCGTGCCTTCAATTTTCTTATAAGTTTCATCGTTTCGGATCACGACACCACTGTTCCAGAAGTGGTAAGACAAAGCATCGGAAATTTCGTTATCCAAAAACGCCAACATGCGATCACGAGTATTGATGAGGTCGGTTTTGACACCAAGGCCACGGAAAATTGACGCATATTCACAACCGATCACACCCGCACCATAAATAATGATATGGCGTGGATCATGTTTGAGGTTCAGAATCGTATCGCTGTTGTAAATGCGTTCGTGTGAGAAATCCACATCCTCAGGTTGATACGGGCGAGAACCAGTGGCGATAACAAATTTATCCGCCGTGTAGGATTCTTGGGTTTCATCGGATTTAGAAACCGTAATGCTATGCGAGCCAGAAAACTTAGCCGTACCAAAAATCAGTGTGCATTCGTTGCGATCATAAAAGCCTTGGCGTAAGCGAGTTTGTTTATCAATCACACTCTTGGCATGATTCAAAATATCGGAAAAAGACGCCGTTAAGCTAGTGTTGTTTTTGCAGAAAAGTGGATTGCTATTAAATTCGATAATACGGCTTACTGCATGTCGCAAAGCTTTAGAAGGAATGGTTCCCCAGTGAGTACATCCGCCGCCAACGCTGCTCTCTTTCTCAATAATAGCAACTTTTAAACCGGCTTTAGCGAGACCCATTGCGGCACCTTCACCGCCGGGGCCACTACCAATAACGATGACATCAAAGTGTGTAGAATCCATTGCAATCTTCCTTCCGTTATTTATGAACAACCACTTTCTCTTGGGAAAGTTAATGATTTGTGAATCTACGATATTAACGTATTTCATTGTTTGGTAAATGGTTGAGATGAAAGAGAGTCGCCACGATCACAGAGATTTGATCGACAATTCGGGAATTAATACTCAGTGGACAATAGGCGAGTTGTTGATTTATCGGTATATTAGAAATTCGACAAGATAAGAGAAAGTGGAATGGGAATTCGAGCTCAACAAAAAGAAAAAACACGTCGTTCATTAATTGATGCTGCATTTCGACAATTAAGTGCTGACCGAGGTTTTTCTAATCTCAGTTTAAGAGAAGTGTCACGAGAAGCGGGCATTGCTCCCACATCTTTCTATCGCCATTTTAAAGATATGGATGAATTAGGTTTGGTGATGGTGGATGAAGGCGGTTTGTTACTACGCCAACTGATGCGCCAAGCTCGCCAGCGAATTGTGGCTGAAGGCAGTTTGATCCGTACTTCCGTTCAGACCTTTATGGAATTTATCGAGCAAAGCCCGAACGTATTTCGATTATTACTGCGTGAACGTTCTGGTACATCAGCAGAATTCCGTGCCGCAGTAGCAAGAGAAATTCAACACTTTGGCGCAGAACTGACAGAGTTTTTAGTGCGAGCTGGACTAGAGCGTGAAATTGCTGCGATTCAGGCTGAAGCGTCCGTTACGATTGTCTTTACTTCAGGCGCAGAAGCATTGGATTTAGAAGCTGAAGATAGAGATGCTCTCGCTGAACGTATGATCCTGCAATTAAGAATGTTAGCCAAAGGCACAACCTTAATGAAAAGTGCAGTGAAGAATGATGCTTAACCTTTGATTTGTAGCTTTTTTTGATTTATAGCTTTTGGTTTAACATACTCAGATGAAAAAAGGGCGGTGAACTCAAAATTCACCGCCCTCATTTTTTGATAATTTAGCTTTTATGATTGAGCTTTTAAGTGTTTGGTTTGTGAGCAGTTACTTACGCTCTAGGAAAACACCCACTTCCATATGATGAGTAAATGGGAATTGGTCAAACAAAGCAAAACGAGTGATGTTGTGTGTTTGCGCCAAGATTTCTAGGTTTTCTTTTAGCGTTTCAGGGTTGCACGAGATATACATAATGCGGTCGTAACCTTGCACCATTTTACAAGTGCCTTCATCCATACCTGAGCGAGGTGGATCGACAAAAATGGTATTGCAGTTGTAGCTTTGCAAATCAATGCCGTTATCTTTTAAGCGACGGAATTCACGTTTTCCTTCCATTGCATCAGTAAAGTCTTCAGCAGACATACGAATGATTTGTACGTTGTCGATTTCGTTCGCTTTGATGTTGTACTGCGCAGAATCAACTGATGGTTTTGCTAATTCGGTCGCCAGTACACGCTCGAAGTTTTGCGCCAAAGCGAGAGAGAAGTTACCGTTACCACAGTAGAGTTCTAATAAATCGCCTTTGCTTTCTTGAGTACAATCGACTGCCCATTCCAACATCTTTTGCGCCACAACACCGTTTGGCTGTGTGAAGCTGTTTTCTACTTGCTGGTAAACATAAGGCTTGCCGTTAACGTGCAGTTTTTCAACCACATAATCACGATCCATCACAATTTTCATTTTGCGAGCGCGGCCAATAAAGTCGAGGTTAAAACCTTCATCATTCAATTGCTGCTTCAAGGTTTGCGCTTCTGCTTTCCAAGCATCATCCAATTGGCGGTGATACAAAAGAGAAACCAAAATTTCACCGCTTAGAGTCGAAAGAAAATCCACTTGGAAAAGTTTATGGCGTAAAACCGGATTGCCTTTCATGGTATCCATCAGCATTGGCATCAAATCATTGATTAAGCGGCTTGCTGGTGGAAATTGGTCAACACGGTATTTTTCACGGGTTTCTTGGTTAAACATGATGTAGTACATGTCATCACCTTCATGCCATACGCGAAACTCCGCACGCATACGGTAGTGCTTTTCTGGTGACTCAAACACTTCAATCTCAGGAGTTGAAAATGTGCTGAACATGTCATCTAGGCGCTGCAACTTATCTTCAAGTTGTTGTGCATAGCTGGTGGTTTGAGTTGCCATATAAAAGCCTTGTATTGGAATCGAATAAAATAAGAGCGCAGATTTTATCCATTGAGTACCAGATGTCCAGTTTTGTTAATGTTATAAATTTTCGCCACTTTGGTTAAACCATCCTCAAGCTGACTTAAAAATGAGATCTCAATCAACAAAAGCTGACATTTTCTGGACATAAAAAAGACAAATACTTAGGATTCCAAGGCTGGTGTTTGATAGGTAACTATCGAACTGAAAAGGGAATTTGGTGTAAATCCAAAACTGACGCGCAGCGGTGATAAGAACGAAACTTTCAATTTACTGATTTGGTTTAAATTTTATTTAAAGGAATACAGCAAAAGACACTGCCTTAGTAAGAAGTTAAGGCGGGAAGTCGAAAGGAGTAGGAAATAAAGGGTGTTCTTTTAGCGTGAACTTTGCCCCTTTATTGAGCTTTAAGTCCGAAAATCTGCCAGTGAATTTGAGCAGCAGCTCGTTATATCTCGCGTTTTAGGATTTAAAACTAATGAAAAATATTACTATAGCTACAGGCCTAAGCCTAGTGGCAAGCAGTGTGCTATTGTCTTTTCCTTCTTATGCTCAGCAAGATTCCGCTAACACTGAAACCATGTTAGTGACCGCAACTCAACGCACCGAGCTAATTACCAACCTTATTACTCCTGTTATCGAACTGACTAAAGAAGATATCGATAAAACTCAAGCAAACACTATTACTGAAGCCCTACGCCAGTTGCCGGGTGTGCAAATTAAAACTAATGGTGGCGATAGCTCGGTAACTAAAGTTTTTGTTCGCGGTAGTAGTAATGTTGTTGTTTTATTTAATGGTATGCGTTTGGGGTCTGCAACAACTGGTACGGCAGATTTGAGCCAGATCCCTCTTGCTGGTGTACAAAAAATAGAATATTTGCGCGGCTCTCGCGCAGCTGTTTATGGCGCAGACGCGACAGCTGGTGTTATTAACATTGTAACTGGTGGTGGCAATACTGAAACAACAGGCTCGGTAAAAGCAACCGGTGGCTCTGACGGTTACCAAAGTTACACTGGTTCAGTGGCCATGGTTCCTAGTGATAAGTCTTGGGTTAACGTTACTACTCAATATCAATCTGCGGATAATTATGATGTTCGTGACGGATATGATGACGATAAAGATGGTTATGAAAATACTAACGTTATAGCTGACTGGGGCGTTCACTTAGATGATAAATGGATCATCCGTATGAATGGTTATTATCATAATGGAATGACTGAATACGATGCATCAGAGGATTATAACGATAGAAATCCCTCAGAAAATTACAGCATTAATGGTCAACTAATCTATACAACTGACGCATTTACTTCTAATTTTTCCTATGGGTATAGCCAAGATGAGTTGGAATCAAGAACACTCGATTATATGGACCCGAGTAAAAAATCTCATACTAATTTCACTACACAGCGCGATGAAATTAATTGGCGTAATAATTGGCAATTCACTGATCTTGATAGTGTTGGTTTTGGATATGAATATACCAATGATGATGTAGGTGACTCTGATCTAGGTGGAGAATTCCCACATTATGAAGAAACAGAAAGATATAACCATGCAGGTTATATAAACCTTGCACATAATGGAGATGTTATTCAGTTAGAAGGTAGTATTCGTTACGATGATAATGAACAATTTGGTGATAAAACCACATGGCAATTAGGTGCTGGTTGGCAATTTGCTGAACAATTCCGCTTAACGGGTAATGTCGGTACTGGGTTTAAAGTACCTACGTTTAATGATCTTTATTATCCTGGTTACACTTTTTTAGGTCAGTACTATCCGGGGGCAAACCCTGATTTAGACGCTGAAGAATCCACCAACTACGAGATGGCTCTTGAAGGTGAACATAGCTTCTTAAGTTGGCGTTTAGCTGCATTCTATAACGATGTAGATAATAGAATTATTTTAGATGATTCAGGTATCGGTCATAACTTAGATAATGCTGATATGGAAATTAGAGGTGTTGAATGGGTTGGTGAATTCTATACAGGCCCTTTATACCATCAAATTTCTCTCCAATATCTAAAGCCTGAAGATAAAGATACTGGTGATGATGTGGTGAATATTGCACGCCAACAATATAAATGGCAGGTTGGTTACCAAGGTGACAATTGGGATGCAAATATCACTTACAGATATCAAAGTCACAGCTATGATGGCAGCAAAAAATACGGAACGTGGACTAAGCTCGATGCTTACAGCATGGTTGATTTAGCTGCTAGTTATGATTTAACACCAAATTGGATTTTGTCGGCCCGTATCAGCAATCTATTTGATGAAGATTATGAAGTTGTTAATGATTACAACGAACCTGAACGTTCTTTCTACGGTTCAGTAGAATACAAATTCTAATTTTTGTTAATTTGTTCAATCGAAATCAAGCGCTCACTTAGTTGGGCGCTTTTGTTTTATTTGTGCCACTTTTATTTCCATCACCAAATGAAGCGAGTATTATCCGCCTGAGCAAATTCATCTCTGTGTCTAAAAGAATGAGAGTAAAGAACGTGGAAAATCCAACCAACTCAATGCCGAAAGTGCTAGTTTTTGATTCTGGCGTGGGCGGGCTATCTGTCTATCAGCAAATCCAGCAGCGATTTCCACAGCTCAACTATATCTACCTTTTCGATAATGCTGGCTATCCGTATGGTGAACTAGAGCCTGAAACACTTATCAAACGAGTTAAGCGATTCGTGCAGCACGTAGTCGAAAAAGAAAATATCGATATGGTGGTGATCGCTTGTAATACAGCGAGCACCATTGTTCTTCCTCATTTGCGTTCTATTCTTTCTATTCCTGTTGTCGGAGTCGTTCCTGCTATTAAACCTGCGGCGGCTTTGGCAGAAAAGGCTGTTGGGTTAATTGCAACGCCTGCAACCGTGAATCGTCCTTATACGCATGATTTGATTAAGCAATTTGCGCCGAATGTCGACGTGAAACTATTAGGCTCAACTCGATTAGTCACAATGGCTGAAGAAAAGTTGCGTGGACAATCAATCGACTTAACGGAATTAGATGAGATTTTGTTACCACTAAAAGAGCAGATTGATGTGGCAGTTTTAGGTTGCACGCATTTCCCTCTATTAAGAGAAGAAGTTCAACAAGTCTTAGGGCAAAGAGTGAAGCTGGTGGATTCAGGTGCTGCGATTGCTGCGAGAGTAGGGAGTTTACTTAAACTTGAAACGCAGCCAATGAGTGAAACAGCATTTCCATACGCTATATACAGCAGTGCCACACCTTGGGAAGATGTGGCACTGAATAAAGGGTTAAAGCAGTTTGGATTTAGTCCAGTTCAGACTCTCCCGCCTCTGGATGTTTAGGATCATTAGCAACACGAACTTTTAGTGTGCGTTGCATGTAATCTTTTTCATTCAGTTGAGCGATTACACTATCCGCGTCAGACTCGGCTACTACAACGAAGCCAAAACCACGGCGCTTACCTGTTCTTTTGTCTTTCATCAAACGTACCGCAAAGACTTCTCCGTATTCAGAAAAAAGTTGGCGAACATTTGATTCGTTAGCTTTATAAGGAAGGTTTCCTACATAAAGAGTTTGTGTTGGTGCTTTTTCAGTTGATGCTTGTGATTGAGTTGGCTTTGAGATTGTGAATAAAAGGGCGGTAGCAACAACACCAATTAAGAAACTAATTGCTGGATGAATAGTATTCAATGAGTAAAAAAGAGCGGTTCCAAGAACTGCAAGTACGATGACCAAAAGGGTCGAGTTTTTTGATTTCATATCTGCATACTACAAGTTGAAATGTGAATAAAAAGAAAATAACAAACCGTCTAGAAAAATTAGACACATAGATCTTACTTTTAATCATTAATATTTACCAACGAATTGCTCTTAAAATGCGCAAATGTTGAAAATTTAATCACAAAAGTATGATTTGATTCAAAAATCGCCACTTAAATTTAAAAAATCAAAAAACTTTAAAAAAGGGCTTGCCAATGTGATTTCGATCTCTATAATGCGCCCTCACTGACACGGAGCAAGCAGTTAACTGCAGCAACGAGTTAGAGGTCAAAAAGCATTTCGATTTCACTTTTTATGTGAATGAGAAAAAAGATTAAAAAAGTGTTTGACACTTCAATTTAAATCGCTAAAATGGCCGCCCTGTTCAACGAGATGTGATTCACATTTCGATAAGAACAACGCTCTTTAACAATTTAA
>JBKEDP010000058.1:0-42854 GCA_047975485.1 Vibrio sp. | reverse complement strand
AACTTCATTACCTGAGTAACTATGACCTATAGCGTGGAAAGTATGCTTACCTAAATCGATTCGTAAGATATGAATAGAAGACATATGGTTCACCTCATTTCGGAATGCCTACTCTAAGCGTAGAGCCTGAGAGTTAGGCGGACCAGATAATTAAAGCTGGCGCTTCACAAAGCAAAATTTAGGCAGAAAATAAATACCTCAACCTTTGAAGAGCGATATCTATTTTAAACGACTATTTTTGCGCCTTTCTCAATACCGCTTTTAGTAATTCAAAATCAGCGGGCATTTCTTCAGAAAGTAACTCCATTGCACCGTGTTTAGCTAATGGTGCAGGTACTTCGATATCTGAACCTAAAATCTCATCCACTACTTCTTTGAATTTCGCAGGATGAGCGGTACATAGGAACAAGCCAGTTTCGCCATCTTTAAGTTGTTCATTCAGAACACGATAAGCGATTGCACCATGCGGTTCGCATAAGTAGCCAAGTTGGTTAAGTTCCACAACTGAAGCGGCACTTTGATCATCCGTCACCATGCCTTTACCTAGTGTGTCCAAGCCCCAACCTTTAATGCGACACAATTCTTCAATGCGTGGCCAGTTATTTGGTTGGCTTACGTCCATTGCGTTTGAAGTGGTTGCCACTGTAGGTTTTGGATCCCATTTACCGGTTTCTAAGTAACGAGGAACGGTATCGTTGGCATTAGTTGCGGCAATAAAACGCTTCACAGGCAAGCCTAATGCTTTCGCCAATAAACCTGCTGTTAAGTTACCAAAGTTGCCACTTGGCACGGAAATCACTAGGTTCTCACGCTCTTGCTTAGTCATTTGCGCAGCGGCTTCAAAGTAGTAACAGATTTGCGCCATTAAACGACTGATATTGATGGAATTAGCTGAGTTCAAGCCAATTTCTTCACGCAGTTCTGCATCATCAAAAGCTTGTTTTACTAACGCTTGGCAAGCATCGAAATCACTTTCAACAGCAACGGTATGAATGTTGCCACCAAGGGTACAGAATAGTTTTTCTTGTAATGGGCTGATTTTGCCTTTCGGATATAAGATCACCACATTGATGTCTTCCATGCCATAAAACGCATGAGCTACTGCTGCGCCAGTGTCACCAGAGGTTGCAGTCAAAATGGTGATCTTACCTTTCTTATCACGAGAAACCGCAGCCAAAGATTGCGCCATAAAACGGCCACCGAAATCTTTAAATGCTAGTGTTGGTCCGTGGAAAAGTTCTAACGCATAAACGCCATCTTTCACCGCTTTGATTGGTGCAGGGAATTGGAATGCCGATTTCACCATTTGATTCACGGTATCAACAGGTAATTCATCACCAATTAGAGCCGATAAAATCTTAGTGCTTCGAGTGATGAAATCGTCTGCTAATAGCGCATCAATATCATCAAATTTTGGTAATTCAGATGGAAAGAACAAGCCTTGGTTGCGGCCTAAACCTTGACGCACTGCTTGTCCAAAAGAGACTTGTTCATCATTTTCTTTAATGTTGTACAGCTTCATAACTATTTTACTCGCTTCCTAATTCGTCTTAATCCTAAATCTTGGATCTTAATATGTGCTTTCCATGACTCGCGAACCTTCCTTGTCTAAGCGACAAATATGCACGAAGCCTTCTTCATTTTGAATGTAGTTTTCTTGAACCCAATTTGCCACACGTTCTGCTGTGTCTTTTTCACGACAAATGGTAAACATGGTTGGGCCTGAGCCAGAAATACCGCAAGCTAATGCGCCTGCCGACATGGCATATTTACGCACATCAGCAAATCTCGGCAAGAGCTTTTCACGATAAGGTTCCGCAATCACATCTTTAATCAATTTAGCCGCCAATTCAGGTTGCCCAGAATGACAAGCGTGAATGAAGCCACCCAAATGACGACCGTGCGCAATGATGTCTTGGCGACGATATTGAGACGGTAAAATCGCACGCGCTTCTGCAGTAGAAACCTTAATTCCCGGATACGCCATCACCCAATACCATTCATCAAAACATGGTACTTCTTGGCTGATAATACCGAGTTCTTCCAACATGAGTTGCAAGCCGCCAAGGTAACAAGGTGCAACGTTATCATAGTGAACACCACCAGAAATCACACCTTCCATTTCGCCCATAAGAGCCAGTAAGGCCATTTCATCAAGCGGATTACCATGAAATTGATTCAAAGCATCCAACGCAGCAACTACAGAACATGCACTGGAACCAAGACCCGAACCAATCGGCATATTCTTTTCAAGCGTCATTTCTAACGGACGAAGTGACACGCCTTTCTTTTCAAGTTCACGTGCATACACTTGCCAACAGGTATAAACGATATTTTCTTTTGGATCCGTTGGCAGCTTAGAAACAAAACTGCCCGCGGTTTTTAAATCAAATGGTGTATCGGCGGCTTTTACCACCACACGATCACCAAGCAAAGTACCGTCAATCGGAGAAACAGCAGCACCGAGAACATCAAACCCGACACTCACATTACCGATAGAAGCCGGAGCATAAACGGCTACGCTTTGAAGTTGTTGAGACATGCCAATTACACTCCTAATTTCCAGCCTAAAGTACGCATCACATCCGAGAATACGCCAGCTGCGGTAACTTGAGTCCCAGCGCCATAACCTCGTAGCACAAGTGGGATCGGTTGATAGTAACGGCTGTAGAATGCAAGGGCGTTTTCACCATCTTTGATCTTGAACATTGGATCGTTGTCATCCACGGCGATCATCTTCACTTTACATTGGCCATCTTCAATCGTGCCAACATAGCGCAACACTTTACCTTGCTCTGCAGCTTGTTTTGATAAATCGCTAAAGTAAGCATCTGCTTCAGGCAAACGAGCCATGAAATCTTCAACACTACCTGATGCATCAAAGTTTGGTGGTAAAGCGGCTTCAACCACAACATCTTCAAGCTCAAGCACCATGCCAGCTTCACGAGCCAAAATAAGCAGCTTACGTGCTACGTCCATACCCGATAAATCATCACGAGGATCAGGTTCAGTAAAGCCATTGTCTTTCGCGATATTGGTTGCTTGGCTTAATGTCATGCCTTCATCTAACTTACCGAAGATATAAGAAAGCGAACCAGACAAGATGCCGTTGAATTTTTCTAGCTCATCACCTGCAGAAATCAGGTTTTGTAGGTTTTCGATAACCGGAAGACCTGCGCCCACCGTTGTTTCGTACATTAATTTACGACGAGTACTACGTGCTGTATCACGCAACTGATGGTAGTAACTCATGCTTGAAGTGTTGGCTTTCTTGTTCGGAGTAACCACGTGGAAGCCAGCCGCTAAGAAATCAACATACTGATTTGCAATCACTTCACTTGAAGTACAGTCAACTAATACAGGGTTGATGATGTGGTTGCGTTGCACTAAAGCAATCATGCGAGCAAGGCTAAATTCTTCCGTTGCCATTGCCATTCTGTCTCGCCAATCTTCAAGCGGTAAGCCTTCACTATCAAGCAGCAAGCCTTTTGAGTTCGCTAAACCGCATACACGGATCACAATGCCTTTTTCAGCCAGTTTTGCTTGTTGACGTTGGAACTGATCCACCAACTCGCCACCCACGCCGCCAACACCCACAACGAATACATCCAAGAAATGTTTCGAGTTAAATAAGTTTTCGTGACAGGCTTTAATCGCCACAGAAATGCGATCTTCAGGGATCACAGCAGAGATCGCCCGCTCGGAAGATCCTTGCGCAATTGCCACTACGTTAACGTTCACTTCAGCAAGAGAAGCAAAGAACTGCGCCGCTACACCTCGTGCAGTACGCATTTTGTCGCCCACCAAAGTGATGATCGCGACATCGTCAGTAAATTCGATTGGATCGAGTAATCCGTCTTTTAGCTCCAACTCAAACGCATTTTGCAGCGCAAGTTCCGCTTTGACTTTGTCTTGAGCTTCGATACAGAAACTGATGCTGTATTCAGAAGAAGATTGCGTAATTAAAACAATCGACACGCCAGACGCCGACATAGCACCAAACACGCGGCTTGCCATGCCAACCATGCCTTTCATGCCTGGGCCAGAAACGTTCACCATGGTTAATTGGCTTAATGTGGTGATGCCTTTGATAGCAAGGTTATCTTCACCTGTATCTTGGCCGATTAATGTGCCTGCACCTTGAGGATTAAAACTGTTTTTGATTAAGCAAGGAATTTGGAATTGAGCGATTGGAGCGATGGTTTTTGGATGAAGAACAGAAGCACCGAAGTAAGACAGTTCCATCGCTTCTTGGTAGCTTAACGATTTAAGCAAACGTGCATCTTCAACTAAACGTGGGTCACAGTTATAAACGCCGTCTACGTCAGTCCAAATTTCACAGCAATCCGCTCGCAAACACGCCGCTAATACTGCCGCCGAGTAATCTGAACCGTTACGGCCAAGAGTCACTAATTCACCTTGCGCATTACCAGCTGTAAAGCCCGGCATGATATGAATGAATCCATCTTGCAGCGGTTTAGCTCGGAAATTCGCAGTAGAGATGTCTACGTCCGCCATCGCTTCAAGGTGGTTGCCTTTAGCAAATAGGTATTCAACAGGATCAATTAAATCCGCTTGCTTGCCTTTCGCTTCTATCACGGCTTTCATTAATTGAATACAAACACGCTCGCCTTTACTGATAATGCGGGCATTCACATTGTCTGGGCACATACCTAATAACGACATGCCATGCACAAATTGGCGCAGTTGTTTAATGGATTTATTTACTTGGTTATCGAAAGCTTGAAAATCGACGTTTTCTACTTGTTGTTTGATTTGATTGAATAAGTCGTAAAATGACTGTTCAAGCTCATTGATTTGTAATTCTGCTTCACCATTTTTCAAGGCGGTTTCAATAACAGCAACAAGTTTATTGGTTGTTTTGCCCGGAGCGGATAAAACGACTGTCACTTCTTCTTGTTGAGCGTTGTTGATGATGATGTCCGCTGCTCTTAAAAATCGATCAGCGTCGGCTAAAGATGAGCCGCCAAATTTTAATACTCGCATTCCCTTACTCCAAAAATTGGTACGTCCTAAAATCTATTTTTCTATTAAAAATTCCGTAAAAAAAAAGGCCCGTATCGATGAGATACAGGCCTTTTTTTGAAAACTTTCGCTTACCAGCCTGCCCCAACGAAAATAGTGTCGGTAATCATGGTGGTTGTAATCGTGGTGCCGGTAAAAAATGTCATCAAATTTTTTCTTTCTTCGTGTTTTGAGTTTCTACATTTACCGACTTACACCCTGCGAGTCAATGAAAAGTTGAAATTATTCACAATTGACCGCCAATTTGAGGAAACGATCATAAAAACGTTTGCCTATTACAAAGATGTTTATCTTAGTTATAACACTAACAAAACCATGCTACATAAAATAAAAAAACACCCATCAACAATTAGCAAACAACATACTTCAAACCAAAAAATTCACACCACAAATCATTCAGCTAATCGATTGATGCAAATCAACAAAGTGATTATTAAGCAACATTCGCATATTGTTAGCAAGCTGTTAAGACTGTAAACTCACGGCGTAGTTAACAACTCTGTGCCATTTTTTTTGTAATTTTTCTGGCAGAGTTTTTGTAATAGCTATAATAACTAGTATGCTAATTCTTATAACAAATTTACTAGCAATATATTATTTTTATCTAAAATTAATAAACCCTATTAATTAAGTCATGATTTAGGTACTCCTATGCATACGCCACAAATTCTTATCGTTGAAGATGAACAAGTCACACGCAATACGCTAAAGACTATTTTTGAAGCAGAAGGATATGCTGTTTTTGAAGCCGTTGATGGTGATAACATGCACCAGATTCTCTCAGAAAACCCGATTAATCTCGTTATTATGGATATCAACTTACCGGGTAAAAACGGCTTACTATTGGCTCGCGAGTTAAGAGAACAAGCAAATGTTGCTTTAATGTTCTTAACAGGCCGTGACAATGAAGTAGACAAAATCTTAGGACTTGAGATTGGTGCTGATGATTACATAACTAAACCATTCAACCCTCGTGAATTGACTATCCGTGCTCGCAACTTGCTGCACCGTTCAATGAACCAAGGTGAAGTTCAAGAAGAAAAACGCATTGTTGAAAAATACGAATTCAATGGTTGGGTTCTAGACATCAACAGCCGTTCTCTTGTTAACCCAATGGGCGAAAGCTACAAGCTACCTCGTTCTGAGTTCCGTGCTTTGCTTCACTTCTGTGAAAACCCAGGCAAGATCCAGACACGTGCAGACCTTCTTAAGAAGATGACTGGCCGTGAGCTTAAACCACACGACCGTACAGTGGACGTAACTATCCGCCGTATCCGTAAGCACTTTGAATCAATTGCTGATACTCCAGAGATCATTGCAACGATCCACGGTGAAGGTTACCGTTTTTGTGGTGAACTAGGCGAATAAGCCTCGTTTACTACTTTAAAGAAATGAAAAAGCTCCGACTAGTGCGGAGCTTTTTTTATACTTGAAAGTTTTGATGCTTAAAAGATTATTGGTTAAAAGCCGTTGGTTACAAGATCAACGATCTTTTTAAACTCGCTCTAACCAATCTTTCAACTTATCAATATCTTGTTGGTAATGAGCGTTCATACCTGCCACCCATTCGACCACGTTTTCATTCCACTCTGGCGCTTCAGGACTTTGTGCTTTTTGTGCCAATTGCTGAATACGTTTCAAGCCAACAGAGCCAGCTGCACCTTTGATTTTGTGCGCTTCTGAAACCAAGTTGTCATCATCTCGCACATCGACATAACCGTTCAGTAATTCCATATAGTCAGGCATGGTTTCTTCGAACATCAACAAGCTATCCTGTACCATTTTTACGCCAACAATCTCGATATAAGAAGTCAGCATTTCTACATCATAGATCACCGGATCCAATTCTGATGAAATCTCCTGGGCATGCTGTTCCTCTTCGAGGTGATCATTTGAACTCATTAAATCGCTAGCGGAAACTTCAGATGAGATTGAATCTTCATCTAAGTCTTGAGAAAAACTAAAGTGCTTTTGCGTCGAAGCGCATTGTCTTAGCACTTTATAAATATCCTTAACCGACAACGGCTTGCAGATTACATCGTCCATGCCTTTTTCAATGTATTCGACTTTGTTCTGCATCACGTTAGCTGTCAAAGCCACCAGCGGCGGTAACTTGGCATAGGTTTGGCGGAATTTCTGAGCAATATCAAAACCTGTCATGTCAGGTAGTTGGATATCAAGGAACACAAGATCGTAATTATCCGGATTGAACTTGGCTAACGCTTCTTCACCCGTCATCGCAACATCAACGCTGTGACCAAGGTTTTCCAGCACCGAACGCGCTACGATAATATTTAGCTCAATATCTTCAACCATAAAGATCTTTAAGCTAGTTTGAGGAATAACGCTTTCATCAAATTCTTCAATATGCGCAATAGGTACTCGAATTGAAACGGTAAAGGTACTGCCAAAACCAAGTTCACTACTCACTTGGATCTCACCACCCATACGCTGAGTAAGCTCTTGTGATACCGCAAGCCCAATACCTGTACCAACTGCATGCAAGTTATCTTTGCCCGACTTCACTTGATAATACATGCCAAAAATATTGTCGATTTCTGAGTCTGGAATACCTATACCCGTATCTTCAATTTCGAAAATAATATCAGCATATTCAGAATTAAAATCAGCGCTAACGTTAACCGTCACGCCACCTTCTTTGGTGAATTTCATCGCATTGCTAAGCAAGTTCCACAACACTTGGCGTAAACGAGTGGCATCTACCATGATTGCAGCTGGCAATTCGGTTAAACGTTCTAAATCAAAACTCAAGCCTTTTTGTTCTGCCATCAAACCAGAAATGCTTTCGAGATCGGTTACAAAACTTTGGAAGTCAGTTTCAACGGGTAAAAGTTCGAGTTTATTACGGTCAAATTTATCTAAATCAATCACATCATTAAAGATATGCCCTAAGGTCACAGCACTCACATTGATGGTTTGCATGTATTGTCGCTGCTCTGCATTGAGCTGGGTATCAAGCAAAATACGGCTCAAACCCACAATCCCATTTAATGGCGTTCTTAATTCGTGGCTAATGGTTGAAATAAACGTGGTTTTGTCTTGACTGGCTTTAAGTAAGGCATCTTGATAAATCTTACGTTCAGTTATGTCACGACCAAAGCCTACCAAGCCTAACAGATCTCCAGAACGGTTATAAAACGGCAATTTACGAAATTCGTAATAACCGGAACTGCCGTCAGGACGGATCATTTCTATGTCGTAAGAAACTTCAGTTTCCTCACTCATAACTCGACCATCGGTTAAGCGAATTTGCTCTCGTGTGGCGGTATCAGGATAAGCTTCATTAATAGATAAACCGATCAATTCTTCAATTGGTCGCCCCATCATTTCGCTGAATGCCTTGTTACAAGCGGAGAAGCAACCATCTAAGTTACGGTAATAAATCAGATCAGGAGAAGCATCCAAAAATGAGCGCATTAAAGCTGTACGTTCAGCTAATTCGAATTGAGTGCGTTCACGTTCATAAACTTCATTTTCTAAATCCGCCATCATTTCCAAACGTGCTTCTTCTGCTTTCTTACGTTCTTCAATTTCTAAATTTAGTTTCTGAATATTTTCTTGAAGCTTGATGTTAGATTCATGGTCTCGATCACGCATTTCTTTGAGTTTTTCAACCATTGTAGTCAAGCGCTGGCGAGACTCTTCAAGTTGATCAACAACCACAGTTAAAAAATACGAAGCCCAAGGCGTGATCAATAAGCCAAAGAAAACTGCACGAATGATCACTACGTTTTCAACTTCACCTCGCACAATCAAGCTCACACTGACTTGTAATAAGACTGAAAAACAAACAAGAGCCAAAGCAAGCAGCATGGAAAAACGTATCATGCCAAGTTTGACTAATAAATCGACATAATACTGGGCTAGTTTTTTGAGAATTTTCATTATGTTAGTGTGTGCTCTGTCGTTAATTCGAATGAAGTAAGTCTATAACTTCTGTTTGGTTACCGCCCGCTTTTTCTGCCATTTCAAGCGCATCCATAGCGGCAAGAATAACCGTATTCTTATCCATATCTCTTTTGGGTAAGACGGTAGCAACGCCAATGCTTGCGGTTAAGTATTTTTGTAACCCATCATCAGGGATATTTGTATCAGGCGCTTGTTCAATCGCAAGCCCCATCAAGGTCTGATGAATTTTGTCTACAATAACTTGTCCATTTGGCATACATATACCAGGCAATAAGAAGACAAAATTATCACCATCAAAGCGCGCTACTAAATCAGCTCCACGCTGCACAATCAATCTCAGGGAAGCTGCTATTTCAATTAACTGCTTTTGAGCCGCATCAAAACCATAATAATTTCTATATTTGTCCAATCCATCGATATGACAAAGAATTACGGTTAAAGGTAATTGTTGGCGTAAATTCAAGCGCCAGAATGCTTCAAACTGCGCATCAAAATGACGGCGATTAGAAATATTCAACGCAAGATCAAAGTAATTCAATCTTTCAAGTTCTTTGTTGACCTGGGTTAACTGTTGTTCAGCTAACACTCGCTGACTAATATCTCTTGCCATCACCAAACAACCAAACTCACCAGTAATAGGATCACAATACGGGGCTTTTAAGACATCAAAATGAATCACACGACCATCTTTGCGTTTTACCTTATCGATAAAACGTAAGGTTTCCCCTTGCTCTAAGACTCTTTTATCTGATTCAACAAATCGTTCCACTAACTCACTTGGCAGCAATACATCTAAGGAATGGCCAACAATATCTGCTGGATGTGTCAGACCTAAAGAATCAGCAAATGCTTGATTACAGGCTTGATAAATACGTTGCTTGTTAAAGATCGCAATCGGATCCGGTAGGGCTTGTAAAATGGATTGCAAGAAAGTTTCTGTTTGCGCCAGTTCACCTTCCGCCAGTTTCCTTCTATCCATTTCATCAGCATAGGAATGTTGGATATAAAACCAGTTTGATACATCGTGACTAATGCCGACCATGCCAACGACATCACCATCATCCCCTACTAATGGGTTGAAATGAGTTTCCAACAAACAGTTTTCACCTTGTGGTGTTGTCGTCCAGCGCTGTTCCGATCTTTTTCCTTCTAGGTGCGCAGTATCCCTTCCCCCACAACCTTCAGTTTCTCTATTCGCCCAAAATCGATCATAAGAATGATTAGTCGCTAACGTATTACCTTGTAAGTCTTTGATAAAGATTAGTTCTGTCAATGAGTTAAAGGCAAATTTAGAAAGTACTGCTTTTTGATGATCTTGCAATTCTTGCTGACAAGGAACAGCATGAACAATCCACACTTTTTTTGTTCTCACCCTAGTGCTATTGAATATGAATTCAATTTTACGTTTGTTATTTTCAGTTAACGGCCAGTCCATCACAAAGCGGTTGGCACTTTTGTATGATGATATGTGACGGTCTAATGCAACAAGGAAATCAGATTCAGAAAGTAAGGCGGGAAATCGAAAACGCTGGCCTATTTTGCGAATGGTAAGCAACTGTATTGCCATTTTATTTGCATCAATAATGTCACCGGTTTCACTGTCGACCAAAATGATGGCCGAAGGTGTATCTTGAATTAATGTGACCAAACGTTTTTGTGCTTTAGAGTGAAAATAATAAAGCAGAGATAACACAACTAATACAAGAAAAGTGATTTCAAGAGCGAACGCCCTTTCTATCAGCATAGAATTCCATTCCATCTTATACCTATCAAATTGTTGAAATATACCCAAGTAACTCTCGAACACTGAACATCACAACATGAGTCAAAATGAAGAATGAGAGCATCTAGAGAAAGTTATCTTACAATCAAACACTATTAATAGGGATTAAAACCCCATTTGCCATTCTTAAAAACGATCACAAATCATGTTTTTGAGTTCCATGATAGCTCTGTCTTTGTATCAAACTATTTTTTGTCACTAACCTGCGGTACTTAAGAATTCAGAATAAAATAAACATTCATAAAAACAGCATATTATTTACACTGGATACGGTTTACCGCCCTTATTATGCAAAATCAGTTAAAAAATTAGCCACTTTTGTTCAATTATCGTTGGAATTACATAGTACAAAATTGTAGGATGAAGGCACGATGCTGTCTTTTCGTGAACTTCATCACGTCAAAGCATAAGGATAAATTGCTAAGTCTTCTTGGTTTTGCAGTGGAAAAAACTACACAGTTTGCAACATTGCCTTTGAAGAAACTAACAAATAACTTTTTTCGCAAATTTTTAAACCCCACCTTACATTGAAGATGCTATTTCATCATTGCAGCTTCAAACAAAAACGGGAATAAGCGAATCACAAGAAAGGAATCACGCTCACCTTTCACGGACTCTGCCGGTCAGAGTTTAGAGAAAAGTAAGCAAGAATTATAAGTAAATAAAGGACAAGATTGCTTGCCACAGCCGGGTCACTATTCACTGTCTTAATGACGCTAAATTGTCGCTAGATTACTGATAGTTGCACCGAACTGTTCCAACGCAATCGTTTAACTTGGAAGGATGTATCTATGGTAGGTAGAGAGCAAAGTACACAAGGATTATATACTCCCGAGCTGGAGCATGATGCCTGTGGAATCGGTTTTGTTGCTCACTTAAAGAACCGTAAATCTCATGCGGTTGTTACTCAAGCATTGGATATGCTAGCCCGAATGGAACACCGTGGCGGTCAAGGTTGTGACCCATGCAGCGGTGATGGTGCGGGTATCCTGCTACAAAAACCTCATGAATTTTTATTAGAAGAAGCCGTAAAACTGGGTATCAAATTACCTTCGTTTGAAAAATACGGTGTCGGTGTGGTTCTTTTCCCTAAAGATGAGCACAAACGCGATCAATGTCGTGATATTTTAGAACGCAATGCGAAACGCTTGGATCTTGAGATCCTTGGTTACCGCGTGCTTCCTGTCGACAACTCAATGATCGGTGAAGATCCGCTAAGCACTGAACCTCAATTTGAGCATGTGTTTATTTCTGGCGGACCAAGCACCACTCCAGAAGAACTTGAACGCAAACTATATGTTCTGCGTAACTACACCATTCGTGTATGTCTAGAGTCTATCTCTAACATTGGTGACGACTTCTACATCAACTCATTGTCTTACAAAACCTTGGTGTATAAAGGTCAGTTAACAACCGATCAAGTTCCTCAGTATTTCTTAGATCTACAAAACCCAACTATGGTGACAGCGCTAGCTCTTGTGCATTCGCGCTTCTCAACCAACACATTCCCTAAATGGCGTCTGGCTCAACCATTCCGTTACATTGCGCACAATGGTGAAATCAACACGGTTCGCGGTAACTTGAACTGGATGAAAGCGCGTGAAGCCATTTTAGAATCAAAACTATTCACTAAAGCTGAAATCGACATGCTATTGCCGATTTGCTCAGAGACTGGTTCGGATTCATCTAACTTTGATATGGCGCTAGAACTGCTTGTTCTTTCAGGCCGTAGCTTGCCTCATGCTTTGATGATGTTGATCCCTGAAGCATGGCAAGAAAATAAAAACATGGACCCAGCGCGTCGTGCGTTCTACCAATACCATGCAAACCTAATGGAACCTTGGGATGGCCCAGCTTCTGTTTGTTTCACTGATGGTGTTCAAGTAGGTGCAACTCTTGACCGTAACGGCTTACGTCCATCTCGCTATACCGTGACTAAAGATGACTTCCTAGTGATGGCTTCTGAATCAGGTGCGGTAGAAATTGCGCCTGAAAACATTCAGTTCCGTGGTCGTTTACAACCGGGTCGTATCTTTGTTGCTGACTTAGAGCAAGGTCGCATCATTTCTGATGAAGAAGTGAAAGACACCATTGCGAAAGCACAACCTTATGAGCAATGGGTGCGTGATAACCTTATCACTCTAAAAACATTGCCAGATGCCGACAACGTGCATCATCAGCCTTCGCCTGCAAAATTGCTTCAACACCAACAAGCATTTGGCGTAACCTCAGAAGAAGTGAGCGACATTATTCAAGTTCTCGCTGAAACAGGCTACGAACCACTAATGTCGATGGGTGCTGACTGGCCGCTAGCGGTGCTTTCTCACCAATCTCAGCATTTATCACACTACTTTAAGCAGTTGTTTGCGCAAGTAACTAACCCGCCAATCGATCCAATTCGTGAGCGCATGGTTATGTCACTTAACACCTATTTAGGTCGTGACCACAACTTGCTAACTGAAACACCAGAACACTGCCGTAAAGTAGAGTTGGAATCGCCTGTTCTTTCTAACGATGAATTAGAAAAATTACGTGCGATTGATAACGAACACTTACAAGCAAAAACACTGGATATCGTATTCCGTGCAACAGACGAACCGGGCAAGCTTGAGCGTGCGCTTAAACGTATCTGTCAATATTCTGAAGATGCGGTTATCGACGGTTACTCCATCATCTTGCTAACCGACCGTGCGACTAACTCAAACCACGCTGCAATTCCTGCAATGTTGGCAGTTGGCGCAGTTCACCACCACTTGATCCGTAAAGGTCTACGTGCGAAGTGTGACATCGTGATCGAAACCGGTGATGCGCGTGAAACTCACCATTTTGCAACTCTTATTGGTTATGGTGCGAACGCGGTTAACCCATACTTGGTTACTGAGACTATCGTTGGTCTGCAAAAAACTAAGAAATTGGATCCAGAAATCCCAACAGAAACTTACTTCAATAACTACCGCAAAGGCGTTAACGGCGGCCTATTGAAGATCTTCTCTAAGATGGGTATTTCGACGTTGCAGTCTTACCACGGTGCGCAAATTTTTGAAGCGTTGGGTATCAGCAAATCTGTGGTGGATAAATACTTCACCGGTACGGTTTCTCGTATCCAAGGTTTGACGATTGATGACATCGCAAAAGAAGTATTGGTTCGTCACCGTGTTGGTTACCCGACTCGTGAAATCCCAATTCAAATGCTGGATGTGGGCGGCGTTTATCAGTGGAAACAACGTGGTGAAAAACACTTGTTCAACCCTGAAACCATTTCTTTGTTGCAACAATCGACTCGTAATAAAGATTTCGCTCAGTTCAAACAATATGCAAAAGCAGTTGATACTCAAGGCGACAACGCAGCAACATTGCGTAGCCAATTAGACTTCATCAAAAATCCAGCGGGTTCTGTACCGCTAGAAGAAGTTGAGCCAATTGAGAAAATCCTAAAACGCTTTGCAACAGGTGCAATGAGTTTTGGTTCGATTTCTTATGAAGCGCACTCAACACTTGCTGTTGCAATGAACCGCATTGGTGCAAAATCAAACTCTGGTGAAGGTGGTGAAGACCCGATTCGCTTTGAGAAAAAACCAAATGGTGACTGGGAGCGCTCTGCAATCAAACAGGTTGCATCAGGTCGTTTCGGTGTGACTTCTTACTACCTAACTAACGCTGATGAGCTACAAATCAAGATGGCTCAAGGTGCAAAACCGGGTGAAGGCGGTCAATTGCCGGGTAATAAAGTCGATGACTGGATCGGTGCAACTCGTCACTCAACTCCTGGCGT
Organism: Vibrio sp.; assembly: GCA_047975485.1. GTDB lineage: Bacteria > Pseudomonadota > Gammaproteobacteria > Enterobacterales > Vibrionaceae > Vibrio. Next base: position 28,323 of record JBKEDP010000058.1, on the reverse strand, counting down.
AGGCTTGATTTCACCACCACCACATCACGATATTTATTCAATCGAAGATTTAGCTCAGCTGATTTACGATTTGAAAAATGCAAACCGTGATAGCCGTGTGAACGTGAAATTAGTATCAGAAGCCGGCGTAGGTACGATTGCATCGGGTGTTGCGAAAGCAAAAGCGGATGTGGTTCTTATCGCAGGTTTTGATGGCGGTACAGGTGCATCTCCAATGTCATCTATTCGCCATACTGGTTTGCCTTGGGAATTAGGCCTGGCTGAAACGCACCAAACGCTACTGAAAAACGGCTTACGTAACCGTATCGTGGTTCAATCTGACGGCCAAATGAAAACGCCTCGTGACTTAGCGATTGCGACTTTATTAGGTGCAGAAGAATGGGGCGTGGCAACAGCTGCTCTTGTAGTTGAAGGCTGTATCATGATGCGTAAGTGTCACAAAAACACTTGTCCTGTGGGTATCGCAACTCAAAACAAAACTCTGCGTGAGCGTTTCGACGGTCGTGTAGAAGATGTCGTAACTTTCTTCCAATACATGGCGGAAGGCTTGCGTGAAATCATGGCTGAACTTGGTTTCCGCACTATCGACGAAATGGTTGGTCAATCTCACAAACTGAAAGTGCGTGACGATGTTCAACACTGGAAATACAAAAACCTCGATCTTAGCCCTGTACTTTATGTTCAAGAACCTCGTGCTGAAGATGGCGTTTACAACCAGAAAGAACAAAACCACGGTTTAGAAGAAGTTCTGGATCGCAAGTTAATCGAAGTGGCGCAACCAGCTTTAACCAATGGTGAAGCTGTCGAAGCCCTATTCCCAATCATCAACACTGACCGAAGCACAGGTACAATGCTGTCGAATGAAATTTCGAAAGTGTACAAAGATAAAGGCTTACCAAAACCAATGAATGTGAAGTTCACTGGTTCTGCAGGTCAATCTTTCGGTGCGTTCCTTGCGAAAGGCGTGAAGTTTGAAGTAGAAGGCGATGCGAACGATTACTGGGGTAAAGGTTTGTCTGGCGGTACTTTGGTGCTTTATCCAGATCGCCGTTCAACAGTGGTTCCAGAAGAAAACATCGTGGTTGGTAACGTGTGTTTCTATGGTGCAACTTCAGGTGAATCTTACATTCGTGGTGTTGCGGGCGAACGTTTCTGTGTTCGTAACTCTGGTGCACACGTGGTTGTTGAAGGTGTGGGTGATCACGGTTGTGAATACATGACAGGTGGTACTGCTATCGTTCTTGGTTCAACAGGTCGTAACTTTGCTGCGGGTATGAGTGGCGGTGTTGCTTATGTTTGGGATAAACATAACGACTTCGATAAGAAACTCAACAAAGAGCTAGTTGATATTGATCCGATTGAAGCGGAAGACAAAGCTTTCATCAAACAAATGCTGACTAAGCACGTTGATTTCACAGGTAGTACGGTTGCACAAGAGTTCTTAGAAAACTTCGAAAGCAACTTAGCACAATTAGTGAAAATTATGCCTCGTGATTACAAAGCAGCACTAGAAAAACGCAAAGCCGCAAACAAGGAAGAGTTGGAGGCCGTCAATGGGTAAGCCTACTGGATTTTTAGAGCACGGACGTGAACTACCGAAAAAAGTAGATCCAAGTGTTCGTATACAAGACAACAAAGAATTCGTTCTTGATGCTGATTTCGGTGACAAAATCGTTACTCAAGCATCACGTTGTATGGATTGTGGCGTGCCGTTTTGTCACAGCGGCTGCCCAATCGGTAACATCATCCCAGAATTTAACGATGCCGTGTATCGCGATAGCTGGGAAGAAGCTTGGAACATTCTAAGCAGCACGAACAACTTCCCTGAATTTACAGGTCGTGTTTGCCCTGCACCATGTGAAACCGCATGTGTACTTGGCATCAACCAAGATCCAATCACCATCTGTAATATCGAGAAAAACATTGTTGAGCGTGCTTATAAAGAAGGTTACGCCAAACCACGTAAGCCTCGCATTCGTACTGGCAAGACTGTTGCGATTGTTGGCTCTGGCCCTGCGGGACTTTCGGCTGCGGAACAACTTAACGCTGCTGGTCACTCTGTGACGGTATTTGAGCGTGATGAAAAAGTCGGTGGCCTTTTACGCTTTGGTATTCCTGATTTCAAACTGAGCTCAGCGATAATTGATCGTAAGATCGATCTTATGCGTGAAGCTGGCATCAACTTTGAAGTAAACGCACACATTGGTGTGAACGTGAACGCACAGCAACTTCGCCAAGAGTTTGATGTGGTTCTGCTAACTGGTGGTTCAACGGTTCCTCGTGATCTTCCGATCCCAGGTCGTGAGCTGAAAGGTGTTCATTTTGCGATGGAATTCCTTGGTCAAAACAACCGCCGTGCTAATGATATGGATCTTCGTACTGAAGAAATTCACGCTAAAGACGATCACGTTGTGGTTATCGGTGGTGGTGATACCGGTTCTGACTGTGTTGGTACTTCTAACCGTCATGGCGCAGCAAGCATTACTCAGGTTGAGATCATGCCGATCCCGCCAGAGAAACGCCCTGCTAACCAACCTTGGCCGCAATATCCAATGATCATGAAAACAACGACTTCACATGAAGAAGGTTGTGAGCGTCATTGGAATATTCTCACCAAAGAGTTTATTGGTGATGAAAATGGTCATGTGAAGGAATTGCGTATTGCTGACATCGTTTGGGAAGACACTCGTAACTTTAAAGAAGTCGAAGGTTCTGAGCGTGTGATCCCTTGTACTAAGGCATTCTTAGCAATGGGCTTCTTGCATCCAGAACCATCTGGTGTACTTGCTCAACTTGATATTAAGTTGGATGACCGCGGTAACGTAGCAACGGAAAACTTTGCTACTAACCAAAAAGGCGTATTTGCTGCTGGCGATATGCGTACAGGTCAATCGCTTGTGGTTCGCTGCATTAATGAAGGTCGTGAATGTGCCCGCGCTATCGACTCTTTCTTAATGGGTGGTTCACAACTTGAAGCCAAAGCAGATTCATTAATGAAATCAGCATAATGCTTCTATAGCTAAGCGTTCAAACACATATCGCTAAGCGGTAAACATAATCACAAAGCCCCGTTCATTCGGGGTTTTTTGTGCCTGTTTTTGTATGCTAACTCCAATAAATTAAATTTGTTTCAAAATATGTCTAAAAATGAGAGGCGAAAGGATGCGAAAACTCTATTGGTTAGCTATTGTTATATCGTTATGTAGCTGTACAGGAGGTAATGCTATGACGAAACACGATCCCGCTTTATTGTGTAGTTCGAAACCGAATTGCGTTTCAACTCAAGAGCTCAGAACCGATTATCACATTGAGCCTTTTGAGTTACTTTCAGAAAACACCTCGATAGACGAAATCGAGAAAGTTGCACTCACCCTACCAAGAACCAAAACCGTTGAAAAAACCGATACCCGTTTGCATTTAGAATGTACTAGCTTAGTTCTCAAGTTTGTCGATGATGTGCATATCGTGATTGAAGATAATTTCCTACAAGTTCGCTCTAAATCTCGTGTGGGTTATTCTGACTTTGGCGTAAATAAAAACCGTGCTGAAACCCTTCGCGCTAAACTCACCGAAGCCAATATCATTAAGCCCGCCCTCTAAATTCGTGATCTTGATTAAAAGGCGTTCATGCTTTTATCCATTAAACGGATAATCATGCTTAAACGCCTAAATCGCACTAGTCTATTGGATAATACCAATCACACTAATTAAATGGTCAGAAATTGCGTAGGAAAAAGACTTGAGAACAAGGCAAAAAATTTCGATAAGTAGTCGCTCTACAATCAAATTTTTTAACGCAGTTATCGAGGCTTTTAACAAGCAAGGATGAGCAGATAATTAGTACGATTGGTATAAGAACCAGTTAAGTGAAAGTCCGAGGCTGTGCTACAATCTCGGACTATTATCGTTTGTCATAAATAGAGTAAAAATTATGAAAGTAGGCATTATTGGCGCAATGGAACAAGAAGTTGCGATTCTAAAAGCAGCGTTAGTTAACTGTTCAAAAACAACAAAAGGCGGTTGCACCTTCTACACTGGTACCATCAATAATGTTCAAGTGATCTTGCTTCAATCTGGCATTGGTAAAGTATCTGCAAGCATTGGCGCAACTTTATTAATCGAAGGTTTCCAACCAGACATGATCATCAACACGGGTTCAGCTGGCGGTTTTGATTCAAGCTTAAACCTTGGTGATGTAGTGATTTCAACAGAAGTTCGTCATCACGATGCCGACGTAACCGCATTTGGTTATGAAATCGGTCAAATGGCAGGTCAACCAGCGGCATTTGCAGCCGATCCAACTTTGATCGACATTGCTGAAAGAACCCTAAAAGAAATGGAAGGCATTCACGCCGTTCGTGGTCTAATTTGCACGGGCGATGCGTTTGTTTGCACACCTGAGCGTCAAGCTTTCATCCGTCAACATTTCCCGAATGTGATTGCGGTTGAAATGGAAGCATCTGCAATTGCGCAAACTTGCCACCAATTCAAAAAACCATTTGTGGTTGTGCGAGCGATTTCTGATGTTGCTGACAAAGAATCACCAATGAGCTTTGAAGAATTCCTACCGCTTGCTGCTCAACGTTCATCAGAAATGGTGATCAATATGCTAGCGCAAATGTAATTCACATCAAGCCGACTTCCGATAAGTCGGCTTTTTTATATCATCCGAAACATAGTCACTACAGGAACTTTGGCATGTTCTCTCGTCATTCATCTTCTGTATTATCACTTTTCTCCATTGTTTTTTTACTATTCAGTTCCACCAGCTTTGCCGAACAACCAAGCACACCTAAAGTTGCTCAACGAGTTGTCTCTCTTTCTCCGGGAACGACTGAACTCGCCTATTCTGCTGGATTAGGAGATAAGCTAGTTGGAGCAAGCGAATACAGCGATTATCCACCAGAAGCTAAAGACATTGAACGAGTAGCAAATTACCAAGGGATCAAGTTAGAACGTATTTTGGCATTGCAGCCCGATTTGGTTTTAGCTTTGGGTGTAAAAGGCACATCACGAGAAATTCAGCAACTCGAAGCCTTTGGTATTCCGGTTTATTACTCGAATATCAATAAACTCGACAACATTCCAAAAGCGATAACAGAACTCAGTCAGTGGGCTGAAGATCCGAGTATTGGTGCTAAAAATGCAGACGAATTTACTCACACTCTTGAGCAATTACGCCGATCTCATCAAAGCCAAAAGCCGATCCGCTACTTTTACCAAGTAAGCCAAAAGCCATTAATGTCGGTAACTGCGCCGAATTGGCCGACGGATATTTTCACTGTGTGTGGTGGTGAGAACATCATTGCCAACCAAGCGATTGCTTATCCTCAAGTGGGTATAGAACAAATTGTCGCACTGGCACCAGAAGTCATGTTTTCTTCCCATGATGAAAGCATGCAAACCATCTGGAAAAAATGGCCGCAAATTCCTGCCATCAAAAATGATCATGTTTGGTCTTTAAACCCAGATTGGATTTCTCGCCCGACCATGCGTAGCTTGAAATCGGTTCAGCAAGTGTGTGATTACTTTGATAAATATAGAAATAAACAGACAAATTAAAGTGTGTGGCACTAAGAAAAATGACAAATAAACTCTTTCCAAATCAAGCTATTTGCCATTAGAATCTGCGCCGACTTTTTACTCGAATCATCTCGACTTAAATAAGAAAAATAAAAACAATGCATATCAGCTTATTGTATTTTTTTGACCTTTTTGGCACAGCAATTTTCGCAATTTCAGGCGTATTAATGGCAGCCCGATTGAAAATGGATCCTTTTGGCATGGTCGTTTTAGCCAGTGTAACGGCAATTGGTGGCGGTTCGATCCGCGACATGATGTTAGGCGCAACCCCTGTTTTTTGGATCGTCGATAACACTTATTTATGGGTGATCTTTATTACCTGCGTACTTACCTTATTATTAGTTCGTCAGCCTAAGCAGTTACCTTGGTACGTGTTACCGGTTTTCGATGCCGTGGGGTTAGCGGTTTTCGTGGGTATTGGTGTCGAAAAATCACTCTCTTTTCAAGATTCGATGACGGTTGCAGTGATCATGGGCGTACTGACTGGTTGTGGTGGTGGTATTATCCGCGACATTCTAGCTCGTGAAATTCCGATGATCCTACGCAGTGAAATATACGCAACAGCCTGTATCGCAGGTGGGATTGTTCACTGCACTTCGCTGCATTTTGGTATTACCTCACAGATTGCCTTCTTACTTGGCGTTGCTGTCACGCTGAGCATTCGTTTAGCTGCAATTCGCTGGCACTTATCTTTGCCGACGCTTTCACTAAAACATTAAAAGCCAAATCATAAGTTGCAAGTGCTTAAATGTGCTTGCAACTTCCCACCTCGTATTTGCCATTCACCATCTGCCTGACTTCATTAAAATTCCCCCTTTATCATCTCTTTGCGTTTGAAATTGCACCTTGTTAAATCCACCAACATTTAACTTTACAATTCATTCACATTTAACGTTATAATCGAGCTGTTTGTATTTGTTTATCTAATTCAGAGTTAACTGATTAAAAAGAGAAAGGAAAACTGATGAGCTTGAATAATGTACCTGCAGGTAAATCTCTGCCTGATGATTTGTATGTCATTATCGAAATCCCTGCGAATGCCGATCCAATCAAATATGAAGTCGATAAAGACAGCGGAGCGGTATTCGTTGACCGTTTTATGTCAGCGCCAATGTTCTATCCATGTAACTACGGATACGTTAACCACACGCTTTCTTTAGATGGTGATCCTGTTGATGTATTAGTTCCAACGCCATTCCCATTAATGCCGGGCTCAGTGATTCGTTGTCGCCCTGTTGGCGTATTGAAGATGACGGATGAATCTGGTGAAGATGCGAAAGTGATTGCAGTTCCACATTCGAAGCTATCGAAAGAATACGATCACATTCAAGATGTTGATGATGTGCCTGCATTATTGAAAGCGCAAATTACGCATTTCTTCGAGCGTTATAAAGATCTTGAAGATGGCAAATGGGTGAAAGTTGACGGCTGGGAAAATGCAGAAGCTGCACGTAAAGAAATCTTAGAGTCTTACGAGCGTGCGAAGAAGTAACCCTTCGACATTTAGCTTTAAATTGAAGCATATCTAAAGCGCAAAACGCCTAGTGAGATAAATTCTTACTAGGCGTTTTAAATTCTTGGATCAGTTGAACTACAAAGTTACTTATAGTTTTCTTCTCGTTGGCACCAATCCCCTGATGACAGTTGCTTAGTTAGCTCACTCTTATCTTGATAGAGGTAAATCCAAGCATCACCAAATGATGTTGGGATAAGCTTGCGGTCATATTCAATTGGGTAATCTTCAACAATATCCAGTTTAGCTAAGGTCGCATCATCAACTAAATACACTTCACCGATTAAAGGGGAATTTCCTTCAATGGCTGCAGGATAAGGACCTAAACTAAACAAATTAAATCGATCTTCAGTCATGTAATCGCCCAAAAACTCACTATTTTCAAGCAAAAAATGATTCGATTCGCCACGGCGTAAAGTGCCATATACAAACACTCGCTGAGACATGCTTTCTCCTTAAAATCCTTGGTATTACCTAAGCTTAGATTAATTAAAGTTAAATTGGTAAATAAAATCAACAGCGCTATCTAGTCCTGTGATAGCTTCGACATAGAAGCTGGTAAATAGCTCATAACGTACACTAAATTCCCCTACTGAATTGAAAATGCCTACGCCGTATTTTACTTGTAAACCCGGAGCAATATAACCACTCACTTCGACTTGTGAATCATCGCCAGAACCAGATGAACCTAACTGCAAATCTTGAACGCCAACAGCTGCGCCTAGCTCACCAACCATACGCCCGCTTTTCGCCAAACTCAACCCAATCAAGGCACTAGTCATGGCATTACCACCGCCAGTATCATCAATATCTCGACCGCGTAATAAATAAGATAACGCACTGGTTTGCGACATCGCTGGCTCAGAGAATATTTTCGCTTCTGGTTTATCTGCAGGGCCTGTGACACGAATACCGACTGTCACATCATCTTCTGTATTATCTGGATTACGAATCGCTTTAATGGAAACATAAGGCTTATCTACTGGACCGTTCATCAAGATCTTACCTTCCTCAATAATGAGATCTTGCCCAAAAGATTTGTATGTTCCTTTTTCAAGTCGCACTTCACCTAGAACAAATGGTCCTTTGTTTTTCTGCGACACATTTAGATTACCAACTAAGTATGCTTTTAAACCAAAGGCATCCATTCGAACATCATCACCAATACTGATTTTTACATCAGTTTCAACCGCCATTGGCAAAGCTGAATCTTCTTTGATCGGTTTAAATTCATTATCCAGTAGAACCTCATCACTCGATACACCGACAGCACTTTCAGGTAAATCTTCAACCAAGATCCGTCCCCAAGGAATGTCTATTGTGCCGCTGATTTTTGCCACTTGCGGGTTAATCGCAATAGCAAGATCTGGCGTGACTTTCAAAGCAACCATTGGCGGAGATTCCACTTTCAACTCTTTACCAAAAGTATGCAAATTCACAAACCAGTTATCCATTTGCGCCCAATTAGCATCACCTTCAAGTTGCAAACGTCCGTCTGGTGTTTCTAGTGTACTGTTCAATGTTGCAGAGTAACCGCTAAATTGCGTTTTAATAAAACCTTTAGTCACATCGACAGGGAACATTTGCCCTTCTAAATTCAGCTTATCAACATCAAGGTTACCCACCACTTTCGGCTGCATAATCGGACCATTGAAGTTTAGCTTAGACTCAATGTTCACGTTTAGAGCATTTTGATCACCAATTAGTGGATGTAAAAAGTCTAAGTTAATTGATTCAATCGCATTGTTACCATCAATCGCCATTTGCTCCGCAGTCACATTCGGGATTGTGGCTTGTCCTTTAATATCGCCGTTCTTGGTGAGATCAATTAACCAATTCAGATCTAACTTATTTTGCTTGAGATTAGCTGACAATTTGATGTCATCCCATTTAACGACTAATGGATTTTCTATTTTTTGTGTCACGCTGCCGCTTGGGACATTCAAATCCAGCGTTAATTGTGGTGGTGTATTTTCCGCCCATTTAACCCAAGATGTGGCATTCATTTCCGCATCAAATGAGGTTTCAGGTGGAATAAAAGCTTTCAAATTATCAAAGGTAAAATGCTGAATGGAAACGTTCGCCTCACCTGCGCTACCGGCTGATAAATCTTTATCTAAGCAGATTTTAGAACTGTCATGTTGCCAGCAATGAGCTTGCACAAATGCCTTTTGTGAAGTCATGCCATATTGAATATTAACCGGATGGTTGATCGACCAAACTGGGTTGGTTTTGGTCTTGGTTTGGCTTTCCATCAACATGATTCGAGCGGCCGATAATTGACCTTTCCATGCCTGTTCTGGCTTTTGAATCATGCCACCTTGCACTGTGATATCTGCGGTCACTAAATCTGTCACCGTATCAAGATCGAGCACATGATCTTTTTCATTCCCCTTAAAGCTCAAATTCAAACGTTTAAGTTGATGAGCCTGATATTTTCCGCCTTCTGCACTTAGTTTAATATCGCCACTTGGAGCGGGTAATGGAGAAACTGTACCTTTCAACAACATGGATTTTAAGGTTGCTTCACCACCGTTCCAGTCGATATTGTTAACAGCGAGATCGGTAATAACATCCGGTGTTTTCGGCTCTCCTCGAACTTGAATATCCCCTTCAATTTGTCCTTTTAAACCAGGAACCGTTTTCGATAATTCTGGCACATTAATGATGGCATCAAGGTTCCATTGCTTATCTAATTTGCCTTTAACACGCAAACCATTTTGACCATGAGCCAATCGCAATCCACGAGTTTCGAGTTGATAATCGCCTTTACCGGTTTCGTCACTAGCAAATAGTTGCCCGCGCAAAATGAGCGGCAGATTTCTTAATTTGCCATCAATGCTCAAGCTTGGAAATTCAACCTTCCAACCGCCTTTTTCGGTTAACGATCCACTATGGACAAAAGTGCCGCTGATGTTGCCTTCCGCTTGCGGCCACTGCAGTCCTGGCTGAATATTGGCGAGTCCAAGCGTTGCTTTCCAATGAATAGGCGATGACCAGTTTGCCATCGCTTGGCCAGTAATATTCCCGCCTAAGGTATCAACTCTGAGCTTTTTCAGATCGACTTGAGACAAGTCACCATTACCCATAGCATCAAGTTTCACCGCAGGAATATCTTTGCCCTCTGCATTCGCGAGCAAGTCAAAATCATAGCCATCAAGCGAACCTGAAGTGGTGATGTGATCAGCGTTGAATTTATAATCCGCTTTCCCCTTCATTGGCCATTGGCCTTTGACATCTTTGAGTTTTAGGTCAAAAGGTAAAATGGCTTTCAAAGGTTTTAGACTGCCATCGAGTTTTGCTTTCGCTAAGCCAGATAATTCACTGGAAAGCGTTAAATTCGCGACACTGCCTTTCGCATTTAGGCTGATTTTTTGCCCTGCATAGTCAGGCATTTTCACTAAACCATTGGCGGTTAAAGTAAGAGGATAATTACCAGATAAATTGATGTTGGTTTTTAAATCTAAATCCGCTTCAGGCATATCGAGCGACAGCTTTTCAACGGCAACTTTTCCGCCATCCATGCTGCCACGCAAACCTAAATGATTTACCTTGATTGGCGTTTCTTGCTGTAGTTCAAAATCGTTAACATCAAATTGCTCGATTTTCACCGTAAGAGGAATCGAAACATCGGGCAATTGAATGTCTGGACGTTTAGATAAAGGCGTGTTGTCTACCGGCTCTGGTTTAGGTGGTGCATTTTTGTCTTCTGCTGGCAGTGCTAAGCGAATGGTATTCCACTTAGTCGGCCGAATCGTCACTGTATTGCCGAGTGCGTACACGCCTGTGGTGAAGGAATCCCACGAGGCTTTGTAACCAAGTACATTCAGTTTGATATCGCTCAACTCTAAGTGAGTCAGAGAGATTGGAATCGGTAAAAATACCGCTGGAACCGGCGTTGAAGATTCATCATCAGGCGTTGGCTCTGACTCCGGCAAGCTTGGCATATCCACATTTAAGCCGTTGATCGCAACCGTATCGACACACACAGAATGCTCAAATAAACAATCCATTGTGACGGCAAAATCCAAACGTTTGAGCTGAGATTTAATCCCTAATTCTGGGTTATTGTATTCAACATCGTTCAAGGTAAAAGCTGGAAGTAAACTACCTTCAGTTGAACCAACTTTTAGCTCAGGTAAAGCTTTTTGTGCTATCCACAAGCCTGAGCTCAAACCAACATTAGTAAACACTAATAAACCGATGAGCAAAATCGCAACTAAGACCGTTGTTGGAATTAGAAGAATAATACCAATGATCCATTTAAATATAGGCTTCATTACAACTCAGGACCTAAAGTAAAGTGAATGTGGAATTCATCGCCGTCATCTTCATCCAAACCATATGCAAAATCTAATCTAACTGGGCCAACTGGAGATGCCCAACGCAAACCTAAGCCTACGCCTCGCTTCCATTCAGGTGTATCGCTCCACGCATCACCGTAATCGAAGAATACAGCGCCCCACCAGTTGCCAACCATTCGGTATTGATATTCTAAACTTGAGGTCGCCATGTATTTACCGCCTTCAAGTTCGCCATTTTCATCTTCTGGTGAAACTTCTTCATAACCGTAACCACGCAAAGAAGTAATACCACCAGTAAAGAAACGCAAAGATGGTGGCACTTCATCCCAATCATCAGCAAAAGATCCACCAGCATCAGCGCGAGCTAAAAATCTATGATTACGCCCAATACCTCGGATCCAGCCGGTGTGCCCAAGTACGCGGTAAATTTGGGTATCCGAAAGCAAATTCTGATCGCCATATTCGAATGTGATGCTTTGCTTATCACCCCACATTGGCATGGTGCTGCCACGGGTTCTTATACGAGAAAATGAGATCCCCGGTAAAACGTACAGTGACTCGCCCGACTCCGATGCTTGCACATAATCTTCATACAATAAGCGCAAATAAATGGTGCGATGCCAGCCGTTGTCATACAACCAGTGACGCTCAAACGATAAGTTTTGCTCTTGGCTATCGGTATCGTTGTCATCTTCATCTTTGAAGCCGTATTGAATGAGATAGTAATCTTTCAATACATCTTCAAGTGGAATTTTATAGTTGGCGGTAAAGGTTTTTTCCGGAGAAGAAATCATGGTACTTGCGCCAATACTATGGCCGTATTTGTTTACCCAAGGCTTATTCCATGAAATTTTACCGCGCGGACCAACATCGGTGGAATAACCTAAACCGGTTTCGATTTGGTTTCTGGTTTGCGGTGAAACACGCACATTCATAGGAAGGGTTTTAGTCTCGTGAGCGTGTTCGATATCAGGCTCGACCGAAATACCAGAGAACCAACCTGAGCTTGATAAATTCTGATTTAAAATACCAACCGTGGTTGCATCATAAGGTTCACCGTATTCATAAGGTACTAATGATTGCACGCGTTCTTGCTCAATCTGGCTGCCTAAAATAGCCGTATCACCAAATGCATAACGCTCACCGCTATTGTAATGAATGTGGATAAGTGCTTGATTTCTACTCGGTGACACTTGCATTTGAGTTTGGGTAAATTGGCCATCAAAATAGCCTTTTTGCAGTGCAAGGTTATTTAGCGAGCTTTTGAACGATTCATAGTTACCATGATTCAGCACTTGCCCAAGGTTCAACTTAGAGCGATCAACTAAACGCAAAAAGTCTTCATCGTTTGCAGCTTCACCTTCAATCACAATCTCACTTTCGTAGATAATGGTCGGCAAACCGGGATCCACGCTAGCGATCAAATGATGATCCGCATTGGGATCGTCATGATCCCCTTCGATTTTAAATTTAATAGTTGGATTGTAATAACCGAGAGCTTTGAGTGCATTACCGATTCCATCCTCAATTCGAGATTGAAAACGCAGAGAAATAGAATATTCACTTTCTTTGATCGAAGACAGATACGCCGAAACGTTATCTTTTAGTGCGCCATCCAAGCCTTCTACCGAAAAGTCTGTTTCGGCATAACTTGGCATGGCAGAAAAGGCCAGCAAACAGGAAAACAGTGATAATAGATAGCTTTTTTTCATATACGAATGTTTGTCATTCCACCTAGATTTGCTGTAGGTTATACCTTCATCAAAGTTAGCAGTCAGCTTGTTGTTAGTAATTATAAATCTGACCGTCACTATATCAGCCAAAAATTGATATTTGAAATGGCTTTAAACGGTTGTCGGTCATCTTGGAATCTTGTGCAATCAATATCCATTTAACTAACCTGATTCGGTGCAAGTAAACTACCAGAGTTTCCCTTCACTCTAAAGCAGCATGAGGCGTAAATATGTCGAATAAAGAGAATTTGGTCACTAAAGAAACCGCATTAGCCGGTCGAGATGAAAAAATGCTGATCACTGAGCTTCACTTTATCAATCAAACGAATTTAACCGCATCAAAACCGCAAGGTGCAAAAGAAGTGCTGCTTGGCCTAGGATGCTTCTGGGGAGCGGAGCGTGTTTTCTGGCAAATCGAAGGTGTGCTAACGACATCGGTAGGTTATAGCGGCGGATTCACTCCAAACCCAACTTATAAAGAAGTATGTACAGGCTTAACCGGTCATGCTGAAGTGGTGCGAGTGGTGTTTGATCCGAAGCTAGTATCACTAGAAGATCTGTTAGTGACATTTTGGGAAAAGCACGATCCAACTCAAGGGATGCGTCAAGGTAACGACATTGGTACACAATATCGTTCAGTTATTTATACTGAAAATGAAGAAGATTTGGCGATCGCTGAAAAATCTAAAACAGCATATCAGCACGCTTTAGATGAATCGTTACGTAAAAATATTACGACTGAAATTGGATTAATCAACCATTACTATTTGGCGGAAACCTACCATCAGCAGTATCTAGCTAAAAACCCAAATGGCTACTGCGGTATCGGTGGTACAGGTGTTTGCTTCCCACCTAGCCTGGCAGAGTAAATACGGCAGGATCAACCATTGGTTAAATACATTAAGCGAACCCTTCATCTTAGCGGTTCGCTTTTTTGTGTTGAACTGAATTAATATTCCGCTGCAAGTTGAGCGATCATTAAATTCACTTCTTTCATGATTTTTAGCTGTTTTTTATTTGCTACATCAGCAGGTAACAGCACTTTACCTTGGTCGAAGTAAAATTCCCCAACCCCTTGGATTCCAAAGTGACCTTTAAATACAACTTTTACAAAACGAGCAATCTGTAGTGGACGATATCGGTTAAAAATTGGCTGCATGTTCATTTGTTTTACCTAATTATATTTATGTGAGACAACGAGCTAACAAGCCGCATGCTTTGAATAAAAATCCCAAAGAAACCTGTCTGTTTATTCATCGCATTACAATGTTTATAGCTTCAAAAATGGAATTCGGCCACATTCACTCCGTCTCTAAATAGTTAAATACAGCAACAATGAGACAATCCTGTGACAAAGAAATAGCTTTAACATTGAAGAAGCTAATTATAATAATTTTATGCATGCAAAAATGGAGCCAACCGACATTTTCTACTTATCATGCATGCTAATGCGCTATTATATGAAGGATTTCACATTTCCTAACATTTCAATAAGGTGAACAACAATGATTAAAAAAATCTCCCTTGCACTAATTTTGGGCATGGTATCCATATTCGCAAACGCAAATAACATTCAAATTGGTGGCAGCGTTCCTGCTGTGACAATTACAAAAGGGGGAGAAGTTGTTCTACAAAATGATTCTGTCACTTATCAAGGTTGGAGCACTCAACAACTGCTAGGTAAAGTACGAGTGATTCACGCAATTGCTGGTCGCAGCGGCGCAAAAGCGATGAATGAACCACTAATGACAGCAATCACAGCTTCAAAATTCCCTGAAGATAAATACCAAACTACCAGCATTGTGAACCAAGATGATTCAATTTGGGGGACAGGTTCTTTTGTGAAATCGTCGGCAGAAGATGGCAAGAAAGAGTTCCCTTGGTCATCTATGGTGTTGGATTCAGAAGGCGTAGCAGCTAAAGCGTGGCAATTAACACCGAAATCTTCAACTATCATAGTTCAAGATAAAACCGGCAAAGTGCTGTTCAATCAAGATGGCGCACTATCGGATGCTCAAATTCAACAAGTGCTAAAGCTAGTTAAAGACAATCTATAACGAAAAAACATATAGCTATACAAGCCATAATTATTTTCGTAAAAATGTAATAATATAACACTTCCTCACCAGAAACTTTTACTGTTATAGTATAACAATAATTTTCTGGTGAGGTTGAATGGATGCAATTTCGATCTCATATACATCAATGAGGTCAAAATGAAATTCAACAAAATTACTTCCGCCTTTCTTCTTGGTTCTTCCTCTCTTCTTTTTGCTCAAGCTGCTTTAGCTGACCATGATCACGAGCATGAACACTCTAACGAAGAAGTTCGTCATCACGATGCTCATGTGCACGGTATTGTGACTTTTAATATGGTGCAAGATGGCAGTGATTTCTTAATCGAAGTGCAGTCGCCGGGCAACGACATTTTAGGTTTTGAACACGCTCCACAATCTGATACGGAAAAAGAAACCTATACAAAAGCGATCGAATTATTAAGTAATCCTAGTCAGTTATTCACCTTCTCAGCAAACTGTACTGTTACTGATGCTGACGTTAAAAATAATATGGTAGAAAGTCACCACGACCACGACCACGACCACGACCACGACCACGACCACGACCACGACCACGACCACGACCACGATGAGCATGGTTCATTCACGCTTCAATACCAGTACAAATGTGAAGATATTCAATCTCTCACTCAAATTGATACTCAGTGGTTTAAGCACTTCCCAGCAACACAAACATTGGAAGTGAACCTGTTAACAGATACCGCTCAAAAGCAATTGAAGTTAGAACAACCGCAAACAGAAATTAAGTGGTAAAAGTAATTAAGAACTAAATAGAAATAACGCTTGTCATTTAGAGCTGCTCTTTTAGGATTGCAGCTCTAACTTAAATCAACATGGATGACCGTATGCCACCAGCGATTCAACTAAACCAAGTTTGTTTTTCATGGCCAAAGCAACTTAACCCAACCATTGAAATTGCCGACTTGAAGGTAGAAGAAAAGCAGCACGTCTTTATCAAAGGTCCTAGTGGTTGCGGTAAATCCACATTACTTAGTTTGCTGACAGGTATTGTTACACCACAATCGGGCACCATTGAATTATTAGGCACATCGCTTTCATCTTTAAGCCAATCACAGCGCGACCAGTTCCGTTCAGACCATATCGGTTACATCTTTCAGCAATTCAATTTATTGCCTTATTTATCTGTTTTAGAAAATGTTTTATTGCCTTGTCGATTTTCAAAAACCAGACGAGATAAAGTAGAAAGCAAGCAAGAACTTGAACTACAAGCGAAGCAATTACTTACTCGCCTGCATTTACCTGAAAGCTGTTTCCATCAAGCAATCAACACATTAAGCATTGGACAGCAACAACGTGTCGCAGCCGCTCGTGCTTTAATTGGACAGCCAGAACTAATTATTGCCGATGAACCGACATCCTCATTAGACAGCGACAACCGCCAAGCCTTTATTGAGTTATTAATAGAAGAAGCCAACCGAACTGGTGCGAGTGTGATTTTTGTTAGCCATGATGCTGCACTGCAGAGCTATTTTGATGTGTGTATCGACTTGCCTAGGCTCAACACAGCTAATAAATCTAACCAGCAAGGAGAAGCCTAATGCCTGCGATTTTATCTCTTTCTTGGAAAAGCCTTTTAAACCGTAGAACCACAGCAATACTAACTATTATGACGGTGGCTATTTCAGTGGTGCTGCTGCTTGGCGTAGAGAAAATCCGAACTCAAGCGAAAAGCAGTTTTGCCAACACGATTTCAAGCACGGATTTGATAGTAGGCGCTCGCTCTGGTGAAGTGAATTTACTGCTGTATTCGGTGTTTCGTATTGGTAATGCGACTAACAATATCGACTGGCGCAGCTATCAAGAAATCTCTAACTTACCGCAAGTTAAGTGGAGTATTCCTATTTCACTTGGCGATTCGCACAAAGGTTTCCGAGTCATGGGAACCAATGGTGATTACTTTAAGTTTTATCGCTATGGAAGTAAGCAACCACTTACTTTTTCTCAAGGAAAACCATTCAATGCTCTATTTGAAGCCGTGATCGGTTCGGATGTAGCAAAAAAACTGAATTACAAAATTGGTGATGAAATCATTATTGCGCATGGGATCAGCGATAAAGCCTTTACTCGTCACGATAAGCTACCGTTTAAAATCGTCGGTATCATTGCTCCAACGGGTACGCCTGTAGATAAAACGGTTCACGTTTCATTAGCTGCAATTGAAGCGATTCATGTGGGTTGGGAATCTGGCGCTCAACTGGGGCAAACTCCAAATAAAACCACTTTAGAAAAAGCTGAATTCCATCCGCAAGCCATTACCGCCTTTATGCTCGGACTGAATTCGAAAATCCAAACCTTTATGCTGCAAAGGCAAATCAACACTTACTCTAAAGAACCACTAAGTGCAATTTTACCGGGAATTGCTTTAAGTGAATTGTGGGGAATGATGTCGGTGGCAGAACAAGCTTTAATGTTCATTTCTGGCTTTGTTGTTGTGGCAGGCTTACTTGGTATGCTGACTAGCTTATTAACCGGTTTACAAGAACGCCGCCGTGAAATGGCAATACTCCGCGCGATGGGCGCACAACCCAAGCACATTTTCTTCTTATTAATGAGTGAAGCCAGTGTTTTAACCTTATTTGGTATTTTAACCGGTGTTGCTTTGGTTTACTTCGTACTCGCAGCTGCAGCCCCTATTATTGAAGCAAATTATGGTGTTAAGATTGCGTTAATAGGATTAACCCACCACGATTTAATTTTGCTTGCGCTGGTTCAATTTGCAGGAATTATTATCGGGCTATTTCCGTCAATCAAAGCCTATCGCAATTCCGTTGCTGACGGCATGACAATCAAGGTATAAGCATGCAGTACTCATCACTTAACCAACTAAATGTAACCAAGCAGTTCTTTGCCAAATTCTGCTTTGTCGCCTTATGTTTATTTGGTGTGTTCAACAGCTTTCAAGCCCATGCAGAATCTGAAAACCCGCTCAAGTTAGATTGGATTGATCTTGTTCCCGTTGATGAGCAAAAGAATTTCGACAAACTGGGGATGCCTGCACCCGGTGGGCATAAGGGAGGGCCAGCAAAACAGAACCCAATTGGTCATACTCGCCCTGAATTAAATAACAGTTTTGTGAAAATTCCCGGCTTTGTTATCCCATTGGAAGGCGACGAAAATACCATTACCGAGTTTTTGTTAGTGCCTTACTTTGGTGCTTGTATCCATGTTCCACCACCGCCGCCAAACCAAATCATTTACGTTAAATTCCCGAAAGGCGCACCAGTTCAGGAACTATGGGACGTGGTTTATGTAATCGGAACCTTAAAAACCGAAGTGCTTGCACATGATCTTGCTGAAACTGGTTATTCGCTAGATGGAGTGAAGATCGAAGAATATGATGATCAATAAACTCATCAAAACTAGATAGACCATAAAAGACAAACAAAAAACGATGCTCACAACAGGCATCGTTTTTTAGTTTTAAGCTCTTTGATTAAAAATAAATTGATTGAGAAGCCAGCTATGTGATTTAGCTTTTAATCACGCCTTTATCTCTCAAAGTTTCAAGACACTGCTGAACAAGTTCATCTAAAGCCTTAGTGCCAGCTGGTAGATCTATTTCAGGGTTTTCTGGTGCTTCATATTCTGAATCAATGCCAGTGAAATTTGTGATTTCTCCCGCTCGTGCTTTTTTATACAAGCCTTTTGGATCTCGTTGCTCACACACCTCAAGCGAAGTATTCACAAACACTTCGATGAATTCCCCCTCAGGAAATAACTCTCGCACCATTTGACGCTCTGCGCGATGTGGAGAAATAAAAGCTGAAAGTACGATCAATCCCGCATCGACCATGAGTTTGGCTAATTCACCAATACGACGAATATTCTCACGGCGATCTTGGCTCGAAAATCCCAAATCGTTACACAAGCCGTGGCGCACGTTATCGCCATCAAGCAAATAGGTGTGATAACCCAAGCGAGCTAATTCCGTTTCCAAAGCCCCTGCGACGGTGGATTTCCCTGCTCCAGACAAACCTGTAAACCAAAGCAGAACCGGCTTTTGATTCTTTAATTCCGAGCGCGTTTCTTTCGTGACTTGATGTTGATGCCAAACCACATTTTCATCTTGATGCGCTTTCTGCTGCGTATTTGCTGTAGTCATAAATTCAATTCATCCTGAAAATTAAAATGGGAAGAAATAAGGAATTAAAGTCAATGTTACGATCGAGTATACGATTGAAACTGGAAGCCCTATTTTCAAAAAATCCTTAATTTTGTAATCCCCAACGCTGTAAACCAAAAGGTTCGTTTGATAGCCATAAGGGGAAATAAAACTCGCACTCGCACCAAACAGAACCGCCATAATGAACGGCATAGGATCGACGCCATAACCTAACGCCAAGCTATAACCAATCGGAAACGATAAAGCTGCTGCAGCATTGTTGGTAATTAATTCTGTGAGTAACAAGGTAAACAAATAAGTGGCAATTAATGCTCCCATTGGGCCTGAACCATTAAACAATTGGATAAATAATTCACCCATGTTTTTGGATAAGCCAGACGACATCATCAACTGAGCCAACGATAAAGCTGAGCCAACGATCACCACAATATCTATCGGAAAACGTCGTCTTAGTTCAGTAATGCTTATTGCGCCCATAAATAACATCAGCACGATATAAGCCGCCAATCCTTTAATGATTGGCATTAATTCAAACAAAGCCAAAAGGATCACAACCGCAAAACCCAACAATGCGACTGTGGACTTGGTTTTATCGAGTTTTGCAGAAGAATCTAAATCGTTCGCTAACACAAATTCTTTGCTGTTTTCTTGTCTTGCCGAATGAAAACCTTTGCCGGGAACCAAAACCAAGGTGTCGCCAGCAGCTAGTTTCACATGCCCTAAACCGCCCTCTAAGCGTTCATGTCCACGACGAATTGCTACGACAACGGCATCAAAACGCTCACGGAATTGAGTCGATTTCAGGGTTTTATCGCAGATCGATGCTGACTGACTCACCACCACTTCAATAAAACTTTGTCCGTTTAAATGATGCTGACCAAACAAGGTGATCCCTGGGATCTCTTGTAGTGTCGCCACGCTTTCAACATCACCACAAAACAACAAGCGATCGTTTTCTAATAAGATCAGATCGGGCGTAACCGATGCTATTGTTTCTCCGTTACGGATCACTTCCGCTAAGAATAATTTTCGCAAAGCTCGCAACTTGTTCTCACTAATGCTTTTACCGATCAACGGAGATCCCGCTTTCACTCTTGCTTCAAGAAAATAAGGCAGTTCTTCTTGTTCATTCGCATCAGTTTGCGGCAGTAAATAACTCAGCGGAATAAGCACCACAATGCCAACCAGAACAATAGCAATACCAATGCAAGTTGGAGTGAAAAATCCCAAACTTGGTAAGCCCGAATCGACCACAAAACTATTGATGATCAAATTGGTCGATGTGCCGATCAAAGTTAATGTCCCACCTAAGATCGCCGTATAAGAAAGCGGGATCAATAAACGGGATGGTGCATGAGATTGGTTGCGTTTAATTGCTCCAATTAGGGCAACCACAACAGCTGTATTATTTAAAAACGACGATAAAAATGCCGTTGAAAAACTTAACTTGGCAACGGATGATCCTAAGTTGCCAGAAGAAATATGACGGCTAATCCAACTGATCAGCCGTGTTTTTTCTACTGCGCAAGACGCAAGGATCAGTAACACCAAGGTCAACAATGACGAGTTCGTAAAATTAGCGCCTAAGCCATTTAAATCCGTAGCTCCTGTCAAAAAAGCGGCCAACACGGCAGTGGCAAAAATAAAGCTCGGCTTGATCTTGGTAAAAATCAAACAGCCGATAATGCCAACGAGCAAGAATAAAACAAACCACATTTCCCACATGGTATTACCTACCTTTACTCGGACTTATTTTTCGCCAGTTTGTGTTGATGAAGAAGACGAAAATAACTCGCTAATGTCCTTTGCTCCCCAATGTGGGAAATGCTTGCGGATCAATGCGTTTAACTCGACTTCGAAACTCGAATTTACAGATGTCGATACTGTTTGATTCGCTAAACGTTCACGGATCATCCCTGCCCCAACGGTCACGTTAGTTAAGCGATCAATAATGATGAAACCACCCGTGTCCGCACATTCAGTGTATTTATCCAGAGCAACTGTTTCCGTTAGCGAGATTTCACACAAACCAATGCCGTTGAGCGGTAGTGCATCGGTTTCAAACTCTTGTAGATTGTTAATATCGTACTGATGTTTAACCGACTCTAACTGACCGACAGTTTTCTTGCCTGCAACTTTGATATCGTATTGACGGCCCGCTTTGAACGGTTGTTCCGTCATCCAAACTACATCGGCCAAAAACTGATTGGTCGCTTTAATGCTTGCGCCAGTTGGAACGAGCAAGTCACCACGGCTGATATCAATTTCATCTTCCAAAGTTAAAGTCACTGCTTGCCCTGCACGAGCCGACTGCAAATCACCATCAAAAGTCACAATGCGAGCCACTTTAGATTGTTTACCTGAAGGAAGCGCAGTAATGCTATCGCCAACTGAAATACTGCCGTTGGCAATCGTGCCAGCAAAGCCACGGAAATCCAGATTCGGACGATTCACATATTGCACTGGTAGACGGAATTCACCTTGAGTGTTTTCTTGGCTTAGATCGATATCTTCCAAAATCTGCAATAACGGCTTACCTTGATACCAAGCAAGATTCAAAGTTTGATCGACCACGTTATCCCCTTCCAAAGCAGAAATAGGGATGATCTGAATATCAATATCCGCATTTAAATTTTTGGAAAACGCTAAATATTCTGCGCTGATTTCTTCAAAACGATCTTGTGAATAATCCACTAGATCCATTTTGTTAACGGCAACAACGAAGTGACGAATTCCCAATAAACTCGAAATAAAAGAATGGCGACGAGTTTGATCCAATACGCCTTTACGAGCATCAATTAAGATCACAGCGACATCACAAGTTGATGCACCCGTTGCCATGTTGCGGGTGTATTGCTCATGTCCCGGTGTGTCGGCAATGATGAATTTGCGCTTTTTGGTCGAGAAATAACGATACGCAACATCAATAGTGATCCCTTGTTCACGCTCAGCTTGTAGACCATCCACTAACAAAGCAAGATCAGGACGAGATCCAGTTGTGCCAACACGTTGGCTGTCGTTATTCACTGCTGCTAGTTGATCTTCATAAATCTGTTTTGAATCGTGAAGCAAGCGGCCAATTAAGGTACTTTTTCCATCATCAACTGAGCCACAAGTTAAAAAGCGCATCAGTGATTTATATTGGTGTTGCGTGAGATAACCTTCGATCCCCAGTTCTGCTAATTCGGTAGCAATCGCTGCGTTCATGTTGAAATCCTTTTATAAAAAAATCGTGTTAAACATCTATTTGCTCATGCCCAAAGTAGTTGGATTTGCAGTGAGGCGACAAGTGAGTGAGGCCCCATGAGCTTAGCTCGCCTAAGCCTTTTCTTTTAAAAGAAATAAGGGGGCGAATGAACGCCGTCAACAAAGCTGCAACTCCAAATACGAAGGGGATTTAGAAGTAACCTTGACGTTTCTTCAGCTCCATCGATCCTGATTGATCGTGGTCGATCGCACGCCCTTGTCGCTCACTGGAAGTCGCCACCAACATTTCTTGAATGATCTCAGGCAAAGTCGAGGCTTTAGATTCAATTGCCCCCGTTAATGGATAACAACCTAAAGTACGGAAACGGACGCTTTTGTGCTCCACTACATCCCCTTCTTCAAATTGAAAACGATCATCATCGACCATGATCAACATGCCATTTCGGTTTACAACTGGACGTTCAGCAGCAAGGTAAAGCGGAACAATCTCAATATTTTCGAGGTAGATGTATTGCCAAATATCGAGTTCCGTCCAGTTTGAAAGTGGGAACACACGAATGCTTTCCCCTTTATTTACTTGGCCGTTATAGGTATGCCAAAGCTCTGGACGCTGGTTTTTCGGATCCCATGTGTGGTTTTTATCGCGGAAAGAATACACACGCTCTTTAGCTCGAGATTTTTCTTCATCACGACGAGCGCCACCAAAAGCAGCATCGAATTTGTATTTATTCAACGCCTGCTTCAAACCTTGCGTTTTCATGATGTCGGTATGCTTTGATGAACCGTGAGTAAACGGATTACAACCCATTGCCAAGCCTTCAGGGTTTTTGTGCACCAGTAGGTCAAAACCGTATTTCTTCGCCGTTCGATCACGGAATGCAATCATTTCTTTGAACTTCCAATCGGTATCAACATGCAGTAGCGGGAAAGGAATTTTGCCCGGATAAAATGCTTTACGAGCAAGATGCAACATCACTGCCGAGTCTTTACCGATTGAATACATCATCACTGGGTTATCAAATTCCGCAGCCACTTCACGGATAATATGAATACTTTCCGCTTCAAGTTGCTGCAAATGCGTTAAACGTTCTTGTTCCATCTTTCTGTCCTTTATCCTTTCCACTGAATGCTTTTAGCAAATGTTCTATAACCAAAATGCTCTATAACAAAAATGTTCTATAACCAGAAACACCTAGTCATGATTGATTTAAACAGCAATTGACTGAGTGTTAGAATTCGCAAAATCCACAGGCTTGTGTTCCGATTCAAACCAAGACAACTTGTGAGCCAACTGAACCACTTCACCCACCACAATTAATGCTGGAAATGCTGCTTGTTCTGCTAGTTCACCTAATTGGTTTAACTGCCCCAATAACACTTTTTGTTTGCTTTGCGTGCCACGTTCAATAATGGCAATTGGTGTACTGTTTTGACGGCCATGTTGAATAAGCTGAGATTGAATATGACTCGACTTCATCAATCCCATATAAATCACTAAGGTTTGATTGCCACGAGCGAGCGTTGACCAATCCATCTGGCCGTCTTGTTTATCAGCTTCTGATTTCAAATGGCCCGTAATAAACATGGCTGACTGTGCATAGTCTCGATGAGTAAGTGGAATTCCAGCATAAGCGGTTGCCCCTGCAGCGGCTGTAATGCCAGGAATGACCTCAAATTGAATACCTGCATCAGCAAGCACTTCTAGCTCTTCTCCACCGCGACCAAACATAAAAGGATCGCCGCCTTTAATTCGAACCACTCGGTAGCCTTGTTTAGCAAAGTCCACTAACAACTGATTGGTTTTTTCTTGTGGAACACTGTGATGACCAGCCTTTTTTCCAACACAAACGAGAATCGTACCGTCTGGGATTAGAGCCATAATTTCTTCCGAGACAAGGTAGTCATAAAGCACCACATCCGCTTGCTGTAGATAGGAAATAGCTTTCAAAGTAAGTAGTTCAACATCACCAGGGCCAGCACCAACTAAAGCTACCGTTCCTGAAGCAAGTTGGCTTTTTGTTAATTGGGATAACATCACATCGTTATTTGGACGAGTTTGTCGCCTGTCTTGCCTTGAATGTGTTCTATTCGGTAAAAATGTAATGGTATCCATACGCTGCTTGCTCAAATTCGACTATCAGTTGAAATGGAGAGCTCGGTAAATGGGCTCTCTCTAAATTGAAAGCCATTATGACGTTGAGAATTTATTAGCTGAAATGCCAAAATTTCATTTTTTATTCGAATAACTGCTAAGGGATTATGAAAATGACAAATAACCGGTAACAAATTCCATTTTTTGCTAATGGAGAAATTGTGAACATAAAAATTGGAATGCTTGACTGAATTACTCACTCGGTTATGTTGTTTGCTAATCGATAAAAAGAAGTAATTGAAAGAGACAAAATAGAAATGGAATGGATTTGTAAGTCGTTTGAAGAATTGAGTGTGCACGAGTTGTATCAAGTGCTAAAACTTAGAGTCGATGTGTTCGTTGTAGAGCAAAATTGCCCTTACCCTGAGCTTGATAATAAAGATTGTATGCCTGAAGTTTATCAATTGATGGGATACAAAGATGGTGACTTAGTAGCGTGTTCTCGCTTGCTTAAAAAAGGGATCAGCTTTGATACGGTGAGCATTGGTCGAGTTGCAACAGCAGAAACTGCAAGAGGTGGTGGCTTAGGTCACGAGTTGATGCAAGAGTCGATTCAACGATGCGAACAGTTTTGGGGAAAAGTTGATATAACCATTGGCGCTCAATCGCACTTAGAGCAATTTTATAATCAGCATGGCTTTAAGAAGATTTCTGAGGAATACCTTGAAGACGGTATTCCTCATATTGATATGGCACGAACTGTACAGTAAAAGAAAAGTATTACTTAC
This sequence comes from Vibrio sp., assembly GCA_047975485.1. Lineage (GTDB taxonomy): Bacteria > Pseudomonadota > Gammaproteobacteria > Enterobacterales > Vibrionaceae > Vibrio. Next base: position 2,881 of record JBKEDP010000058.1, on the reverse strand, counting down.
CGCGGTAGAATCCACCGGTATTTAAGCGAAAGAACATAACTTGTTCACTGCCTTTCTCGACTCTTAACATATCAAGATCACCTCGGTTATTTAGGCGATAACTGATCACTTGGCCGGCTTTGATATGAGAAAGAGGCTGATCTTTACCTTGGATTTTAAGGATCTGATTCAAATCGGATAATGATAAGTCGTTATTACGAAAAACCTTAGACAGAGTATCGCCAGACTGTACCGTGTATTCATTCCATGGCAGAGGATTACCGCTTGTATCAAGCTTCGGCTTATCTTCTGCAGTTTCTTCTGTTTCATCAGAACCATTCAGAGAAATACGTTTTTCATTTTTAGCCACAGGTTTTGGCTTTGGCTTAGTCGCTGATGTTTCTTCACCATTAATAATCAAAGGCACAGTACTTCTTGAAGGTGGAGCGTCCTTAACTTCTGCTTTCGCCACATCTTCTTTTGCTTCAGTATCATTACTACCACTTGGAAGAAGAAGTAAAACAAGCACAACAGGAATAAGCACTGTAAGAATACGCTGATGTAATTGTGGTAAACCTTTCCAAGCATCAACAATGCGCATTACAAAATCAGACTGACTTAGCTTTTCTTTTAATGCTTCTAACTTGCCTGTCTCTTTTTTCTTTCTTAGATTCACTTTCATCATCCTAATAATTTTTATTGCAAGGATATTTAATAAATATACCTAAGTCACCTAAAGATGTGAGTTTCAGCAAGAATAAAACAAGCTTTAGGCAAGGCAAATTGAATCAGATCATAGCAATTCTATATCTATTCAGTTTAACGCAGCATAAAGCTTGTTTTAACTTGCCCTTCGGGAGCTTCATCCAAGCCTTTATACGGCGGTAGATTTATTTGAAAGGTTGACACATTCCTGTATAAATCTGTCTTGTCTAAAGACTTGGATGATAGCTCTGAATTCTGCATCTTTAGGTCACTTAGGTATATAAACCTTTGTCAGTATATTACAAAATTTTATCGTTAACCGGAGACGGATACCAAACAAAATTAACAAATCGACCGTTATTCTCGCTATGACCACTGAATCGATGTGGCATTACCTTGTTAAGATCCCATATTGAGAATCAAAGTTTCATACCATTGCTAATGCTGTTATTCTTAGCCCCCTAAAAGTTATTACACCCAAAACTGAGAGATAAGCATGTCTGACGTTAAATTAGAAACTGTTGAACAAAAAGCAAGTTACGGTATTGGCCTTCAAATGGGTCAACAACTTGCAGGAAGTGGCCTAGAAGGTCTAAATGTTGCCGCTATCGCTAAAGGTATCGCAACATCTTTAACTGGTGACATGCCAGAAATCGAAGTTGATGAGATCAACAACGCACTACGTGAACTACACACTCGTGCAGAAGCTCTACGTGCAGAAGCAGCTAAAGCAGCAGCGGCTGACGGCGAAGCATTCCTAAAAGACAACGCTCTACGTTCAGAAGTTACTGTTCTTGAGTCTGGTCTACAGTACGAAATCATTACTGAAGGTACTGGCGAAATCCCAACTTCAGACAAACAAGTTCGTGTACATTACCACGGTGAATTAACTGACGGTACTGTATTCGATAGCTCTGTATCTCGTGGTCAACCTGCAGAATTCCCAGTAACTGGCGTTATCGCTGGTTGGGTTGAAGCTCTACAACTAATGCCTGTTGGTTCTAAATGGAAACTGTACATCCCACAAAACCTTGCTTACGGCGAGCGTGGTGCGGGTGCAGCAATCCCTCCATTTGCAGCACTAGTATTTGAAGTAGAACTAATCGCGATTCTTTAATCGACGCACTTCAAAATTATTTAATACAATTAAAGCAGCGATCGCTGCTTTTTTTATGCAACAAAAACAGCTATAACTAGTAACTTAATTCCAACATTAATGGATGACGTTATGAAAAAACTAGCTATTACTCTTATTACCGCAAGCCTTGTAATTTCCTCTCCAAGCTATGCTCTTTTTGGACTTGGTGAAAAAGATGTCGATGCAGTAACTCAACTGGCTAACCAAGCACAAAGCAGCACAACTTTGATCAATAATCTAAAAGATCAACTGGGTGTTTCAACGCAACAAGCCACAGGTGGTGCAGCTGCATTGCTAGGTTTAGCATCTACACAATTAACTGGCGCATCAGCGGAAGAATTTTCTGGTTTATCTTCAAATCTAAGTGGTCTGCTTAACTCGGCGAAATCTGTCACAGGCGATGTTGATAGCATGGCAGCAGTGAAGTCAGCCTTTGATAAATTAGGCTTAGATAGCTCAATGGTGGATCAATATGCACCGATTGTCTTGGATTACTTAAAAAGTGAAGGGGCAAGCGATAGTTTAGTGAGTTCGTTAACGTCACTTTGGGGATAATAGTAGATCGCAGGTTATTGAGGAAAAGTAAGAAAGAGAAGTGATATAAAGTTCAGATATCAAACACTATTTGGATAAAGCAATTTCAGAAATAAACTGGCTTCAGAAACGAGCAAGCTATTTCAAAAATAAAAGCGACAGATAAAAAAACGCCGAGCTAATGCTCGGCGTTCTTTTTATTTAATATCGCTTATTCAGCAGCTTCTTCAGCTGCTGCTTCTGGGCGGTCAACAAGCTCAATGTATGCCATTGGAGCTTTATCACCAGCACGGAAGCCAGCTTTTAGGATACGTGTGTAGCCGCCTTGGCGAGCTGCAAAACGTGGACCTAATTCATTAAATAGTTTTGCTACAACTTCGTTATCACGAGTGCGAGCAAATGCTAGACGACGGTTAGCAACGCTGTCAGTCTTAGCTAGTGTAATCAAAGGCTCAACTACGCGGCGAAGCTCTTTTGCCTTAGGCAAAGTTGTCTTGATAACTTCATGACGAACTAGAGAGCTAG
>JBKEDP010000066.1:0-62746 GCA_047975485.1 Vibrio sp. | reverse complement strand
TGGAGGGGTTCCCGAGTGGCCAAAGGGAGCAGACTGTAAATCTGCCGGCTCCGCCTTCGATGGTTCGAATCCGTCCCCCTCCACCATTCTTCTAAAAACCAGTTCATTTGAGCTGGTTTTTTTTCGTCTAGCCTAAACTCAATAGCCATAAAAAAACGGCAAACCGAATCACATCGGTCTACCGTTTTTATATTCGGCTAAAACTTGTCTAAATCAGCTCAACGACTATTAACCAAGTTTGCTGCGGAACACAAAATATACCGCACCAAGTAAACACAAAGCCGCCCATAAGTAATCAAGCTTTAATGGCTCTTTTAAGTAATAAACAGAAAACGGCACAAACACCGACAAGGTAATCACTTCTTGGATCATTTTAAGCTGACCTACAGACAAAATTTCATGCCCAATTCGGTTTGCCGGTACTTGCAGAAGATATTCAAACAGTGCGATCCCCCAGCTAATTAAAGCCGCAATGATCCACGGTTTGTTGCTCAACTCTTTTAGGTGCATATACCAAGCAAACGTCATAAACACATTACTGCAAACGAGTAATGACACGGTAAGAAAAATCGGTGGCATAAGGTGCTCATAAGAAAGGGAAAATCTGGCGCGTAAGATAGCACTATTATTTTTTCCCGCAACAGAAATTGGTTTGTCACAAAAATAATTAGTATTCATTGGGGATACAATTTTAAGGGCTATTTAATATTGAGCAATTCGCAAAGTCTCAAACGACATGGATGTCGTTTGCGAAGCGACTAGGGATAGGACAGCGTCTTTGCGAGTTGGTTAATATGAACAGACAATTGCAGAGATTTGAAATTTACTAATGCAAAAAAGCAGCACTCGAAAGCACTGCTTATTAAACTTAATTTCTTGCTGTGTAAGACGTTAATCTACCAGCAAACAAGATACCGCATGTACATCCGAACCTTTAATTTGTGGCTTTTCTTGCGCACATTGTTCAGTCGCAATTGGGCAACGGGTACGGAATACACAGCCCGATGGCGGATTAATTGGTGATGGTAAATCCCCTTCCAACATTTGGATCACTTTATTGCGTTCTTTACGTGGATCAGGAATTGGTACAGCCGACATTAATGCTTTGGTGTACGGGTGTTTTGGTTCAGCAAACAAGGCTTTCGCTTCCCCTAATTCCACTGCATTACCTAAATACATCACCAACACACGATCTGAGATATGTTTCACCACAGATAAATCGTGCGCAATAAACACAAGGCTCAAGCCAAGTTCACGTTGCAGTTGTTTCAGTAGGTTCACTACTTGCGCCTGAATCGACACATCGAGCGCAGAAACTGGTTCATCACAGATGATCATTTTCGGATTCAGAATCAAAGCACGTGCAATCCCAATACGTTGACATTGGCCACCAGAAAATTCATGTGGATAACGGTTAATTACGTTCGGCAACAAACCTACTTTATCCATCATTTCTTTAACTTTGGCTTTCACTTCCGCTTTCGATAGCCTTGGGTTAAACGTAATCAGCGGCTCAGCGATAATGTCTCCCACCGTCATACGTGGGTTTAGTGACGCCAGCGGGTCTTGGAAAATCATCTGGATCTCTTTGCGTGTCTCGCGCTTTTGCACTTCCTGCATTCGAGTCAGATCTTGCCCTAGCCACAACACTTCACCTTCCGTCGCTTCAACCAAGCCAATAATGGCACGAGCAAAGGTGGATTTACCACAACCTGATTCGCCCACTACGCCAAGAGTTTCGCCTTCGTACAAACGTACATTTACACCATCAACCGCTTTCAGTTTCGACGGTTTTGACCAAGGCCAAGCAGATTTAGATGCAATGTTGAAGTGCACTTTTAAGTTCTTCACATCCAACATCAAGTTTTTATCGGCGGTCTTTGGCTGTTCTGTATTCATCTTATTCATAACTGAATCGCTCATCGGTTCCATGTCTCCCAATCAGAAAAGCAAGCACGGAAACGGTTTTCACCGAATGGCAATAACTGTGGTGCATCTTGACGGCAACGGTCGGTTACACGGTGGCAGCGCTCTTGATACGGGCAGCCCGTTGGTAAACGCAATAAGTTTGGTGGATTACCCGGAATGGTCGGCAGTTCCTCACCTTCGGTATCTAAACGAGGGATCGCACGAAGCAAACCTTCAGAATACGGGTGACTTGGTTGATAGAAGATGTCATCAACCGTGCCGTATTCCATGGTACGACCTGCGTACATTACTAGCACCTTGTCACAAGATCCCGCAACCACACCAAGATCGTGCGTGATCATAATGATTGCCGTATTGAACTCTTGTTTTAGCTCGTTCAGCAATTCCATGATCTGCGCTTGAACGGTTACATCCAATGCCGTTGTAGGCTCATCGGCAATCAATAATTTCGGGCGACACAATAACGCCATCGCAATCATCACACGTTGGCGCATACCGCCTGAGAATTCGTGCGGATACATATTAATACGCTTACGAGCTTCAGGAATTTTCACCGCTTCAAGCATGCGAACCGATTCTTCAAATGCTTCAGATTTGCCCATGCCTTTGTGCAGCATCAACACTTCCATCAACTGATCGCTCACTTTCATATACGGGTTAAGCGAGGTCATTGGGTCTTGGAAAATCATCGCAATTTGTTCAGCACGAATGTGGTTTAGCTCTTTTTCCGGCAAGTTTAAAATTTCATTGCCTTCAAATTTTGCACTACCGCTAATCACACCATTTTTAGCTAACAAGCCCATAATAGCGAATACAGTTTGGGATTTACCTGAGCCAGACTCGCCCACAATACCCAAAGTTTCACCTTGTTTAAGTGAGAAGTTCAAATCGTTAACAGCGGTCACCATGCCGTCTTGCGTTTTGAATTCCACCCTTAAATCTTTTACATCTAATAAGTTACTCATTCTCTTTCCTTATTTTTTATTACGCTTTAGCGGTGGAATTAACGATCTTTTGGATCGAGCGCATCACGCAGGCCATCACCCACATAGTTAAAGCAAAACAGTGTTACTACCATAAATGCCGCTGGGAAACCGAGCTGCCAGATAGCAATCTCAAGGGTTTGTGCGCCTTCTTGTAACAATGCGCCCCAACTGGTCATTGGCTCTTGAACACCTAAACCAAGGAAAGATAAAAAGGATTCTGTCAAAATCATGCTCGGTACAAGTAGCGTTGAGTAAACCGCAACAATACCTAGAACGTTTGGCACGATATGACGAGTGATGATTTTCCACTTGCTCACACCACACACATAAGCCGCTTCAATAAACTCTTTGTTACGCAGGCTTAATGTTTGACCACGTACGATTCGAGCCATATCCAGCCAAGCTATCGCACCGATGGCAACGAAGATCAGCACGATATTTCGGCCAAAGAATGTCACCAATACGATAACCAAGAACATGAAAGGTACTGCGTATAGAATTTCCAAAATACGCATCATCACACGGTCAACTTTACCGCCAATAAAACCAGAAGCTGCGCCATATAAAGTACCGATAAGCACGGCAACTAATGCACCTAAAATCCCCACCATCAGCGAGATTCGGCCACCCATTAAGGTTCGAACGTATAAGTCACGTCCAAGGCTATCTGTGCCGAAGTAGTGCTCTGCTGACGGAGCGGCTTGCAAGGCATACCAGTCGGTATCGTCGTAAGTATGCTGAGCAAAGAATGGCAGAAAGATAACCGCTAGCGTGATCAACACGAGGATCACCAAACTCACCATCGCGGCTTTGTTACGCATAAAGCGAATACGGGCATCTTGCCACAGACTGCGACCTTCAATTTCTAGGCTTTCAGAGAATTTTTCAATCGCTTCAATATTTTGTTGTTTATTTAACATTGCATCAATCCCTGATTAATAACGAATTTTCGGATCAATGTAAGCCAGAAGTACATCGACAATGGCATTGAACAGAATAAATAAGAAGCCAATCAGAATCGTAATTCCCATTACCAATGAGTAATCACGGTTAAACGCAGCGTTCACAAATAGTTTGCCGATCCCCGGTAAGCCGAAGATGGTTTCAATCACTACCGAACCGGTAATGATGCCCACAAACGCAGGGCCCATATAAGAAACCACAGGTAACATCGCAGGTTTTAAAGCGTGTTTAAAAATGATGTAACGGTAGCTCAAGCCTTTCGCACGAGCGGTACGAATAAAGTTTGAGTTCAGTGTTTCAATCATGCTGCCACGAGTAATACGAGCAAAAGTAGCGACGTAAAGTAAAGACATACCAATCATAGGAAGTAGCATGTATTTCAGACCACCATCGTGCCATCCACCAGCAGGTAACCAACCAAGATGAATAGAGAAAATGTAAATTAACACTGGTGCGAGCACGAAGGATGGCATCACGACCCCGAGCATGGCGGTGGACATAATGGTGTAATCGACCCAGGTATTTTGCCGCAGAGCCGCTATAGTGCCGACGCCGACGCCTAGAATCACGGTGAAAACAAACGCCCAGAAGCCAACTTGTGCCGAAACAGGCAAAGCTGCGTAAACCAGTTCGTTTACCGTGTAATCTTGGTATTTAAACGATGGACCAAAATCCCCTTGCAAAATATTGGTCAGATACGTTGTATATTGCTCAATAACCGGCTTATCTAACCCATATTTGGCATTAATATTTGCCATGACTTCCGGCGGTAAAGGTCGTTCGCTTGAGAAAGGGTTACCCGGTGCAAAGCGCATCAGGAAGAAGGATACCGTGATCAACACCAACATAGTCGGTATTGCTTCGATAAGCCTTTTGAAAATGAATTTTAACATTGTGGTACATCCAATTGTGACTAATTCCAGTATGGCTAATTGAAGCCAAACCTGCTTATTAATACGTCATGTAATTTGTCTTATTAATAAGCATTGTTGTGTTTTGTTATTATAATTTTAATTGCCTATTTTTTAGGCTTGCAGCAAGGTTATGAAAACGGTGAAAAATATCATATTTAGCCGTTCAAAACCTCCTATTCTCTTTGTTTATCTCTCATATCGCAAAATAACCTGAACTCTGGATAAATAGAGATAAAACCGCCATGTAAAAATATCCATGGCGGGATTTCATATCCAAGAGATCTAGCTATTTCGCAATTTTGTATAAGTCTTTCGAGTAAATTTTATCTTCAGCATTGGCTTTTGGATAACCACCCAATTGCGGGTTAACTTGACGCACTGCAACGTACTGATAAATCGGTGCTAATGGCATATCTTTCGCTAATTCTGTTTCAGCATCTTGATAATATTTGGCACGAGTTTGATCGTCGGTTGCATTCAACGCATTGTGCATTGCAGTATCAAATGGCTTGCTATTGTAGAACATATCGTTCGAACTGTTATCACTTAGTAATACAGATAGGAAGGTTGAAGCTTCATTATAGTCACCACACCAACCTGCTCGAACCACATCGTAATTCCCTTCACGACGATTATCTAAATAGGTTTTCCATTCTTGGTTCTCAATCGATACATCTACACCAAGCGCTTTTTTCCACATAGAACCCACGGCAACCGCTAACTTCTTGTGGTTTTCACTGGTGTTGTAAAGCAAGCTAAATTTAAGTGGGTGATCATGATCGAACCCCGCTTCTTTTAATAGCTCTTTTGCTTTTTCTAAACGTTCTGCCTGAGTTAACTTCGCATAATCCGGTAGGTTCGGGGTAAACCCAGCTGTAACATCTGGTGTCATAGCGTACGCAGGTTTTTGCCCTTGGCCTAACAAAATTTTAGTAATGACATCACGGTCAACAGCGTAAGATAAGGCCTCACGAACACGCACATCATCAAACGGTTTTCTTGATGTGTTAAAGCCATAATAGTAGGTACACAAGTAACCCGGATTTTTAATCGTTTCTGGATACTCTTTTTTCAAGCGCTTAAATTGTTCATTTGGCACTTCGTAAGTCATATCCACTTCGCCCGCCAAGAAACGGTTCATTGACGAAACTTGGTTTTCGATTGGCAAATACACCACTTTATTAATCACGGTGTCTTTGTTATCCCAATATGCCTCATTACGAACCAATTCCATACGCTCGTTCAATACCCATTTATCGAGTTTGTAAGCACCGTTGGTTACAATATTTTCAGGTTTCGTCCAGTTGTCACCGAACTTCTCAACCACTTTCTGGTTTACAGGCATCATAGTTGTATGGCCTGCCATTTGCACAAAGTAAGGTACAGCGGTATCAAGATCGACTTCCAACGTACGATCATCAATCGCTTTGACGCCTAATTGTGATTTATCCATTTTACCGTTGATAATGGCTTCCGCATTTTTCATTGCTGCCATTTGCAAATAAGTCGCATAAGGGGAAGCTGTTGCTGGATCGACGGCACGCTGCCATGCAAAAACAAAGTCCCCTGCTGTTACAGGTTCACCATTTGACCATTTTGCATTATCGCGTAGGTGGAAAATAAAAGTTTTATTGTCTTTTGTTTCCCAACTTTCTGCCACACCGGGAATGACGTTCCCTTCTCCATCTTGAATCACTAAGCCTTCAAACATATCGCGAATAACGTTGGACTCTGGCACACCTTCAACCTTCTGTGGGTCGATAGAAGCCACTTCCGTACCGTTATCACGAACCAATGTTTGGTCATCTGCTAATTTGGTGCCTTCTGGAACATGAGCCGCAAAGCTTGGCAATGCAGCCGTGCTCAAGATCAAACCTGCACCCAATAAAACAGCTTGAGTGATTGTGTTTTTACGCATAGGAAACTCCAATTTTTCTACAGTAAATCATTAATTACAAAACGGTTTCCTAAGATGAGAGATAATTTATTCACCCTCTATTACCTCTATCTTTATCCGAAATACCGCTAAATCTAAATGTAACAAAATGTACATTATCAATAATTTACATATTGAGCTACTGCTTACCTAGGATTGGATTATGTCTAGTAATCTATAACTTTTATTTACAGAATATTTATCTGATTGCAAGCCATAAGGCGCAATTAATCACCACTGCTGTACATTATGAACAACAGTGACAATAGATTAAGCTAATGATTTATTTTGCAATTTTATAAAGGTCTTTGGAATAAACTGTGTCTTGAGCGTTATTGTCAGGATAACCGCCAATTTGTGGTGAAACTAAACGCGAAACAACGTATTGATAAATAGGAGCAATTGGCATGTCACGAGCTAATAAGGTTTCAGCTTTTGCATACAAGGCAGATCGCTCTGCTTCATCGGTCGAATTTTGCGCTTTTGCCAGTACCTCATCATATTCCTTGCTATGATATTTAGGGTCATTTGAACTGTTATTCGATTGCATTAACGATAAGAAAGTCGAGGCTTCATTGTAGTCACCACACCAACCTGCACGAGTCACATCGAAATTCCCCTGACTGCGACTATCAAGGTAAGTCTTCCATTCTTGATTTTCTAATGTTGCATTTACACCTAAGGTTTTCTTCCACATAGACCCAATTGCTACCGCGATCTTCTTATGGTTTTCACTGGTGTTATAAAGTAAAGAGAATTTGAGCGGATTAGAGGAGTCAAAGCCTGCCTCTTTCAATAGCTCTTGTGCTTTTGCATTACGCTCTTTTTGAGTTAACTTGCCGTACTCTGGTAACTCAGGATTAAAGCCAGCAGTAATTTCAGGCGTTAGGAAGTAAGCGGGTTTTTGGCCTTGACCAAGTAGGATATTCGCAATGACATCACGATCGATAACGTAAGAAAGCGCTTTACGTACACGTACATCATTAAATGGAGCTTTCTGTGTATTGAAACCATAGTAGTAAGAGCATAAGTTTCCGACCACTTTCACACTTTCAGGGTGCTCTTGTTTCAAGCTCTTAAAGTGCTCTGTCGGTAATTCCTTGGTCATATCAATTTCACCTGAAAGGAAACGGTTCATCTCGGCGACTTGATTTTCAATCGGGAGATAAGTGACTTTGTTAATCACTGTTTTATCGTTATTCCAATAGTGAGTGTTTCTCTCCATCACTATTCGTTCGTTAACCACCCAAGATTTAAGAACGTATGCGCCGTTCCCAACAAAGTTTTCAGGCTTGGTCCATTGATCGCCAAACTTCTCAACCACTTTCTTATTAACGGGTTTCACCGTGGTGTGAGCCATCATTTTCACAAAATAAGGTACAGGAATATCTAACTGAATTTCTAGAGTATTGGAATCTAAGGCTTTTGCACCCAAAGTAGATTTATCCGCTTTACCATTAATAATATCAGCAGAGTTTTTCATCGTCGTAAGTTCGATATACCAAGCGTAAGGTGAAGCTGTAGCAGGATCTGCGGCTCGTTGTAGAGAATAAACAAAATCATCAGCAGTCACTGGATCGCCATTTGACCACTTTGCATCTTTACGAATTTTGAAAATAAAAGTTTTGTTGTCTTTAGTTTCCCAACTTTCCGCTACACCTGGGGTAACTTCACCATTCGCATCTAAATTCACTAAGCCTTCAAACAAATCACGAATAACATTAGATTCAGGTACACCTTCTGTTTTATGCGGATCGATAGAAGCAACCTCTGTACCGTTACCGCGAACTAACTCTTGAACTTCGGCTAATTTTGTTCCTGCTGGTACTTCTGCTGCAATCGTTGAAAGTGAATTAGCGCTTAATTCAAGCCCTGCGCTCAGTAAAATGATTGGTTTTATTGTGTTTTTGCGCTTCAGGTTTTTATTCATCTTGAGTACTCCATTTTTTATAAATAGCATCCATGTTTTATTGGTGCGTCTCATATTGGTTTTGCTCAAGTAGATAGCCATTAAAAGGCAAAGTATAAAACCAAAGAATGAACAGACCATCACAGCAAGTTTGTCTGTTTTATATCGAAAAAATGAATTTATATTCCAAAAACAGACAACCAACATGAAACAAAGCGCACATTATCAACCTTCAACCAAGCTCACCATAAAAAAAACATAAAAATACAACATGGATTACACTTTTTCATAATATGAATTTATAAGCCATTGAAATATTAAAAACATATATTTAAATATTTATGTTTACCGAAAGAGAACATGGATGTTTTAAACAACCGATGAGGAAAGGACAGAGTTTCTATGGATGCATGAAGTATGATAAATAGCAAAAAGCCTCTGAAATTCACCTATTTTAAGTAGGTATTTCAGAGGCTTTAATTTTATAGGTTTTGGAATCTTTACTTCCAACGCTCCGCAGCTTTTGCGTCAGAGTCTCTTGAATCGACCCAGCGAACGGATTCGGTTGTGCGTTCTTTTTTCCAAAATGGTGCTTGGGTTTTCAGAAAATCCATCACAAAATCACAAGCTTCAAAAGCTGCGTGACGGTGCGCACTTGAAACACCAACAAATACAATTTGATCGCCAATATCCAAATCCCCTACTCGGTGGATCACACGGATATTCAGCAAAGGCCAACGTGATTTCGCTTGCTCGCAGATATTCTCTAGCGAACGCTCTGTCATGCCCGGATAATGCTCAAGGCTCAAACCCGTTACCGAGTCACCTAAGTTCATATCACGCACTTTACCGACAAAAGTCACCACCGCACCGGCATCAGTACCTTGCGCTAGATTTTGATATTCGACGCCAACATCGAAATCGTCAACTTGCACGCTAACCATGTCGAATTTCATTTCAGACTGCGACATATTAGCCCCCAGTCACAGGTGGGAAAAACGCCACTTCATCGCCCGATTTCAAAACCGTGTCCATTTGAACCATGTCTTGATTCACAGCCACCAGCAGTTTGCCATTTTGCAATGCTTGCGCCCATTCGCCACCTTTCTCGCAAAGTTGTTGGCGTAATGCTTCAGCGGTGATTTGGTCTGCATCTACTTGAATTGAATCAACACCGATTTGTTCACGAGTTTGTGCGAAAAATAAAACTTTAATCATTGTTTAACCCTTGAATTCTTACTTAGCCAATCATTATTCAGCTATAAAATGACCAGACTTACCGCCTGTTTTTTCTAATAAGCGAACTTGATCGATAACCATGTCTTTTTGCACTGCTTTACACATGTCATAAATGGTTAATGCTGCTACAGATGCCGCAGTTAATGCTTCCATTTCAACACCCGTTTTACCTGCCAGTTTACAAACAGATTCAATGCGAACTTGGTTAGTCTCTGGTTTAGCTTCCAATTGAACTTCCACTTTTGAAAGCAATAAAGGATGACAAAGCGGAATTAAATCCCATGTTTTCTTAGCCGCTTGAATACCTGCAATGCGAGCCGTCGCAAATACATCACCTTTGTGGTGTGAACCCGACATAATCAAATCAAGCGTTTGCTTTGACATAGTTACCCATGCTTCAGCTCTTGCTTCACGCACTGTCTCTTGTTTAGCAGAAACATCGACCATGTTGGCTTCGCCTGAAGCATTGATATGTGTAAATTGAGACATGAAAATCTACCTTAAAATAAATCAGCTAAACCAAACGATTAAACAGATAAGTGAGGAATAAAGTTACATGGGCCGTGGCGAGCATCTAACTGTTCTTTGATCAGCTTTTCCCAACCTAAGCGACATGCGCCTGTTGAACCCGGCATAGCAAAAATCACTGTTTCATTCGCCATTCCGCCAATCGCTCGCGACTGCAAACTTGATGAACCAATATCTTCAAAAGACAAGGCTCTAAAGATTTCACCAAAGCCTTCCACTTCTTTATCAAATAAAGGTGCAATTGCTTCAGTTGTATAGTTTTTTGCCGTAAAACCCGTTCCACCACTGATTAAGATAACTTGAATGGAATCATCAGCGATCCATTTCGAAACCCAAGCTCGAATTTGATATTTGTTATCCGCAGAAATATGACGCTCTGCCAATTGATGTCCTTGCGCTTGAAGTTCTTCAACAAAGAAATCGCCAGAGGTGTCATTTTCAGGAGTGCGAGAATCAGAAACCGTTAATACCGCCACTCGCAGCGGTTTAAATTCTTTCGAAACACGAGCCATGAGAGAACCTTTAATAAAATTTTTAATCAATATTGATTTTCAAAGTAGTTGGAATTGTAGCAAGGCGACAAGAGAATGAAGCCCCATGAGTGTAGCTTGCCTACTCGATTGGGGTGAATGAACGCAGTCAACACAGCTACAAATTCAAATACGACGAAAATCAGCCACCAATAGAAGCCAAATGTGGCGTCATGCCTGTCTTACCTTCTTGTAAGAAATGGCTCACCGACTTGGTATCTAATGCTTGCTGAATACGTGTGATCAACTCTTGTTCTTGTTCGTCTTGCTGCAACAAATCACGCAATTCAACACCTTGTTCGCCAAACAAACATAGGTGTAGTTTACCTTTTGCTGAAACACGCAAGCGGTTACAAGTTTCGCAGAAGCCTTTTTCATACGGCATGATCAAGCCGATTTCACCTTGGTAATCTGGGTGAATAAACACTTGAGCTGGGCCGTCGTTAACTTCTTTTAGCTTGAGCAACCAACCGTTAGCAATAAGATGATTTCGAATGCTGACACCCGATTGATGATGCTGCTGGAAAAATTCATCCATTTCACCGGTTTGCATTAATTCGATAAAACGCAATTGGATTGGTCGATCTTTAATCCAGTTTAAAAAGCTTGGTAGCGAATTTCCGTTAAGTTGCTTCAACAAAACCACGTTCACTTTGATTTGCTGATAACCGACTTCAAATGCTCGGTCGATACCAGCCATCACATCATGGAATTTGTTTTCACCGGTGATTTGGTGGAATAAGCGAGGATCAAGGCTATCAACACTGACATTGATATTGGTTAAACCTGCGTCTTTCCAATCAGCCACTTGCTTCGCCATGCGATAACCGTTAGTCGTCATCGCAACTTTTTGAATGCCTTTGGTTTGAGCAATCGTGGCAACAATATCGTTAAAGTCTTTGCGTAACGTTGGCTCTCCACCAGTAATGCGAACTTTATTGGTTCCGCAATCGGCAAAGGCTGTCACGATACGTTTGATTTCAGCTTGATTTAAAAATGAAGAGTTGCGATCAGTTGGCTTATAACCATCTGGCAAACAATAGGTGCACTTAAAGTTACACACATCGGTGATCGATAGGCGTAAATAATAGAACTTGCGCGAAAAACGATCGGCAAATTGCGTGCTTTCTGTAGATGACGTTGGATAATCCACGTCAGATACGCCTGACGATTCAGGAGTATATTGGGAGACAAATTGAGTCACTTAACACCTTTCCAAATACGGGAGGAATGCTCATTTCTAAACACACCCTTGTGGGTTGGGTACCACTGGCTTTAAAAACATATTCAATCATTTAACAAAATTGAACTTAGTGATTAACGCTCGGAGTTATGACGAGTTCGTTGAAAATGGGATCAACAACACTGCTTGTGAATTTTACGTAAGAATACTGTTTTTTGCCATACCCATTTGGGTTTAAGACCGTTATATTTAGTTAATCCAAATCAAAGAACAGTCATTTATGTCATTTCATTTAACAAATAAAGTTGTCGCTATTGGTGGCGGACATGGTTTAGGCCGTATGCTTGCCGCCCTGAAAGATTTCGGTTCAAACGCTACAGGTATTGTTGCCACTACCGATAATGGTGGTTCAACCGGTCGTATCCGTCAATGCCAAGGCGGAATTGCTTGGGGCGATACTCGTAACTGTATTAATCAGTTGATCACTGAACCAAATATCAGTTCCATGATGTTCGAATACCGCTTTCGAGGCCAAGGGGAATTAAACGGTCACAACCTTGGTAATTTGATGCTCACCGCATTAGATAACCTATCGGTTCGTCCACTTGAAGCCATTCACCTTATTTGTGAAATGCTAAAAGTTGACGTCAATATCGTTCCAATGTCAGAACACCCAGCTGATCTCACTGCGCTATCCCGTACAGGTATGTGGGTTCGTGGTGAAACCAATGTCGATGAAATGGAAGAACCACTGCAACGTTTGTATGTGGAACCTGAAGTGCCAGCTACAGAAGAAGGCATCGACGCTATTTTGTCTGCCGATTGCATCATCCTAGGCCCCGGCAGTTTTTTAACTAGCATCATGCCACCATTGCTTTTGCCTGATATTGGTAAAGCGATTGCAGAAAATACCAAAGCCAAATTGATTTTTGTGGAAAACCTCAGCCCTGAATTCGGCCCTGCCGGCATGATGACTTTGGAAGAAAAACTAAAATGGTGTGAACGAGCTTGCGATGGTCGAAAAGTAGATATTCTACTCGGCGGTAATTTTGAAGAATCATTAAAAACCCATTACCGCTGCATTGAAGTCAACCTCGCCTCTCCCAACCACGAATGGCGACACGACCGCAAAAAGCTCCAACAAGAAATCGAGAAGATTATTTTGGAGTAAAAATAGTCACTCCACTTAACAGCATTAGAAACAAAGCAGAAGGTTAGTAGATGGATTATGAGAAATACACTGATAAACAGCAGATGCGGTTTAAACTATAGCAAACTTACATTTCGCTATATCAAACCAGATGAAACATACGAAAAAATCCTCGATGCATTAGATGATTTAGTATTGGTACAAATAGCAAAAGAACGGGAATTCCAAGAAAGCATTCCCGTTGAGATTGATGATCTATAAATCTGTGAACTTTCTGCCTAAATTTTGCTTTGAAAGAGTGCGCTAAAAACTATTCAATCCTCTAAGTAATTGGAGTTGCAGTGAGGCGACAAGAGAATGAGGCCCCATGAGCTTAGCTCGTCTAAGTGATTGGGGCGAATGAACGCCGTCAACAAAGCTGCAGCTTCAAGTACGACGAGGATTAGCTATTAACAATAAACTGCGCCCTAAGTTTCTCAATTTCATCCCGCTTCTGCGCTGCCATCTCAAACTCTAAATTCTGCGCATATTGATACATCTCATTTTCTAGTTGCGAAATCTGCTTCTCTAATTGCTGAGGAGACAAGGCTTGATAATTTGCTGCTTGCTCCGCCACTTTCGAAAGCGGAATAACTTTGCTGTCTTTCTTACCTTTACGAGTGCCAACATGCCCAAGCTCCATAATATCTTGAACGCTTTTCTTCAAAGCTTGTGGCGTTGTGCCCATCTTCTCATTGTATTGCTGTTGTTTAGCACGGCGACGCTCGGTTTCATCAATCGCCTTTTTCATCGACTTAGTAATGGTGTCGCCATACAAAATCGCTTTACCTTGAATATTACGTGCGGCACGGCCAATGGTCTGAATAAGTGAACGTTCTGAACGCAAGAAGCCTTCTTTATCGGCATCTAAAATCGCAACCAAAGAAACTTCTGGCATATCCAAACCTTCACGAAGTAAGTTAATGCCCACTAACACGTCAAACTCGCCCAAACGTAGGTCACGGATAATTTCCACCCGTTCCACCGTATCAATATCCGAGTGCAAATAGCGGACTTTGACATCGTGCTCAGTCAAGTATTCGGTTAAATCCTCCGCCATGCGCTTGGTTAGAGTGGTCACTAACACTCGCTCATTCACCGCAACACGCTTGCGAATTTCCGACAATAAATCGTCTACCTGAGTCGCAACAGGACGCACTTCAATTTCAGGATCAAGTAAGCCTGTTGGACGAACAACTTGCTCGGCAACATCTCCGGCTGATTTTTCTAATTCGTAATCGCTTGGCGTTGCTGACACATAGATAGTTTGCGGAGCTAATGCTTCAAATTCTTCAAAACGTAATGGACGGTTATCTAAAGCTGACGGCAAACGGAAACCAAATTCCACCAGCGTTTCTTTACGAGAACGGTCACCTTTATACATGGCTCCGATTTGCGGCACGGTAACGTGGGATTCATCAATGATCAGCAAACCATCACGAGGCAAGTAATCAAATAGTGTCGGCGGCGCTTCACCTGCTTGGCGTCCACTTAAATAGCGAGAATAGTTTTCGATACCCGAACAGAAACCCAGTTCGTTCATCATTTCGATATCAAATTGCGTACGTTGTGTGATGCGTTGATCTTCCAAAAGCTTATTGTTATCAAGCAGCACTTTTTTACGCTCAACCAATTCTTCTTTAATATTCTCAATCGCTTCCAGAATACGTTCTCGTGGCGTGACATAGTGAGTTTTAGGATAAATAGTCGCCCGCGCAATATCACGCTGTTTGATTGCACACGTGAGCGGATCAAACACGCTAATGCATTCCACTTCTTCATCAAACATTTCAATGCGAATGGCATCATGTTCAGAATCTGCAGGGAAAACATCAATCACTTCCCCACGTACACGGAAATTACCACGCTCAAACACCATATCATTGCGGCTATATTGCAGTTCTGCTAAGCGACGAATAATGTCACGCTGCTCAAGAATGTCGCCACGACGAATGTGCAACATCATTTTTAGATAGGAATCTGGATCGCCCAAACCATAAATAGCGGAAACCGAAGCCACGATAATGGCATCTTTACGTTCAATCAGAGATTTGGTTGCAGATAAACGCATTTGTTCAATATGAGCGTTGACCGAAGAATCTTTCTCAATAAAGGTATCCGTGGTCGGTACATAAGCTTCAGGTTGATAGTAATCATAGTAAGAAACAAAATACTCGACGGCATTATTCGGGAAGAAGCTTTTCATTTCCCCATAAAGCTGCGCAGCCAAGGTTTTGTTAGGGGCAAGCAGGATAGTTGGACGCTGCGCTTTTGCAATAACGTTCGCTAAGGTAAAGGTTTTGCCTGAACCCGTCACCCCAAGCAAAGTTTGATGCGCTAAACCAGCATCTAAACCTTCTGAAAGTTGCTCGATTGCGGTTGGTTGGTCGCCCGCCGGTTGATAGTCTGAAACCAGTTGATACAACTCGCCCATATTTGCCTCTTAAAAATTGATTTACGCCGTCACTCTAACCAATCATAAACGGTTAAGCGAGCGTAAAATTATGCTCATACCTTGTATTAAGATCAGCTCTATTTCCGCTAATCTAATTCAAATCTAAAAAATTGAAATTCTCACTGGCTTAGCAGTTTCAACTTTGGTAATATCCCAGTCCCTTCTAATACTTACTCTTAGTTAACCTCTTTTTTTCATCCACCGCTTTTCCCCAAAATGAATCTAATTCAATGATATATTTAACAACTGGTTATTTTATTAACAATTCCCTTTTTGTTTAAAACTCACCCACAGCATTTAAAATCAATAGCTTACAGATAGCCATTCTTCTTTTTATTTGTTTTTCGGATTATCAGGCAAGTTTCCCAAGATCCATCAACACACTTATCCACAAATTTAGTGGATAACTACTGTATGCCTTTTATTGGCAAGGGCTACAGAAAAGTAAAGATCAAAAATCCAATTTTTTTCACTTTTTTCTTTGTCATTGACGTTGACAGTCTGAATCCACATGGCTAGAATCACGCCCATAAATTATTCCCCCTTAGTTCAGTCGGTAGAACGGCGGACTGTTAATCCGTATGTCGCAAGTTCAAGTCTTGCAGGGGGAGCCAAATTTAAGAAAGCCGCATGTTGATATGCGGCTTTTTTCGTTTTTGGCTTTTGTAAGTTTAAACTTTTAAATATCTACTTTTATGCGCTTCGCTTTTGATTTCGCATCAAACGTATAAAAATCCATCTATTTCACAATATACCCAAGTGACCTCAAGATGCAGAATTCAGAGCTATCATCCAAGTCTTTAGGCAAGACAGATTTATGAAGGAATGTGTCAACCTTTCAAATAAATCTAACACAGCATAAAGGCTTGGATGAAGCTCCCGAAGGGCAAGTTAAAACAAGCCTTATACTGCGTTAAATTGAATAGAGATAGAATAACTATGATCATATTCAATTTGTCTTGTCTAAGGCTTGTTTTATTCTTGCTGAAACTCGCATATTGAGGTTACTTGGGTATATTTCAGTCAATCAAGCTAAATACCTATTTACTCTAGGTTGTTATTGGCATCACAAATGACGATAATGTGTGGATCTTGATTCACCTAATAGAGACGCTATGACAGACTACTTACTGTTGCTTGTTGGCACTGTCTTGGTCAACAACTTTGTTTTGGTTAAATTCCTTGGTATTTGCCCGTTTATGGGCGTGTCGAAAAAGCTCGAAACCGCTATTGGTATGGGCTTGGCGACGACGTTCGTCTTAACATTGGCTTCCGTCTGTTCATACCTTGTTCAAACTTACATCTTGCGTCCATTAGGTATCGAGTACCTGCAAACCATGAGTTTTATTTTGGTGATTGCCTTTGTGGTGCAATTTACAGAAATGGTGGTACACAAAACCAGCCCGACTCTTTATCGTCTGTTAGGTATCTTCCTACCATTGATCACAACGAACTGCGCTGTATTAGGTGTGGCTTTATTAAACATTAATGAAAATCACAACTTTATCGAATCCATCATTTATGGTTTTGGTGCTGCGGTTGGCTTTTCCTTAGTGCTGATCTTATTTGCCTCGATGCGTGAACGTATTGCCGCAGCTGATGTGCCTGCTCCATTTAAAGGTGCTTCCATTGCTATGATTACCGCTGGTTTAATGTCTCTTGCCTTTATGGGCTTCACAGGCTTGGTGAAATAAGCCATGACGACTATTTTTATTGCGGTTGCCGCTATTGCTGTTCTTGCTGCGCTTTTTGGTGTGATTTTAGGTTTTGCCTCTATCCGCTTTAAAGTTGAAGCTGATCCCATCGTCGATCAAATCGATAGTATTTTGCCTCAGACTCAATGCGGTCAATGTGGCTATCCCGGTTGTCGTCCTTATGCTGAAGCGATTGCCAACGGTGACGACATCACAAAATGTCCTCCTGGTGGGCAGGCGGGTATCGAAAAGCTTGCTAACTTAATGGGTGTAGATGTTCCAACCGATTCTAATGGTGTAGAAGATGCCGTTAAGAAAGTGGCATTCATCCATGAAGATATGTGCATCGGCTGTACTAAATGTATTCAAGCCTGCCCTGTTGATGCCATTGTCGGCGGTACGAAAGCATTGCATACGGTGATCAGAAGCGAATGTACGGGTTGTGATTTGTGTGTGTCACCTTGTCCAACTGATTGTATTGAAATGATCCCGATTGAAACCACACCAGATACTTGGAAATGGCAACTTGAACTTATTCCTGTCGTGACCAATCTTGAGCCGAATGCCGATTCTGATGTGGGGTCAAAAACTGAATCAACCGAACCTGAATCCAAAGAAAACACCGTGAATTAAAGGAAAAGATATGTCATCGCTTATTGATAAAATTCGTCACGGTATGATTTGGGATTTTCCCGGTGGGGTTCATCCGCCTGAAAACAAGGTTCAATCATCCAAAAACCCTATTGTGCCAGCTGATTTGCCGGAAGAATTTATTCTGCCATTAAAGCAACACATCGGTCGTCCGGGTGATATTTGTGTCAACATTGGCGACCGTGTATTAAAGGGCCAGCAACTGACTCAAGCTAACCTTGCTTTTATGGTGCCTGTTCATGCGCCAAGTTCTGGCATTATTACCGCAATTGAAAAACGCACTGTTGCTCACCCTTCAGGCTTATCTGATCTTTGTATTATTTTAAAGCCAGATGGCGAAGATGAATGGTGCGAAAAAGAAGCTATTCCACAATATCAAGATATCGATCCTGAAGCTCTAATCGAGAAGATCCGTCAGTCAGGCATTTCTGGCTTAGGTGGCGCAGGCTTTCCAACTGCACGTAAACTGCATACAGGCTTAGCGAAAACCAAGATTTTGATCATCAACGCAGCAGAATGTGAACCTTACATCACTGCCGATGATCGCTTGATGCAAGATTACGCAGAAGAAGTGATTCAAGGTATTCAGGTTATTCAGCATATTTTAAAACCTGAACTCACCATTATTGGTATTGAAGATAACAAACCCGATGCGGTCAAAGCGTTAGAAGTCGCTGCGAAAGATGTCGATGATATGGTGATCCGAGTGATCCCAACTAAATATCCTTCAGGTGCATCGAAGCAATTGATCAAAGTGCTAACCGGTCGTGAAGTACCAAGCAAAGCGCACTCAGCGGCAGTTGGTGTGTTAATGCAAAACGTAGGTACAGCGTTTGCGATTAAGCGTGCGATTGTTGATGGTGAACCTTTGATTGAGCGTGTTGTGACGCTAACTGGCGATTCATTAGAGCGCAAAGGCAATGTGTTTGCTCGCTTAGGTACACCAATTTCTACTCTATTAAAGCAATTTGGTTATAAGCCTGAAAGAAAGAACCCACGTTTGATTATGGGTGGCTCACTCATGGGCTTTACTTTGCCTCATGCCGATGTGCCAATCACCAAAATTGCTAACTGTATTTTGGCACCAAAACGCAAAGAGATGGCACCACCAACACAAGAAATGGCGTGTATTCGCTGCACAGCTTGTGCGGAAGTGTGCCCTGCTTCATTGCTGCCACAACAATTACAGTGGTATGCCAAGGCACAAGATTACGACAAATGCCAAGAATATCATTTGTCGGATTGTATCGAGTGTGGTGCTTGTGCTTATGTGTGTCCGAGTGACATTCCGCTAGTGCAATATTATCGCCAAGCCAAGTCTGAAATTTGGACTCGCGCACAAGAAGCAAAAGAAGCAGAGCGTGCAAAACTGCGCTTTGAAGAACGCCAAAAACGTTTAGAGCGTGATAAAGCAGAACGAGAAAACCGCTTTAAAGCTGCAGCCGATAAGCGTCGTTCGGAAATGAAACAAACGGGTGGCGATGATGCGATTGCCGCAGCGATTGCACGCGTGAAAGCCAAACAAGCTCCAGCGATTACTGGTGCAAGTGCAATGGAAACAAAACCTGCAGTTGCAGCCGCCATTGCTCGTGCGAAAGCGAAACAAGCAGCCGCAGCCAAAGCAGGACAAGCTGAACCTGATAATTCAGAAATGATTAAGTTGCGTGAAGAGCGTAAACGTCTTGCTCGTGAGAGAAAAGCTCGTGATCAGCAAGAAGCAGAAAGCGCACCAGAAGTAGCTACAACAGAAACAGCTGAAAAACCAAAAAATGCCGCGGTAGCAGCAGCCATTGCTCGTGCTAAAGCGAGAAAAGCAGCACAAGCGGAATCGAATTCTGATGCTGAAGTGAAAGCGGAACAGGCTGAAGTAACAACGGAAGCCAAAACTGAAACTGCAGAAGATCCGAAAAAAGCCGCAGTTGCAGCAGCCATTGCCCGTGCTAAAGCCAGAAAAGCAGCGCAAGCCGAATCAAATTCGGATGCAGAAATAAAAGCAGAACAAGCTGATGTAACAACAGAAGCCAAAACCGAAACCGCTGAAGATCCGAAAAAAGCCGCAGTTGCAGCAGCCATTGCTCGTGCTAAAGCGAGAAAAGCAGCGCAAGCCGAATCAAATTCGGATGCAGAAGTGAAAGCGGAACAGGCTGATGTAAAAGCGGAAGCCAAAACCGAAGCCAAAGCTGAAATTACAGAAGATCCAAAGAAAGCCGCAGTTGCAGCAGCTATTGCTCGTGCTAAAGCAAGAAAAGCAGCGCAAGCAGGATCGAATTCTGATGCTGAAGTGAAAACTGAACAGGCCGAAGTTAAAGCGGAAGCCAAAGCTGAAACTGCAGAAGATCCGAAGAAAGCCGCAGTTGCAGCAGCGATTGCTCGTGCTAAAGCCAGAAAAGCAGCACAAGCTGAATCGAATTCTCATTCAGAAACAAAATCTGCAAGTGGCGACGATCACCATGTCACACTAGATAACTTGGATATACCCGTGTTTATAGATAAGTCTTCTCAGGAGAAAAAATAATGTCTTTCTTTATTTCCAGTTCTCCGCATGTACATGTAAAACGCAACACTTCCAACATTATGATGTGGGTTGCTTTGTGTTTACTGCCGGGTATTGCAGCACAAACTTATTTCTTCGGCTACGGAGTCTTAATCCAAGTCGTGTTTGCGGTGCTATTCGCTTGGGCGCTTGAAGCTCTAGTAATGTTGGTGCGTAAACGTTCCCCACTTCCATATTTAAAAGATAACAGTGCATTAGTCACAGGCTTATTGATTGCGGTTGCAATTCCCCCTCTTTCACCTTGGTGGATTTTGGCGATTGGTCTTTTCTTCGCAATCGTAATTGGCAAACATCTTTACGGCGGTTTGGGACAAAACCTATTTAACCCAGCTATGGTGGCGTATGTGGTGTTGCTGATTTCATTCCCTGTTCAAATGACCAGTTGGATGACGCCAGAATCTATCACTAATGTGCACATTCACTTTAGCGACAGTATTCGCCTGTTCTTTACTGGCTTTGATAATGATGGTTTGTCGCTGCAACAAGTGCGTGCTGGTGTCGATGGCATCACAATGGCTACGCCTCTTGATACTTTCAAAACCTCGATTCGAGCTGGACACACTGCTAGTGAAATCATGCAACAACCCACTTTTGCCGGACTTGCTGGTGTCGGTTGGCAATGGGTCAATATTTGCTTCTTACTTGGCGGTTTAGTGCTGATGAAATTGCGTATTGTGCAATGGCAAATTCCAGTTGCTCTGCTAGCGGGTCTATTTGCTGCAAGTACGTTAGCGGCTTTATTTGCTCCGGGCACAACCGCCTCACCCGTGATGCACTTGCTTTCAGGTGCAACCATGTTAGGCGCATTCTTTATTGCCACCGATCCTGTCACCGCTTCAACCACACCCAAAGGTCGTTTGGTTTACGGTGCAATGATTGGGCTTGTGGTTTTCATTATTCGTAGTTGGGGTGGTTTCCCTGATGGTGTGGCGTTTGCCGTATTACTTGCTAACATGGCTGTTCCGTTGATCGACTACTACACCAAACCTCGTACTTATGGGCATCTAAGGTAATTTCGTATGTTAAATGCAATGAAAAAAAATGGCGGAATTTTGGCGGTGTTTGCCATTGCCTCAACTGCCTTGGTTGCCGTAACTAACTGGGTAACACACGACACGATTCTTGAACAACAGCAGCACGAATTGCAGAAAACCTTAAATTTAGTGATCCCAGAAAGTATGCACGACAATGCTCTGTATTCTTCTTGTATGTTGTTGCCATCTCAATCAACGGTAACAACCGATCCAATGCCAGCTTATTTGGCGACTAAAGCAGGCAAACCAACAGCAATTGCGATTGAAACTTATGCGCCCGACGGTTACAACGGTGCAATCAAAATCATTGTTGGTTTAAATATGGATGGCGTGATCACCAGCACCCGAATTTTAGAGCACAATGAAACTCCAGGGCTTGGCGACAAAATTGAAACCCGCAAGAGTGATTGGATTTTTGGTTTCGACCACAAAACCATTACCAAAGACAATGAAGCAGAATGGGCGGTGCGCAAAGATGGTGGTCAATTCGACCAATTTACTGGCGCAACCATTACGCCTCGTGCGGTTGTCAAAGCGGTGAAACAAACTGTGCTTTACTTTAAAGACAACAAAGAAAGCATCATCAATCAACCATTAAACTGTGAGGGATAATATGTCTGATCAAAGTACATCTATTGATACCTCTATCGACTCTGAAGTTGAAAACACAAAAGCGGTCAAAGTGGTTGATCCTGAAAATAAAGAATTGATGAAAAACGGCCTATGGGATAACAACCCTGCCCTTGTTCAACTACTTGGCTTGTGTCCATTATTGGCGGTTTCATCGACCGTGACTAACGCATTAGGCTTAGGCTTGGCAACCATGTTAGTGCTGATTGCAACCAATACCATTGTTTCTTTGGTGCGTAATTTTGTGCCTAAAGAAGTACGTATTCCGATCTTCGTAATGATCATCGCTTCCGTTGTAACTTGCGTGCAATTGTTAATGAGTGCTTATGCTTACGGTTTGTATTTATCGCTCGGTATCTTCATTCCACTTATCGTAACCAACTGCGTCATCATTGGTCGTGCTGAAGCTTATGCATCAAAAAATGCTCCGAAAAAAGCGGCTCTCGACGGTTTTTGGATGGGCTTAGGCATGTTGTCTGTTCTGGTTTTACTGGGCGCATTACGTGAACTGATTGGGCAAGGCACATTATTTGACGGTGCTGATTTGCTACTTGGCGATTGGGCATCAGTATTGCGTGTTGAAATCATTCATATTAATAGCAGCTTCTTACTCGCTCTTTTACCACCGGGTGCATTTATTGGTGTGGGCTTTTTAATTGCACTAAAGCATGTTATTGATAAGCAAATTGAAAAACGCAAACCTGTTCAAGAAAAACCAAGAATTGAACGTGCACGAGTAACTAACGGCTAATTTGATTTATCGAAACAAAAACACAGCTCTGCACATAAACATAGTTCTGCACAAAAAAATAGCTCTGCAAAGATTGAGAAACACGGATAGCAATCAATGAATAACGAAAAACGCCGACAAATATTAGAGCGATTACGAGAAAATAACCCGAACCCGCAAACAGAACTCAACTGGTCAACTCCTTTTGAATTGCTGATTGCCGTGCTGCTTTCCGCACAAGCAACCGATGTGAGTGTCAATAAAGCGACAGACAAACTCTACCCTGTCGCCAATACTCCTGAAGCAATTTTGGCTCTAGGCGTTGAGGGCTTAAAAAGCTATATCAAGACCATTGGCTTATTTAATTCCAAAGCAGAAAACACCATCAAAACTTGCCAGATCTTAATCGAAAAGCACAATAGCCAAGTGCCTGAAGATCGCGCGGCGCTTGAAGCTTTACCTGGTGTGGGTCGAAAAACCGCTAACGTGGTACTTAACACCGCATTCGGTTGGCCAACCATTGCAGTCGATACGCATATTTACCGTGTTTCTAACCGCACTAAATTCGCAATGGGCAAAACCGTTGATGATGTAGAAGCTAAACTGCTGAAAGTTGTACCAAAAGAATTTAAGCTTGACGTTCATCACTGGTTAATTTTACATGGTCGTTATACTTGTATCGCTCGCAAGCCAAGATGTGGCAGCTGCCTGATAGAAGACCTTTGTGAGTTCTCAAGCAAAGTTTACCCTGAAGAATAATAAGGAGTTTGAAATGTCGAACGGAAGAATTTTACATACCATGATCCGTGTTGGTGATTTAGATCGCTCAATCGAGTTCTACACCAAAGTGCTAGGTATGGATTTGCTGCGTAAAAGTGAAAATGCCGAATACAAATACACACTCGCTTTCGTCGGTTATGGCGATGAAGAACAAGGCGCAGTGATCGAATTAACTTATAACTGGGGCACAAGCGAATACGATCTTGGCACTGGTTTTGGTCACGTTGCACTTGGTTTTGAAGACATTTATGCAACTTGCGATGCAATTAAAGCAGCAGGTGGCGTTGTCACTCGTGAGCCGGGTCCAGTAAAAGGCGGCACAACTCATATCGCTTTCGTTAAAGACCCAGATGGTTACATGATTGAACTTATTCAACGTAGCCAAATGTCTGCAGGCTTAGCGGGCTAATTGAATCTGCTATAAAGCCAAGTACAAGAGAGTCCAAGTGAAAATTTGGGCTCTTTTTATATGTTTTAAGCATGTAATTTCATGTAACACGCATTTTCAGCAATAAAACTCACTTAAAGTGCATAAAATTTCATTTTTAATCCTTTTTAGGTCACATTTTTGAGTGAAGTTAACTTTTTAATCTGCAATAATGTCTTCCAATTTTTAAGATCTTGAAACAAATGACTGATATAAACGAAGCCTTCACCTTAAAACAACGCTTTCGTGGCTATTTTCCTGTTGTTATCGATGTAGAAACCGCAGGATTTAACGCCCAAACTGACGCACTACTTGAGATTTGTGCCGTTACTTTAGCAATGGATGAAAATGGGGATTTATACCCAGCCACCACGCTACAGTTTAACGTTGAGCCTTTTGAGGGTGCGAACCTTGAGAAAGAAGCGTTAGAGTTTATCGGCATTCGTGACCCATATAGCCCATTACGAGGTGCGGTTACAGAAGCGGAAGCATTAAAAGAGATCTTTAAGCTAGTACGAAAAGAACAAAAAGCAGCAAATTGCAGCCGAGCCATTATGGTGGCGCACAATGCCAATTTTGATTTAAGTTTTGTCATGGCGGCAGCGGAACGCAGCAAATTAAAACGCATTCCGTTCCACCCATTTGCCACTTTTGATACCGCAGCACTTAGCGGTTTGGCATATGGACAAACGGTATTAGCCAAAGCGTGCCGAGCAGCTGGATTTGAGTTCGATAACCAAGCAGCACATTCAGCACAATATGACACCGAAATTACGGCAAGATTGTTCTGCAATATTGTCAACAAATGGAAAGCGCTAGGCGGTTGGCCTGTCGTTAATCCTGAGGATGAATCTGAATAGCCTTCGTACTTGAAGCCGCAGCTTTGTTGACTGCGTTCATTCGCCCCAATCATGTAGGCAAGCTACACTCATGGGGCCTCATGAACTTGTCGCCTCACTGCAACTCCAATTACTTTGGCTATAACTTCTTGACCAGTTGATAAGAACTAATTATAGACTTGGTCGATATAGGAATGGATTCCGTTTCGAAAATACGAAACACAACATTAGTTATAATTTTAAAAAGAGAATCACAATGAACCCAGTTGTTATTTCCGTTTGCTTAATGCTGGCATTATCGGTTTTCCGAGTGAATGTCGTTATAGCCTTAACGTTAAGTGCCATTACTGGCGGGTTGATTGCGCATATGTCACTTGATGACACCATTGCTGCATTCCAATCTGGCTTAGGTGACGGTGCTGAAATTGCGTTAAGTTACGCATTATTAGGTGCTTTTGCGGTGGCTTTATCGCAAACAGGCATCACAGATTTACTATCTAACGCCGTGATCAAACGAGTTCATGGTAAAGAAAATGAACAAGCCTCTAACCTGTTGAAATACGCTATTTTCGCGGCTTTGTTCATTATGGCGATCTTCTCGCAAAACGTAATTCCTGTGCATATCGCGTTCATTCCAATCATTGTTCCACCACTACTTTCTGCATTTAACAAAATGAATGTTGACCGCCGTATGGTGGCTTGTATCTTAACTTTTGGTTTGATCACACCTTATATGATTCTACCAATCGGTTTTGGTGGCATCTTCTTAAACGATATCCTACTTCCTGCTCTACAGAAGAATGGTCTTGAAACAGCAACGGCAGCACAAATTCCACCAGCAATGGTTATTCCTGCTTGTGGCATGATCTTCGGTTTGCTAATGAGTATCTTCGTGACTTACCGCAAGCCTCGCCAATACCATCAGGAAGAATTGACAGCAGAATCAACGAAACAAGCTGGCATTGATAAGAAAGCTGTAGTGGTTGCTGTGATCAGTATTATCGCAACACTTTCTGCGCAACTTTACTCAGGCTCAATGATTGTTGGTGCTTTAGTTGGTTTCATCATCTTATCGTTCGGTAAACCATTCCAAACAAGCCAAGACAACTTCACTCGTGGCGTGCAAATGATGGCGATGATCGGTTTCATTATGATTTCTGCGAACGGTTTTGCGAGTGTAATGAAAGCAACAGGTGGCGTTGAAACACTAGTTGCCTTCCTACAAGAAAGCATGGCTGGTCACAAAGCGATTGCCGCTCTAATGATGTTGATCGTTGGTTTGTTGATCACAATGGGTATCGGCTCTTCTTTCTCGACCATTCCAATCATCGCAACTATCTATGTTCCACTAGCGATTTCTTTTGGTTTCTCGCCAGCAGCAACTATCGCTCTAGTGGGTACAGCAGCAGCATTGGGTGACGCAGGTTCTCCAGCATCGGATTCAACTTTAGGTCCAACATCAGGTTTGAATGCTGACGGTCAACACGACCACATTAAAGACTCTGTAATTCCAACCTTCTTGCACTACAACGTACCACTTGTGATCTTCGGTTGGATTGCAGCAATGGTTCTGTAATTTAGAAGTTTAAGCAACCATTATTAAAAAATTTAAGGCTCTCGATAATATAAACATCAAGAGCCTTTTTATTGAAAATATTTATATATCGCACTAAAACATTGTGAATATAAATACCACACCCACTTTAAATAGATTTCATTAATAATTTATTTTTATACATTTCAAAATTAAATCGAATTAAAGCACGCCACCATTTTCTGAATATTTTTTCCTTCTTTTATTGATCTCGCCCCCTATTACACCCTATCCCTGTGCTATCCTTTTCGCTCATCAATTCTCCTATGCTCGAAGTCTGCAATGAATAAAAAATCCGCACTGCCGATCACTGTATTATTATTCATAATAACGATAGCAATAGGATATACCATCACTCAATTTTATAACGTTGAAGAACGCCTTCAGGACACCACAGATACCATATTTCACAAAGCAGTTGATGCGAGCTACGATATAGTCGACACCACGGTTAATGAATCATTAAAAAGTTATCTGCAAGGCATTACCTTCTCCATTCAACAAGTCATCAAAGTTACCCAAGACAAAAAACTTCACTTAGATAATGTTCGCGTTCAGAAAGCATTAGATGAGTTAATCAAAGACACTCATATCGGAAAGAGTGGTTACGTCACCATATTAAATTCCAGCGGTGTTTATACCTATCATCCTTATCTTAAAAATCACGATGTATCAGAAGTAAAAGTCGTCCAGAAACAGCTAAAATCTGCTACTGCTTTTGTAGAATATCCATGGCGAAATCCTGACGATTATAAAACCCGCTTGAAAGTTGCCTATTCTGAAAAATTATCAGATGGTTCGGTAGTAAGTGCGTCTGTTTATAAAGATGAAATGCTATCTCTCGTCAATAAAGAGGCATTAAAGGAAAAGCTCAAGCATTATAACTTCGGAAAAACAGGCTATGTTTATATTGTTGATAGTGATGGGAAATTAGTCCTTCACCCAACTAACGAAGGCAAACCGATTCGTACCTTAATCGGTAATAGTGACAAAAAATTCATGGCAAAAGTAAAAAAACAGCCTCAAGGTTCTTTTACTTACCCCCTTTTATTACCTGATGGCACAACCGAACTAAAAACCGTTGCTTATAAATATTATCCGTATTTGGATTGGATTATTGCTTCCGGTATTTCTCAATATGAACTCAGCCACCCAACAGATCTACTGTGGCATAGCCTGTTAATGGCACTGTTATGCTTACTGTTGGTTATTGGCGGGCTTATTTATGGTCTGAATTCTCGCCATAAACATTTATTAATGATTGAACGTAAAGACTTCCTAACGGGGCTAAATAACCGCCGTAGCTTTATGGAACAAGCGGTTAATATGACTAAGAACCCAAATACATTCTTCTCCGTCATTATTTTTGACATCGATAAATTCAAATCCATCAATGACACTTACGGTCACAATGAAGGTGATAAAGCTATTGTGGCTACAGCAAAAATTCTTTCTAAATTTGAATCAAGAAAGGTTTTGATTTCGCGACATGGTGGTGAAGAGTTTGTGATCTTATTGCAAGATACCAATGCCGCTCAAGCATTCACTTTGGCGGAAATTATTCGTCAAAAAGTCTCTGAGATTCATTCGCTACAAACTCGATTTACCATCAGTGGTGGTGTTTATGAATGCTCAACGGGAGAAGACTCCATCAGTGAAGCTATTTCCCATGCAGACCATGCTTTGTATAACGCCAAGCAAACTGGTCGCAATAAAATTGTTTTATTCCAGCCGGAGCACGATGAGCAATTTATTTATAGCTTGAATGCAGTTGTTTCTTAAACGGATCGCATCAAATCTTACAAACAAAAAAAGAGCCGTGATGGGCTCTTTTTTAGATCAGGCTTATACTCTGCCTAGCGATTACTCTTCACCAGTTGAAGCACGTGCAGCCGCTTCTTTGATCAAAGTTTGCAATTCGCCTTTTTGGAACATCTCGATGATGATGTCGCAACCACCGATTAATTCACCTTCAACCCATAACTGTGGGAATGTCGGCCATTGTGCGTAAGCAGGAAGCTCAGCACGGATATCAGGGTTTTGTAGGATATCAACGTATGCAAATTTCTCACCGCAAGACATCAACGCCTGTGCCGCTTGAGAAGAAAAACCACAGCTTGGTAGTTTTGGTGAGCCTTTCATGTAAAGCAGAATTGCGTTTTCTGAAATCTGTTGTTTGATTTTATCAATTGTTTCCATTACTTCCTCTCTCGGATGAGACCATCTCGTTTTTATTGGCTACATTCTACTGACATATTAGTGAGAATAAAAACGCAATATTTATAGGGTTAATTAAACCAAGCGTAAATGCTTATATTTTATTCATCTAATAGAGGTAAGTTATTCGTTCAAGCTGAAATTTTTCTAATTATTTCAAAATGATATCCATGCACCAATTCTCAAAGATGTTTAAATTTGTAAAAAACAAGTCTTTTAATCATATGAAAAGTTGTTAAACTGATGTAAGTCAATTTTGACTAGAACTGATTCAAGTTTTAGGTCAGTTAATAAAGATAAAAAATCGGATGAGGGTCCCTACTGTAATCGACCGGGATACCAAAAAGACCTTTCAAAATACATGGAGATTTGAGCAATGGCATTTGAATTACCTGCACTTCCTTACGCAAAAGATGCACTAGAACCACACATCTCAGCTGAAACACTAGATTTTCACCACGGTAAACACCACAACACTTACGTTGTAAAACTAAACGGCTTGATTCCTGGTACTGAATTTGAAGGTAAATCTCTTGAAGAGATCATCAAAACTTCAACTGGCGGCATCTTCAACAACGCTGCGCAAATTTGGAACCACACTTTCTACTGGCACTGCCTATCTCCAAACGGTGGTGGTGAACCAGCAGGCGCTGTAGGTGAAGCAATCAAACAACAATTTGGTTCTTTCGACGAGTTCAAAGCTAAATTCACAGATGCAGCAATCAACAACTTCGGTTCTTCTTGGACTTGGCTTGTGAAGAATGCTGACGGTTCTCTAGAAATCGTTAACACTTCAAACGCAGCTACACCACTAACTCAAGACGGTGTAACTCCACTGCTAACGGTTGACCTTTGGGAGCACGCTTACTACATCGATTACCGTAACGTTCGTCCTGATTATATGGGCGGCTTCTGGTCTCTAGTAAACTGGTCATTCGTTGAAGAAAACCTAATCAAGTAATCCTTTTACTGATTTTGATTTTTCTTTAAAGATCAACGAGTAAATAATAATGGAAAGACTGGCTTAGGCTGGTCTTTTTATTTCCAGTTTTCTCATTTCTGCATTTCGTATCCTGCATCACACTTCTTTCATTTCCTTATATCTTGGCGCTGCCTTTTTTATTCGAAATTTTAATGGTTTGCATTGTTACATTCATTTATTTGAATTTCCGCACAAGAAATTTTTGGATTAACCTACCATTATTAATTATGAATACGAAACAATAGCTTAACTCCACAAAAACAATGAGTTCATTGTTCATGATTAGTCAAATAGCTGGTTTTACTTCAATAAAAGTCTTATGAATAAAAATCATGATTTAGTGTTCCATTGTTCTAAATATGCCCAAATGACTTGAAAATCGGGCGATGAGGTATGAAACATGAAGATTGAAAACGCAGTCATAGTTATCACATCTGCAGGGACACAACTTGGTCTGGGCTTAGCACATCATTTTCTCTCTCTAAAAGCTCATGTCATTCTGGTTGATTACAATCAAAATACTTTGATTAATACACATCAGCTATGTCAAACATTTGCCGAGCAAACATATCAATATCATTTAGATGATGACAGTTTCGAATGTATTCAGCCTCTATTTTCATCAATTGAACAACAGTTTGAGAACGGTGTTGATGTATTAATTAATCTCTATCCTTCCTTGCCTTTTCCTTCGCTCATTCACGATGATTTTCAGAGTTACAGCCAAAACTTTGCTCGTCTGGCTGACAAAATTTTATGCTTTAGCAAACTAGCGGCACGACAAATGTTAGATAACAATAATCATGGTGTCATCATCAATCTGGCTTGCCAGGAGATTGGTCCAAGTCACCATTCCTCGTCGTTAATCGTTGATTTCACTCAAAGTTGGGCCAGTGAATTAGCGCCGTTTAATATTCGTGTGGGAGGCATTATGTCGAGGAAAGTATCAGCAAGTAAGAGTTCTAATGAGAAGAGTGATGAATGTTGCTGGAGAGGCAATTGTGCGGAGATCATTCGTAATACCGAGTACATTATTCAGAATGATTACTTTAATGGGCGGGTTCTGGAATCCGATTAATTTTCATCCGTTCTCCAAAAGCCAGTAAGTTCATAAAAACCTGTAAGTTTATAAAAGCCAAGAAAAGATCAAAAAAAGCCCCGCATTTCTGCAGGGCTTCGTTTCTTATTAAGCTAATTTAAGCTAACTAAGATTGATTATTTTTTCTTAGCAGTTTTTTTAGCTGGCTCTTCAGTTTTCTTGATTACTGTAGTGCCTTCGAAAGTTTCACCTTCGATGTATGCTTTACCGTAGTAAGAAGCGATTAGAACTTCTTTTAGCTCAGCGATTAGAGGGTAACGTGGGTTCGCACCAGTACATTGGTCATCGAACGCATCAACCGATAGCTCATCAACTTTCGCTAGGAAGTCAGCTTCGTTTACGCCAGCAGCTTGGATAGACATTGGGATATCAAGGTCTTTCTTCACTTCATCCAACCAAGCTAATAGACGCTCGATTTTCTGTGCTGTACGGTCACCAGCTTGGCTTAGGCCTAGGTAATCAGCAACTTCTGCGTAACGACGACGTGCTTGTGGGCGGTCGTATTGAGAGAACGCAGTTTGTTTAGTTGGGTTATCGTTCGCGTTGAAACGGATAACGTTAGAAATCATCAATGCGTTAGCAAGACCGTGTGGGATGTGGAACTCCGCACCGATTTTGTGAGCAACTGAGTGACAAACACCTAGGAATGCGTTCGCAAAAGACATACCAGCGATAGTTGCTGCGTTGTGTACTTTTTCACGAGCGATTGGGTCAGCCGCGCCGTTTTTGTAGCTTGATGGTAGGTATTCTTTAAGCATCTTAAGTGCTTGAAGAGCGTGACCATCAGAGTATTCGTTCGCTAGAACTGAAACGTAAGCTTCTAGTGCGTGAGTGATTGCATCGTAACCACCGAACGCTGTTAGAGACTTAGGCATGTTCATCACAAGGTTAGCATCAACGATAGCCATGTGAGGAGTTAGTTCGTAGTCAGCTAGTGGGTATTTCGCACCAGTGCGGTCGTCAGTTACAACAGCAAATGGAGTTACTTCAGAACCTGTACCAGAAGTTGTAGTTACACAAACTAGTTCAGCTTTTGCACCCATTTTAGGGAACTTGTAGATACGCTTACGGATGTCCATGAAACGCATTGATAGTTCTTCAAATGGCGTTTCTGGGTGCTCGTACATTACCCACATGATTTTAGCTGCATCCATTGGTGAACCACCGCCTAGAGCAATGATTACGTCTGGTTGGTAGCTTTGCATTTGTGCTGCACCTTTCTCAACAACAGAAAGCGTTGGATCTGCTTCTACGTCGAAGAAAGTTTGAACTTCCATACCTTGAGCTTTAAGTAGGCTTACGATTTCGTCAGCGTAACCGTTGTTGAATAGGAAACGGTCAGTAACAAGGAACGCACGTTTTTTACCTTCTAAATCAGTCAATGCAACTGGTAGGCTGCCGCGACGGAAGTAGATTGATTTTGGAAGTTTATGCCACAACATGTTCTCAGCTCGCTTAGCAACAGTTTTCTTGTTGATTAGGTGTTTAGGACCTACGTTTTCAGAGATAGAGTTACCACCCCATGAACCACAACCTAGAGTTAGAGACGGTGCAACGTTGAAGTTGTACAAGTCACCGATACCACCGTGAGTTGTTGGAATGTTTACAAGAATACGTGCAGTTTTTAGCTTGTCGCCGAAGTATTTGATACGGTCAGCGTTTGTGTCTTGGTTAGTGTAAAGACCAGAAGTATGGCCGATACCACCGATTTCAACCATAGTCACAGCTTGGTCTACCGCGTTTTCGAAAGAAGACGCGCGGAACATACCTAGAGTTGGAGATAGTTTCTCGTGAGCGAATTCGTCATCGTAGCTTACTACGCCGCCTTCACCGATAAGAACTTTAGTATCTGCAGGAACTTTAACGCCCGCTAGTTCAGCGATTTTAACTGCAGGTTGACCTACGATGTCAGCGTTTAGGTTGCCGTTGATTAGAAGCACTTTACGTACTTTATCCGCTTCAGCTTTAGATAGAACGTAACCTTTGTGAGATGCGAAACGCTCTTTCACTTCTTCGTAAACTTCGTCCATTACGATTACAGCTTGCTCTGACGCACAAACTACACCGTTGTCGAAAGTTTTAGACATAAGAACAGATGCTACTGCACGTTTAACGTCAGCAGTTTCATCGATAACAACTGGAACGTTACCTGCACCTACACCGATAGCTGGTTTACCTGAAGAGTAAGCCGCTTTAACCATGCCTGGACCACCAGTTGCAAGGATAAGGTTGATGCCGTCGTGCTTCATAAGTGCGTTAGATAGTTCAACAGATGGTTGATCGATCCAGCCAATGATGTCTTTTGGAGCACCAGCAGCAACAGCAGCGTCAAGAACTAGTTTCGCAGCAGCGTTAGTCGAGTTCTTAGCACGTGGGTGTGGTGAGAAGATGATACCGTTACGAGTTTTAAGAGAGATAAGAGACTTAAAGATCGCAGTAGAAGTTGGGTTCGTTGTTGGAACGATACCACAAATGATACCTACTGGTTCAGCGATAGTAATTGTGTCAGTACCTTCTTCAAGGATGCCACAAGTTTTTTCATCGCGGTATTTGTTGTAAATGAATTCAGAAGCAAAGTGGTTTTTGATTACTTTATCTTCAATGATACCCATGCCTGATTCCGCTACAGCTTGTTGTGCTAGAGGAATACGAGCTTGGTTAGCTGCTAAAGATGCAGCACGGAAGATTTTATCAACTTGCTCTTGTGAGAAAGTAGAAAACTCTTTCTGTGCGGCTTGAACGCGTGCAACCAATGCATCTAGTTCAGCTAAGTTACTTACAGACATATTTAATCTCCTAAGATTTAAATTAAAAACTATTTAGTAAGACCACTTTTTAAACGGCATCGCAATAAGGGTAGCTTATGTTGCTAAAATCGCCTTAGTAAATCGCTTTCGGAAGTGAGTATATTCATTCACATATTTAAAATATTGATGTAGATCAGTTCCGGCGGGACAAATACTACCAAAGCGGTAAGCGAACGCAACCTTAATTTTTAACTCATTGATTTTAATTAACTTTAATTATTTCACAGCATGAAAAAATATTCTGTTCATCTTTTCAGCGCATAAAAAACACCCATTCATGTTGCAGGTTTATTTAGCTAGAAAATGAACAGAACGCACAACATAATAACCGTGCCACAAGGAGTATACGGTAAGATTTTAAAAAGGTAATACTTTAGAAGTAAATTTAACAAAATTAATGAATTTAATGACTTAAACCCACTTTCTATAAGGGTTCATTTTCGTTAGACAAAAATTAAATACACCTATACTCAGATTCCAACTAATTTTCGCATTAGAAAAATGTATGCGTTTTGCAGAAATTATTGCTCGAACTCCATCTCAATTTGACTTACATTAGCCATGGTTTTATAAACCCAACTGCCGGTTGAGTGATTAGAATTTACACTAGAATTAAGTCGCTAAATTTCAATCGCTTAATAATCCATCTTTTTTAATTTGTGAGCACGTCATGGCATCTATTGATTTCGCCATTTATTTACAATTTTTCTTAGGTCTTGTGGCCGCAGTAAACCCGATTGGCATCATGCCTGTTTTTGTTTCTTTAACTGGGCACATGTCGCCAGAAGAAAAGAGTAAAACCGCTAAAACCGCCAATATTGCCGTTGGTATTATTTTAGTTGTCTCTTTGATCGCCGGCCAATTTTTGTTGGATATGTTCAGTATTTCACTTAACTCTTTCCGCATCGCCGGTGGCTTCTTGCTGATGAGCATCGCCTTCTCGATGATGAGCGGTAAATTAGGTGAAGATAAACAGAACAAGCAAGAAAAAACCGAATACATCAGCCGTGAACAAATTGGTGTAGTACCACTTGCGATGCCATTAATGGCTGGCCCAGGTGCGATCAGTTCAACCATTGTTTACGGTTCTCGCTATCCAACCATGATTGAAACCGTTTGCATTGGTATTACGATTGCTGTGTTCTGTTTCTGCTCTTGGTTATTATTCCGTTCAGCACCTTTGATCGTTCGATTCTTAGGCCAAACCGGTATCAACGTAATCACTCGTATTATGGGTTTGATCCTTGCTGCCTTAGGTGTGGAATTTATTGCCAACGGTGTTGGTCATATCTTCCCAGGCTTGATGGGATAAGAGTTGATGGGATAAAAGTTTGGTTAGCTAAGCTGGCTGTATCTAAACGATTTTTACTTATCGTTTTCCAAACAGTTTTAAACATATTTTTAGAATATATGCTAAAGCCGCCCGTTTCTTTTTCGGGCGGCTTTATTACAATAAAGAAGGTATAAACTATAGATCGTCTATAAAGAATAGATGGTTTAAAGAAAGAACAAGCAACAATTTCTATCCTCGAAGTAAGAAAGGATTCTTATAACTTATGAGCGACAACCTAAAACATCAACTGTATGTGATCATTTTCGGCACACACACGCCGGCTGGAAAACGTTTCGATATTATTCTGATCATTGCCATCATCAGTTCTCTTATCGTACTTATTCTTGACTCTGTGCCTACCTTTTCAAACAAATGGGCATTTGAGTTCGACATCCTTGAATATTTCTTCACGGGTTTATTTACCCTTGAGTATCTCACCCGCCTCTATTGCTCTCCAAAACCTACGGCTTACGCTAAGAGTTTTTACGGCATCATAGATTTACTGGCCATTTTGCCTACCTATTTAGTGTTCTTTTTTCCATCGGCGCATTTCATCGGCATTATTCGTTTATTGCGTGTGATGCGGATTTTCCGTGTACTCAAGTTGGTGCGTTTTCTCCAAGATTCTAATTTGCTGGTTCGTACCTTGGCAATGTCACAACGCAAAATCTTAATTTTCTTTAGTGCGGTTGCCATTCTTGTGACAATTTTTGGTGCGCTCATGTATGTAATTGAAGGACCTGAAAACGGCTTTACGAGTATTCCGCGTGGTATTTATTGGGCAATCATTACCATTACAACGGTGGGATATGGCGATGTAGTACCGAAAACACCTATGGGACAAGCGGTAGCATCCTTAACCATGTTATTGGGTTATTCGATTTTGGCAGTACCGACAGGCATTATTACCGCAGAGTTGAACCAAGAAATGAAAGCACACCGCAGCCTAGTTCTATGCCCTAACTGCGGCAAAGCTGGCCATGAAACCGATGCCCTATTCTGTAAACATTGTGGTGGTCAACTAGCTGATCCTGATAAACGTGTTGTACCGGTTACTAATTTCCGCCAACCGCCACCTAAGAATTAACTTAACCTAGAGCTAAGGCACAGTATTTATTTACCAAGTTGTTACAATTCGTTTCTTATAAAAAAACATTTCCAAAAACAACAAGAAGTAAATGCTATGCCTTTAATCCAAATCCATACCCTAAAAAAATCGCCTGAGTTCATTGATCAATTAAGTGAACACATTCACTCGACTTTGATGGAGACTTGGGGAATTCCTGCTGATGATTGCTTTCAAATCTTTCATCAAAAGGAAGAACACGAATTAAGAATTAACCCTACAATATTCGGAGTGAATCGTTCAAAAGACATCATCTTATTGCACATCACATCCACACCAAGAACAAAAGAGATGAAACTTGCTTTCTATAGCCAACTGGCAAAAAGGCTAAATGAGCATTTAGATGTCAGAACAGAAGACGTGTTTATTTCTATTATCGAAAACACACGGGAAGATTGGTCATTCGGAAATGGTCTGGCTCAGTTATTAGATCAGTAACGCCTATAAAAAGCAGCAACGCCTATAAATAACGGACTCTTTCCCAATCAAAGAATAAAAAAATCCGCAGTGACTACTTTTAAGTCAGACTGCGGATTTTTATATCAAAATGTTGTAAAGACTCGATTAACGATTTTCAAGAATAATACGAAGTGTACGACGCAGTGGCTCTGCAGCACCCCATAACAATTGGTCGCCAACTGTAAACGCATTCAAGAAAGTATCGCCCATCGCCATTTTACGTAAACGACCAACTGGCACAGAAAGCGTACCCGTAACTTTTGCTGGAGACAGTTCACGTGCAGTAATGTCACGATCATTCGGGATCACTTTCGCCCACTGGTTGTGGCTTGCAATGATGTCTTCAATTTCATCCATTGGCACATTTTGTTTTAGCTTGATTGTCAAAGCTTGAGAGTGACAACGCATCGCACCAATTCGTACGCAAGTTCCATCAATCGGTACAATAGCAGAACCTTGTAAACCTAAAATTTTGTTGGTTTCAACTGTGCCTTTCCATTCTTCCTTGCTTTGACCATTGTCGCGTTTTACATCAATCCAAGGGATCAATGAACCGGCCAGTGGAGCACCAAATTGATCGGTTGGGTATTCACTTGAACGGATAGTTGCAGCTACTTTACGGTCGATATCTAAAATTGAGCTTGCTGGATCCGCTAATTCAGTTTCAACAGATTTATGGATCACGCCCATTTGTGAAATCAGCTCACGCATGTTTTGTGCACCCGCACCTGATGCCGCTTGGTATGTCATGGCACTCATCCATTCGATCATGCCTTTTTCATACAAACCGCCTAACCCCATCAACATCAAGCTCACGGTACAATTACCGCCAACGAATGTATTGGTGCCAGCGTGAATACCATGCTGAATTTGTTTCAAGTTAACTGGATCAAGCGTGATAATCGCATCGTCTTTCATACGAAGGGTTGAAGCTGCGTCAATCCAGTAACCTTTCCAACCTGCTTGACGAAGCGCTGGGTACACTTTTTCAGTATAAGAACCACCTTGACAAGTGATCACTGCATCAAGCTGTTTTAGGCTTTCGATGTCAAAAGCATCTTGCAACATGCCTGCTTCTTTATTGCCTAAAACTGGTGCAGGAATACCAACTTGTGATGTGCTGTAAAAGACAGGTTCAATTAAGTCGAAATCCTTCTCTTCCACCATACGTTGCATCAGTACTGAACCTACCATGCCACGCCAACCAACTAAACCTACTCTCATCGTCCATTCTCTCCTTGATTGAGTTTATTACCTAAAATGCTGTGGCTTTACTATCGCATTGATAAAAAAAATCTTCAAACCACAATTTACATTAGTTTGAAGATTTTTTAATGAAGCTGATTTCTAGTGAACGCAACCGTTACGAGTGGCGAGTTAACTGATCTTTCAAGTTTGGCGGAATGCCCTTGATAGTTAAAGTATCGGTTTCTGGATCATAAAAAATACGTTCGCCCAATAGCATGCTGTCAAAGTTAATCGACAAGCCACCGCCAGCACCGACATATTTTGCCAATTTGCGAATCGTTGAACGATCAACTGGGAAACTTTCTTCTAAATCATAACCTTGCTTTTGCGTGAAATCGTGGAAATTATCTTCATGGCCAGAACCGGTTAATTCACCAGAAAGCTCTTTCAAAGTAACTTCATCGCCCGCTTTTAACTGTTCGTTACAAAAATCATGCACCTGCTTACGGCACGCAATGGTTTCTTCTTTATTGAGTTGAGCATCAGCGCAGTAATCATCGACCGCTTGCATCAATACTTGGTTTTGTTTTTTAGTATCTAAACCCACTTCAGCTTGTAAGAAGTCTAAGAAGAAATCTGCAACTTTACGCCCTACACGACCTTTAATGTAAGAAAGGTAACGGTTTGAATCGGCGTCAGTTTCATAACGAGATAAGTCAATTCGAACCGCAATATCCATTTTATTGATATCAAGGTAATCAGTTCCGCTGATATCCAAATCTTCATCCACTTTTAAGCTCTGATTCGATGGTAAAAGTGCAATGAATAAATAATCAGTTGCTAGAGATTGATATTCAGCTAAAACCAAAACTCCTTCTTCAGCAAAAGGATATTTCGCTAATTCTGTTTTTAGACGTTCTGCTGATTGTTGAGAAAAGTCATAAAAATTCAGTTCGCCTTTACGAAGCTGCTTCATCCACGACTGGAACTCGCTTTCTTCTTTATAAACGCCAAAACCTTTACCGGCTTTTGCATTAAAAGAACGATGTAATTCCGCGACTAGTTGCTCACTGACACCATCATTAGGAAGCGCAGATTCACGAAGATTGACCACCAATTCATCTTGGCTGTTTTTGATCAATTTATGCAGTATGACGTTGGAAATATTTAGGCTCATGATAAATTTGTTTCAGTTGATGTTTCAGTTAAGAGGAAGACTAGGTTATCATAAGCCGCTTTATATACCCAACTAGCTTGATCATTCTCAAAAATATTACTCCCAGTAGTGAATTTATGGGTTAATTCCTGTCGAGTTGGGGCTATTATTAACCTAATCAAAGAAGTTATTAGAAGACGTTATGCCAATTAATTCAAAATACAGCGACGAAAAAGTAGAACTCATCTTGGCAGAAATTGCTGCCGTACTGAAAAAGCACGGAGCTAACGCAGATCTAAGCCTCATGATTGCTGGTAATATAGCCACTAACATCTTGAACACAAATGTGCCAAAATCTCAACGTAAACTCATTGCAGATAAGTTTTCTCAAGCTCTTTTATCATCAATTGATGACTAAACGTATTCTTAAACCTTATTGAGTTAGAACGAATTTTACATGGTTGATAGCGGAAATTCATATGCGGAGCGCGTCTCCCGTCTTGTAAGTTGGGGACACTGGTTCGCCTTCTTTAACATCATTATTGCCATGCTCATTGGTACGAGCTTTATCGCTCAATCACCGTGGCCAGACACTTTTTTTGGGCAATTCTATTTGTTCGTGTCTTGGCTTGGGCATTTCAGCTTTTTGGTTTTTGCACTCTATATCATAGTGCTGTTTCCGCTCACCTTTATTGTTCCATCTCGTAAACTTTTGCGCTTGCTTGGTGTCATTTTTGCTACCCTGGGTTTGACTCTGTTAATTCTCGACGCCCAAGCTTATAACCGCTTACATTTGCACCTAAACCCAGTGGTTTGGGAGCTATTATTAAGCAAAGAAAAGACCTCATTTAACGCACAATGGCAATATTTATTTATTGCTGTTCCTATTATCTTTTTGCTTGAAATCGCCATTTCTGAATGGATTTGGAAAAAACAACGCAGCCTTACGCGTAAGCATATTGGTCGCC
Source organism: Vibrio sp. (assembly GCA_047975485.1). Taxonomy (GTDB): domain Bacteria; phylum Pseudomonadota; class Gammaproteobacteria; order Enterobacterales; family Vibrionaceae; genus Vibrio. The sequence continues at coordinate 22,717 of JBKEDP010000066.1, read as the reverse complement.
CTGCAGCAGTTGTTTTCTTCATTTGTTTCTTATGTAGCCACTTTATCTACATTTGGGCGGATGCATTTTTCTACAATCCAATTACCAGCCAACGTGCGAACTTCCCACTGTCTTATCCAATGACAGCGAAGTCCTTTATGGAAAAACACGGCTTATTAGATAAAGAAGAATACCAACAACGCTTAGAACAAAGTGGCGGTAAAAATGAGGTGGTGAACTACCCTCTTGAACCGTTGAAGTTCGATGGCCCGAGCAGTAATTACAACGTTATGGTGATCATGGTTGATAACTTGCGTAGCGATATGTTGGCAGAAAATACTATGCCAAACAGCTTCCAGTTTGCGAAAAACAACCAAAATTACATGAATCACTTTAGTGCGAGCAACAATACATACGGTGTGTTTGGCTTATTCTACGGATTGCCAAGTAACTATTCTGCAAGTATTCAAGCGCAAGATACGGCACCCTTGTTTATGTCTGCAATGAAAGACCGTAACTACAATATGGCGGCTTTCAGTGGCGATCAGTTTAATGATGCAAAATTCTATGAACAGATTTTTGCAGATATTGATCTCGCGAAATCCGACGATGATAAAACGGAAGAAACACAAACAACTGATGATCAAACAACCATTCAAAACTGGTCTCAATGGCTAGATAACAATTCTAACCAACCTTGGTTTAGTTATGTGGAATTATCTGAAGTTGATCATTTTGAAGATAACGCAGAAGTGCTTCCTCAATTTGCGGTTAAATCGAAATCTGCAACAGATAAACTGAAAGCACAATATCAATCTGCAGCTTATCGTGTAGATGGAAAAATCCAGCAGATCCTAACTAAGTTAGAAGAGCAAGAATTGCTACCGCATACAGTTGTGGTTATTACCTCTAATCATGGTATGGAATTTAACGAGACCAACAGTAACAGCTGGGGATCTAACTCAAATTTCAGTCGTTATCAGCTACAAGTTCCTATGGTGATCCATTGGCCGGGTAAACTGCCGACCTTATATACCCATAAGAGCAGTCACTTAGATTTCTCTGCCACCATGATGCACGATTTATTCCATTCATCATCGAACCCGTATGATTACGGCAGTGGTAAGAGTTTATTTAACACCGCTAAGCGTCCATGGATTTTGGCTGGTGATAACGACAACATTGCACTTATCACGGATACAACCACCACTGTGGTCGATGAATACGGTAACTATAAGCTTTACGATAAGAACTATCATCGCAATCGTAAGGACAAGCCTAAGTTGTCCATCGTGTTGCAAGGATTATCAGAGCTGAAGCGTTTTTATCACCAAGATGACTAATCGCTCGCTACTAAATTAATTAAGCTTAAAAAAAATCACCAACTTAACCGTGGTGATTTTTTTTCACTATTCATATGATAGTTTTTAATCAGGCAGCTGAGCAATTTAGCTAACTGTCTTAATCTGACTCAGGGAAATTGATAAATTCATTTTCTGAGTACGGATTTGTCGGTTGGGAATCAGAATACTGGCTAGCACAACCAGCTAAAAATAGCCCACAAGCTACAAGAATTAATATACGCATTTTACTCACCCTCATATGATTATCCATTTCAAGATAATCGCAACCATACTAATGTTCTGCTCATTGTTACTTATTAAGAGACCTGAGAACTGCGATATCCATTTTGCTTATAAAGTATCAATCTATAGAAACTTTATGAGTTCTTCCCAAAGCTCTTTCTTTCGCAATTTTTGAACAGCTCACAAAATGCGACACACATCACAAAAACAGTATAGTTCCTTGCCAGAGAATCCGATTAAACCTTTACACAAGTTTACACACCAATTAATACGACTAAATCTATGCTTTGGTCATCATCAATCATCCTTGAGTTGATTCAGCGATTTGTTGAAGCAGAGAAAAAATTAATCTTACAAGAACGTGCAGCAGAAGAAGCTAAAAAAGATGATAATGACCAAACATCAATAAAAGCATTTGGTTGAATTTAAGACCCTTACTGGCTATTTAATCCGCAAATCATCAGTAAACAAAAATTAAATTCAAATAAATTGCAGGTTTCGCTTACAAAACAATCAAACAAACTTTTTAGGGGTTTACAAATTTCTGAGGTGATTATATTATTCACCGCGTTCGGAGGGATGGCTGAGTGGTCGAAAGCACCGGTCTTGAAAACCGGCAGTCGTTAATAGCGGCTCTAGGGTTCAAATCCCTATCCCTCCACCACTTTCTGAGAAAGGCTCTTGATTCGTCAAGAGCCTTTTTCTTTATCTGAACCAAGCTAATCGCAGAATCACCAATATTCAATTATCTATACTGAATATCTTTCCCCCTTGAATCAACTCCATTTAATTTGTTAACTTTTACCCAATCAAAGTTTACTAGCGTATTATTGTCGAAATACTCATTCAAACTTTAAGACACAGGACTTTCTTAATGAATAATGGCTTAACGAATTCTTCAACTTCCCCTACTTGTTCACATACCCAAACGAACAAGGCCTTGATCATCGTAGATATGCAAAATAGCTTTGTTGAAGGTCAAGACCCGGTTGTTCATAGCCTTGCGGTAAATGGCGGACGTGAATTGGTTTCGGGCATTAATGCTTTACAAGAGAAGTTTGATTTCATCATCGCGACTAAAGATTGGCACCCAGCGGATCACGGCAGTTTTGCTAGCCAATATGCCGATAAAAATGTATTCGAAATGACGACGCTAAACGGTGTTGAGCAAATACTTTGGCCAGATCACTGTGTTCAAGATTCATTAGGTGCAGAGTTCGTTGATGGCTTGAATATAGACAAAATTGCTCACATTACCTATAAGGGCACTGATCCCAAAGTTGATAGCTACAGTGGCTTTAAAGACAACAATAGCCAAGCGAAAACGGACCTTGATGATGTGCTTAAATCTAGTTCTGTCACCGATATCTATATTGTTGGTTTAGCCGCTGACTTTTGTGTAAAAGCAACCGCAGTAGATGGTGCACAACTTGGTTATAAAACTTATTTTGTTAAAGATTTAACCGCAGCAGTCATGCCTGAACAAGAAAATATGGATGCGTTGTATCAAGATCTTCAAGCCGCAGGTGTAAACATTATCGAATCATCAATGGTTTAGCTTTTATTTTTCCATCTAATTCTAAGCAATCCATTAGCTAAATGTGGATTGCTTAATCTAACAATAAATACCTAGCAAAAAATTTCATCTCAATTTCTCATAAAAATTACCATTCAAACATCCCTTTTCGCACAAACAGATTTAACCTATTAATAAAACTAAAAATAAAATATAACTTGAAACGAGTGAGCTAAAACCCATCATAAAAATAAATTCATTTTTGCAAATAAATTCACAAAAGATATAACTGAAATATAAATCACCTCCCATTGATATTAATCTTGTCACTTATTTATACGAGTAACAGTACACATAAATACGAAAGGGAAATGCATAAATGAGATTACTTTCTAAGACTTGCTCTGCATTAATTTTGATTTCATTTGCAGGGATAGCGAATGCAAAAACCGTTACGGGCGGTGTTTATGTCGGAACCAACTTCGATACTGAAAACTCCATTATTGCCTATAAACAATTTGATGACGGCACTTTAGAGCAAATCGGCGAATACAAAACCGGGGGTAAAGGCACAGGTTTAGTTGAGCTGTTTGGCTTACCTCATGACGATACCGGCCACACCTTTACTGATGGTATCGATCCGCTGGCTTCAGCTTACGGTTTATGGCGTTCAGCTGATAATAAAAATGTACTCATTGCTAACGCAGGTGATGGCACGATCAGTTCACTACGTGTTCAGCCGGATTTATCACTCAAGTTAACGAATGTCGTCAAGGCTGGTGACATCAAACCGAACGCCATTGCGAGTTTTAAAGACATTATCTATGTAGCTAGCATGGGTAAAAAATTGGATGGGCCAAGTGAGGGGAACTTAAAAGGCTACCGTATTGATGCACAAGGAAAGTTGACACCGATTGCAAACTCGATTCGTACACTTACTGGTCGTCCTGCAAGCCTTGAGTTTACACCTGATGGCAAATACCTTGCTGCGGTTGAAATTACCACGGGCGTTACGCACATTTATAAACTCAATGATGACGGTTTATTAAGCGAGAAACCGACTTCAAGTATTGATTCGCCACAAGCATCAGAGCAGCGCTTCTTTGCCCTCCCAATCGGTACAAAAATCATTCCTGGTGAAAATGGTAATTCAACGTTATTAGTCACTGAAACGCGCTTTATCGACAGCAACCATGAGTTTTATAAATCTTCACCTCCGCATCGAGCTAAGTACCCTTTCCTTCCTTTATTTGAAGGTCAAACCGGTTCGATGACGTCTTATAACATTGATAACAATGGCATCATTTCTGTTATTTCTCCAGATGTCCTTGCCGGTGAGGATTATTGGGGTGGTCAACAAGCTGTTTGCTGGGTAACAACTTCGGTTGATGGAAAGTATGCATGGACAACCAACCCACTTACTTCGAGTATTTCTACCTATAAAATTGAAAAGAATGGTGAAATAGAATTAACGGAAGAGATTGCTTACCAAGATCCGAAATTTAATGAATATTATTTGGATATGGATTTAAGTGCAGATGGCAATTACGTAAATACCATCAGTGGTAATAGCGGTGTCACATGGGTATTTAAAGTTAACCACGAAACTGGTCAATTAACTTTAGTTGACGGCTATGAAGGCAGTGCAAAAATTCACTCTTACGGCATTGTGACTATTGATAAAAGTAAGATCTAAGCGAACCTGAATTGTTTGAAGAACAGATAAAAAATAACCCTGCCCAATTTGGCAGGGTTAATTTTATTCATCAGAATAGCAGCGAGATTAATCGGCTTTTTCAGCTTCTTCCAGCATGGAAATATCAAAGAATTTCGCTTGCTGTTTACGTTCCGCTTTTGATTGATACATGGCGATATCTGCGTACTTAATTAAAGTCTCAGGATCTGTCGCATGTTCTGGCGATAACGCATAGCCTAAGCTGAATTTCACTGGCAGCATTTCACCGTGATACAAGAATGGCTCAGAAACGCTTTCCATCAAATTACCAACTAACTGATGCGCTTTAGCCACAGATGCTACGCCTTTCATCAATACGATAAATTCATCACCACCATAGCGGTAAATGGCATCGGTCGTACGCAACGATTCTTTCAATCGATTAGCAACGGTTTTCAATAATTCATCACCACAATCATGGCCTAGCTTATCGTTCATTTGTTTAAATTCATCTAAATCAATAAAGCAAAGTACTAAGCTCGCATCATCAATTTTTGACGTCGCAATTGAAGCTTCAATGTCTTTATGTAAACCAAGGCGGTTATTTACTTTAGTTAGTTCATCGGTATGCGCTTTGGCTTGCAACTCTTCATGTCTTTCAATGATCACTTCACTCATTTCGTAGAAGCTGTTCATCAAGTAGCCCATTTCATCTTTCGGCAAGAAATCTGCAAGTTGTTGGCGTTCGCCTTCTTCCATTTTCTTAGTCGCATGCAACAATTTACCAAGTGGATCAAACAAGCTGCGCTGCATAATCGCATAGGTTGCAATCGCAAAGAAAATCATCACCAAGAATTCAACCACAGTTACGGTATTGATATAAACCGTGATTCTTTCATGCTCACCGCGCAATTCAGTTAAATGATTTTGCTCGTTAACATTAATGGTATCAGCGTACTTAGTGACGCTTTCCATATAAACCTTACCTGATTCGCTACTAATGATAGAAACAGCTTGAGTATGATTGATCTCACCAGATTTTAATGTTGATTTTAACTCTGAAACCTTAGCATCAATTGACTTATCCAAGCGGTCTAAAGCCATTTTCTGACCAATACCAATACCCGTTCTTACAACAGATTTTAAATCTTCAAAATCGTCTTTTGTATCACGTAACGCGGCATAAAATTTCTCAAGATAATAACGATCTTGAGTTAATAAATAGCCACGTTGGCTAGTCTCGGCTTTAGTCAGAGACAGCAATAGTCGATCAGTCGTTTTCAAAACCGTGTTGGCATGTTGGATCGACAAAGTTGCATCATCATTTCGATTTTCTAATGTGTAGATAAACAGAATATTCGAAAATGAAAAAACAAATAAAAATATCAGCAGCAAAGAAAGTTTTTTCTTAATAGTCACTAAATTGGCCTATCTTATTGTTATATATCGTTTGAATTTTTCGTCAGAACTGAATTTTCGTCAGAACAAAAAAAGTAAAGCCAGCGCAAATTCGCACTGGCACAAGTTACATTTTTTTACATTTGGTGCGGAGTATAACAAAAATGTGAGCTAGTTATCACTTTTTGAGCGAATTTATTAAGCTACATTAGAAATACTTGTTTTAGCTCAATAAACACGCTGGAGAGAATTTGGCAATAGATATAGGTAAGGTTATGAATTAATTATCTATTTGGATGATTTAAGATGTGATCTTCCCAGTCCACCACATCAATTTCATACACCACTTTATTACGCACACTTTCTCCCGCTGCATGCATGGCCGATTTTGATCCTGTGATTAACGGATGCCATTCAGGTAAAGATTTGCCTTCCGCTAATAGACGATATGAACAGGTTTCTGGTAGCCAGTTAAATTCTTCGATCTTCTCACGAGTCAGTTTTAGACACTCTTCACCTGACTGAAAGCGGTTCGGGTAATCTTTACAGCCGCAAGTTTTGTTGTTTAACCAGCTACAAGCTACGTTGGTGTAATAAACTTCGTCGCTGTCTTCATCCATCAATTTATGCAGACAGCATTTACCACAACCATCACACAAGGATTCCCATTCTTCCTCGGTCATTTGTTGAAGTGTTTTTGTTTGCCAAAATGGTGCTGTCATAATTTTTCCGTTTAAATATATTGGAATGGATAAAGTTTTTAGCCAAAGTAATTGGGGCTGCAGTGAGGCGACAAGTGAATGAGGCCCCATGAGCTTAGCTCGCCTAAGCCTTCTTTATAAAAGAAATAGGGGGGCGAATGAACGCCGTCAACAAAACTGCAGCTTCAAATACGAAGGATATAGGCTGCGTTTTATACGCTGATTGAGGTTTAAATTCAAGATTAACTACATTATAGCCCGTGGATTTGCTATTATCCGCAGCCGTTTTTACGCTCGGTTTTACTGTGTCTTTTTTGATGAGGTTGGTTATGGAATGTCGTTTAGGTTGCGGAGCCTGTTGTATTGCGCCAAGCATTTCTTCGTCTATTCCGGGTATGCCAAACGGAAAGCCTGCAGGTGTGCGCTGTATTCAATTGAATGACGACAACTTATGCAAATTGTTTGGTAAGCCTGAACGTCCAAAAGTGTGTCATGCTTTTAAAGCGGAAGCGGCAATTTGTGGCACAACTTCCGAGCAAGCAATCCAAATCATCACTGAATTAGAGCACTTAACTTAAAACTCTGCACTAGCCCTACTTTGCTCTGCCCCAACTGCTATTGATAAAACTTCCAATCAATAAAAACAAAAACGCCCAAGCTTTTTATTAATTAGAGCTTTCTATTAACTTGAGCGTTCCATATACATTCAAAATTCGATATTCAATTACAGCAACTTTTGTCGCCCTAGCAGAGAATGTGACAACGTTGTGCCATCGACTAATTCTAATTCACCGCCCATTGGAACACCGTGCGCAATGCGAGTTGCATCCACTTGGTGAGCTTTACAAAGTTGAGCAATGTAATGGGCTGTCGCTTCACCTTCTACCGTTGGGTTGGTAGCTAAAATCACTTCTGCAATATCACCATTGGCTAAACGATAATCTAATAAATCTAAACCAATATCGCTTGGCCCGATACCATCTAACGGTGACAAGTGCCCCATCAACACGAAATAGCGACCTGAATACTGGCCTGTCGCCTCAATAGCTGCGATATCTGCCGGAGTTTCCACCACACAAATTTGCCCGTTCGCTTGTCGCTTAGGGTTTGTGCAAATATGGCAGGTATCTTCTTCGGTAAAGGTTCGGCATTGATCGCAATGGCCGATTTCCGTCATGGCTTGAGATAAGGCTTCGGCAAGTTGCAAGCCGCCTTTTCGGTTTCGCTGCAATAAATGAAAGGCCATACGCTGTGCTGATTTGGGGCCAACCCCAGGTAAGCAACGTAAGGCCTCCATCAATTGTTCCAGCATACTGCTTGTGCGCATGTATGTCTCTCTTGGATCAATATGTCTTTTGGATCAATCTAACTTTTCTAATTTCTATGATATTAAAAACTTAGAAAGGTAGTTTCATACCCGGTGGAAGTTGCATACCACCTGTGATTGATGCCATTTTTTCTTTTTGTGTTTCTTCAATGCGACGTGCTGCATCGTTGAATGCCGCAGCAATCAAATCTTCTAGCATGTCTTTGTCATCTTCCATTAGGCTCTCGTCGATATCAACACGACGAACGCTGTGGCTACCAGTAATAGTCACTTTAACAAGGCCAGCACCAGACTCACCTGTGATTTCCATATTGGCAATTTCTTCTTGAAGCTTTTGCATACGCTCTTGCATTTGCTGGGCTTGCTTCATCATATTGCCCATTCCGCCTTTACCAAACATTGTTTTCTCTCGTTTTGATAATTGAATTGATAGGGATATTTATTGGGGCTGAGTTTCTAGAAATCAACCCCATTCTCTTCTCTTAATTTGAAATTGGTCTTAGCTTTAAATGGATCTTAGTTTTAAATGGATCTTAGCTTTAAATTGGTCGAACGCTGTCGTTGTCAATTTCTGCCGCAAAACGCTTTTGCAAAAACTGCACGTTCGGATCTTCAGCTAATTGCTCGAAAGCATGCTGTAATTTTTCTTGATACAGCTTTTCTCGTAACTCTAATGGCGTCGTTCCATTTTCACCGATAGTAATGGCTAATTCACAGCTTTGCTGAAAATGATTAGACAGTGCATCCATTAATTCTGCATGCGCTTTTTCTGTATTTAAGTGCGCTTGTTCTGGGCGCAATTCCAAGCTAATTTTCTGCTCGTCTTTTGTGAATACGGAATTTAACGCTAATTGTTCCACCAGCTTTGCTGTGTTCAACTTGGCAATCACCGCTGACCATTCATCTTGCGCAATACTTTCTTTCAGCAGTTTTTCTGTCATTTCTGGCGTTTTCACATGCTCTAACGCTTTTTTGATTTGCGTTGGCGTCAGTTCTGTTTTTTCTGCTTGTTGCGTTTGCGGTTGCGATGGTTTCCATTGATACGGCTCATTATCTGGTTGAGCAGCACCAGAAATTGGCGTTCCATTCGATGAAATTGGCGACGCCTGTATCGCCTCGACCGCAGCAGCAGGATGTTTGCTCGCTAAACGTTCAAGGACTGAACCTGGCTTTGCAGGTGTCGCATTAGTCTTTTTTGTTGTCGGCTGCCCATTATCAGAAGCCAGCCTATTATCAGAAAAACGTCCAACCGTAGTTTGGCTAGGTTCAGAACGCAAGTTTTCACGCTTGCTGCGTAACTGGTGGCGCAAACCGGTTAACGACGATGGTGCAGCTTGTCGCGTTTGCGCAGGCGCACTTGGTTGGCTATTTTGCGCTTGTGCCTGCGGCTGTTGCATCTCTTGTTGGGTATATTGTTGAGAAGATTGCTGAGCAGGTTGTTGCGAAGCCATATTCTGCTGCGTAGGCTGCTGCATTTGTTGCTGTGGCGCAGAATACGCTTGTTCAGTCGGTGCAGGCTGAGGTACATAACCTTGGTTCGCATTAGGCTGAGTGCGTGGTGCGACAGGCGCACTTGGATTTGCAACTGCAGGACTAGAAACCGTTGGATTCGTGTTCGCCGAACCGCCTTGCTGAATCACTGGAATATGACGTGTTTGTGGTGCTGGTTCTGCGATTTGATTACCCGCAACCATTTGTGTTGGACGAAATGCCAACATGCGCAACACCAACATTTCTACCGCCATTTTTTCGCTTGGCGATAGAGGTAAATCTTGGCGACCTTTTAGCGTCATTTGATAGAACAACTGCACATCTTGAGGCGTTAATGATTGGCTCAATAACTCAATGCGTTCTGCATCAGGTTGTTCTTTGTTCAAACTGGCTGGCAAAGCTTGATACATGGCAATGCGATGCAGTTGAGTGCTTAATTCTTTAAACAACCCATCCCAATCAATGCCATTTGCCGCTAATTGAGCAATGCTGTCCATCGCTGTTTGCGGTTGTTTACTGCTGATCGCTTCAAGCAAAAATAACGCTTGTTCGGTATCGAGCGTGCCCAACATGTTAGAAACCGTAGCACTGTCGATGTGCCCGTTACCTAACGCAATTGCTTGGTCTGACAAACTCAGCGCATCACGCATACTACCATCAGCCGCATGAGCGATAAGGCTTAGTGCACGTGGTTCTGAGCTAATGTTTTCTTCGCCTAAAACGAAATCTAATTGCTGATGAATTTCATCGGAACTGATTGGTTTTAAGTGGAATTGCAAACAACGAGATAAAATCGTCACCGGCAATTTTTGTGGATCTGTGGTCGCTAATAAGAATTTGACGTATTCAGGCGGTTCTTCAAGCGTTTTCAACAAAGCATTAAAACTGTGACGAGACAGCATGTGAACTTCATCGATCAAATAAACCTTAAAACGACCACGCGCTGGTTTGTATTGAACGTTATCAAGTAATTCACGAGTGTCTTCCACCTTGGTGCGAGAAGCGGCGTCGATTTCCAATAAATCCACGTATCGACCTTGATCGATCTCTCGGCAAGTCGCACATTCACCACAAGGGTTCGATGTGATACCTGTTTCACAGTTCAACCCTTTGGCAAACAAACGGCCAATCGAGGTTTTACCCACGCCTCGTGTACCGCTAAATAAATACGCATGGTGCAAACGCCCCTTTTTCAACGCATTTTCTAAAGCAGTAATCACATGACTTTGACCAACAACCTGTTCAAACGTTGTTGGTCGCCATTTTCTTGCTAACGCTAAATAGTTCATCAATCTTTCCGGTTACTCGCTCAGATTAATGGCCAGCAAATTCACAAATGCTATATACATTTAAGCCTAGTGCTTTCAGTTTTTCTTCGCCACCAATGTCTGGTAGGTTAATCACGAAAGCACCATCAGTAACTTCACCACCAAGCTGGCGGATAAGTTTTACCGTTGCTTCGATTGTGCCGCCAGTTGCAAGCAAGTCATCAACCACTAAAACTTTGTCGTTTGAGTTAATCGCATCAGTATGAATCTCAAGCACATCAGTACCGTATTCTAATTCATAAGATTGAGAAACCGTTTCGCGCGGCAATTTACCCGGTTTGCGAACAGGTACAAAACCTAAACCCAATTCCAACGCTAGTGGCGCACCAAATAGAAAACCACGCGCTTCTGTACCAACAACCTTGGTGAAACCCATGTCTTTATATTTGTCTACCATAAGTTGAATTGTTGCTTGGTAGGCTTTTGGATCTTCCATCAAACTAGTGACATCACGGAAAAGAATGCCCTTTTTAGGGTAATCAGGAATGGTTTTGATGCTAGCTTGAATAAAGGCTTGAGTTTCTGTTGTCATAATTGCGATCTTTTGGTTAAGCAAAACAAGAGACAGATAATACCACTGTTCTTGTTTATCGTAAGGATTATCGCCGGTATGTTAGTGATTTTCGTTAAACTCGGCAACTTTTGGCGCAGGCTCTTTGGGAGTGCTTTCTTTTTGAATCGCTTCTTCTAAAGATGGATCGTAGACCGCCATACGTGAAAAACAAAAGAATAGAACGATGAAACCAAACACGATGCCGATTTTCATCCACCAGATTGGCATCATAAAAAACGAAAACATAAAGCTAATTGCCAGCAATACATAACCACGCTTTTTCACGGCAGACGTGACAGCTCGGTGCTGATTCCAATTATCAATGATTGGCCCTAAATGAGGATGATGCATTATCCAATGATGAAACTTTTCGTTACTACGCATAAAGCAAGCGCTCGCCAGTAACAAAAAAGGCGTCGTAGGTAGAAGTGGAAGGAAAATGCCGAGTACGCCAAGCACAACCGCTATCCAGCCAACCACATTTAATAGCATTTTACGAATGATAGCTGTATTCCTTACAAAGCAGATCCATGACCAGACAAGTGTCGCAAGAACCGATAATTAAAGTAAAGAACGGATTTAAAACAAAAAGTAAGCGTAAGTTAATACTGTTCAATCGTTAATCATTTCGGTCAACATACTGGCATCAGCTAAAGATAAGAGTACAAAAATAGAACGTTTAATGACGAAAGTTCTTCACAGTAAATTTAAAACTTCGCACACCTATTTCACTAACCACTAATTCTCCGCCTTGCTTCATTGGCAAATCACTCGTAATGAAGTTGCCTGTACAGCCCTCACCTAAGCGAATACCTTTATCAATTTTATGGCGCATCTCTCTATGAAAAGTATCTGTAGGATTCCACGTACAACCTAGACCTGCTGGTAGAATTGAAATCGAGCTATCCACCATGTCAGCAATGCCAAACAAAGCATTAATAGGCCCTGAACATTTCGTGCAACTAATGCCTTTTTCTATGGTTGCAGCGAGATCTTTTAAGTCAGAATGACAACGCTTGCGAGTTCTTAAAAAATCATTAAACAAAGCGCGAACCAGTAAAGCCGTACCGACACCGTTTTCGCCACCAGCCGAAGAATCCAACAGATAAAAAGCAAAACGCCCATCCATCAACCAAGCATAATCAAATACCAAAGGCATCATTTCTGATGGTTGAAGAATGTGATAACTGCACTTCCATTCACCTTGTTGAGTATCACGCTCAGGCTGCAAGGCATGAAGCAAGTCCCGTGACGTCACCATATTTTCTTTCAAATGGTTTAAATGCCAATACAACTCTTTCTCTTGTGCCACTTGCCCTGAATGGTCGATTTGAAACCATTGGCTGGAAAAGTCTCGCACTATGCTTGGGTTATCGTTCGCTTCCTCTAAAGTGGTTTTAATTGCGCTAGAAAAATGATCTAAACGTGTGATGGGTTTGGTGAGAAAATCTTTGATGCCGTAGCGCAGGACACGAGCAACATCGCTCATATCTTCAGTTGCAGAAACCACAATCATTGGCAACATGGGAAATTGCCAACTGACTTCTTCCACCAGCTCCAAGCCACTCATGATCGGCATATTAAGATCACAAATCATCAGATCAGGCACTTGATCACGGAGTTGGCGTAACGCCTCTAAACCATTTTCGGCTTCAATAACGGAATAATTCTGTTGCTTCAGATAGGTTGAGATCATATTACGAAAAATAGGATCATCATCTACTAGCATAACGGTTTGCATTGCTTTTCCTACGACTTGATTAACGCTCTGCACTTGAGAGACCAAATTATGCATGTTTCAAAACCTCTTGTTGTTCAGCAAACCTGCAGGCTTATTTTTTGCTCAGTTGTAACCTGTTAGCTTTTAAATTATTTGAGAACACCAACTACCCAAAGTAATTGGAGTTGCAGTGACGCAACAAGTGAATGAGCCTCATGAATGTATCTGCCTACATCTCCTTTTTAAAACAAAAGGGGCAAATGAACGCCGTCTACAAAACTGCAGCTTTAAGTACAAAGGATATGTGTTCCGAAGATATTTATCCTCGAGCAAGCTGGACATATAAAAGGTAGTAATCAAAATGTGTAAATTCAATGTAAGAGTTTGGAATATTCTACGCCCTTCGTAAAAACCATAAATAAATTAAGTATTAAGCTTGCAATTATTTTTTAGGCATTTATTCAATTTTATTTTGCAATTTTCTGCAGTATCCGCCCATTCTTACTGGGTTAACTGACCAAAATGTTGCATAATACTTTTGTATTAACAGCTTGGTATTAAAGAACTTAATTCCGAAAGTTCAATATCGACAGTATGGCACGAAAAGCCTGATATTGAACCGCTAGATAATAAATAAGCGTCTGTGTCTCGTTACACTCATGCACCACCAGTAGAAAGCCAACAGAAAGAAAGATAAGTGCACAACATGAAACTTGATGATCTGAATTTATTTCGACTTGTAGTGGACAACGGTAGCTACACCGCAACTTCTCGTAAGACGGCCATTCCCGTAGCCACCATTACTCGCCGTATTCAAGCTTTAGAAGAAGGTTTGAATTTACGTTTGCTTAATCGCAACGCGCGAAAACTTTCTTTAACCGAAGCTGGACAACGTTTCTATGATGAATGTTCTCCATTGCTAAAACATCTTGCTGAAACCACGGAAAATATTTCTGACGAATGTCGTGGGGCATCCGGCAAGCTGCGCATTTCCGCTCCATCGAATACCGCAAAACGTTTGATCATGCCGATGCTAAACGAGTTTATGGCGAAATATCCAGAGATTCGAATTGAGCTATCAATGACCAACTACGCTGACCAACTTGACCCAACCGAATGGGATGTCATTTTCCGTGTTGGCCCGCAACGTGACTCAAGCTTAATTGCGCGCAAAATCAACCAAGTGAAAGATGTGTTAGTTGCCAGTCCGAAATATTTGGCCGATTGCGGCGATTTAGATCATGCGGAAGACTTACACAACCATTCGTTGTTGAAAGGTTTACCTTTGGTGAAATGGCAATTGACCAATTCTCGTGGCGAAACCGTCACCATCAATGAAAAAGGCCGTTTGGAAGCGAGTGAACTGAGCGTTGTTCGTAATGCTTGTACTTATGGTTTGGGTATCAGCTTAATGCCTGACGTGATGGTTCAAGCTTATGTGCGTGAAGGTAAATTGGTTCGTGTATTAGATGATTGGAGTGCTAACACACGCGACATCTACATGCTATACAACCACAAAAATCATCAGCCTGAAAAAGTACGTTTGTTGATTGATTTTATCGCGCAACATGAAGTGATTTAGTTTTTAAAAGCTGTATATATACAAGGAATCGGTATGTTTGTTGTTTCATTAACTTATTTGGTGTCTCTCGACGAGATAGATCGTTTTATTCCTGAACACGTTCGCTATCTTGATGAACAATATTCTAAAGGAAACTTTATTTTATCTGGTCGTAAAGAACCAAGAACAGGTGGAATGATAATAGCAACGATGGATAAACGAAGTGAATTGGATGAAGTTCTTTCACAAGATCCATTTCATCAAAACGACCTAGCATGTTACGAAGTGACAGAAGTCATCCCGTCAAAAACATCAAAACAGCTCGAATTTCTTCTATAGAAATCAAGAGAAGCAAACATTAAAAAAGCCAGTGTGACTTAATAATCACACTGGCTTTCTAGTATCTATTTTTAACGAAAATTATGAACCTTCGTTATGCATTTCCAAGTTCGCTACATCTGCCATTTCACGATCCAGTTTTGCATCGTCGTTACGCATAGAATCAATCAAATCAAGATAAACTTGGTCGATGTCGCCTGTTACGTATTGGCCGCTGAATACAGAAGTTTCAAATTCAGACACGCTTGGGTTACCACAACCAACTGCTGATACTAAATCATCCAAGTCTTGGAACATTAGAGCATCTGCGCCAATCATCTTGCTGATTTCATCGGTTTCACGACCGTGAGCGATTAACTCATTCGCACTTGGCATATCAATGCCGTACACGTTCGGGAAGCGTACTTCTGGAGCCGCTGAAACCATGTAAACGTGTTTCGCACCTGAATCACGCGCCATTTCGATGATTTGCTCAGAGGTTGTACCACGAACGATAGAGTCATCAACCAACAGAACATTTTTACCTTTGAATTCAGAACGGATTGCATTTAGCTTGCGACGTACTGATTTCTTACGTAATTGCTGACCCGGCATGATAAAGGTACGACCAACATAACGGTTTTTCACGAAACCTTGGCGGTATGGTTTATCAATAATTTGAGCGATTTCTAAAGCGATATCACAAGACGTTTCAGGAATTGGGATAACTACGTCGATATCCAAATCATCCCATTCACGTTTGATTTTCTCACCCAACTTTTTACCCATTTCAACGCGCGCGCTGTAAACAGAAATTTTGTCGATGAATGAATCAGGACGAGCAAAGTAAACAAATTCAAAAATACATGGGTTAAGTTTTGGTTCTTCGGCACATTGTTCGCTGAATAGTTTGCCATCGAATGTTGCGTAAATCGCTTCACCCGGTGCAACGTCACGCACAAAATCAAAACCGACTGAATCAAGAGCAACCGATTCAGACGCAACCATGTATTCAGTACGGCCTTCAACTTCGCGTTTACCTAAGCAAAGTGGACGAATACCGTTTGGATCGCGGAACGCTACCATGCCGTGACCGATGATCATTGCTGCCACTGCATACGCGCCTTTCACGATTTTATGAACATTGCGAATTGCATTGAAGATGTCGATTTCAGTCAGAGGATAGTTTTCAGAGGAATCAATTTCTTGAGCAAGAATATTTAGAAGAACTTCAGAATCGGAGGTGGTGTTAACGTGACGACGGCCTTGCTCAAATAAATGCTGACGAATGTCATTGGCGTTAGTCAGGTTGCCGTTGTGCGCTAAGGTGATGCCATAAGGTGAGTTTACATAAAATGGCTGCGCTTCAGAGGCACTTGAACTGCCTGCAGTTGGGTAGCGAACATGACCAACACCAACTGTACCCTGTAGACGTTGCATGTGTTTCATTTCGAACACATCTTTCACTAAACCATTGGCTTTACGCAGACGAAAACGATTGCTATCTATGGTAATAATACCCGCTGCATCTTGGCCGCGATGCTGTAAAACTGTCAAAGCATCATAAATAGATTGATTGACAGGCGTTACACCTACGATTCCAACAATACCACACATGTCTTAAACCCTCGGTTAGTAAGAATGGGCTCCCCCACTCTTACTAAACCTAACGGCTATGGTAAGGAAGGAGCTCCTTGTAAAAAGCTTGAAGTCTGTTTTAGATGGTCAAAAAACGGTGCAATTACTCGGCTAAATTGCGGAATTAATTGCGACTGTTTCCACCATTCTGAGTCTGGAAACGATGTAAACGCATCCATAAAAAATAGAACGACAGCAATGATCAAAATACCGCGCAATGCACCGAAAACGATACCGAGAACACGATCGGTTCCCGACAAACCTGTTTTTACCACTAATTGGTTTACAACATAGTTAAGAACCGCCCCAACAATCAAAGTTGCGACAAATAGCGCACCCATTGCTGCACCATTCCTAACCATTTCGCTTTCGATATTAGTAAAGTAAACCGCCAATTTCGCATAATAATGAGTAGCGATAAAAATCGCACCAAACCATATGACTAATGACAGGGCTTCTTTAACAAAACCACGAACTAAGCTGATCAAAGCGGAAAAGCCGATCACCCCTAAAATGACAAAATCTATCCAATTCATAAAATGTACATCTTAAGTTGGCGCGCATTTTAACAGAAAAATGCGTCACGCAAACGTTTTCTTATTGTTTAAATGGCTTAAAAGTCTGCAATTGACCTTTTAACCCGGTAATTTTTTGTAGTTCATCAACCTGTTGCTGCATTTTTTCTTTTGAAACATCAGGTCCAACCATCACGCGAGAAATCGCACCATCAGTTCTCAAAGTTGCGCTATAACCGCGCTTTTGCAGATCTTGAACCAACTTAGTGGCGTTATCTTTATTCTTTAACGACACAAGTTGAATAATCCACGCACTTTCGCTGTACTGATTCGTTTCTCGAACCGGTGCAGGTTTAGCTTCAGCGGTTTTAACAGGCTGAGGTTTAGGATCTGGCTTAGGCTTTTGTTCTGGTGCAATAGGTTTAGCCGGTTCTGATTTTGCAGGCGTATCGTCAACCGTCACTGTTTTCACAGGTTCGGCAGGCAGAACATCTAATGCTTCAGGCTTTTTGACATCTTGATCTTTTAAAGAAAAGTGCTCTGAGTCTTTATTATCTGCATCCGACTTATTCTCTGCATTTGGCTTATTACCTTGATTTCCATCTGATTGTGCGACCTCGTCCGTTGGTTTAATCGGAATAGCTGCAAAATCTTCTTGATAATGTTTCTTTTGCCCATCAAAGACATCTGGCAACACAATTACGCCCACAGCGACAAGAATAACGGTGCCAATCAATCGGCTTTGGAATTTACTTGCCATTCATACTCCCTTTTTGATTTTGACGCTCTTTTTCATCTTGGGTCCAATAATTTAGAACTTCCCCTACAGTATGAAAAGATCCCACAACAAGCAATATATCTTCATCGTTTGCTTGAGTTAATGCAGCTTTAAACGCATCAACTGGAGTTTCGAATTGCCCTTCAGAATGAGGCAAGTGTGCCACCAACTCAGTGACATTTGCCGCTCTTGGGCCATGCAATGAAGCTGGATACCAATGATCCACCACTGGCGATAGCACATCTAAAGTTGATTTAATGTCTTTATCATGCAGCATACCCACGACAGCACGAATGGTTTTGCCCGTGTATTTCGCTTTAAGCTGAGTCACCAAATATTCCGCTGAATGCGGGTTGTGCGCCACATCAACCAAGATGTACGGCTTTTCAGCTAGCACTTGCATACGTCCAGCTAATTTGGCATTACGTAAGCCGTTAACCACGTTGATATCGCTGATGTTTAAATCCGTGGTGCTTAACGCCATCAAAGCAGTCGCAGCATTCGCTAACGGTAAGCTAGGCACAGGTAAATCCGCCAAATCAAAACCACCCGATTGCCAACGCCATAATTCTGGATTTTCAGGGTTAAGTTTGTAGCTATATTGCAAACCGACTTGATACAGTTCTGCGCCAATATCATCCGCATGCGCTGCTACCGTTGAGGGTGCTTTCGGTTGACCGCAAATTGCAGGCTTGCCCGAACGGAAAATACCTGCTTTTTCAAAGCCAATCACATTAATGTCACTACCTAGCCAATCCACATGGTCGATTGCAAGGCTAGTAATAATCGAAACGTCGTGCTCAACCACATTGGTTGCGTCTAAACGTCCACCTAAGCCGACTTCAAGTAAAACGACATCAACCTTTTCCATTTGAAAAATACGCAACGCAGCCAAAGTACCGAACTCAAAAAAGCTCAAACTGGTTTCTTTGCGTTGTTCTTCGATGAAAGCAAAAGCTTGTGTGTGCAATTCATCCGCAGCATCCACGCCATTAATGCGTACACGCTCGTTATAAGAAATAAGATGAGGAGAACTGTAAACGCCAACCTTGTAGCCAGCATCCAGTAAAATCGCTTCCATTAGCGCACAGGTTGAGCCTTTACCATTGGTGCCAGCAACCGTGATTACCGTTGGTGCAGGTTTGGTTAAATTAGCGGCTTGTGCGACTTTTGATACCCGATCTAAACCCAGATCGATCGCACTGGTGTGGATATTTTCTAAATAGTGAAGCCACATCGACATTGGAGATGTGGCTTCAGGAGAATTTTGTGTGCTCATTCCGAATTGAACTCATTGTGGGAAGTTTGGTAAGTATCGCTGATCTGCTATTTTTATCAATATGATGAAGCAATAAAGCATTGGATATTATATAAAAATAAAGGCTAACGAATCATTTCAACGTTAGCCTTTATCTATATCCCTTACTTGAAAGCGCAGCTACACTCCATAACCACTATTCAGCAGATTATTTTTTCTTAGCTGTTGGTTTCGCTTTCGCTTTCTTTTTGTCTGGTGTTGGTACTTCGTACTCTTTTTCCGTCGCAGCACCAACTACAACTTCGTCTTCAATTTTGAAGTTAGTTAGCTTAGCGATCAGACCACCAATACGTTCACGCATCTTACGACGGTCAACGATCATATCGATAGCACCGTGCTCAAGTAAGAATTCGCTACGTTGGAAACCTTCAGGTAGGTTTTCACGTACTGTTTGTTCGATAACACGACGACCAGCAAAACCGATTAGTGCTTTTGGTTCACCGATATTGATGTCACCAAGCATTGCCAAACTTGCAGAAACTCCGCCCATTGTTGGGTCAGTCAGAACAGAAATGAACGGTAAACCTTTTTCAGATAAACGCTCAAGAGCCGCACTGGTTTTTGCCATTTGCATTAGCGACATTAACGCTTCCTGCATACGCGCACCGCCACTAGCTGAGAAACAAACTAGACCGCAGTTATTTTCAATTGCAGCGTCAACGGCACGAACAAAGCGCGCACCAACTACTGAGCCCATTGAACCGCCCATAAATGAGAATTCAAATGCACAAGCAACAAGAGGCATACCAAGTAGTTCACCTTTCATTGCGATTAATGCGTCTTTTTCACCACTTTCTTTTTGAGCAGTAGATAAACGATCTTTATAACGTTTTGAATCTTTAAATTTCAGTTTATCTTGAGGTTCAAGATCTTGACCGATTTCAACTTGAGTACCTGCGTCCAAGAAAGTCTCTAAACGACGACGACCTTTCATGCGCATATGGTGATCACATTTCGGACAAACATCTAAATTACGTTCTAACTCTGCTTGATATAACACTTGCTCACAAGCAGGACATTTTGTCCAAATCCCTTCTGGGATAGATGCTTTACGAGTGGTAACGATACTATTTGTTGTTGTAAAAATTTTTTCAAGCCAACTCATGGGAAGACCTTTTAGCTAGATCCCCCGCCGTATTGCAAGGGATGAGAATTCGAAAAATTAAATGCGGGGCAAATTAAACCACATAATCACCGCACTGTAGATAAAAAACTGGTTGTACCTATCCTTATATGTACGTTAAAGCATCACATTTTTGCTTTCACTCACATAATTGAACAGGTTTTCGACTTTAATATCGAAATAGATACACCATTCAAAATCAGTATTCACGCTAGTGTAATAATTTTGTGAAAGAAATCCAACCTCTCAAAATGTAAGCCTTTTGAGGGAATAACTTCTATCTCGTCATAAAATCAATTTGTCGGTAGAAAAAGTGGACCGATATCGACTCTTGGCAAATTAAATTCAGCAGGGTAATCCACATCAACTAAATACAAACCTTCTGCTTTTGCGGTTGCGCCTGCCAATGTGCGATCTTTTTGTTCAAGCAACCACTGAATCCACTCTGGCTTTTCTTCACCTGTGCCGACTTTAATTAAGCTGCCAACAATATTACGTACCATGTGATGCACAAAAGCGTTGGCTTTAATATCAACAATCACATATTGCCCCATGCGCGACACATTCAAATGCATCAAATTACGCCACGGACTGCGTGATTGGCAATGCACTGCACGGAAAGAAGTAAAGTCGTTTTCGCCTAATAGATACTGACCTGCTTGATGCATTTTTTCTTCATCAAGCTGGTTGTGGTAATGGCTCACACCTGAATGCAAAATAGCTGGGCGAAAAGCGTTATTAAAGATGATGTAGCGATAACGGCGAGCGGTAGCCGTAAAGCGAGCGTGAAATTCATCAGAAACAGGATGCGCCCAACGTACGGCAATCCCATTTGGCAAATGAGCATTCGCGCCCATTGTCCACGCTACGAGTTTACGGTTTGCAGTGGTATCAAAATGCACGACTTGGCCAGTACCATGCACACCGGCATCAGTTCGACCTGCACATTGCACTTCAATCGGATGATTTGCCACTACTGACAAGGCTTTCTCTAGATACTCTTGAACACTCGGCACATCTCTTTGTCGTTGCCAACCAAACAGATTGCTACCATCATATTCAACGCCTAACGCAATTCGCATGCACTCTTACTCGCTATACAACACATAAATTAAGGGTGGCAGAGTATACCTTTTCTCGCTGCACATGAAAATGACAGCACAATGACTATTGTTGGGTTAGTCAAATAACTGTGAATATTACCTATTCGAAATAGCCGCTGTCCTGTCCTAGGCGCTTCGAAAAGTGCATCTATGCACTTTTAGACTTTTCGAACAGGTTAATATTTAACCGTTCAGAAAGTCTTCTTCTGAAGCTGTTCAATTAGTCTTTAATTCTTGCCAACAAACCTTCCGCTTCAGCTTTGATTTTATCATTGCCTTTCGACATTACGGTTTTCAATAATTTCTTAGCTGTGTTGTTGTCGCCCATTTCGATAAAGACTTTAGCTAAATCAATATTGCTTTGGATTTCTGCGTCGATATCTACATCAAAGGCTTTAACATCACCAAGTACATCAGAAAATTCATCTAAACCAACGTTCAAGTCAGGCGCTTCATCGACACCATCAACCGCACCAACATCAGATTGTGCAAGCAAGGCGGAATCCATCACCACTTCCGCAGGTTTAGCTGTTTCAGGTTGACTTTCTTCAACATCAAAAGCTTCAGCTTCAATTTCTTCATCATCAACGGTTTCAACGACAGTTTCATCTTCGGTAATTTCAGGCTCAGATTGTTCAACAACTTCTTCTGCTGCGTCGCCTTTTACAACTACAGATTCTGTTCTTTGCGTTGGCTCGACTGGCGATTCAACTTCAACTAGTTCAGTCTCTTGTGTTTCAAGTTCTGGCTTAGTTTCTGGCTCGAATTCTTGAATGTTTTCTTCTGTTACTTCGTCTGCTTGTGGTTTATCTTCTGCCAGCTTTTTATCATCAACTAACAAGCTCTCATCAAAATGATGGATTTCATTATTTAGCGTTGGCGTATTATCAACATCAAATTCTTCTGGTTCTTTTTCGGCATCGGCTCTGGCTTCTTCTTCGCCATACACCAAGGTTTCAAGATGCTCGAAATCTGTTTCTGTTTCTGTTTCTGTTTCTGTTTCTGTTTCTGTTTCTGTTTCTGTTTCTGTTTCTGTTTCTGTTTCTGTTTCTGTTTCTGTTTCTGTTTCTGTTTCTGTTTCTGTTTCTG
>JBKEDP010000061.1:0-288443 GCA_047975485.1 Vibrio sp. | reverse complement strand
AGCTATTATTTGATGGAATATTACAATCGGCAACGGCCTCATCAAGCAAATGATGGACTGTCGCCAGTAAATGCCGAAAATCGGCTTAAATCAGTGTCCGGAATTTGTTGACCACTACAATCACCTGCACAAGCTTTGATGGTTATTGTTCCCCAAGATGCGCATTTAGAAGCTGAAGTAAATATCCTTAATAAAGATATTGGCTTTGTGAGAGCGGGCCAGCCTGTCGAAATTAAAGTAGATAGTTTTCCTTTCACTAAATATGGAACGATTTCAGGAGAGCTCTTGCATGTATCGAAAGATGCTGTTGAAGATGAGCGTTTAGGTTATGTATTTCCCGCAAGGATCCGGTTGGCAAACGATAAAATACTAGTGGATGATACATGGGTTACGCTTGGGGCTGGAATGAGCTTAGTCGCAGAGGTTAAAACGGGATCAAGAAGATTAATAGAATACCTACTTAGCCCTCTGCAACAATATCAGTCTGAAGCGATGAGGGAACGATGATGACAGCCATTCCCCATACATCGAGCGGTCTATTATGTTTAAGCTATGTTGCAAAACAATTTAATCAACCCCTTAACATAGCTCATCTACAATATAAACTGGGTTCTGCCTTTTATGAGCTTGATAGCCTTAGCTTGCAACGATGTGCTCAATGGATAGGATTAAAAGTAAAGGAAGTTAATTCCCACTTCGATGAATTAATTAGTGTCCCTTTACCAGCCATTGTTTGGCTAGGTGATGGATATAAAGTCTTGATATCCACCACACATACGAGCGTGACTTTATTCTGCCCAATTGAAAATAATGAGCAAACTTATCATATTGAGGAATTTTCTAATCAATGGAAAGGTAGTTTGTTTTTATTTGCTGAAAATGAACTTAAACCAGAAAATATTTCTTTTGGTTTTAATTGGTTTTTCCCATCGTTAAAAAAACATTCCGCCCAGTTGAAGAAGATCGTTTTATTTTCGCTTTTAATTCAGCTTATTGCCTTAGTTACTCCCTTACTATTTGCCAATATTATCGATCGGGTTCTAGTGAGTAGAAGCTTAACTAGCTTGCATGTCTTAGGGGTAGCCTTATTTGCTTTAGCTGTATTTGAACCGATTTTTAGTTATATGCGCAGTTGGCTATATTCTAACCTTGCAAGCAAAATCAACTCGGAGTTAAGTGCTCGTTTATATACGCATTTAGTGTCACTTCCTATGAGCTATTTTAGCCATAGACAAAACGGACAAATTATTGCCAGAGTGCGTGAAATGGATCAAATTCGCCAGTTTTTGTCTGGTTCCGTATTAACTATGCTCTTGGATTTATTGTTTGTCGGTGTATTCATAGCTGTACTTTTTGCTTATTCCCCCTTTCTGTCTTGGCTCTTAATCGGTTCTTTAGTGCTGTATTTCTTGTTTTGGATAGCAATCGGACCAAGCCTACGTTCTAAAGTCAAAAGGGAATATGAAGCAACAGCAAACAATACTGCTTTTTTAACGGAATCCATTACCGGTATTGAAACCATTAAAACGAACTCATTAGAAGGTAGCTTTGAAAAGAACTGGCAAAATCATCTTGCGACACAGCTTAAGGCGGGTTTTCGAGCAAGAGTTGCATCTATATGGGCTCAACAAGGTATTAGTTTAATTCAAAAGGTGACTTCTGCTCTCTCGTTGTGGTGGGGAGTAAAATTGGTTATGGCTGGTGAGCTATCTCCAGGCGAATTAGTCGCATTTAACATGTTAGCAGGCCAAGTGACTCAGCCAATTTTACGGCTAGCGCAGGTTTGGCAGGACTTTCAGCACACCTTGATATCACTACAACGAGTAGGAGACATTTTAAATGAATCCCAAGAAGCAGGATCTGAAGGGTTAGCTTCTATACCCAAAATGAGAGGAGAGGTCACTTTTAACAATGTTTGTTTTAGATATAGCAGTGATTCACCTGAAGTACTTAATAATCTTAATTTTACGATCAAGGCGGGCGAGTTTGTTGGGATTACCGGACGATCTGGTTGTGGTAAAAGCACTCTAACTAAGTTATTGCAACGATTATATAGCCCAACATCGGGCCAAGTGCTCGTTGATGGAATGGATTTAGCAATTGCCGACCCGGTTGAACTGCGTCGCAGCATGAGCGTGGTGTTGCAAGAAAGCTATTTATTTTCTGGTTCGGTGTCAGAAAATATTTGTCAATGTGTCCCAAATGCGAGTAATGAACAAATAGAACATGCGGCAAATCTTGCCGGAGCTCATGAATTTATAAAAAACTTACCAGAAGGTTATAACACTCAAGTAGGAGAAGGAGGTAATAATTTATCAGGAGGTCAAAGACAGCGGATTGCTTTGGCTAGAGCATTAATTACAAACCCCAGAATATTAATTCTCGATGAAGCAACAAGTGCTTTGGATTCTGAATCAGAAGCAGAAATTGTGTCGAGGCTTCCTTTAATTTCTGAAGGAAGGACGGTTATTAGTATAGCGCATCGAATTTCGACTTTGGCGTGTTGTGATCGAGTTATTTATTTAACAGATGGCGGGCAAGACCAGTCACAATTTATCGAGAGGTAATATTCGTTATGATCATACTTAGTCTTTGGTTCATTGTTTTTGTGTTTTCAATTAAGCCGTTGGTTATGATATCCAGACGATCTTATAAAGCTAGGATAATAGATAATTCCAAAATACTGTTGACGATTATGATATCAATTTTGGGCCATATTGTATTTATTAATTTATTATATATTGATTTAGGAGGGTGGATATATTGGTTATTTCCAATAGTGAACGTCATGTTTGTTGTACAGGTGCTTTTAGTCTCGAATATAGTTCTTGATAACTATGAAGTATTTGCAAAAGCTCGCATTGTGAATGACAAGTTTTCTTCGGTTATTATTCCTTTTGTTGGGGTGTTACTACTCCTTTATTTTTCAGTGTATGTCAATGACGCATTATTTAATGGACTCTGTGTATCTATCACATCTATAGGTGCGGTAGGTCAGTTAATAACTTATAAAAACATAAGGAAATATAAAAAATGATAGTTGGTTATGAACAATATTTAGAAGATTTAGACACTTATCATAAATCAGGTGGTGAGTTATATGAAATTTCTGAATAGCCATTGCTAAATGGAATATTTTAGAAAAAATCGTCAGTGTAAGCGCTCAGGAATATGGTTCATGATCGTATAAATTAATAAAGAAAGGAATTTATGCATGGTAATGTTCGACTCGATATATTTTATTTTGGGTACTTATTTTATTTCAACGCTGTGCTTCTCTTACAAGTACCGACAGAAATCATGTCATTCCGACAGTACTACATTGGGACTCTTTGCTTGTTTTATCTTAACTGGAGGTGTGTTCTATTGGCTTTCGACGATTGAGAGTATAAGAGGATCTTCTACCCTAACCTTTATCTACGGTCAGATGCTTATCATTAGTCTATGGAACGCCGTTCGGATCTTTACAAGTGCATTTGATCAATATAAACGACATTGGTCTGACGCACCTCGATTTGGCCCTGTTATTTTTCTTATGGTTGCAAACTTTGTATCTAGCGTCTTCCTTTCTGGTTATCTCAAGTACGAGAACTTGGTGTTTTATCTGCTGCTGGTGTTTAGTTCCGGTGTCATCGCTCAAATACACCAACCAATTATTGTTCACCTAATAAGTAAAAAATCAATCAACTCACAAGGCTAAGGAAAGAAAATTATGTCTCTGACGAATGACTTACAAAAAGAATTAGACTTAAAACTGGCGAATGACCAAGAACTAGATGTCGGAAACCGAGACTTCACTGTCAGTGAAGCCTTTGAATTATTTGACTCATTTACAGATAATCTGGCAAGTAATTTGTTCAATTTTCCGGATAATATACCGAATCACCTCTCTGCTGGTGCTGCTGCGTTAGGTACTGCGATTTCCAATACGTATAATCATGCTCAGGCTAACGTTTCAAGCAGTGATCTATACGGGCTCAAGTCTCAAAAGGTAGTGGAGGCTATTGATAACTCTATAACAGTGAGTGGGGCTCGAGCATTTAACTCGACAGTAAGCGGTATGGCAGTAGGTATTGCTGTCGAGATCTATAATTATTCGCAAAGTAATAGTAATGATCTTGAGCTGCTCAATAAAAAAATAATCGGTGTGGTTGGTAGTGCTGCATTGGGAACTGGGTTAGCGAAAACGTTCATCGCTCTGTTTGGTGGAGCTGCAACTGCTGCTGTATCTATTCCACTGGTGGGATTAGCTACCTTGGCTGCAGCAGTTATTGCCGGCGCAGTTGCTAATGAAATTATTAAATCAGATTGGTTTGATGGATTATACGATTCAACGTTTGAGCACATACGAGAATTATTTGGCTGGCAACCTACTCCACCTCGCCGTCGTGATCCATTGATTCTTGATTTAGATGGTAACGGCGTTTCGGTAACCGAAAGTGCCTACTTTGATCATAATGCCAATGGTATTGCGAATCGTACGGAGTGGGTATCTTCAACTGATGGATTGCTTGCCTTAGATCGAGATGACAATGGTACAATCGATAGCGGTCGTGAACTTTTTGGAGATAACACTCTTAATTCCAATGGAAATACGGCATCAGATGGCTATGCAGCATTAAAAGAATTTGATGTAAATAACGATAATATTATCGATCAAGAAGATAAAATTTTCGATCAGTTAAAAGTGTGGGTTGATGAAAATAGTGATGGAATTAGCCAAGAACATGAATTGAAGAAACTTAGCTCTTTAAATATAAAGTCGATAGATTTGACTCATGAAAATCTCCATAGCCAGTATTCTGATGTACAAGGAGCAAACCATTCAACTCAGAGTGTTTTCGTCGATATTAATAATTTTGATCGTCGTTTTGTTGAGTCTTTAGATGTACCGGACTCATTTAGTCGTCTACCTGATATGAGAGGTACAGGAACAGTACGTGATTTGCATGAAGCAATGACACTTTCAACTCAATTAAAAGTACAAGTTGAACAATTTTCTACCTCGATCAGCCGAGAAGAACAGCTGGCTTTAAGCGAAAAAATTCTCTTTTCATGGGCTAAAACCAGTCAGAATTATGATGAACATATTACTATTTTATCTGGGCTTGAAATCGATAAGATATACGCAATAGAAGCATTTTATGGTGATAAGGTGCCGTGGTCAGTATCATTTGGAACGAATGGTGCAGCAATAAGCTTACCAACAGCATTAATTAATAGAGCATACGACTCATTGGTCAAAATGATTTATTTTGAACTCGCCAGTCAAACCCGCTTAAAAGACTATTTTGAAGCAATCAGTATTTCCGCTGATGATTCAGGGTTATACCTTTCTGTTTCAGATGTTCTCGAACAATTCAGCAATCGTACACTTAATCCGATTTTAATTGCAGATGCGATGGATTTTGTATCTGCTATGGGAAGAACTTCGAATAGTGAGCTTACGGGATTCTATACATTTATTTCAAATGCTCTGTATGGTGCGTCGGATAGCGATATTGAACAATTACATTCATCTTTAGAGTTCAATGATATTTCAATATTGAAAGTTGAAGGAATTAAGAAAGTCATCTTTAGAGAAGGTTTAATTACTTTTACTGAAGGAGCTTCGATGATTGAAATTATAGGGGCTAATGGGAATGATCAGATCAATGGAACCGATCTAGCTGATTTGATCAATGCTAACTCAGGCAATGATGTTGTAGACGGTGGTGCTGGTGACGATGTGATCACGTCCAGTGATGGCAACGCAAAACTATTCGGCGGAGCAGGTAATGACAACTTAATGGGTGACACATACGGAAACAGCAACAAGTTCTACGGTGGTGCGGGCGATGACGTCATTAAGTTAAGTGGCAATAATTCATCTTCTTATGTTCGCAATCAGACCAACCGGTTTGAAGGAGGGCAAGGTAATGACAACATGACCGGGGGATTCAGTTCAGATGTTTATGTGTTTAATCTAGGCGACGGCCATGACACCATCAGTGATTACGGGAATTATAAGTCGCAACTGGACCGCATTGAGTTTGGTGAGGGGTTAAGTGCTGACAATCTCAAAGCCGATTTTTCTGGTGGTGATCTCATTTTACGTTTTGTCAATGAGGCAGGCGTTTATACAGGCGATGCCATTACTCTGAAAGGGGCGTTCACCAATAATTCTTATGCCATTGAGCAGTTTCAGTTTGCTGATGGTACGGTCTTAACTCACGATGATGTACACAAACGAGCACGGAATATAGAAGGCACCGATAATGATGACACGATTACTGGCTCTCAGTATTCCGATATGATCAATGCAGGGAGTGGAGATGATGTTATCGATGGTGGCGATGGAAGTGATGTGTATGTGTTTAACCTAGGCGACGGTCACGATACCATTAGAGATTACGGGTACTATAATTCGCAGATGGACCGGATCGAGTTTGGTAAGGAGCTAAGTGCGGACAAGCTTAAAGCTGACTTTTTAGGCAATGATATGACTTTACGCTTTGTTGATGATGTGGGCGTTTATACGGGGGATGCCATCACTCTCAAAGAGGCGTTCAACAATAATCACTATGGTATTGAGCAATTTAAGTTTGCCGATGGTACGGTCTTAATTCACGATGAGGTGCATTTACGAGCACGGAATATAGAAGGTACCGATAACGATGACACGATTGTTGGTTCTAAGTATTCCGATGTGATCCATGCAGGGTCGGGAGATGATGTTATCGATGGTGGCGATGGAAATGATGTGTATGTGTTTAACCTAGGCGACGGTCACGATACCATTAGAGATTACGGGTACTACAATTCGCAGATGGATCGGATCGAGTTTGGTAAGGGGCTAAGTGCGGACAAGCTTAAAGCTGACTTTTTAGGCAATGATATGACTTTACGCTTTGTTGATGATGTGGGCGTTTATACGGGGGATGCCATCACTCTCAAAGAGGCGTTTAACAATAATCACTATGGTATTGAGCAATTTAAGTTTTCCGATGACACTATCTTAACTCACGATGAGGTGCATTTACGAGCACGGAATATAGAAGGCACCGATGGTGATGATATTTTAGTTGGCTCTCCGTATTCTAACGTAATTAATGCGGTCTCCGGGGATGATGACATTTATTGTGTCGATGGTAATGATGTGATTTATGCGGGTGCTGGAAATGATTATATTGAAAGTGGCGATGGTAATGATGTGATTTATGCGAGTGCTGGAAATGATTATATTGACAGTGGTGACGGTGATGATGTGATCCATGCGGGCAGTGGTGATGATGACATCTATATTGGTGGTGGTAATGATGTGTATGTATTTAACCTCGGTGATGGCCACGATACGATCACTGGTTGGTCTGATACCATCCAGAAGGGGCGAATCAAATTTGGAGAAGGGCTTAGAGCTGATAAGCTTAAGGCAGAGTATTCATTCTATAGTCGAGATATCACATTAAGATTTATTGATAAGTCAGGTGCTTATACTGGTGATGCTATTACACTTACTGATAACAACAACTACATTGAACAGTTCGAATTTGCAGATGGAACGGTCTTAACTCTTGATGATGTTCGTTTGCTAGCACGTAATATAGAAAGCACCGATAGTGATGATATGCTAGCTGGCTCGCCGTATTCTGATGTTATCCATGCGGGGGATGGAAACGATGACATTCATAGTGGTGACGGTAATGATGTGATTTATGCGGGAGCTGGAAATGATGAAATTGATGGTGGAGATGGCGATGATGTGATCTATGCTGGCACCGGAAATGATTATATCTGTATGAGCGGTGGCAATGATGTGTATGTATTTAACCTCGGTGATGGCCACGATACGATCACAGGTTGGTCTGATACCATCCAGAAGGGGCGAATCGAATTTGGTGAAGGGCTTAGTCTTGATAAGCTTAAGGTAGAGTTTTCTTTCAATGAGCGTGACATCACACTAAGCTTTATCGATCAGTCTGGTTCTTATTCTGGTGATGCTATTACACTTGAACGTTGCAACGATAACATTGAGCAGTTCAAATTTGTAGATGGAACGGTCTTAACCCTTGATGATGTTCGTCTACTAGCTCGTAGTATAGAAGGTACCGATAGTGATGACCAACTATCAGGCTCTCCGTATTCTGATGTGATCCATGCGGGAGCTGGAAATGATGAAATTGATGGTGGAGATGGCGATGATGTGATCTATGCTGGCACCGGAAATGATTATATCTGTATGAGCGGTGGCAATGATGTGTATGTGTTTAACCTAGGTGATGGCCACGATACGGTCAAAAGTTGGTCTAATGCTATCGATAAGGGGCGAATCGAATTTGGTGAAGGTCTAAGTGCTGATAAGCTCAAGGTAGAGTTTTCTTCCTATAATAGTAGTGTCATATTAAGCTTTATTGATCAATATGGTGACTATACTGGTGATGCTATCACACTTCAACATAATAACAATAATATTGAGCAGTTCAAATTTGTAGATGGAACTGTCTTAACTCTTGATGATATTCGTTTACAAGCGTGTAATACCGAAAGTTCTGGTGGCGATGATGTGATTTATTCTGGGGCTGGGGATGATTACATTTATGGTTGTGACGGTAATGACGTGATTTATGCGGAGGCTGGAAACGATAGCATTGATGGTGGTAATGGTGATGATGTGATCCATGCGGGCGCTGGAGATGATAACATCTATATTGGTGGTGGCAATGATGTGTTTGTGTTTAACCTCGGTGATGGCCACGATACGATCACTAGTTGGTCTGATACCTTCGATAAGGGGCGAATCGAATTTGGTGAAGGGCTAAGTGCTGATAAGCTTAAAGTAGAGTTTTCTTTATATGATAGTGATATAACATTAAGCTTTATTGATAAGTCAGGAAATTACACTGGTGATGCTATTACACTCACCGATAATAACAATTACATTGAACAGTTCGAATTTGCAGATGGAACAGTTTTAACACTTGGAGATGTTCGTTTGTTAGCCCGTAATATAGAAGGCACCGATAGTGATGATATTTTAGTTGGCTCTCCGTATTCTAATGTAATTAATGCGGGCTCAGGGGATGATGACATTTATTGTGGCGATGGTAATGATGTGATTTATGCGGGTGCTGGAAATGATTATATTGACAGTGGTGACGGTGATGATGTGATCCATGCGGGCAGTGGAAATGATGACATCTATATTGGCGGTGGCAATGATATGTATGTGTTTAATCTCGGTGATGGACACGATACTATCACAGATTGGTCTGATGCCACCCAAAAGGGGCGAATCCAATTTGGTGAAGGGCTAAGTGCTGATAAGCTTAAGGTAGAGTTTTCTTTATATGATAGTGATATGACATTAAGCTTTATTGATCAGTCAGGAGATTACACTGGTGATGCTATTACACTCACCGATAACAACAATTACATTGAACAGTTCGAATTTGCAGATGGAATCGTCTTAACTCTTGATGATGTTCGTTTGCTAGCCCGTAATATAGAAGGCACCGAAAGTGATGATATGCTAGCTGGATCGCCGTATTCTGATGTGATCCATGCAGGAGCTGGGGATGATTTCATTGATAGTGGCGATGGTGACGATGTGATCTATGGAAGCACTGGAGATGATTACATTGTTAGTGGTTACGGAAATAATGTGTACGTGTTTAACCAGGGCGACGGCCACGACACCATAACAGACTATGGATATCACAACTCGCAAAAGGATCGTATTGAGTTTAGTGAAGGTATTTCTTTAAGTAATTTAAGTTCCTATCGTGATGGCGACAATATGATCCTATACATTAACGGCGCTCATTCTGGAGACTCAATTACCATAGTCAATGGGTATACAGATGATACGAATTTTATAGAAAACATTGTACTTGATGACGATACGGTAACTTCGCCTTTTGACATTCCAGAATACCGTGAGGCTGAAACTGGGTTACTTGTTCAAGCAATGAGCTCATTTGATGATGCTGATTCGTCGATATCCACGTCTTCGATTGCAGCCAGTTTTGAGGATAAATTGCCACAACTTATTGTTAACAATCAAAATTAGTCCCCTGAAGAAAATAGCCATAATTCTAGGGTTATGGCTATTTAGTACAGATTATAATACCAGCACTTACTAAACTAGTTATCGGCTTTAATACCTCGTTAAGTATCCATTCAGACTACTCAATACCAATGGCGAGAGAATGAAAATAACGGAAGTTTAGCGATGAGTTGCCACACCAATCAGATTTACCACTTGGCTGTAAGCTTTTAGTTTGCCGATAAGAACGCAGGCTCGGTTGTAATCTTCTTCTGAAAAGCGTTCTTTCACTTCGTGGCGAGTTGCAGTTTTTTCTAAATCATAAGTGTGTAGATAACCTTTCAGCTCCATCACTACGGATTTGCGTTTTTCTAATACGTTTGCCAATAATACTTTTTGGTCGAATGAATGGTGATGCTCAAAATGTTCCTCGTGATGGATGACATCGTCTAGTTCAGCAAAAATATCTCCGCTCATTATTATTCCCCCGTACAAGTTTAAAAATTTTAAGTATTTCTTATTGTTGGATAGATTCTAGTGTAAAAAACAAAGAGTTGATGTGCTATGATTCTAACTTATCGCAAACTTCCATTATTCGTTTATAAAATCTATTTTCTATGATCGGTTTACATCCAAACAAGATAGCTCCAATGCGTTGGCGTGTTCAAGATAAGATCTTAAATGAACAGCGTTACTTTTCGTTTAAAGATTTTGGCTCTCAGGAAGCGGCTTTGGAGGCGGCACAAAAATATCAGGCAGATTTAGATAGACGTCGTAAAATTAGGCTTGCTCGACATGAGCTTAGCCATAATAAGCTGTTTGATAAAGATGGTATGATCAAAGGCATGCGTATAGGGCAACGTGACGGTATTCCGCTATTGATTGCTCAAGTTACCTATAACGGTAAGCAAAGAAAAAATACGCGTCGATTAACTACCCATTCTCTTTATCAGGCCTATGACCAGTTGTGTGCTTGGGTTATGGAAATCAAAGAAATAGAACCAGATGTTTACCTGCGAATGGATATTAAAAAGTCTTTTTTCTTATTCCGAAATATGACGAAAAACCAGTTTTGATTGGAAACTGAAATTAGAATTTTAGAGCTGAATTTTTGAACATGGTTGATAAAGGATTCTGTTACAGATTGATCTTGCGAGTTATTGATTTAGCTAGTCTTTTATAAATGCAGCTTATCTCTAAAAAAAGCTCTGTTTGCTTAATCAATAAACATAACAGAGCTTCTCATTTTATCGTTTCTTAAGTGATTGTTATTGCTTAAGAAAGACGGAAATTAAGCGAACTTTGCATTAAGCAACAATAGCAGCAACGCCACGTACTAATTCAGCTAGTTCATCCCATTTTTCGTTGTCGATTAGATCGTTAGGGATCATCCAAGTGCCACCACAAGCAAATACTGCTGGGATAGATAGGTAATCGTTCACGTTTTTAGGGTTAACGCCGCCTGTTGGCATGAAGCTAATTGGGTAAACAGCAGTCAGTGCTTTAAGCATGTTTACGCCACCTGAAGGTTCAGCAGGGAAGAATTTTAGAGTATCTAGACCCAGTTCCATAGCTTGCTCAACAAGGCTTGGGTTGTTAACACC
The DNA here is from genome assembly GCA_047975485.1 of Vibrio sp. Lineage (GTDB taxonomy): Bacteria > Pseudomonadota > Gammaproteobacteria > Enterobacterales > Vibrionaceae > Vibrio. The sequence continues at coordinate 276,815 of JBKEDP010000061.1, read as the reverse complement.
TGGAACGATAGTTACGCCACGTTGTTGACAGTATTTAACGGTAGTTGGGTTTAGGCCTGGGCTAACTACGAAATCTACACCTGCTTCGATAGACTCATCAACTTGCTTAGTTGTTAGAACAGTACCAGAACCGATTAGCATGTCAGGGTATGCTGCACGCATGTTTTTGATTGCTTGGAATGCAGCTTCTGTACGGAAAGTTACTTCTGCACATGGTAGGCCGTTTTCAACTAATACTTTTGCAAGTTTAACTGCTTTGTCAGCATCTTTAATTGCGATAACAGGAACAACTTTAACTTCGCTTAGACGCTGTTTAATTGTAGACATGGTTTTTTCCTTTTAATTTTTTGAACGCATTCTGAGCTCGGACTTAACCGGCTCAGAACAGACTATAAATTTGTTTAAAGCTATAAATTTGATTAAATCTATAAATTCGATTAAATCAGAGCCGGTGTTTCATTCGCAGGGATAACTGCGCCGCGGAAACAAATTACAGTACCAGCTAATTTATGACCCATTTTTGCTGAATCTTCAGCGCTACCGCCGGTTAAACGTTTTGCTAAATAACCTGCGCTGAAAGAGTCACCAGCTGCGGTTGTATCAATTACGTTTGTCACTTTTTGCGCTGGCACTTCAATGGTTTCATCTTCAGTGATAACCATGCAAGGTTCAGCACCACGTTTGATCACGATTTCAGTTACGCCAAATGCTTTAGTGCGGTCAATCGCTTGTTGTTCACTTGTGTCACCATATAGCATTTCTTCATCTTCATAAGTTAAGAATGCCATATCTGCTAGTGATAATACTGAACGGTATGCGGCTTGAGCTTTTTCTTTGCTAGCCCATAACTTAGGACGATAGTTGTTATCAAACGCAATTTTGCAGCCTTTTTGTTTGCAGGCTTTCAATACAATCATCAGTTTTTGTAGTGCTTCTTCAGGCAAAATCGCAAGGCTTACACCACTTAGGTAAATCATTTGATAGTCGCTTAATTCTTCCATTACGACATCAAGTTTTTTCTCTAGCAACCAGTAACGAGCTGCTGCATCGCTGCGCCAGTATTGGAAAGTGCGCTCGCCATCTGGAGTGGTTGAAATAGAATACAAGCCAGGTAATTTTGTATCTGAAATATGAACGTGCGTTGTATCGATGTTTTCTTGTTGCCACGCTTCTAACATTGCTTGGCTGAAAGAATCTTTACCTAAACCAGTTACATAAGAAGTTGTGATTTTTTCATTGGTTAAACGAGAAAGGTAAAGCGCAGTGTTTAAGGTATCACCACCAAAGCTTTGCTTGTAAAGATCGTCGCCGGCTTTTTGTAGCTCGACCATGCACTCGCCAATGACGGCAACACGATTGACTTGCATAAAAATTCTCCTATAAAAATACTATTGCCATTATTAGCATTTAAATCTCTATGGTCAATAAAATTGAAACATAGTTTCATAAAGTTCTAGGGTAGATCACTTTTTTATCTAATTTTTTTACTTTTTGATGGGCTCACTGTTACAGAATTGACTGTTTCTTTCTGTATTGAAGTGGGGTTACACCGATTAGACTTTTAAATTGTTTGATGAAATAGGTGGGCTCAGCAAAACCGACTTGTAAAGCCACGTCTTGAATACTGTTTGTCGTGTTGCGCAGAAGTTCACACGCTTGTCTGATACGTCGAATAAGTAAAAATTGGTGAATTTGTTCACCTGTTTCACTTTTAAAACGCTTGCATACATAACTTGCTGAATAATTGAGAGATTTAGCAAGATCATCAAGATGAAATTTGTGCATATAATTTTGATCGATCCAATAAATCACATCATTAGCCAAGCTTTTTTTCATCGGTTGGACAGTGGATTGCTCAACCGGTAGCAAATCCAACAAGCTTAAAATCAAACTTGTAATATGCTCGGAAGCAGTTTGTGTTTGATTGAGTAACCTTTCATAGTTTTTCAGTAAAAATCCCATGCTCGCTACATCATCTGAAAAGTCATAAATGCAGGCTTCAGAATCGACCGTGTTCATAGCAATAATTGAATTCTTATGTGCAGGAAATCGCTCTAATCGTCGGATTATATCTGCAGCTTCAAAGTGCAAAATAGTTCGTTTATAAAGCTGATTTTCCTCATCACTGATATTTATTTTGTGCAGTTTGAATGGCGGAAAAATGAATAATCGTCCTGGCTTTGCTGTAAATGTTTTGTTGTCTACGCTAACAACACCGTAACCTTCTTCGATAAATAAAACCTCAATACATTGATGCCAATGGTAATAATGCACGGCTTTGGTATGAAATCGAGAAAAAGAAGCAGGAAGTTCATCTAAGCTGATTATTTCAAGAGAACTGTCTGAATGATGTTTCTGCATAGGACAATAGAATTCAATTTTTGCTAGATTGAGAAGCAAAATAAACCAAGATTTTATATTTTTAAAATCATTAGTTCATTGGTCTCTATCTTTTGTGATTAAGCTCTCGAAATGGCATTGGGATGTTTTTTACTCTCACTGTCATTCCTGAATACGAGAGCCTTCATCATGTTAAGACCACTTGCTCATCAGCCACTAGAAACTCGACAAGATTTAATTCATTCATTGCGCTTTATGTTGGATAACCTTTATAAGCAACATATCAGCGGTAACTCAGGTATTGAGCTTGATGTAACTTGTGCTCACTACGGCGCAGAGATTGCCAAGATGGAAGCTCTTTCTCGTTCATTTTGGGGTTTGTTCCCACTGGTTGCTCATTCAGATAAGCCAGAATATTGGCCAGACGTTATTCAAGCGATTAAAAACGGCGTTGATCCACAACATCCTCAATATTGGGGAGAAACGGAAGATTACGATCAGCGCTTAGTTGAAATGGCATCATTTGGATTGGGATTTGGACTACTTGGTCAAAAGCTAGTTGATGAATTTTCTGCACAGGAAATCAAAAATTTGCATAAATGGCTTTCTCAGATCACGGGTTCTGTTATGCCGGACAGTAATTGGAATTTCTTTTCTGTCATGGTGCACGCTGGCTTTAAAAATGCTGGTTTGGATTGGGATAAAAAAGAAGTTGCTAGCCGTTTAGAGAAAATGGACGCCTATTACTTAGGAGATGGTTGGTATAGCGACGGGGTAGGAAGACCGAAAGATTACTATATTTCAATGGCATTTCATTATTACGGTTTGGTTTATAGCAAGTTAATGATGGATGTTGATCCTGTTCGCTGTAAAGAATTACAACAAAGAGCAGCATTATTTGCACAGGATTTTATTTATTTTAGTTCTAAAGATGGTTCATCACTTCCATTTGGCCGTAGCTTAGTATACCGATTTTCACAAGTCGCTTTTTGGAGTGCAATTGTATTTGCTGAGCTTGATGTTCTGCCATTAGGGCAAATTAAAGGCATTATTTTTAGACATCTTAAATGGTGGTTTAATCAAGATATATTTACTCGAGATGGCATTTTAAATATTGGTTATGCTTATCCGAATTTAATTATGGCGGAAGATTATAATTCACCTGGTTCGCCATACTGGTCATTAAAAACCTATTTGCTTTTAGCTCTTCCAGAAGAACATCCATTTTGGCATGTGGAGCAAGAAGAATTACCAACATTAAATTCATGTGCTATTCCTCATGCACAGCAATTGATTGTCCATAATCAGCACGACGATAATGTCTATATGCTTACCGCTGGTCAAGTTGAGCTGAACAATTACGTTAATACTACTGCAAAATATGGCAAGTTTGCTTACTCAACTAAGTTTGGTTTTACTTTAGAACGTGGTCGTGTTGGTAAAATGCATGCATCACCTGATTCAACGTTACTTCTTTCAGAATGTGACGGTCATTATAGAACCCGCCGTGAATGTGACTTGGTGAGCGTTCACGAAAACTATATTTATTCAAAATGGCTTCCTTGGCACGATGTCGAGATTGAAACTTGGCTTATTGCTTGTGAAGCATGGCATGTTCGAGTGCACCGAATTAATAATCAACGGGTTGTGGATTATGTCGAAGGTGGGTTTGCTCTGCCATATCAAAAACATTCTGCACAAATTCACGACCAATGGATTCAGTCTGCAGATCTTGTGAGTGAAATTATCTCTTTTACACAAGAAACCGATTACCAATACGAACATATAGTTACACCACCTAATAATAATATTTTATTCCCTGAAGTTAATATTATTCCAACCATTCAAGGGAAGTTAGATATTGGAACTCATATTCTCTCGTGTGCAGTTCGTGGTGGCACGGAACAAATTGACAAGAAACATCAACCATCAGTCGTTGTAAATAGCGATGGAATTAAAGTCGAATTTAATAATGAATTAATTAAAATAGAATGGTGAAACCTATGCAACCTACATGCAAAAATCCGAATTATTATAAAATAAGTGCCTTTATATTTTTATATTTCTTTACTTGGGCTGCAAGTATTGGCTTGCTCGCAATCTGGCTAGGCCAAAAAGTAAACTTAACTGGTAGTCAAATCGGTCTAGTTTTTGCCGTGAATGGTATCTTTGCGGTGTTAATGAAACCAGTTTATGGCTACATCATGGATAAAATAGGCATGAAGAAACATCTGCTCTATTTTGTTGTTGGCATGTCGGCATTAATGGGGCCATTCTTTATCTACATTTATGAGCCGCTGTTGATTGCAAACACAATAGCGGGTGTTGTTGTCGGTGCTATCTACCTAAGTTTTGCTTGGTATGCGGGTGTGGCGGCTTGTGAATCTTTTAGTGATCGTTTTGGTCGATTGAATGATTTGGAATTTGGTCAAATTAGAATGTGGGGCTCACTTGGTTGGGCGGTTGCATCAAGCTTCTCTGGCTTATTGTTTAACATTAATCCTAGCTATAACTTTATTATGGGTAGCGTGGCTTCGGTCATCATGCTTGTACTTTTATTTAGCTTGAAAGTGGATTTAAACAGCAAAAATTATGATGCGGTTATTTCAAAAGAAAAAATCGTGTTTGCTGATGTTATTGACCTTCTAAAATCAAAAAAATTCTGGAGCTTCTGCCTTTATGTAATGGGCGTGGCTTGGGTAATGTTTGTAGCTGAACAACAGTTCTCTCGCTATTTCGTTACTTTCTTCTCAACAGAAGAGCAAGGCACTAAAATTTTTGGTTACTTGAGCACAGTTCAGTCTGGCACAGAATTCTTCATGTATATGATTATTCCTGCTTTGGTTAACTATATTGGTGCAAAACGTGGTTTGATTTTCGTTGGCATGTTGGTTGGAGGTCGTTTGATCATTTCTGGCCTATGCGACAGCCACTTACTCATTTCAGTTATCAAACCTCTATACGGTTTAGAAATCTCATTATTACTGGTTTCAGTATTCAAATATATTGCAGAGCATTTTGATAAACGAGTGAATGCGACCATGTACCTGCTGGGTTACCAAGCCATGATTTATGTCGGTAGCGTCGTGATTTCACAACCTGTAGGTCATTTATACGACGTAATTGGATTCGAGAAAACATACGTCATCATGGGTTCAGTCGTTCTGCTATTTACTGCAATTTCAATGTTTACACTATCAACTTGCCAATCAAAAAAGCTTCAACAGCAAGGCCGAGTTGCTAAGATTTAATTATTAAGGAAATACCATGTTAGAAAATGTTGTACTGGAAAAATTAGAATTTACGGATAAAGAAAACATCAATCCTCAAAACCTATTTCCAGTAATAGAAGAAGCTAAATCACGTGTATTGAGTTTAATCAAACGCAATATGAAAACTTTTGGCAATCAATTCCCTGCGGAAACCTGCAAAAATGGTTTTTATCCAATTACAGATAATGTTGAATGGACAACCAGTTTTTGGACAGGGCAACTATGGTTAGCTTATGAGTTAACGGGTGATGAAAGCTATAAAACATTAGCTCGTGAAAATGTCGCTTCATTTGGCCATCGAATTGCAACTCGGACCGATACTCAAACTCACGATTTAGGTTTCTTATATACTTTATCTTGTGTTGCAGATTGGCGTTTGACGGGCAATAGAGAAGCTCGAGGTTTCGCATTATTAGCTGCTGAAGCATTACTTGAACGATTCCATGAAAAGGCCAAAATCATTCAAGCCTGGGGCGATTTATCCGACCCTGAGCAATCTGGCCGTATGATCATTGACTGTAATATGAATTTGCCTTTGCTTTACTGGGCGACAGAACAAACAGGTGATCAACGCTTTGCTGAGGCAGCGAAAGCTCATGTTGAACAAGCGGTAACCTATTTAATTCGTGATGATGCATCGACGTTCCATACCTACTACATGGATATAAACACCGGTGAAGCACGTTATGGCAATACACAACAAGGTTATGCTGATGATTCTTGTTGGTCTCGTGGTCAAGCATGGGGTATTTATGGTTTCTTATTGAGCTATCAATATACTGGCGATAAGCGCATGATTGAAGCTTCAAAGAAAGTAGCAAATTACTTCTTAAACCGCTTACCAGAAGATGATGTTTGTCACTGGGATTTAGCTTTATTGAACACCAATGCGCTACGTGATAGTTCTTCAGCTGCGATTGCGGTTTGTGGTTTGTTGGAGTTGGCGAAGTGTTTACCAATCACAGATCCTGACCGCGAACGTTATCAAAATCGTGCTTACTTTATGATGGCTTCTTTATGTAAAGATTACTTAGCTAAAGAAGATGAAGAATGTAACGGCTTGCTTAAGCATTCGGTTTATCACTTAGCGAGTGAGAAAGGTGTCGATGAATGTTCAAGTTGGGGTGATTACTTCTTTGTTGAAGCGCTAACTCGCATTTCAGAATCTTGGAAACCTTACTGGTAATTTTTTACTCTTAATGAAAAATGAAGCGATGGTGAGAATGTGCTCTGACCATCGCTTTTTTGTTTTGTTCAAGTTTATTCAAAAGTCAGGTTACTTATTGAACGTCGCCCAATGTTTGAAAAAGATGTGATCTGCTTGATAATCCACTTCGTCTTTTTCTTTTTGGTCGCTGTCTTTATGTAATGTTTGAGCGATAGTTAATGCAAACTCAAAGCTGACACCAAGCCCACGCCCTGTGATGAATTGCCCATCAATCACTACATCATCTTCGCAATAACGACCATCGGTAAACTTGTCGGTTAAATTTAAGCTTGATGTGTATTTATGTTCGCCGAGCAAGTTATGTCCAGCAAGAACCTTGGCTCCAGCAGAGCATAAAGCGCAAATATAGCTGCCGGCCGCAAGGTGACGTTGCACGAATTTAATTACTTGAGGATTAGCAGTAAGGTTATCTGTGCCTTTAGGGCCGCCAGGAAGTAGAACCGCATCGTAGGTGTTTTCTATGCGTTCTTCTAGGGTAGAATCGGTTTGAATTGGAATATTAAAGTAGGAGAGGAGCTGTTTATTGTTAGAACAAGATATGACGTCAACATCAATTAGAGTACGGCGCAGCATATCAATACAAATCATGGCTTCCGCAATTTCAAAGCCATCATCTAATAGAACAGCAATACTAGGTTTCTGTTTCATTGTGAGCTCGTTGGTCAAATTTTGATTTATTTCAGTTAAAAAAAAACCGATCAGGAAAGATCGGCAAAAAGAGTTACTAAGATTGATTTCTCAAGGTGTCGATGTGAATCGATAAATAAAGGTGTGCGATGATACTAACATCTGCAATCTTTAGTCGCATCATGAGGGCAATGACGACTAAAGATTTGCCAGCTAAGTGAATAAACACCTAGCTGGCGTTTAGCGTAAATTACGCTAGGATTTCTTTAACGAATGCTTTGATTGAATCATCTTGGCAGTTGTCGAAGAAACATTTTTGGAAACGCTCGCCAGTTACGGCAGTTTTCACTAGTTCTTTGTCGATAGCACGTAGAGTGTCTAGGTAGTCAGCTTTACATACTGCAGCTTTAACTTCGCTTAGGATACCTGCGTTGCGAACTTGTGGTTCTTTACGCTCTACTGGGTAACCTTCACCACGTGGACCAGTGAACGCTTTTTCGAAGATGTAACGAGCGTTCAATTCAGCAGCCCAACCAAAACCTTTAGCGAACGCTAGAGAAAGTGCGTTACCGTTGTTGATTTGGTTGAATAGGAAAGCATCAGATGGATCTAGGCAGTAACCACAAGCAACGCCTGGGTGTAGGTTTAGAGACATCATTGCGCCTTGGCCAGTACCACAACCAGAAACAACGAAATCTACTGCTTTAGAGTTAAGTAGAATGCTCGCTTGGATACCAAGATGGATGTAAGTTAGGTGATGATCGTTTTCATCGCTCATACCAACGTTAGCAACAGAGTGACCTAGTGGCTCAACTACGCTTTTTAGTTCGTTAAGAATAGTTGCGTTTTTGCCAGCTTGGCTGTTTTCCATCATTAGTGCAATTTTCATTGAATTTCTCCAGGGAAATAATTTTTAAATAAACAGCCATTACATTGCATGACCGTTAGGATTTTATTAACTCAATACGTTTACTTGGTTGTTTTAAAATTAAGCAACGAAGTCTTTACGCATTGGTGTGAAGTTGTCTAGTAATACGCCAGCTTTCAAGCATGTGCAGCCGTGCATTACATCTGGTTTTTTGTAAAGAGCATCACCCGCTTTTACAATTTTAGTTTCATCACCGATAGTGAATTCGAATTCACCAGATAAAACGTAAGTTAATTGCTCATGTGGGTGATTATGAAGAGTACCAACAGCACCTTCTTCAAAATGAACTTCAACCGACATGATGTTATCGCTGTACGCAAGGATCTTACGTTTGATGCCATCACCTAGGTCTTCTAGAACAACGTCTTTATTGTATACGAACATATTCTTTTTCCTTTGATCACAAACTGATACTAATCATTTTAGTATCAGTTTGCTTGATATTGGTAAGTCTTTTACTGCTAAATCTGTTATTAGCGAGCTAACCAACCACCGTCTACAGCAACAGTGTAACCATTGATGTAGTTTGAAGCTTCTGATGCTAGGAACACACATGGGCCAGCAACGTCTTCTGGAGTACCCCAACGGTCAGCAGGAATACGCTCTAGGATAGCTTTGTTACGCTCTTCGTCAGCAATCAGTGCAGCAGTGTTGTTTGTTGCCATGTAACCCGGTGCAATTGCGTTAACGTTGATGTTGTGTTTAGCCCACTCATTCGCCATTGCGCGAGTGATACCCATAACCGCACTCTTAGATGCAGTGTAAGAAGGTACGCGGATACCGCCTTGGTAAGAAAGCATAGATGCGATGCTGATGATTTTACCGCCAGTACCTTGCTTGATGAATTGTTTTGCAGCTGCTTGAGACATAAAGAACACAGTTTTAGAGTTGATGTTCATTACGTCATCCCAGTTTTGCTCTGAGAATTCGATTGCGTCTTCACGGCGAATGATACCTGCGTTGTTTACTAGGATATCTACTTTGCCAAATTCTTTAACAGCACTTTCGATGATGTTTGGAATATCTTCTTGTTTTAGAAGGTTAGCGCGAACATCAAGGAATGTGTGGCCAGCTTCTTTCATTTTTTCGATAGTATCAGTTGGTTCAAGGTAGTTAACACCAACTACTTTACAACCAGCTTGAGCTAAACCTAAAGCCATACCTTGACCAAGACCAGTGTCACAACCTGTTACGATGGCTACTTTGCCTTCTAGATTGAATGCGTTAAGAATCATATTCATTTCCTTTTGTGCCTAATAGGGCAATAAATTAATAGGGTGTTTTTTTCTTGTATTCTTACATTAGCAATATCAAAACTGCTTTTCAATAATTTTTAAAAAGCTGTTTCAATAATAGTGACGTATGTCTGATTTATGGAAATAGTATGCGTTGTGTTTCATTTTTTTGATGTGTGTGTTTTAAAAAAAATGACATGCAGCTAGAATAGTAATTCATAAACATAATAAGAACATCTACCCCTTACTGGGTGTAATAAAGAAGGTAAATTTGAATTATGGATAAAGGTAAGCAACCAGATGCAGTCTCATCCGTACTAAAGGTCTTTGGTATCTTACAAGCATTGGGTGAGCAAAAAGATATCGGCATTACAGAGTTGTCTCAAAGACTAATGATGTCGAAAAGCACCACTTATCGTTTCTTACAAACCATGAAAACCTTGGGTTATGTGGCTCAAGAAGGCGAAGCTGATAAGTACTCTCTTACTTTGAAACTGTTTGAAGTGGGTGCGAAATCGTTAGAGTACGTTGATCTTATTTCTCTTGCAGATAAAGAGATGCGTCATATTTCAGAGCAAACAAATGAAGCATTACACTTAGGTGCTTTGGACCACGACCATATCATCTACATCCATAAGATCGATTCTGGTTACAACCTACGCATGCAATCGCGTATTGGTCGTCGTAACCCTTTATACAGTACAGCTATTGGTAAAGTGCTATTGGCTGATCGTGATGAAGCTTTTGTTCGTAATGCGTTAAAAGACATCACTTTTATTAAGCACACACCAAAAACTCATGAAAATGTTGAGCAACTACTTGCAGAGTTGAAACAAGTTAAAGCCCAAGGTTACGCTGAAGATAACGAAGAACAAGAGCCTGGCTTACGTTGTATTGGTGCACCGGTATTTGATCGCTTTGGTAATGTGGTTGCAGGTTTGTCGATTTCATTCCCGACCATCCGTTTTGATGTGAACCGTATGTCTTACTACGTGAACATATTGCAAACAGCATGCAAAAACATCTCAGAACAAATGGGTTATAAAGAATACCCAATGCTAGAAGCATCTTGAGGAATTGAGTTAGATTCTAATTCTTGAGATCTATTTTCATGCTGTGAATTTCGCACATAAATCATGTGTTTAAGATCACAAAAATTGACTTAAAAAACGAAGGCGACCGAATTATTTCGAGTCGCCTTCATTTTTTTCAAAACCCGTCATAGCCTTGCAACCCTTGTCCTGCCTGTAATCGATTACATCTCAGCGCTGATATTTATTGTTAATGTTCATAAAAACGTCACATTTATACTTAATTGTTTGAAATTATTAGTTAAGTTAGACGGTCTTACTTTTTACCTGAATTTTTTATATCCATTTTGTTTGGGTAAATGTTGTGACAGGTGTTTTCAAATTGGCAGGTCTCCTTTTCGTTGGCAAAGATCTTCATAGGACTTCATAGGAAAAGGTTCAATAAATCAAGGAAGCGTGATTAAGAGGTGCACCGAATGTTAACTAAATTCAAAATTCCATTTATCTCAAATTATCTGGAAAGATTGACAAAAGAAGAATCAGAAAACCGTAAAACGATTGATCTTGTGACTGGTTATAGTGAAAGAAATGAAGTGTTGTATAGAAGCTTAGAGTTCAAAAAGCATAAATGGAGAGGCAATGTTTACGACATAGATTCTGCTCGCTATTACGAACCGATAACACGTGAGATGGCTCTGGAATTTCACGCCAGCATTCTTGAATCGATTAAAAATTGGGATCAATGGATGATTTCGGAATTGCGTCAGTTTGCGATAGGAACACGAGCTGGCTGGAAACAAGCAGGCTTAATCACTAATGGTGAATTCTTACGCATGCAAGATGAGATTGATGAAGCGGTATATTATCGTCTTGAAAAATGCTTGAGAGTGAATAAATCGGAAGATTTGTGATCGAATTTTGTGCGCTCCGTCAAACTTTTAATTGTTTTTATAATATTTGAAACCTCGTTTTGATAATGTTCTTCCAAATTTAAGGAAAGTTCATATCAAGGCTGGTGGATAATATGTGCAATGCGTTACTTCCGAATATTTACGATTTCGTATCTCGAATCGATCCTTTCGATAAGATGCCGGAAGACGACGTAAAAGAAGTGGTTAAAAAAGTTAAAATCACTTACCTTTCAAAAGGCGAAGACATACATTTCAGTTCTGACTGTGATGACCGTTTTTTGTATATCATCCGTACCGGCGCAATTGAGCAACGCATGAAAGATGGCTCATTGCGCGCAAGATTAGGGGAGGACGACCAATTTGGTTTTACTTTCTTAGCGCCACTTTCTGATAGTGAAGATGGTTATACCGCAACAGCATTAACCGATAGTTTGCTGTACCTTATCCCACACTCCATTTTGCAATACCTGCTAGAACGCAATCCTCATTATTCTGAATATTTTGATACCAAAGCCCGTGCCCGTTTAAATTCGGCTTTGTATCATGTTATGCCTAATGGCAAAGGTCCGTATTATCGCAAGGTTTCAGAAATTGCCAGTGAGAACATTGCGATAGTAAGCAAAGATACTAGCATTAAACAAGTTGCCGCCTTAATGTCGGGTGACATGCGCTCGTCTTGCGCAGTTGTTAAAGATAGTGACGATATCGTTGGCTTGATCACAGACCGAGATATGACAACACGCGTTGTATCGAAAGGCGTAGATACTGATCAAGCTATTTCAACGGTGATGACGGTTAACCCTAAATTCATTCAATCAGATTCAACCGTGTTAGAAGCCATTTCCTTGATGCTGCAATTCAATATTCGTTGCTTGCCAGTGGTTCAGGGTAGCCAAGTGAAAGGCTTAATCACGACAACGCATCTGGTTCATAACCACCGAACACAAGCCTTGTTCTTAATCGAGAAGATCAAATATTCAAATTCGATTGAAGCGTTGAAAATGCTGAAAGAAGAACGAAAAACCATTTTCTCATCGCTTGTTGAAAGCCAAGTCAGTTCGACTATTACCGCTTCTGTGATGACGATGATCATGGATGCGTTCAATCGCCGCATTATTCAACTTGCTGAAGATACCCTTGGCCCTGCACCTTGTGATTACGCTTGGATTGTCGCTGGTTCTCATGCTCGTAACGAAGTGCATTTGCTTTCCGATCAAGACAGCGCATTGATTATCGATGATTCAGCTACGCAAGCGGATATGAGCTATTTCACACACCTTGCCATGATGGTGTGTAACGGATTGGATGCGTGCGGTTATCCATTATGTGATGGCAAATATATGGCCGCCACGCCGAAATGGTGTCAGCCGCTATCTCGTTGGAAGGAATACTATCGTAAGTGGGTTGGAGCACCAGAATACAACAAGCTACTTAACATCAGCGTGTTCTTAGAAGTGCGAGCGATTCATGGTAATGCCGAATTGGTGACAGAATTACAGCAGCATTTACATCAATGTATTGAAAAAAGTCATCAGTTTATTCCGTCATTAGTACGAGATGCGACTGAAACCCAACCACCTTTGGGGATCTTTAATAACCTTGTGCTCGAAAAAACCGGTGATAACTCACACACATTAAATATCAAAAAATACGCATTGAATTTGATTATTGATTTAGCTCGTATTTATAGCTTGGCGGCTAAAGGTACATTAACCGGAACGGAAGAACGTTTTACCTATGCTTACGAGCAAGGAAAAATGACCGAAAACAACTACAAAAACATAATTGGTGCTTACCGTTTTATCACTCAAGTGCGCTTTACTCACCAAAATGAATCATTGAAGTTAGGCAAAAAGCCCGATAACCATATTGATCCAAAACGCTTTAGCAGCTTTGAACGTAAGCATTTAAAAGACGCATTTAAGATCATTAATGAACTGCAAGACGGCGCAAAAATCCGTTTTACTAAAGCATAAGAAAGCATTAGCAAAAATTGCATAGGCAACAAAGCATAAGCAACATTTGATACCAGTATTCAGGACGAACCATGTTAAAGGCAATTAAAAAGTATTTTCACCCAATTGTCAGGATTGAAAAGCAAAGACAAGAATGTGTTATTCCAGCCAATGCTTCTGTAGAGTTGATTAAACTGCTTGAAACACCGTTGCCATCTCCAGATTTGAACTTGAAAGAAGTAGAATTTTTGGTGCTGGATTTCGAGACTACAGGTTTAAATCCCGAACAAGACAGCTTATTGAGTATTGGCAATATTCAAATGCTGCATAATCAAATTGATATGGACACCGCAGCTCATTGTTTTGTGGATGCGAATCAAAAGATCAAAGCTGAAAGTGCAGTCATTAACCATATTACGCCGCAAATGCTGATCGAAGGTGATCAACTTGATGCCGCTATGAATCGCTTGTTTGACAAAATGGCCGGTAAAGTTGTGATGGCGCATGGTTCGGTTATTGAACGCAGTTTTATTCATGCCTATTTGAACAGAAGGTATGGCATGCAAGAGTTGCCGATCATCTGGCTAGATACTCTAAAAATTGAGAAATATTGTACCTTCCATCATAAATCGACAGCTTTAGAACTACAGCTTAATGATGTGCGAAGCCGCTATTTCTTACCGGTTTATAATGCTCACAATGCCTTGGTTGATGCGATTTCCACCGCAGAATTATTCTTAGCACAAAAGAGTAAAATTTTTGGTAAACAGGCATCTCAAACGACCTTGGGCGAGATCTGTAGCCGAGAAACTTGTTAATTCAACCTTTGGCATGGATTAAAATGTAACGTAATGATTCATAAGCCTTACCTAGGTGTAACTTTGTAACGATAACCGATAAGATAAAACCATCAACATTTATGTAACAGAGGTGGTTTTATGCTGGCATCATTTAATGATTGGCTCAGTCGTTACAACATCGAATTTTCACGTCTTATTGAGCTAGGCGAAGCGCTTGGGCTCATTTTTCTGATTGCAGTGGTGATTCACTTTGTGCTGCATCGTGGTGTTTTGGTGTGGTTAAAACATCAAGCCGATAAGTCAAAAGTTACGTGGCGACATACTTTATTCAGTAGTAATTTATTTAACCGAATTGCGCTGGTGATCCAAGGTGTCGTGATTGGCATTCAAGCTAACTTGTGGCTTTCAAATGACAGTGTTACACGAGATGTTATTCTCACAAGTGTTGGTTTGTGGATTATCTTCTTCGCTATGTTGTCGCTGTTCTCCTTATTAAACGTCATTGAAATTACACTGAACCGCACTCAAATTGGGCGCAATATTCCCGTAAAAGGTGGGATTCAAAGCCTTAAAATCATCGTTTTCATCATCGCAGCTTTACTCTTCACTTCGGTATTATTAGATAAATCACCTGTCATTCTCTTGAGTGGTTTGGGTGCATTGACCGCTGTGTTTATGTTGGTGTTTAAAGATCCAATTTTAGGTTTAGTGGCGGGTGTGCAACTTTCTGCCAATAAAATGCTGAGTGTGGGGGATTGGCTTGAAATGCCAAAATATGGTGCGGATGGTGATGTGATCGACATTAGCTTAACCACGGTTAAAGTTCAAAACTGGGATAAAACCATTACCACCATTCCTGCTTATGCTTTGATTTCCGATTCATTCAAAAACTGGAAAGGGATGACAGAATCAGGCGGTCGTCGTATTAAACGTAGCGTGTTGATCGATGCCACTAGCGTGCAATTTTTGACAAAAGAAGATGCGTTGAATTTAAGCCGAGCACATTATCTTGAAAACTATATCAAGACGAAGATTGAAGAAATCACAACCTACAACAAAGAGCATCATATTGATGAAAGCTTCCGAGTGAATGGACGTCGGTTAACCAACTTAGGTAGCTTCCGTGCGTATTTAGACCGCTACCTGCAATCGCATCCATCGATTCGTCAGGACATGACTTTGATGGTAAGGCAGTTACCACCAACCTATGAGGGCATTGCATTAGAAATTTATTGTTTTACCAATACGACAGAATGGGTGAAGTACGAGCAGATCCAGTCAGATATTTTTGATCATATCTATGCCGTTTTACCTGAATTCAAATTGCGTGTGGCTCAAGCACCAACGGGTAGTGATTTCCGTGTTTGGACGGAGGAAAAATGGCAATCAGAGCCGATCCGTAAAGCGGTTTAGATAATTCAGAATTGAGGTTAAATCCTTTTTTAAAATGAAAAAAAGCCCCTTGAAGGTAAGGGGCAAAGTGTTCCATCGCTTTTTTATAGTTATTTTTTATCCTTCGTACTTGAATCTGCAGCTTTGTTGACTGCGCTCACTGCAACTCCAATTACTTTGGATAAAAGGTAATGGTCATTGCAGTGTTGAAAGCTTTAATACAAAGGAAATTTAACCGAAGTCACCATTTACATAGCCTTGAGTACGGTCATCTTTTGGATTGCTAAAGATGATTTGCGTATCGTCGTGCTCTACTAATTCCCCCATTAAGAAGAAAGCGGTGCGGTCGGAAATACGACGAGCTTGTTGCATTGAGTGCGTTACGATCACAATGGTGAATTCTTTCTTCAACGATTCCATCAATTCTTCGATCTTGTGCGTTGCAATTGGATCGAGTGCAGAAGTGGGTTCATCCATCAAAATCACATCAGGTTGCATTGCGATGGTGCGAGCAATACATAAACGTTGTTGCTGACCACCAGAAAGACCAAATGCGTGTGATTTCAAACGATCTTTTACTTCATCCCATAAAGCCGCGCCACGTAGAGAACGTTCAACCACCATGTCGATTTGCTTTTTGTCTTTAATGCCTTGAGCGCGCAAACCATAAGCCACGTTTTCGTAAATGCTCATAGGGAATGGGTTTGGTTTTTGGAATACCATGCCGACTTTAATGCGTAAGTCAGAGACATCAATGTTGCCGTAAATATCTTCGTTATCCATGGTTACTTTGCCGGTGATTTTTACGCCAGCAATTAAGTCATTCATGCGGTTTAAACAGCGAAGTAGGGTCGATTTACCACAACCAGAAGGGCCGATTAATGCCGTTACTTGCTTTTGTGGGATCGGTAAATTAATGCTTTTTAACGCTTGGTTTTCACCGTAGTAAAGATCAAGGTTTTCAATGTTAAATTTATTCATCATTCTATCTCTCTAAACAGCCGCTTTACTTTCAAGCCACTGTTGATTATTGGGTTAATTAGTAATTCGCTTTGTTGAATCGGCTGCCGATAAATTTGGTCAGCATGTTGATAGCCAGAACCAGTACGATCAGCACGGTTGCAGTGCCGTAAGCTTGGTTCCATTCTTCAACGCTAAATAGCTCAGTAGTCAGTTTGTAAAGGTGAACCGTTAGCGTACGGCCTGAATCAAATAGCGATTCTGGAATACGCGCCACCATACCTGCAGTTAAGAAAACAGGTGCAGATTCACCGATCACACGACCAATACTCAAGATGACAGAAGTTAAAATACCCGGCATTGCACTTGGTAAAATCAAACGCCAGATGGTGTAAATTTTTGATGCCCCTAAGCCGTAAGAACCTTCACGGTAGGTTTGTGATACCGCCATTAATGACTCTTCCGTTGTACGGATGATGACAGGCAGAATCAAAATACTTAGGGTTAATGCGCCCGATAAAATCGAGAAGCCAAAGCCAAGTACAGCAACGAAGAAAGTCATACCGAACAGACCGAAAATGATCGACGGAATACCCGCCAATGATTCAGTACAAAAACGGATAACCTTAACCAGTTTACTGCCTGGTTTAGCGTATTCGGTTAAGTAGATCGCGGTCATAATGCCGAGTGGCGCTGCGACTGCAATCGAAGCAATAACCATGTAGATGGTGGCAATGATCATAGGGAAAATGCCGTGCTCATCACCAGTACGCGTGTAGTCGTCAGTGATGAAGTTCCAATCTACATGCTGTAAGCCGTTCGCTAGGATGTACCAAATAATCCAGAACAAAAAGCCCACGGTTAAGCCAGCTGAAATCCAAATAAAGACGTTTAAAATGTTGTCTTTCATTTGGCGTTGTTTTTTTAATTTCAGTAATTCTGCGTTATCAAATTTCATGCTGATTACCTCGCTTTCTGACGGTTAAGGTACAGAAGAGCTGCATTTAACATCATAATAAATACCAATAGCACAACGCCGGTTGCATAAAGGGCGTTAGCGTGAATACCACTTGCGTAAGACATTTCAATCGCAATGTTAGCGGTTAGGGTTCGGGCAGAATCTAAAATTCCTTGCGGCATAGCAGGGGCGTTACCCATTACCATGATGATTGCCATGGTTTCGCCTAATGCACGAGCGATACCTAAGATCACGCCAGTCATGATCCCTGAACGAGCTGCTGGAACGAGGATTTTGAAAATGGTGAATGTTTTTGAAGCGCCTAATGCCAGCGAACCTTCTTTATATGCATGTGGAACGGCACGAATTGACGTTTCCGATACCGTGATTACTGTTGGTAGGATCATCACACCCAACACGATAATCCCAGCCAAAATGGTGTTACCTGCTGGTACTTCAAAAATGTCTTGGATAAGAGGAACGATAATGACAAGGCCAAAAAAGCCATAAACCACCGATGGAATACCTGCCAATAATTCAACTGCTGGACGAATAATGTCTGCCACACGTTTTGGTGCGATTTCAGCAATAAAGATAGCGGTTAATAAACCAATTGGCACACCAAGAACAACTGCGCCAAAGGTGGAAACCACAGAGGCAATGATCATGGTGTAAACGCCGTAAAGCGCAGGTGGAAGCCAGTTATCACCTAATACGATGCCAGAAACTCCCACAGCTTTAAAAGCGGGAATACTTTCTGCAACGATAAAGTAGGCAATAAGGGCGAGGGAAACGATACCAATAACGGCACTGCCTAGAAATAAAGCGTGAAAGATTTTTTCTTTCCAATCAATCCGCTTTTTCTCTTTCAGATTACCGTTGTTAAAAGCAACCTGATCATGGCTTTTTGATGCTTGATCTGTATTCTGCGAAGCCGAAACTTGCACGTTGGCAACAGAGTTCATAAGCGTTTACTCTTCAAATTTTGTCACTATAAAAGTGGCGATGGTTGTGGTTTCAACCGTTTTTCACTTCAATAAATCAAACGGTTGGTGTACAGCAAATCCAAATTGAAAGACGTTGTTTTGATAGAAAGTACAACCATTTCAATGGATAAAATGCTTAGCCCTTTCGAGCTAAGCAAAGAATTTAAAATTTCAGTGTTTCTTACTCGTGGATGTCGATGTAGCCGTTAGCAATAACTAACTTTTGTGCATCTTTAGTTAGCATCCAGTCTAGGAATTTTTGAGCTGTTGGGCTTGGTTTGCCTTCGTGGTAAAGCACTAGGAATGGACGAGCCACTTTGTAAGAGCCGTTTTTCACGTTAGCAACACTTGCTTCAACACCGTCAATCGCAAGAGGGTGAACAGTTTCATCAACAGTACCTAGAGAGATATAGCCAATTGAGTATGGATTGCTTGCGACCATGGTTTTCAAGCCACCGTTACCATTAGCAACTTGCGCACGTTGAGAGATAGCTGATACTTCCATATCGTTCACTTTCATTTTCAGACCAAGAATGTCTTCGAATGCGCCACGAGTACCAGAAGCTGTATCACGAGTGATTGCGACGATTGGTTTATCTTCACCACCAACATCTTTCCAGTTGTTGATTTCGCCTTTGTAGATTTTTGTTACTTCTTCAGCTGTTAAGCCTTTGATTTTGTTTTTAGGGTTAACGACAACTGCGATACCGTCACGAGCAACTACTTCTTCCTTCAGTGTTGGCTCTTTTTCTGCATCTTTTAATTCGCGAGAAGACATACCCAAGTCCGCTGAATTGTTTTTTGCCGCTTTAATGCCGGCAGAAGATCCAGGACCTTGAACTTCGATGAATACATCTGGGTTCGCTTTTGCATAGGTTTCAGCAAAGACTTCCATTAACGGAGTAACACTACTTGAACCTACCGCTGAGATAGTTTCTTTTGCTGATACAGGGTTTACGGTTAATGCGCCTAGAATGGCTAGTGCGCTGATTACTGTCTTTTTCATACCTTTCATTTCCTTTGGCTTCATGCCGTTAAGTCGTTAAGTTGACAAGGGCTACTTTAGGTATGATATATGACAGTTATGTTACAGAGATTTGAAACATAGATGACACAGGTAAATCTTGCTGATCACCTGCAATATGAATGGGTTAAGAATGTAGCGGTTATCAGAATGCACCTTAGGGATGAATGGAATATGACAAACTGATTAACTTTGAAGCTGCGAGCGAGGAATACAGAGCTTGCAGCTTCAGTGTTTGTGCTTTAATTAGCCAAATTCACCACTGATGTATTCTTCCGTCATCGTTTGTTTTGGCGCATTGAAAATTTGTTCGGTTTCACCAAATTCAACTAATTTACCTAAATGCATAAAAGCAGTGTTATCTGAGATACGTTTTGCTTGCTGCATATTGTGCGTCACGATCACAATAGTGAAAGATTTGCGCAGCTTGGTGATCAGCTTTTCGATGCCTTGAGTCGCAATTGGGTCTAAAGCAGATGTGGGTTCATCCATCAAAATTACTTCAGGTTGCAGCGCAATGGTACGAGCGATACATAAACGCTGTTGCTGACCGCCAGACAATCCCATCGCATCAGCATGCAGTTTATCTTTCACTTCTTTCCACAAGCGAGCATGTTCCAGTGCATCTTGTACGCGAGCATCCATTTCGGCTTTAGAGAGCTTTTCATTTAAACGGATACCAAAAGCGATGTTTTCATAAATACTCATTGGGAATGGAGTTGGCTTTTGGAAAATCATGCCGACTTTGCTGCGCAATGCGTAACGGTCAACACCGCTAGCTAAAATATCTTCATCATCTAAGAGGATTTTACCTTCCGCATATTGCTCATCATATAAGTTATAAATGCGGTTCATGGTGCGAAGTAGGGTAGATTTACCACAACCTGATGCACCGATAATGGCCGTTACTTGGTTGTTATAAATCGGTAAGTTGATATCAAATAGGGCTTGTTTTCCTTTCCCATAAAAAAAGTTCAAACCTTGAATATCCATACGCTTATCGCCAGATATCGCTTGTGCTTTATGATTAGACGCTTCGTTAGTTTTATTCATTGAAGTATTCATCGCAATTACGTTGCTTGTTGCAGAAACGTTTTCAAATTGACTTACTGTTGCATTCATAATGGGTTATCCGTTTTGCTTTGCGCTTTTACGTTGGGCAAATTTCGCCAACCAAGCAGGTAAAAATCGAGAAATAATATTTAGGAATAAGATTGCTACTGTGATGATCAGTGCGCCAGTCCACGCTAGATCGTTCCATGAGTCATAAGGGCTCATCGCTAAGCGGTAAATCGTAACTGGCAAATTCGCCATAGGGCCATTCATATTGAACGACATAAACGTGTTGTTTAATGCGGTGAAAAGTAGAGGGGCGGTTTCACCTGAAATGCGAGCAAACGACAATAAAATGCCCGTCAATATCCCTGCTCCCACGCTGCGGTAACTCAGTGATAAGGTAACTCGCCATTTTGGTAAACCAATGCCTGCGCCTGCTTCACGAATGGTTTTCGGTACTAACTTCAACATTTCTTCTGTTGTTGAAATGATCATTGGTAGAGCAATAATGGCAAGAGCAATTGCACCCGCCCAACCTGAAAATCCACCAAAAGGTTGTACGAAAATTTCGTAAATAAACAAACCAATCAGGATAGAAGGGGAGCTCATTAGCATGCCGTTTAAGAAACGAATGGTATCGGCCAATTTTGAGTTTTTACCGTATTCAGACAACCAAGTACCAGCTAATAGTCCAATTGGGATCGCAATCGCAATACCCACTAAGCTGATCATTAAGCTGCCGACAATGGCATTGGCTAAACCGCCTTCGCCACCTGGGCTAGGCATGGATTCGGTAAAGGTAGACCAATGCAGTCCGTGTAAGCCTTTGGTTAATAAGCTGTATAAGATGACGGCAAGAATAAGTAAGCCCACACCTGTTGCGCCATAGCATAAGCCGCGGAAACATTTACTTTTGATGGTTCGCCATTGAGAGCGACTGTTTGATGCTGAGCGAGTAAGTGATTGAGAATAAGGCATTATTTTGCTCCTTTTCTAAGTTGAATTCGAGCGTAGCCCATCACAAGGAAGGTGATTAAGAACAACACCAAACCTAATTCAAGTAAAGAAGCGAGATGCATAGGATCGGTCGCTTCATTAAATTGCTCAGCAATCGTGGCTGAAATTGACGTTGCAGGCATAAATAAAGATGTGTTGATGTCTTGCGAACCGCCAACCACAAAAGTGATCGCCATCGTTTCGCCAAGTGCACGGCCTAATGACAGAATGAATGCGCCAAGAATCGAGCTTTTAATCGAAGGCAAAAGCACTTTTAGAATCACTTCATAAGAATGAGCGCCAATACCGTAAGATGATTCACGCAACACGTTTGGTACGGTCGCTAATGCATCTTTAATTAGAGAAGTTAAGATCGGCAAAATCATAATCGCGAGAATGATGCCAGAAGTCAGTAAGCCTAACCCAATTGGTGGGCCTTCAAATAATACGCCTATTACAGGAAGTGGGCTGATGTGCTCAAGTAACCACATTTGAATGTTTTCAGAAAACCAAGGTGCAAAAATGAATAAGCCCCACATACCGTAAATGATGCTTGGTACAGCGGCGAGTAATTCAATCGCAATGCTGATCGGTTTTGCTAACCATTTCGGCATAAGTTCAGACAGTGAAATTGCAATCGCAATACCAATCGGTGTCGCAAGTAACACAGCTATCACGGCTGAAATAATAGTGCCGTATAGCGCATTAGCTGCACCGTATAATGATTGAACTGGATCCCAATCGGTACTGGTAATAAAACCTAAACCAAATTGAGAAATAGCCGGTAACGCACCACCCACTAATGACGCAAATAATGCCACCATTAATACAGTGATCAGCAATGCGCTGGCAAAGCTGAGTTTTTGGAATAAGTTATCTGCACGTAAGTGAGACAATCCTTTTGATGGCACTGCCGAAGCAGAATATGAAACGCTCAAAGTAATATCCTGATAGGTGTTTTTAATATCAATCGTCTTTTCATTTGACGCTGCAGCATCCAATGAAAAGGGGATTGCAATGGTTAAAACGGTAGCAAGCATGAAAAGGCACTCACCATTCAGCGAGTACCTTTAGTAATTTTGTTTTTATGACTTAGTGAAAACTTGTGTGCCTTTTGCGTCTTTAATATCGCTAGACCACATCGTTTCAACCATATTCACAACACCTTCAGGCATTGGTACATAGCCAAGTTTGGTTGCGATATCGCCGTGTTGGTAGCCCCATTGGAAGAATTTCAACACTTCTTTCGCTGTCTCTGGGTTAGCTTGTTCTTTGTGCATCAAGATGAAAGTTGCCGCTGTCATTGGCCAAGATTGTGCGCCCGGTTGGTCATTAAGCATTAGCATAAAGCCCGGTGCGTTTTTCCAATCTGCGTTAGCTGCTGCCGCTTGGAAACTTGCCAACTCTGGCTTAACAAAGTTGCCGTCTTTATTTTTCATTTGCGTATAAGTCAGGCTATTTTGTTCTGCATAAGCGTATTCAACATAACCGATTGCACCCGGAGTACGTTTAACCAAGTTAGCTACACCAGCATTGCCTTTGCCACCAAGGTTAGTTGCTGCTTTTGGCCAAGCTACTTCTTTACCCATGCCAACTTGATCTGCCCAAGTTTTGCTCGCACGGTTTAAATAATCAGTAAAGTTGAAAGTAGTACCAGAACCATCAGAACGGTGTACTGAAACGATCATTTGGTGTGGTAGCGCTAAGCCATCATTAAGGGTTTTAACTTCAGCGTCATCCCAATATTTCACTTTACCTAAGTAGATGTCCGCCAGTGCTTCACCTGAAAGTTTTAGCTGTCCTGCTTCAATTCCTTTCACGTTGATAACTGGAACAATCGAACCCATGACCGCTGGAAATTGAACCAAGCCATTTTTATCCAATTCTTCTTTTGTTAAAGGCGCATCAGAAGCACCGAAGTCGACGGTTTTTGCTTCAATTTGTTTAATACCACCACCAGAACCAATTGCTTGATAGTTCAGTTCAACACCCGTTTCTTGGTTGTAAACTTTTGCCCAATCAGCATAAACAGGGTAAGGGAAAGTAGCTCCCGCACCGTTAATGGTTGTGCCAGCCATTGAAGCACCAGAAACGACAGCAAGAGAAGCAAAAAGAACAGCGTACTTTTTCATTTTTTCATCCTAAAATTGTAAGTAAGTGTGTCTACGCGGATTACATTAGTACGCTTATATTTCAGTTGTGTGACATTAATTTTGCAGTTTGAGGTCAGAGTGAAATTGTCAGGATGAAATGCCGCTGTCGTGTGAATTAAACTGGAGATCTTTGTTTCTTATCGACTTCTTAAACAATTTTCGTAATGATAGGAAAAACACCAAACCAGTTGTGATGAGTTTATGAAGAATCTTGCTTTAATTACTTTCAGCTTTTTGCTGTGTGCTTGCAGTACCACAACCAATTTATATGTCGATCATTTGTCTTCTCATGCCGAAAATGATGGCTTTTCTGAACACACTTTAACTTTGGGTGACAACGAGCATTACACTCAAATTCATTATTGGGATAATCAAAAAGAATCGGACAATACAGTGATATTAATTCACGGTGTTGGTGGTGATGGTCTGCTTAATTGGCAGTCTTCTATGATGTCTTTGGGGGAACAATATCGAGTCATCGTACCTGATATTTTGTGGTACGGACAATCCAGTAGCGATCTTGAACCTACGTTAGAAGATCAAGTGTCCGCTATTGCCGATTTACTGAAACAATTGGATGTGAAAGGCAATATTCACCTTGTTGGGCATTCATACGGCGGCTTTATCGTTTACGGCTTATTAGCAGATTACGATTTTGCAGCAACCGCGACTTTTATCTCTAGCCCCGGTGGAGCATTTGATCAAAAAGATTTACAAGCGTTACTGGCTCGGTTTGACGTCGAAAAACCAAGTGATTTATTTGTACCGAAAAATGATGTGGAGCTAAAACGTTTATTGAATGCCACCAGTGAAGATCACGTCTATGCACCTGCTTTTACAATGGATGGTTTTTATGATAGATATTTTGCAGAGAACATACCGCAAAAAGGGGAAATGCTGGATCACTTGATGGATTCACGAGAAGCGTTCGTGCGAAAAATTGCCAGTAAATCACTGCCACCCATTCAGATTATTTGGGGTGAAAATGATCAAATCTTCCCACTGGAAAGTGCCACGGTCTTAGCTGAACAATCGAATGCACCTTTGTATATAGTGACGGATTCTGCCCACAATATTTTGCTAGAAAAACCCGACACTGTGAATCGGCTGTTAAATCAATTTGTCGCCAAGAATCTGACGGCTTACCAATAGTTCTCGAAGCTGAATTGCCCTGTCTCACGACGCAGATGCTTTTTGTAACCCATTTGCTGCAAAGTATCTCGCGTGTCGTGGATCATATTCGGGTTGCCACATAAATAGAAAAAGCTATCAGTTGGATGAAGATCAACATGTGCTGCTTTTTCGAGTGAGCCATCTTTCAAGCGTTCTGGAATACGTCCGCTTAATGCACCTGAAACATCTTCGCGAGACACAATCGGCACATAGCGCAACTTGCCTTTATGTTGCTTCATCAATTCAATAATTTTGTCTTTATAAACTAACTCTGCTTTGGTGCGCACAGCATGAACTAGAATCAAATGCTCAAAACGTTCACACTGCTCAATCTCTTCTAGCAAAGCCAGATAAGGGCCGATGCCAGTTCCAGTTGAAAGCATCCATAAATCTTTAGCTGGTTCAGGCACTTCATCTATCGTCATAAAACCTGCTGGCAGAATACCCACGATGACATCATCACCAACCTGTTTATGTCCTAACAATGGCGTTAAGTTACCTTCAAGAACTTCAATAACAAGAAATTCCAACTCAATGGTTTTTTCTTGAAAATCGGCACCTTTAATACAAGGCTTATTGACCATGGAATAAGCTCGACGTACCCATTCTCCTTCTTCATTCATTGCACCTAACTTACTGAATTGACCTGAAATATAAGGCGGGGAAGGAAAGGCAGAAAGTGGCGCTTGAACTCGGAGCGAAAAAAGATGATCCGCCCAATCAATACGTTGAATAATCTGAGAATTTACAAAACCGAGTGGGATGTCTTTCATTATAGGCCTCCGTTCTAGAATGAAATCACTTGAGCATATTGGTATACGTTACGCCTTTGTTGCCATAAAAGCGAATGTCTTAACTTAAAATAAGGTTACTGGTCACGCCAGATTCTTAGGTTTACTTTCAGGTTTCACTCAGTTTTGGAGCAGTCACCATTCAGTTTTAAAAAATACACTGACGCTATTAAATTATAAGGTGTTTTTGTATTTATGTTGTTTGCACGCTTGGTAGGAGTCGATGAGTTTTATCGTCCCAAAATAAAAGTAACGACGTTTATTTTACTTATTAGTTGTTTCTATGGTTTTGTATTAAATTACCCATTAGTTCATACTCTATTTAAATTAAGTGAAACTGTACCAGAAAAATGGTTTCCCTATACAGGGCCATTTTTATTAAGTTTTGCTGCCATCATTATTTTTTCGCTCTTTGCTATTCCTAAAATAATTAAGCCATTCTTTATTTTATTAACATTGACTTCAGCAGTAGCAATGTATGCAGTACAAGAATTCCGAGTTCTATTTGATGCATCGATGATTGAGAATGTTGTCGAGACAAATGCGTCGGAAGCCTTGTTCTATCTAAATGTTCGTATGGTTTTATACTTTGTGGCTTTCGGTGTTCTCCCTTCCGTTTTAATCGTATGGGTTAAATTAGATTATCAATCTACGGTATTCAAGGAGATATTTTCTCGTATTGCTTTAGTATTAATTGCTGTAATAGGAATAAGTTTAATTGCGACGACCAGTTATAAAAATTACGCATCTATTGGAAGAAATAATAAATATATGAACAAGATGATTGTTCCAGCACATGTTTATTATGCTTATCGGTATGTTCAAAAAAATTACTTTAACCAGCAACTTGCCTATACTTCGTTAGGGGACGATGCTCATTTAGAAGCAACGGAGAATAAAAAGCCAACATTAGTGATATTAGTTTTGGGTGAAACAGCTCGCTCCATGAACTTTTCAGATAATGGCTATGAACATGACACTCAACCTTACACTAAAAATTTGGGAATGATTTCTTTCCAGAATGTATCTTCTTGTGGCACTTATACTGCGCTTTCAGTGCCATGTATGTTTTCGAACTTTAACCGGACTCAATACAGTAAGCCTAAGGCAAATGCACAAGATAATGCGATTGATATAATTTCCAAAGCAGGTGTTGAGACATTGTGGATTGATAATGATGGTGGAGATAAAGGTGTCGCTCATAATACTAGGTTAGTCAAAATTAATGCGCAGAAGAACTCGTCAGCATTGTGCAATGGAGAAACTTGTCTAGATGAAGTAATGCTAGAACCTGCGGATAAGTTTATTCAGCAAGATAACAAGAACAAGTTGTTAGTTTTACATACCATTGGCAGTCATGGCCCAACTTATTTTCAACGTTTTCCAGCTAATTTAGCCAAATTTGCACCTTGGTGTAATAGTAAAGATCTTCAAGAATGTACCGATAAAGAAATCACCAACGTATACGATAATACACTGGTCTATACTGATTACCTGCTATCCAAACTCGTGGCTGAATTGAAGCATTACTCAGAGCAATATAATGTCGCTTTGATGTATATCTCGGATCATGGTGAGTCTTTGGGCGAAAATGGGCTGTATTTACATGGCACGCCTTACACCATTGCACCAAAAGAACAAAAAACAGTTCCGTGGCTGGTTTGGATTCCGGCACAGTATGCTAACCAAAAGCATATAGATATGAAATGCTTAGCTAAAGAAGCACATCATAATAACTATTCGCATGACAACTTTTTTCATAGTTTAATTGGCTTTTATGGTGTGAAAACACAAGCAAAACAAGATATTATGGACATCTTTTCCATCTGCCATGCATAAGTCTGTATGGTAGCTAAAATAATGAGAAATTTAGAATAATGAACGACAAAGTTATCGTTAAACGCACCGGTTTAATGCGTATTTTATTTACCTTAAAGCACAGTTTTAATGGTTTTAAATGGATGGTGAAAAATGAAGCTGCCTTCCAACAAGAATTAGTGCTATTTGTGCCTCTAACGATTTTGGCCTGCTACCTAGACATTACGAGTACACAAACACTTTGCATTGTGCTTTCTATGATGTTTGTTTTGTTTGCAGAAATGGTGAATACAGCTATTGAAGCGGTAGTGGATCGCATTGGCTTGGAATATCACGAACTATCTGGCCTTGCGAAAAACATTGGTTCTGCCATTGTCACGCTCAGCATGGTGATGTCATTGATGGTTTGGGCTGTGGTTGTTTGGCCATTGTTTTAATAAGTAGTGGTTTTAATAAGTAGCAGTTTAAATAAGTAACTGTTTTATGAAAATTTTTTCTTTTAATAGTGAACTTTTTTGAATAAGCGATTACTAATATAACGTTATTTCAAATCTCACTCTCAAATTAGGAAATGCTATGAAATTACTGATGATCGAAGACTCTGAACCTCTACGTCGTAGTGTCGTTGTTGGGTTGAATAACCTCGGCTTTACCGTAGATGAAACTGGGGATGGATCGTACGGTTTAACCATGGCATTAAGCAACGATTATGATTTAATCATCCTTGATTTGATGTTGCCTAATGTGGATGGCATGAGCATTTTGCGTTCTTTGCGCCAAAAGGGTATCAAAACCAAGGTGATCATTTTATCTGCGAAAATCTTACCGCAAGATAAAATTGAAGGTCTAATGCAAGGTGCGGATGATTATCTAACTAAGCCATTTTCATTTGAAGAACTGCACGCTCGTATTTTGGCTATTTTGCGTCGTGGTGATTTATTGCAACAAGATAACCGACTAAATATTGGTGATTTCTGTTTGGATCTTGGCACTTTGCGTTTTACCTATTTAGATCAAGATGTCGAATTAACTCGCAATGAGTTAAAAATCATTGAATGCCTTTTCTTAGCTAAAGGTCGAGTAGTAACCTCTGAATCAATCAGTGAAGCTGTGGTTGGTTCATACGATCATCTCGCCAAGAACACCATTGAATCGCACATATCTTCAGTAAGACGAAAAGTTCGTATGCTTGGCGGCCAATTACCCGTAAAGAGCAAACGAGGATTTGGCTATTACGTTGAAGGCGCGTTGTAATTTACAAAGTCGTTGTGATTTTAATAGTGCTTGTAAGTTGAGAGGTAATCGTGAGTTGGTTTAAATTTTGGGAAAGATCGGCTACTTCATCAATAAAACGTAATTTAGTGAATTCGATTTCTATTGTGTTTGCTTTGATTCTTTTTGCTGTTTATCTTTCGGTTGATTTGAGTGTTGATACTTGGGCGGATAATCAATTTGATAAAGCATTAATTAACAAAGCTAACTATATGAAGTCTCTAGTGAAAGTTGAGTCTGATCATTTAGTCTTTGATGATGATCTGATGGCTGGACATGAGGGAGATGACACTCATTATTATCAGCTTTGGGCTAATAATATGCCTTTACAGCGTTCTCAAACTTTAGAGCCTTATCCTAATTTCGTTTTGCTTAATCCACAACTTCCACTTAACACCACTCAATTATTAGATGTAACCTTACCTACAGGAGAACAGGGTCGAGCGTTACTTTCTTACTTTTTACCGGAATCAGAACAATTAGCTTCAGACCACGAACATCCAGCTTATCTTGCTTTGTACCAAGCAACGGATTCATTGGAATACATCTTAATTTTGATTGATGTGTTATTGGTAGTGACCTTTTTTATCTCTATTTTTGTGATGCGCTATATTGCGATTCGTATTGTCGATCGTGGATTAAAACCGCTATTAGATATGATTGATGCGATCAAGCGTCTTGATGTTTCGCAAGGTGAAACGATGGAGATAACATCATCTCAGAAAGCAGTGGAAGAAATTGAACCCATCCGCAAAGAATTTAATGCTTTTATTAAATCGAATCAAGTATTTCTACAAAATGAAAAGCGTTTAACTGGTGACATTGCACATGAATTAAAAACACCAATTGCAGAGATCATGAGTTTAAGCGAAGTGTCGATTCGATATCCTGATGATCCAAGAATTTCAGCAACTTACAAACAAGATATGCTCAAAATATCGCAAAAGATGAAGAAAATTGTAGATAACTTATTGTTGCTGCAACGTTCATCATCGGATGCTCTAAACTTGGAATCCAGTGTGTTTGATTTATACCCGTTGACCCATGAGGTAATGGAAGAATTGGCATTCAAATACCCTACAATTCAGCAACGAATTCATTTAGATATTCCAGAAGTCAGCGTATTTGGAGATGCATTTTCTCTACATTCGATACTAACAAACCTGCTCGATAACGCTTTATTTTACAGTCCAGAAGATAGTGTGGTGGAAATAAAAGCTGAGCAGCAATCAGGTTGTATCACATTGGCGATTTCGAATAGGGTGAGCAATCCATTAAGTGAAGAAGATGTGGAGCACCTTTTGGAACCCATGTATCGAGCAGACCAAGCAAGGACCAGTAATGACCGTCATGGTTTAGGTTTATCGATTGTAAATAACCTATGCCATTGTAACGAATATCAATTTAGTATGACTTATCAAGAGCCGAATATTTGTTTTAGCATCCAGTCGATAAAAGTGGCGTAGATAGCCAGAACCCAGAACTTAGGATAGTTTATACCTCTAGCAAATCAGTTATAAAAAAAGCCTAGCCTCAACGTTAAAGTTGAAAGCTAGGCTTTATTGTTTGGACGTTCGCTAAATTATTCGGCGCGAATATTAATATAAATGTCGATAAATTCTTCTAACGGGATAGGCTTGCTGTAGTAATAGCCTTGAATGTAATCGACATTTTTCTCCACCAAGTAGTCTAGTTGGTCTTTGGTTTCAACCCCTTCAGCAACAATCTTCACATGTAGTCTTTGCGCTAAATCGATGATGTTGTCGACTAAGGGAGCAGAAACGGCATCGGTGCCGATATAATCAATAAAGCTCTTGTCGATTTTGATCAGGTCGAAGTTAAGGTTTTGAATATAAGTTAACGTTGAATGACCTGTACCGAAATCATCGATTGCCATACTGATGTTCATTTCATGCAATTGGTCAAAAATATGGTTAGCATCAGCATAGTTTTCAAGCGGTGTTCTTTCGGTTAACTCTAAAACCAAGCGAGCTCTTTTTGATAGAGAATCCAAATAAAAAGCTTTACAGGCTTCAATTAATCCATTGTGGTTTTTTTCGTCAAAATGCTGTGGGCTGATATTAACGCCAATATGGAAATCTTCGGGTAATTTATCTTCACAGGTTTTAAATAACTCATAAGTTCTTTCTAATAACTTATCTGTCATTGGAATAATTAAACCTGATTTTTCAGCAACAGGAATAAATTTATCGGGGAAAATATAACCAGCTTGCTTGTTTTTCCAACGCATCAGAATTTCACAACCCGTCACATTGCCATTTTTATCCATTACAGGCTGGGCAAAGGGAACAAATTCATTCTTTTTAATACTGCTTTTCATAAAGAAAAGAGTTGATTTTTTCTTCGCGCTTTCATGAATGTATTTGCCAATAACTAGAGAAACGATGAATATAAGAATAATAATATTCGAGTAATATCCAATTAAGTGGTGAACATAATTTTTTGTTTGGATACGAGTTTTAACACTGTAATCAAATTGTTTTGAATGGAGAATTTTAATCTTACCTTTCAAATTTGTATCTTGGGTTTTGCCGTGTTTATCAACCTGACCTTCAGCGGTTTTGATTCTAAATTGCAGATCACCATCACTAATGTATTCAAGTGATGAGGATAAAACACGAGAATTAATAGTGATAAATGCGCCAGACCCGTTGTGTAATCTATGGATGAAGAAAATAGCCGTGCCCGGAGTAAGCACTTGAGATTCAACAACATGAAGTGTGTCATTGGGTAAATCGTAAATCGGAGAATCATTTACCAATCTTGGGTTCGTAGAGCATACAACATTGTGATTCTTAACAATGTTCAAGGTTTGAAATTGGTTATGATTCATGATCATATCAACCATTTCTTGTCGAAGTTGTTCACAAGGATGATCTTTTATTTTGTCTAATTTAGAAAAGACGACGTTTTTATCATTAATTTGATTATCGATTATTTTTGTCGCAAGTTGTAATTTTTGTTCGACATTTTCGTTGTAAGAATTAATGGATTGATAGGTAATTATTGATAAGCCAAATATAAAAACCAACAAGGTTCCAATAATGGAATACATCCACGGGTTATACGTTATTTGAGACTTTATGTATTTATCCATTATTTCTTCCTACAGCACAAAAGGGAAGGGTATTTACAGAGGGAAGAACATTTTACTGGGTATTTTTTGGTTTTGATTATATGTCCATACTGCTTGTAAGTAAATAAGGAACACATAAATTAGGTGCTACATTGAATCGTTTGCTCAAAAAATCAAAAGATGTGGTTTGAAGCAACATAAAAGAGGAAAGAAATATTAAAAAGTGTTCAGTTTTTCTTAGTGGCCGAATAGGTGACAATAGCCTTGTATTCAGGTTTGTCTAGAGTGTCTGATTTCACTCTGACAGCTAATTGGATATAACCCTATTTCTTTGACTCTCTTTGTGAGAAATTTCAATAAGCCTAGCTTGCCGACTAAACAAGCTAGGTTTTTCTTTATGGATTCTTTTCCGCAAATAATTTATCTGATCGACATCAGTAACCAATGATCATGGCTGGTGCTTTAGCTGGTCGTATGATTATAGGTTCTAAAAAATTTGAAGAAACAACGCCTCTTTCTCCAGATCCCTTTGGAGAAAGAGGCGTTAATACTCTCGTAAGAGAAAAAGCCATAGTCAACATCACGGTAGCTATGCCTTTGAGAGTAAACTTTTTTGTATTCCTGCTACGCCGCCTTTTAGTTCAGTCTTTAATATTGACTGTATTTATAAATCTTTATTTCTAACAATTTAAAAACAATGTATTCGTTGATGATTGATTGCATTTGTCGAATAAATCACCGCCATTGTTTGTTTTTATACATTTTTCTCTTAAATGAATTGAGTGCTTTTATGATTTTATTCTAGTTGCAATTGTGTTGATTTATTGTGAACTTAGCTCATTTTTAAAAAAATTGAAACTGTTTTTGTAGGGTTTTTGTGAATTATTTTTACATTTTGTTACTTGATGCACTTTTATGGTGAGACACGCAGGTTTCGTGATAGATGATTGTAGTTTTTATAAGCAGAAACGAGGCAATAAGTATAACGAGTGGCATTCATTAAGGTATGAAGGCGAAATCAGGATGCGCAACCGTCAATATCTATGCTATGGAGATATGGACATATGGAGATATGGAGATATGGAGATATGGAGCGATAAACGATAAAACTATAGAGCTATGGAATGACAAAAAGAAAAACCGAAGCAGTTGTATAAACGACTTCGGTTTTATTAATTTTACATTGTCGACAAAAGCGAGCTTTCCGCTTTTATAAGCGTCTTCTTATGATTGTGGGAAGTAAACCTTACCATCAACAACAGGGAACTCAGTCACAGTTGGCTTTTCTTTCATTTGAATGGTTTGTTGTTGACCGTTAAATTCATACGTTACGTTATAGCCATTTTGTTTTTCAGAAGTGGTGTATTCTGTGTGGCATTTCTTCTGGGTTGTAGTGTAAGTGTCGTTTTGTTGCATATTGCCTTGCACATGACGACCAACTGCTGCACCAGCAATCGCACCTACAGCGGTTGCGATATCTTTACCATGACCACCACCAATTTGGTGACCGATCACACCACCTGCTGTACCACCGGTTACTGTGCCAACAACTTTGTGTTGATCCGTTGGCGCACGTTGGTGAGTTACGGTGACATTTTCACAAACTTGCTTAGGTGTTTTTACCTGCTCCATAACGGCATCGACCATAACAATTTTAGCTGTTTGTGGTTTGTCGTCTTTACAGCCTGCAAGTATTGCAAGAGATAAAAAAGATAGGGTAAGAGCTCGGATTTTCATAGTTAACCTTTGAAGTTGTTTACAATCTTAGGTGTTTATAGCACAGATGTAGTCATTTATGTCTTGCGATATGCCAAATTTCTGTCAACTAATTAATTGTTATGTCAGTAGATTAACGTTTGTTAACTTACGTAAAGCAAAAATGAAAACAAGCGTCTACTTATTTATCAGATACCCAATGGGTGAGGCTTGCTCAAGCTTTTCCCTATTTTGGTGAGTTGAATATTTATTGTGCACTATTTTTGCGCACACAATTGCTGGTTTTTAAATTATTGTATATTACTTGTTGTTTTTGTTGGGTTTTAAAATTTGGCACAAGGTTTGCAAAACGATAAATAACCAAAATGAAAGTTTGGTTATTAATCAAGGAGCGATATTTATGACAAACCCAACCCAAATAAAAACATCTCTTAAAACCCGTTGGAAAATGTTAGCCAGTGCGGCTGCTATCAGTGCGTGTGCATTTAGTGTAAATGCGGCAGATACCATTAAAGTCGGTGTATTGCATTCTCTTTCTGGCACTATGGCAATCAGTGAAACCACGTTAAAAGATACTGTTTTGATGCTGATTGAAGAACAAAACAAAAAGGGCGGTGTGCTTGGTAAACAATTAGAGCCTGTTGTGGTTGACCCAGCATCTAACTGGCCAATGTACGCAGAAAAAGCCCGTGAGTTGATTGAAAAAGACAAAGTAGCAGTCACTTTTGGCGGTTGGACATCGGCTTCTCGTAAAGCCATGTTGCCAGTGTTTGAGCAAGACAACAGCATTTTATTCTATCCTGTTCAATATGAAGGCCAAGAGTCTTCCAAAAACATTTTCTACACAGGTGCTGCGCCAAACCAACAAGCGATCCCTGCAGTCGATTACTTAATTAATGATCTTGAAGTAAAACGTTTCGTGCTTGCGGGTACTGACTACGTTTACCCTCGCACTACTAACAAGATTCTGGATGCTTATCTAAAAAGCAAAGGCATTCCTGAGTCTGACATCATGGTGAACTACACGCCGTTTGGTCATTCAGATTGGCAGTCAATTGTTTCGAACATCAAAAAGTTCGGTTCTGAAGGCAAAAAAACAGCGGTTATTTCAACTATCAATGGTGATGCAAACGTACCCTTCTATAAAGAGTTAGCGGCGCAAGGTGTTTCTTCTGAAGATATTCCTGTTATCGCATTCTCGGTGGGTGAAGAAGAATTATCAGGAATGGATACTTCTGCTCTTGTCGGTCACTTAGCGGCTTGGAACTACTTTATGAGCGTAGATTCTGATGCGAATGATACCTTTATCGATACTTGGCATAAATACATCAAAAATGAAGATCGTGTAACTAACGATCCAATGGAAGCTACGTATATCGGCTTTAACTTATGGGTTAAAGCGGTAGAAAAAGCAGGCACTACGGACACAGATAAAGTGGCACAAGCAATTGTAGGTCTTTCTGTTCCTAACCTAACTGGTGGCACGGCAACCATGCTAGCAAACCATCACATCACTAAGCCTGTGCTAATTGGTGAAATTCAAGATGACGGTCAGTTCGACGTAGTTTGGCAAACAGAAGCGGAAGTAAAAGGCGACGCATGGTCTGACTTCCTACCAAGCTCTAAAGATCTGATTTCTGATTGGACAAGCCCAATTATGTGCGGCAGTTACAACACGCAAACAAAAACTTGCTTAGGTGAAGTGAAAGAATAACGACCCTTCGCATTAATGCTGCCAATGCAATAAATGCAATAAAGGAAGTGGCTCCTACAAACAGATAAAAAAGCTGGTCAGGAGCCACTATCAAGGATGTAAAGAAAAAGACGAGAAATCGAATGATCATAATCACTCATGCATTGAAATATATGCAGTCGATAAAAAAAACACGAACAATGCACTTTATAAAATCAATAGCATTTTCGGTGTTGTGCTGTTATTTCGCTTTATTTACCACTTTTGCACACGCCGCAACCATCACTTCTATTGATGAAGTCAAAACGGTTTTAGCAAGCAATAAATCGAAAGATATTAAACAAGCTGTCGAATGGCTATCTCAATCTTCCGATTCAGAACAAGCCAAATCATTATTAACTCCTTTGCTAAATGGCGATCTATACGCTAGAAAATCTGACGATACATTATTCCTTATTAAGGATTTATCGGTAGGGAAACTGGCTCAACCGGTATTTGACGGAGCGGATGAAACTCAAATTAATAACAAGCGAGACTTCTCAAAAATCCGTACCAATAACTCCTTACGTTCTGAAATTCGTGATGTTATTTCACGTATGGATATTTCAGCCAATGATCCAACGGTTCGAATTAAAGCCATCCATAATTTATTAGGTACAACCAACCCAAAAACCGTTGAAAAAATGCAAGCGCAGCTGCAAAGTGAAGGCAATGCTGATGTACGCGAAGCCTTAGAGTTGGCGTTAGCAATGAATACGGTGCAAACCTCGAAAAATGCCGATGAGCAAGTTGAAGCAGTTGGCGTAATTTCAAATTCAAAACAACAAACTGTGTACGCTATTTTAAGCCAAGTTGTGAATAGCGATGCCGATCCTAAAGTTATTGCTGCAGCGAATGCAGGACTTGTGCAATACAAACAAAAGCAAAGTTTTTACGGCGGTGTTGAAACAGTCTTTTTTGGTTTGAGTTTAGGCTCGGTATTGGTTTTAGCTGGGATTGGATTGGCGATCACTTTTGGCGTGATGGGCGTGATCAACATGGCTCATGGCGAGTTGATCATGATTGGTGCATACACCACTTACGTTATTCAACAAATTATGCCGAATCAGATCGGTTTGGCCTTAGTGCTTGCTGTTCCAGCTGCGTTTGTTGTCTCTGGATTAGTTGGCATTGTGATTGAAAGAACCGTGATCCGTCGTTTATACGGGCGTCCATTGGAAACCTTGTTGGCTACTTTTGGTATTAGTCTGATTTTACAGCAAGCGGTGCGCAGTATTTTCTCTCCATTAAACCGCTCAGTAAGTACGCCTGATTGGATGTCTGGTGTGCTTAGCATCAACCCAATGTTGTCATTCACTTATAACCGCTTATACATCATTATTTTCTGCTTTATGGTTTTTCTTGCTTTAGTGGCTATTTTGAAAAAGACACCGCTAGGCTTGCAGGTGCGTGCTGTTTCTCAAAATAGGGCGATGGCGAGAGCAATGGGTGTGCGCTCAGAACGAGTCGATGCCATGACTTTTGGTTTAGGATCAGGTATTGCGGGCGTTGCTGGTGTAGCACTTTCTCAATTAACCAACGTTGGGCCAAACATGGGGCAGGACTACATCATTGATTCCTTTATGGTTGTCGTGTTTGGTGGCGTTGGCAATTTATGGGGAACCTTAGTTGCTGGTTTAAGCCTTGGTTTATTTAATAAGATTCTAGAACCTTGGGCTGGCGCGGTATTAGCAAAAATCCTCGTATTGGTATTCATCATTTTATTCATTCAAAAGCGTCCGAAAGGGTTATTCCCTCAACGTGGCCGAGCTGCGGAATAAGGAGGCATTATGACGAATATGACAGCCACTGCCGGCTCAATGGCAAACTTTACTTCTCGCCATTCATTTATCGCATCTGATAAAGGCGGCAAGATCACGATTCTCTTTTTATTATGTTTAGCGGTGATCGTCCCTGTGCTTAACCTTGTTGTGCCAGAAGGGAATCCGTTACACATCAGCTCATTTACCGTGACGCAAATGGGCAAATATCTGTCATACGCTTTGGTGGCGTTAGCGGTCGATTTAATTTGGGGGTATTTAGGCATTCTGAGTTTAGGGCACGGGGCATTTTTTGCTTTGGGCGGTTATGCGATGGGAATGTATTTAACTCGTGAAATTGGCGATCGAGGCGTATATGGCAACCCATTATTACCTGATTTTATGGTGTCACTGAACTGGCAAGAACTGCCTTGGTTTTGGCACGGGTTTGACCATTTTGCTTTTGCGGCATTAATGGTGATGTTCGTGCCGGGCGTATTGGCGTTTGTGTTTGGCTTCTTGGCATTCCGTTCACGAGTGTCGGGCGTGTATTTGTCGATTATGACTCAAGCTTTAACTTATGCCTTAATGCTTGCGTTCTCTCGTAACGAAATGGGCTTTGGTGGAAGCAGTGGTTTAACAGGTTTTAAAGATGTTGTGGGTTTCAGTTTAGAGCATGACGCAACCAAAGTTGGCTTATTGGTCACCACCATTGCAGCTTTAATTATCGGTTATTTAATTTGTCGATTAGTGATTGCCAGTCGTTTAGGCCGAGTTGCAGTGGCGATCCGAGATGCAGAATCACGCACTCGTTTTACTGGCTATGATGTCGACTTTATAAAACTATGGGTGTTTGTCCTATCCGCTGTATTAGCTGGTATTGCTGGTGCGCTTTATGTGACACAAGCAGGAAGTACCAGTGCAGCACAATTTGCCCCGATAAACTCGATTGAAATTGTGGTTTGGGTTGCGTTAGGCGGTAGGGCAACTTTATTCGGTGCAATAGTTGGCGCATTGATCATCAACTACGCAAAAAGCTGGTTTACAGTGGAATTCCCAGAAGTGTGGTTATTCGCACTGGGTGGCATTTTCGTGCTTTCAACCATGTATTTACCAAAAGGCGTGATGGGGGCGTTATCTGAAAAATGGGAACAAAAACGTGAACCAGTAAAACCGGGAAATAGTAACTCAGGAGACAGCAATAAGGAGGCGAGTGTATGAGCGCATTAGAATCTGTGGTGACGCCAATTAAACGAGTCGGTGCCGGCTTTGAAAAATTCACTCGTCGTGATGAGGTTTTTGATTTCTTAAAACCGGTTAATCACCCATTGATCGACACTCGTCATAACATCATGTTGTATATGGAAGGCGTTTCGGTTTCCTTCGATGGTTTTAAAGCCATTAATGATCTGAACCTGTATATCAAAGAGGGAGAACTGCGCTGCATTATCGGCCCTAATGGTGCAGGGAAAACCACCATGATGGACATCATCACTGGCAAAACTCGTCTCGATGAAGGTCAAGTTTGGCTAGGTTCAAAGACGAATTTACTCACCATGAATGAAGCAGAAATTGCCAATGCAGGGATCGGTCGCAAGTTCCAAAAGCCGACTGTATTTGAAAGCTTAACCGTGTGGAATAACTTAGAGTTGGCGATGACAGGAACACGCACGGCTTGGGCGACCTTTCGAGCTAAGTTGAGCGGTGAACAAAGTGATGAGATTGATGGTGTATTGTCGCTAATCGGCTTAGAACAGTGCCGTCATTTAATGGCTGGAGCTTTATCTCACGGGCAAAAACAATGGCTAGAAATCGGCATGTTATTAATGCAAAAGCCTAAGTTACTTTTGGTCGATGAGCCAGTAGCAGGAATGACGCATCAAGAAATGGATCGCACGGCTGAGTTGTTGCGCTCATTAGCAGGAAAACACTCGGTCGTTGTAGTTGAGCATGACATGGAATTTGTTCGCTCAATCGCAGACCAAGTAACCGTACTGCATCAAGGGCATGTGTTGGCTGAAGGCAATATGGATCAAATTCAATCGCACCCTGAAGTGAAACGTGTTTATCTTGGTGAATAG
This sequence comes from Vibrio sp., assembly GCA_047975485.1. GTDB lineage: Bacteria > Pseudomonadota > Gammaproteobacteria > Enterobacterales > Vibrionaceae > Vibrio. The sequence continues at coordinate 237,523 of JBKEDP010000061.1, read as the reverse complement.
TAAGTCATTAAAGTTCTTATCAATTCAGTATCCGAAAAGACGCTTAAACCATCCTTGGGCGCTTAAAAAAATACATCCATATATTTTTATACTTTTCTAAATACTAAATTGAACCGAACTTCCTGCGTTCAGTACAATTAAGGAAGAGTTATGTTACAAGTACAAGCAGTGAATCAGTTCTACGGAGAAAGCCACATTTTGTGGGATCTCGACGTCGAAGTGGAAAAAGGGAAATGCACGGTTTTAATGGGGCGCAATGGTGTCGGAAAAACCACTTTATTGCAGTGCATCATGGGGCTAAACCCAATCAAAAGTGGCGACATTGTGTTTAATGGAAAAAGCATTACCAAAGCCTCGACCGAACAACGCCCACATCTAGGTATTGGTTATGTGCCGCAGGGTCGACAAATTTTTCCAATGCTGACAGTTCAAGAGAATTTAGAGATTGGTTTGCCTATTCGTAAACGAGGCGACCGAAAAATTCCTGAATTTATTTTTGAACTGTTTCCAGTGTTGAAAGAAATGCTGCATCGTCGCGGCGGTGATCTTTCAGGTGGTCAACAGCAACAATTAGCGATTGGTCGAGCATTAGTTGTGGAACCTGAATTGCTTATTCTTGATGAACCAACTGAAGGGATCCAACCTAACATCGTCCAAGAAATTGGCGACATCATCCGCATGTTGAATGAAAAACACGGATTAACGGTTTTACTGGTGGAGCAAAAGTTACCGTTCGCAAGAAAAGTGGGCGATAAATTTTGCCTATTAGACCGAGGTAAAGCCGTAGCCAATGGAAAAATGGAAGATTTAAACGAAGGCTTAATTAAGCAATTTTTGACGGTTTAATCTTATAACTAACTAAGCTGAAAATTCATTACCTGACAGAGCGGTTTTATGCGGCATTTTTGATAAATTCTGCTATATTGCCGCTCTTTTTTCATCGTGTTGATGAACGCTTGTAAGTAAGGTAAGTCATGTCAGCAGTAGAACAAATCAGTAACCAGCCTTGGTTGCTAGAAAACAAAGATCTGTTTATTCAATATGGAGCGAATATCTTCTCCGCCTTGTTGATCTTATTGATCGGCCATTGGGTGATTAATTTTGTTACCCGTTCAACCGTTAAGTTGTTAGAAGTAAAAAAAGTTGATCGTGCAATCGTCAACTTTTTGAGTTCTTTAGTTCGTTATGCTGTTTTGACGATGGTTGTAGTCGCAGCATTAGGAGCGTTAGGCATCGACATGTCATCGCTAGTGGCTGTTTTAGCTTCTGCGAGTTTAGCGGTCAGTTTGGCGTTAAAAAAATCTCTTTCTAACTTTGCTTCAGGCATATTGATTGTGATTTTCCGTCCTTTTAAAACCAAAGATTTTATCGAAGCGGGTGGTGCATCGGGCAGTGTGCAATCCATTCAAATTTTCCATACGGTTTTAAATACTGGCGACAACAAAATGGTTGTGGTTCCAAACAGTAAAATCATGTCTGGGCCGATCATTAATACGGGTCGTCACTTAACTCGCCGTGTTGAAATGCCAATTCGCCTCCCGTATTCAGCCGATATTCATCAAGCAAAAACGATCATTGCCGAAGTATTGGCGAAAGATGAACGCATTTTAAAAGTGCCTGCACCGACTATTGCTGTAAATGAATTAGCCAGTTCTTCAGTGAACCTTGTGGTACGCCCTTGGGTGAAAAGTGCAGATTTCTGGAAAGTCCACTTCGACAATACTCAAGCAATTAAAGAAGCATTGGAGCAATCTGGAATTCATATTGCTTACAAGCAAACAAGTGTTCATGTTCAATGTTAACTTTTCGATGTTAGATTCTTAGGTATTAAGGCAAGAACGTTAGAAATATCAAAACAACGTAATATTTAAGGCATACACCTCAATCTCGCCTTATCTGACAGAATAAATAGCCCGAGTAAGTTATACTCGGGCTAATTTTATGGTTATGAATTTAAAGCAAATTAGAAGAAATTGGTGCTGATTTGGATGCTGTTTCAGCCGAGGTTATGCAGATATTAAATGAGGTATATTCGTAATGGTGAACTCAAAAGTACTGGGCGAAGAAAAAATCATCGGCACAGAAAGCCAGCATTTGGAATTTAAGCAACAACTCACCGAAAAACTCGATTTTGAAAAAGAGATCATCGCCTTTTTAAATTTGCGAGAGGGTGGTGTGCTTTATATCGGTGTTGATGATAATGGTAAAGTGCTTGGCCTAGGCGAACTTCACTCTGGTAATGCAGATCAACTGCAACTCAAAATTAAAGATCGAATTAAAAATAATATTCAACCATCTACCATGGGCTTGTTTGATGTATTACTCGAACAGCATGGCGACAAAACTGTGATGAAAATTATTATTGCTGGTGGCTCAGAAAAGCCGTATTACTTAACTAAAAATGGCATGACTCCGAAAGGCTGCTTTATTCGTATTGGCAGTGCGAGAGAACCTATGTCGAGCGATATGATTGAAAGTTACTTTGCAAAGCGAGTTCGTAATTCTATCGGTAACATTGAGTCTCGATATCAAGATCTCAGCTTTGAACAACTTAAAATTTACTACAACGAATCAAGCTTTACGCTTAATGAAAAGTTTACTAAAAATCTTGAATTACTCACTCAAGAAGGCAAATTAAATTATGCCGCTTATTTGCTTTCTGACCGAAATGGCTGCTCAATCAAAGTCGGTAAGTATAATGGAAAAGATAGAGTTAACCTGATTGAAAACGAAGAATATGGATATTGCTGTTTAGTAAAAGCGACCAAAGCCGTGCTTGATAAATTGAGTTTGGAAAACCGAACCTATACTCAAATCACAGCTAAAGAACGATTAGAACGAAAAATGCTTAATCCTGTTGCATTGCGTGAAGCTGTGATTAACGCCATCGTACATAATGATTTTACTCGTGAAGTGCCGCCTAAATTTGAGTTATTTTCTGATCGTTTAGAAATAACTTCTGTAGGCTGCATTCCAGCAGGGTTAAGCCAAGATGAATTCTTTATGGGATATTCGATCCCACAAAATAAAGAGTTGATGCGTGTCTTTAAAGACCTTGATATTGTTGAACATATGGGGTCGGGTATCCACCGTATTTTAGAACATTACCCGCAAAGCATTTATCACTTTAGCCCTAACTTTATTCGTGTCGTATTGCCTTTTGCTGAAGGATTTATTGAATCTCAAAAAATTACCCCACAGGCTACCACGCAAGCTACCACGCAAGCTACCATGCAAACTGATAGCTATGAACAGCAGGTGCTATCCTTTTGCCAAACACCTAAAAATAGAGAACAAATTCAACAACATATAGGTTTAAAAAATCGTGAATACTTTAGAAAGAGTATTTTAAAACCATTGATTGATGCTGGGAAGCTCACCCTAACTATTCCAGATAAACCGACAAGTCCCAAGCAAGAGTTTATAACTGTACAAACAGGCAACGAGAAATAATTTATTGAAGGCTAAGAATGATTTTGGGCAACAGCTTGTTGCCCAATTTAAAAGATCAATGGCTATTAAGTGAAATGCGAAACAAGCTGTTTCGCAATTAACTCTCAGCGCCATTATCCATTGGTAATTTATTGAATTTAAGTTACAAAGTTACAACGACTTCTTCAGCACTTAGACGAGATTTCGGTAACCCAGCGTTGTAATCTTCAGCATGATCATGATAACCAATCGCCAGTGCAACATGGCACTCGTAACCATCAAGTTGGTCGGCAAATTCTTTACCAATAAGTTCAGAATCCACACCTTCCATTGTGGTTGAATCAATACCTAAACGAGCCAAAATATGCAGCGCATTACCGAGTGCAAGATAGGTTTGAGACTTAGTCCATTCATTGTTAAAACCATCTTCTTTGGTATTTAATTCAACGAAAGCATAAGCGCCAAATGCTTGTTGTTTTTCTTCTGGTTTATTACGACCGTCTTCAATGCCTTTATCGACTACTTTTTCGTAATCGGCTTTGTTGTACTTCAATTTGTGAGCAAACAAAATGATGTGCGAAGCTGCAGTCGCATGCGGTTGATTGAATTGGAATTTATTAGCAAACGTATTGTGGAAGCGTTGCTTTGCTTCATCAGATTCTAAAACTACAAACTTCCAAGGTTGAGAGTTGATAGAAGATGCTGACAAACGAATCGCATCCATCAAGATTTTCATATCTTCTGGTGAAACTTTCTTATTTGCATCGTAGCGTTTGGTTGTGTAGCGGTTTTCAAGATCTTTGATGATAGGGTGAGTCATGTGAATTCTTCCTAATTGATTGTATTCTCATTAAATGGTGATGATACTGGAACGAATCAAGTAGACATCGCATTTAATTTGACCGAGTTATTCGAAAAATTTGTGGAATTAAACACATGTTTAAGTACGAATTCTAACCACTTAGACAGAAAGGCAAGCTAAGTCACTCAAGTCATCATAAAAATCCGTTACTCTTGGTTTATTGTTTAATTTTTCGCATTAAGTAGGGATAGCTTATGACGACGTACTCTTCCCCCCTTCGTCTGACCGAAGACCGCATTTATCACCACGCGCAGCTTGATCAATTGCCGTGCAAATCAACCAAAGACATTCCGCCGATCGATGAAATTGTGGGTCAAGAAAGGGCACAAAAAGCCGTAGAATTCGCTATGTCGATTAAAGACAAGGGCTACAACATCTACGCCACAGGGCAAAATGGTTTAGGCAAACGTACCATGGTGTTGCGCTATTTGAACCGCCATAAGCCTGATGATATGCAGGTGTTCGACTGGTGTTATGTAGCAAATTTTGAAGATATTCGCCAACCTAAAGTGCTTAAATTACCATGTGGTGTGGGTAAAGCATTTCGTCAAGATGTCGAGAAACTGCTGGCTAAATTAGTGAAAGCCATTCCGCTTGCTTTTGATAACGAGGTTTACTTTACTCGTTCTGAAAAGCTCAAAAATCAACTCAATCAAAAACAACAATCGGCACTTGAAGAAATCAGTTTAATTGCGAAAGAAAAAGGCGTGAGTCTAACCATTACGATGCAAGGGGATTATGAATTTATCGCCATGCAAAATGAGGAAGAAGTTCACACTGAAGAAACTTTCTTAGCGCTGCCACAAAAAGAACAAGACAAATTTCAACAAACGATTGATGAGCTTGAAATTCAACTGCGTGGCATGATCCGCCAGTTAACCGAATGGGAAGAAGCATTCAGTGAAAAGATGAAAAAACTGAATGATGAAACTGCGCTCGAAGTGTTTGGTCACTTGATCAAAGCGTTGAAAAAATTCTATTCCAAATACCCTGAAATCAAACAGTTTTTAAGTGAGTTGCAAAAAGACGTGGTCGAAAATGTCGATCAATTCTTGCAAGAAACCAATGAGCAAAATGAGATAGCTTCTGCGGCACTCGATAGCAAATTGCCACGCCGCTACAGCGTTAACGTTTTGGTGAGCCAAGCGGAAGATACTTTCCCGATCATTGTGGAAGAAAATCCGAATTATCACAGCTTGTTCGGTTGCATTGAAACTGCCACCTATAAAGGCACTGTATTTACTGATTTCTCGTTAATTCGTGCGGGCAGTATGCATAAGGCCAATGGCGGTGTGATTTTAATGGATGCGGTGAAAGTGCTTGAACAGCCTTATGTTTGGGATGGCATCAAACGCGCATTACGTTCACGTCAGTTGAACTTAACTTCACTAGAAAAAGAAGTGACGCTAACGGGGGCGGTGTCGCTTGATCCTGAGCCAATTCCACTTGATGTGAAAATTATCTTGTTTGGCGATTATCGCACCTATCAATTGTTGCAACATTACGATCCAGAGTTCTGCGAGCTGTTCCGTGTGACGGCTGATTTCGAAGATGAAATGAAGCGGACTGATGATTCAGAAATGCATTACGCTCGCTTTATTTCAAGCATTATTCACGATAACGGCATGCTGCATTGTGATAAAAAGGCGATTGCGAAGATCATCGAACACAGTTCCAGAACCGCTGGCGATCAGAACAAATTGTCACTGCATTCAGCGCATATTGCGAACTTGTTGCGTGAATCCAACTATGTGGCAAAAAGTGCTAAATCGAGCTTAATCCGAGCTTCACATGTCGAGCAAGCCTTGGCTAATCAAGAGATGCGTGTCAGTCGTTTGCGTGATCAAATTATGGAAACATTTTCCAACGGCACAACCTTAATAAAAACCGAAGGTCATGCAGTTGGCGTGGTGAATGCGCTATCTGTGCTTTCCACTACAGATTATATGTTCGGTGCGCCTAACCGGATCACGGCAACGACCGCTTATGGTGATGGTGACATTTTAGATATTGAACGCAACGTTGATCTTGGCGGCAGCATTCACTCGAAAGGCGTAATGATTTTATCGGCTTATTTAGCGTCGATTCTTGGTCGCAATGCCAAAATTCCACTAACAACGCATATTACGTTTGAGCAGTCTTACGGCGGCGTCGACGGAGACAGTGCATCAATGGCGGAAGTGTGTGCGATTGTTTCTGCGTTCTCTAAATTACCAATCAGACAAGATATTGCGATCACAGGTTCAATGAACCAATTTGGTGATGCGCAGCCAATTGGTGGCGTAAATGAGAAAATCGAAGGCTTCTTTGATGTGTGTAAAATCAAAGGCCGCTCGAATACTCAAGGCGTGATCATTCCACAATCGAACGTACATAACCTAATGCTGCGAAAAGACATTGTGGAAGCGGTCAAGAAAGGAGAGTTCCACATTTGGGCAATTGAACACGTTACTCAAGCGTTGGAAATATTCACTGGTATTGAAGCGGGTGTGATCCAAGAAAACAGCGAATACCCGACCGGCAGCGTGTTCGATATTTGTCATACCAAGCTTAATGCAATGCGGAAATAGCTTAATGCAATGAGGGATAAAACCTTACGCATAAAATAGAATTGCATTGATAAAACAAAGCCTTAACTAAAGAGTTAAGGCTTTTTGTTAAATGGAGATAAATGTTATCCCTGATTAAATTTAGGGACTACTCCGCATCAAGTGCCAGGTTTACACCTTGTACATCCATTATCAGCTTGGTTTTGCTGTCGAGGATAAACAAGCGGCTTGGTGCGATGCCTTTTGTATCTGCTAGGTATGCTTTCACCACGCCAGCTCGATCCTCAGCTAATAAGCCAAGTGCTTTTTCTGATGGAATTAACTTATCAAGCAATTGGTTGTACATGCTGGTGTGCCAAGCTTTTGTTAGTTCATCTTCATCAGGGTCTTGGCCGTTATTGGCTTGCTTCATTTGCTCCTCAACACGGTCTTGATCGTCATCAGAATCTAGCTTGGTAACATCTTCGTAAATGTCTTCAAGGCTATCAGCAAAATCATCATCAAGCGGGAAGTTCGTTGCAGAAAGTCCTTCCGGTAATGTGTCCTCTCCGCTGTCTTCTAAGAGCATAGCTTTCAATTTTTGGTCGGCTAATGCGCGGCTATCAACCGGTGCGTTTACTGCACCAACGATACTTAGCCTTAATGCTGGTTTATCGTCGAGTGCTTTTGCAATGGTATCCAATTTGTTGATTTCTTCATCATCTAAGGTATCTGTACCTTCAACAAATAGGATCTGATCAAGTTGCTGATCATCACCAGTTAAGCTTGAAAGTAGTGACAGTGGAGACATAGCCGCTTTGGTCAGTACATTAGTGAATGCCTGCCAAACAATACCGCCGATACTAAAACCAGGGTCGCTTACGTCGCCTTCAACATCCAAGCCTAAATCAATAACACCATGTCGATCTTGGAGAACCGCAATTGCTAGCCCAAGAGGTAAGTTAGGAGCGTCTTCAGAGTCAGTTTTTTCTCCTAACTTCAGTTGGTCAATTACCACATGGTTTTTACCAATCAAATTGTTGTTTTCTAATTGATAATTAAGGTCAATGGAGAGCTGACCTTTCTCAATATAGTAACCGGCATAAGTTCCTGAATATGGATTGATCGACGTAAGTTCAACACTTTTGAAGCTCAAATCTAAATCCAAATAAGGTTTTGGAATTAATGGGTTAACAGAACCTTTTAATATTACCGGCGCATATTTGTTGATTTTGCCGTTAATATCGATGGTCGCCTTGGTTCCCGGTGTCGATGACAAATTCGTGATCGAACCGTTTAGGGAGTTAATGCTTGATGCAAAACTTGGTGTTAGTGACTCGTCGGCAAAATAGCTTGAGCCGTTTTTAATATCGACTCGATTTACGTTAACTGTAAATGGTTTAGAGTTGCTCGAATTAGAACTCTTGCTCGATTTCGAACTCTTGTCTGATGACGAGCTAGACGAAGACGATTTAACCAAGTTATCAATATTGGTGTTGTGATTAGCATCAATAATGATCTTGTTATACGGCTTTGTGACAGTAACAGCTTTTATTTTTAGCGCATTGCTTGCAGAATCAAAATTTAAATCATTGATATTCAAGTTTTCCCATTGAACCAATGGCTGATTTTTGAAGCTATCAAGAATGTTCAGACTAGCAACATCCACCGAACCTGAGTAGTTGGCATTGCCTTTGGTGTCGGCATTGAAAGTACCAGCTGTAGACAATTTACCGGATTTTATTTTCATGTTGATGTATGGATTTAAGTAAGTTTGGAACTGGCTTAAATCTAAATCAGCAAGGTTCACCTTACCTTTAAAGGTTAAGTTTTTCGGATCAATGCTGCCTTGACTTGCGAATTTACCACGAGCGTGATCGAGTGGTGATTTAACCCACGAATTTAATTCTAAATCCACATTGTAATCAATCGGTGAAGCAAGTTGGCTGGTGACTTTCCCGGTTTTGATATTGAGCGGGTATATACGCCAGTGAGTACCGTCGCTGACCATTTTTTCATTCAGGTTAATATCCGTGTTTAATAACGAAAATTGGTTTAATTGCACCAGCCAACTTGAATCAGATGATTCAGTTGTTGCAGGTGCCGGTGTTGCTGTTTTGGTCGTAGCTCCTTCAGTCTTTGCATTACTGGTTTGTACTTTGGCTGCTTTACCAGTTGCTTTTGGTGTAAATAGTTTTTGTAGGTCTAGGCCTTGTTTATCTAATGATGAATCTATCCATAAACCATCAAGGGTAATGGCGTTGATATTCACGGCTTGTTTTTTTGCGCTGACTCTGATGTCGTCAATTTTTAGCTTAGGCAGAGTAAGCTTTTCAACTTTTCCATCGGTGAAAGCAAGGTTCGTTAACTCAAATTGTCCTTTATTAGTTCCGAAGTCGAAGCCGCTGTTTTCATCATTAGCGTTGAAATTGGTCGTAAAATTAAACTTACCTTTGGTTAATTTGGCATCTAATTGTTTTTCAGCAAAAGGCCAGAAGTTAGCTAAGGTAATGTTTTCCATCTTCAATTTGCCTTGGATAGCAAAAGGCTCTAATTGGAACTTACCTTGCAGATGAACAGAACCTTTATCCTGACCCGTAACGTTAATAGCAAAGTGGTTTTCATTGGAAGCGGGGGTTACAGCCTTTCCTTGCTTGTTATCGGTTTGAGCCGCCGCTGCTGTTTCTAAATCTGTATTTTGCTGAGCAGTTGTTTGCGTTTTAGCTGTGATTGTGGCTCGTTTTTCTTGATGAGCAGCTTTCGCATCTGCAACGGCTTCTGCTTGAGAATCCAACTGAGGTAAACGAATGTTTAAGCCTTGATATTTTAAATGCGCACCGGATGGGCGATCGATAAAATCAAATTCGCCATTAACAAGTTTAATATCACGGACATTAAATGCTGGCAATTTTGTCGCTTCTTCAGGCGTTGCTGGTGGCTCTTCCGTATTTGTGCTTTGGGCTGCAATTGTTTTGATGATATCAGCAAAGTTGAAATTGCTATCAGTATCTAAACGCTCCACATTCACGATGGGTTTTGTGAGGTGAAAATGATCCACATTTGGCGTTAATTTCATTACACTGCGCCAAAATGCGATTTGCACGTCTAAATTCTCGAAACTGACAAAGTTGCGCTTTTGATCCGCTTCTTTGATGACGAAACCATTCACTTGTAAGCGAAGTAAAAATGGGTTGATGCTGACTTTTTCTACTGCAACTTGACGACCTAGTAATTTGCTCAATTGATCAGGCAATTGTGATTGAGCAACAGCAGGAATCAGTAAGCCGAGAATGAGCGTAAATAATGCATACAAGCTCAGTAAATAAGACGTGATTCGGATAAAAAGAGGGAGTTGTTTAAACTTCGAGTAGGTACTCTTAATGATATTCAGCATTTGACAGCAATATCCTCTGGATAAGATCTTGTGTGTATTCTAAAGCCATGTCTCTATAAATTTAATGAATTTGTTCACTTTTTTGTAAAAACAGATTCCAATACACTTTTACTATTATCGAATAGAACACACATAGAGCCGGTGTAACACTATGATATTTAGTCAATAATTATACCTATACCCTTATTAATTGAAACTGCAGCATTGTTAACTGCGTTCATTCGCCCCAATCACATTGGCAAGTTATGCTCATGGGCCTCATGAACTGGTCGATTCGCTGCAACGTCAATGACTTTGGGTATAAGTGCTGCACTGAGTTTATATAAAATTTGTCAGTAAATTCACGACAAACTTGTCGATTTTTACTATTTTGATAATGTTTTGTCACATTTTGATTAAGGTCATTTCCCTTTTGGAATTGACGAATAGGCATAGAAAGGAAAAAACATGCGTAATTCAATGAAGTTAAAAGCAATTGTTTTAACAACGGCAGCACTAACGATGGCTGCTTGCTCAAATACCAACCCTTATACTGGTGAAAGTAAAGTGAACGATACCACCAAGGGTTCACTAATTGGTGCAGTTGTGGGGGCGGGTGTCGGTGTAGCTTCATCTAGTAAGCATGATCGTGGTAAAGGTGCACTAATTGGTGCCGCTTCAGGTGCAGCATTAGGTGGTGGTATTGGTTACTACATGGACAGCCAAGCGAAAAAATTAGAACAAGAACTTCGCTCAACTGGCATTAGCGTAACCCAAAGTGGTAACAACATTGTGTTAAATATGCCGAACTCTGTCACTTTCGATGTTGACCAAACTGAGCTAAATAATGATGCGAAACGTGCATTATTTAACGTTGCGACTGTTGTAAATGAATATGATGAAACCAACATCAATATTTACGGTTACACCGACAGCTCGGGTTCAGATTCATACAACTTACGTTTATCTGAAGTGCGTGCTCATGCCGTAGGTGATTTCTTGAGTGATAATAAAGTGGCATCTTCCCGTATCAGTGTGACCGGTAAAGGTGAAGCTAACCCAATCGCATCTAACGATACTGAATCTGGTCGTGCGCAAAACCGCCGTGTACAAATTGTTTTGAGCCCGATGCAGAAGTAATCTAGAGATAAGCTTTTTAGCCGAACTCATATAAAACCCAAAATAAAGAGAAAACCTTTACTATTAATCGGTTAGGTTTTCTCTTTTTTCCATTATAAAAATGAGAGGTATAAGGCAATTCACATAGCGTCAAAGTGTGGTAGCAGCTATATTAGCTATTACAGCTATAGGTTGGCTATTACCCATTCAATTCCTTTTTGGTGCAATGCTGTCCAAACTACACGCTCAAGTCCAATTCCAAGACAGCCAGATTGAGCGGTTTGTCTTCCTTTAGTCATGTTGCACTTTTGTCCGAAGAAAGTGCCATGGTAGTCAAATGAACCGACTGAGATTGTTTTTTGATTGGTTAAAGGTGCTCTTATTTCCGTTTTTACGTCACCCGAAATTTGATATTTATCTTTGTTTTCAGAATCCATAAAGAAAGGGTCGTTCGCAGATTCTACGAAGGCTTCAATTCCTAAGTGTTGCAGGAATAGCACATATTCGCTTATCAAAATATCACGCTTTTCTTGAACAAATGTTACGTCACCGATGACAACTAATTCCCTTTGGTTAAATGCCATCATACGTTCAAATGTGAAGAGTTCTTTTTCTTCGTTTCTGAAACACAGCCCCCGTGTCGATAAAAGCCGGTTGTCGTTTATATCTGCATCTTCGAAGTGTAAATAGACTTTCAAGCATGGAGCACTTTGAAGAGCCGCTGCGGACTTTCCAATTGATTGAGCTATGTTATTTATATGGATCCCGTCGAAATGGGTAGCGATCAATGCTTCTCGTGATAAACGATTTAATGACTGAATCTTTGATAATGAACCGATAGCGATAAGTGGTTGCGAATAGAGGTACTCAATTGGCTGGAGATTTGTGAAGTAATCAAGGAACTTTTTGTCTACGGATTCAATCGCCAGCCGCAATTCCTCTGAATAATAGAATTCTCCATTGCTTGAATAGGAAATGATTCCTTCATCAAGAAGCTCAGACGTTATATCTGTGTTCCATACTGAACCACATTGACAAGGTAAATCTATTTTCGGTGTGAATTTTATTTTTTGTGCGAACTTATCATCGCTTTGACCCTCAAAACTGGACCTGTGTTTTTTAAGTAATGCATAAGTTTTTATTTCAACATCAGTAGAGATACCAATGTAGTAGATGCTCAATTTTTGACTAGAGACTTCGTCAACTTTAACATCAATTACCGACTCAATATCTAATAAGTAACGCTTAAGTACCGGGTATTGTTCTTCTCTAATTCGATAATCTGACTCGATTGTCAATACATCATACATTTGCATTACCCCTTAAATATTTTCGTACATATTGCAACGTGAGCTGGATGGATAACAGATCGCCCCCAAAAGCCTAACTCTTTGGCTTTCTTTGTATTTTCTTTAAGAGCGGGAAGGTTGCTGTAGTCCATGAAGGTAGTTTCAAGAGTTGGAAGTGAATAATAATTGGCGAGTGAGATGACCGTTTTTTTTATATCGTCGAGACTGGAACCGGAAATTAAAGAATTGGCCAAGTCTTCTCCGCCGATAGTGATGCAGCTCAGCAAATGACCGTGCAGTGAAAGAATTTCATCTAAATGATCCAGAATTTGCACGTTTTCTACCATCAGTTCGATCTTGCCTTTATCAAGATACTTATATTCAGCGAGGTAACTCAGCACTAGCTCGAATTGCTCGCTGTTTTTAATCATAGGCACTCTGATTGCGTTGGGAGGTTTGGCACAGGAAAGTATAACTTGCAGGTCATCGGCTATGTGAGTCGTTTCCACACCATTAATCCGAACCACAATTTTTCGTTTGTTGCGTCGCAAGGCTTTATTTGCCAATGCATGTTTTACCAGAAAACGTGCTTCATCCTTCTTATCCTCAGGCGTACCATCTTCTAAACAGAGAACGATATAGCCAGCTGACGACAACATTGCATTTTCAATATGTCCGGGGTTCGCTCCAGAAGCGTATAAGGCAACTTTGTTCATAATTATTCCTATCGGCTGATATCCGCAAAGAAGTCAGGGATCGAGTGAGCGTAGCCATGTTTGATTGCATGTTCATAGATATTTCTCGCAACAGCTAGATCCAAAATACCCATTCCAAAAGGAGAAATGACTACTGGTCGTTTATCGTTTTTGTCTTGTAACATTGCGCCATGAAGCAATGCATGAGGCAATGTTTGATGAATAAAGTCTTGGTTGCCAACTTTCTGTTCAGCTAGATGCGGGGAGGTGCTTGCTTTTAGGCAGTGTTCAATATCGTCAACTATATTCACGGCATTCAGTATTGATTCTGCGGAGATATCTCGTAATGAAATATTGAGGATCAGCGCATTTGTAGCCAGTGCATCTATGTTGTCGAAGTAGGGGGTAGCAACGTTGGTCGCAAAGATAACTAGGTCAGATTGACTAATGCTGGAATCAAGGTCTGTGGAAGTCGATATATTTGGGTATTTACTAAGTGCTGCTTGCTTGAGTTTGTCAGCAGATTCGTTGTTAATGTCGCAAAGAATTAGGGTGTCAATGGACCACATATCTTCTTTTAGGTAATTAAGAATTTCTTTTGCGATGATCCCACAACCAACTACAACTGCCTTTTTTGCTTTTTTCTCTGGCCTGTACAGAGACGCAGCAATCGTAGCTGAGGCTGCGGTTCGAGCGGAAGAGATCTGAGATGCTTCAAGGCATGCTAAAGGATAGCCAGTTGTTGCATCGTTTAGAATCATTGTGGCTGAAGCTCGTTGAATGTTCTGCTGTAAATTTTCTGGATAACTGGCGATCCATTTCATACCACTGATTGGATTTTCATCATTGATGCTTGCTAATAATGCAATGATGCGATTGTTTGGGGTGTTTTTAAAGCGCAAAAAGTGACTCGTTGGGTTTTCCGTGAGTTCTCTTTCATGACAAATATATGCAGTTCTCACAGCCTTTAGCACACTTGTTCTGTGACTTTTTAAGTACTCAGAAATCATGGTGCCCGAAATAACTTTAAAATCCATACCAACCTCTATGTGTATACAATGTCACCGTAGGAATCGCCCATGTCAGGGGAAATACAAACGACCACGTCATTTTTATTTTTAGGAATTTTGCAGTGCTCGACCGCTGCCAGGATTGTCCCTGTTGAGCCACCAAAATAGTAACCTTGGCGAGCAAATTTTTTACAAGATTCAACAGTCTGGTGTTCATAGATGTACATGTACTCGGAGGCTTGTGAGAAACAAAAATGGTACGGTTTTACAGATGAACCTAACCCTGGGATTCGCCTTGGTCCTGGCTTGCCACCAAATGTAATTGAGCCCACACTGTCTACAGCGATAACCTTGGTGATCAAATTTGTTTTGCGCATATATTCAGCAATGCCCTTTAGAGTTCCGCCCGTGCCAACACCTATGTATAGGTAATCTATGTGAGAGAACGACTCAAAAATTTCACGAGCAGTTGAGTTTTCGTGACTGCTCCAATTCATTGCGTTCATGTATTGATTCAGCCAGATTGTATTTGGGTTGTTAGATACATAGCCCTGGATGTATTTTATTCTTGAGCCCAGAAAACCACCGTTCTCATCCTGAGTGGTTATTTGAACCACCTCAGCACCATAAGCCTTCATTTTTTTGATCTTCTGATCTGACGAATTGGTATCTACAACACAGATAAATTTTATGTTTCTTGCTGCGCAAATCATCGCCAGTGCTACCCCTAAATTCCCTGAACTGGATTCAATCAATGTAGTTTTACTGTTAAGTTGACCACGCCGCTCTAAGTCATCCACCATCCACCTTGCTGCCTTGAGTTTTATCGAGCCAGAGAAGTTCATCCCTTCAATTTTGAGAAATGTTTGATGATTAAAGGATTTGCTCAAATCTACAAATAAGCTTGAATTCAAGATTTCATCTGGGCGATTAACAATATTTGCTGTCATAAATAGCTCCTTGCGAAATTGATCAATTAGTTCTCTATTGATCAACTATTTTTCTATTGAACAACTAGTTTGCGATGTGAAAACTTTCGTTTGCCCATTTGAGCAAGGAGCTGGCGACCAATTCGGCATCCTCACTCGTGTTTGCTTTAAACGATGCTCCAAAGATGTAGTCGGCACTGCTGTTGACTTGATCTATTTTCTGACCAAACTCGAATTTCAGAATTGAGCTGGAAACCACTGCAAGATCACACATTGTCGGACCACTAATAATTCGACTGCCGGTCGGCTTGTAGAGGACCCATCCACCTGAGCTCGTAGGGTATAAATTCTCCTGAGCATCCCATGGAAGCCCAAAATATTCTGCAAGCCAGATATGATGAAGATTGATTCCGAATAGATCAGAATTGGTTTCCAATATTCTTGGTCCACCGATACGAGCGGCAATCTCGCATGCAACAAGATCTTTATCTTCTTGGTTGTAAAAGAATTCAAAATGAAAGGGGAGGATATGATCTTGTGTGTAGTTAGCGAATTTTTGGAGGTGTTGTTCCGTTAAACGGTAGATTTTAGCGGCATAATCCGATTCAGACTTACTGATAATCGTGGAACACAAGCTGCCACTGTTGAGCATTGAAAGTGCACCGCCATTATCTACACTCAGATATTTACCGATCGAAAGGAAGAGTATTTTTCCATTAATTATTATTCCGTCAGCATGATAGAGCTCTTTTTTTACATAGGCTTCAACGATTACAGGGAATGTAGGTGAGTTTCTCACCCAGGTATTTATTTCTTGATCTGAATTTATGATATTCACACCAACTGAGCCTGAACCATCTACGGGTTTTACCACGACTGGGTATCCACCATTCGATTTGACGAAGTTATGAATATCGACCACATTCAGAGCCTCGGCATATTCTGCAATTGGAACGTCCAAGTCTCGAAGCAAGGACTTCATTTGCAATTTGTTTTTAAATTTATAGAGTTCCGGCAAATGTTTGTCAGTAAGTCCCAAAGAATCCCTCAAGGAGTCGACTAATTCGAAATCGTCCTCAGAATGGGCAAAGATCTTGTGTAAAACATGATTGCTTATGACATCGAGTAGCTTTGCTTGGAACTCACCATCACCGATAGAATCGACGTAGATTACATCCTTAAAACCAAATAATAGGCGAGTTTTGGAAGAGAATATGATGGTTTGCTCTTTAATCTCTTTGGGTAGCCAGTTGTTGTAGTCGAACGAAAATGCTCCGCGATTAATGATCAGCACAGTCATGTTATACCTCCTGCACTTCAATGATGGAGTCACTTAAGGAATCTAAACTCGCTAAACTGGTGATATTCGACATTTCAGCTATAAGGTAACCCACTCGAGTTTGGTTGTTCTTTAATAAGATGGAGTCACCAACTTTAACCGTTACTTCTGAACTCAGTAGGTCGAATCCACTTTGTTGCGTATTTTCTGAAAACGGATGAAGTTTTGATACGACCCCATTTGGTGGACTTATCCAGCGCATAGCCGAGATGACGGAAGGGGTATTATTGATAATGAGATTGTCGGTTCCAGCGAGTATATCTAGCCAAACTCTGAAAAAATTGAACTTGTATGTGTTGCTGATCAAGTCTGTAATAAAGCAACCAGGGGCTCTTGCAGCAGCTTCAACTAAACCCACTGTACCATTATCGGAAACTATCCATTCAGCATGAATTATTGCATTTTCAACGCTGAGCAAAGCCACGAATTCAATTGCAGCTTTGTGTAGTTTTTCGTTGATAAGCGGCTCAATCCTACTGAGAGGGAGGGCATGACCAATTTCGAATGGGCATGGACCAGGATGTGTTTTCTTTTGGGTTCCATTGTAGAATTTCACCGTACCATGCTGAATAAAGAGCTCGGTACTATATTCGTTACCATGCAGAAATGACTCTGCGTGATATTCCCATGTCAGCACTCGGTCATTAACTATACGACCAGGTTCATTTGAATCAAGTGAAGCTTTGTAGTGCTTTTGGATCTCGGATTGCTCCTTTATAACAAAGACACCAACGGTTGATTGTTTTGCACTAGGTTTAATCACACAGGGGCCAACTTCTTCATAAAAGGCTTCCAGTTCTTCAAGACTAATAATGCGACGATAAATAGGCTGAATGAAGTGGTGGGGAGTCAGCTGTTGTATTGTATTGCGTAAGTGGAATTTATCACGAAGACAAACGGATGCAACTTCACCTACTCCTGCTAATCCCAATGATTGAGCGATACGATAGGCAACAGGAACGGCATATTCCCTTATTGGTACAACGGCTATGAAGTTATAAATGTCGCTGATTGAGTGGACAACGTCGATAGCCTGATACGACTGCTGATATTCACCTGTAATGTATTTAATACTAGATTCTTTTAGATCATCATTAAGCAGTGTTTCTTCTTCTATGATCAGTAACTGTTCGTCCAATTTCAGGACTTTCATTATCTCGTCGATGTAGGTTTTCTGATAGCCCACACACAATATGTATTTCATGATGAATTCCTTATATGCAAACACTCTAGGCGGGCCCGTATAACCCACTTAGGCGCTCCTTTGTAGCGACACTCATACGTCCCAGGAGCTAGAGTTTTACATGCGTCACGCAAAAATTCAGTCACAAGAATACTCGGTATTGACGGAGACAAATTGATTAACTTGATTACCGTCTCAGGGCCAGGCGTATAGCGGATTTGAATGTCGTTAGATAATGTCGATCCGACTTTCTTCATGCTTCCTCTCAATACAATATCTAAGGTAAAAATAACAACCCCAAGAGGAGCTTTCACCGGGTGTATTTATGATTTTGGGCGGGTAACTAACATTGAAAAGCGTACCTTTTGATACGTTTCGCTCAATGATGGGATAGAGTCTCAGAAGCGTATCGGACATCGTTTTCGAGCTCAAAAGTCTCCTGTTGGACAGAAACTGTAAGGAGGTTGCAATACAACATGTCGCCGATGTATCAATCAGATCAACAATGGATGTGCCATCGTTTGAAAAGACACAAGGTAGATCCCCAAACTGGTCAAGTAAGCTTTCAATCGGTTTGAGCAATCTCTCAAGGCAGTGATAAAGATCATCCGTAGACTCAGATTGAGTGCTAAATATGAAAATGGCGTAGCAAATGCCCATTACAGCCCATGCGTGGCCTCTAAGCCAGGTGTGGTTCTTGTGGCCAGAGTTATGGTTAATCACATAGTTATCAAAGACATATTCATAAGTACCTCTATTGTGTACGAATAATTCAATGCTGTTTTTTATCAATCGAGAATATGTTCGGAATATATCGTTCGAACCAGAGCGAAGTGCAGCCCAACCTAGTAGTAATGAATTTGAAAACTGATCGATGCCATAACAAGTTTCTGATCGCCAATTGACAACCAGGTTGCCGGACTCATTGATGCAGTTTAGTAGATAATCGATGGCTTCCTTGGTTATGGGTGACAGCTCCTTGGTCGATTTCAATTCATCGTATAAGGCAGAACTAGACTGAAACAAATAGCCAATATCCTGAAATTTTGGTGATTTGAAGTGTGTAGTAAGATGAGCAAGGTAGTTTTGGATTGAAGGTAACGGTTTGTTTTGTATGTGATAACTTAATAATAGTGTTCCAACTGCGTAGCCATTTGACCAATGAGAACAGCAAATCCAGTTTCCATTGTTCGTGTAGGCTGGAAAGTCTTCGATCGATTCAGATTTAACTAAGAGGCTTAATAGCGACGTAATCAACATTAGCTTCTCCTACAAAACATAAATCGTGATTTAGGCTTGGCATTTAGTTTGGTGACAGCTAAGCCCGCCATAACACCCAAGCTGAGGTATATGGGTAGGTACTGCACCTGACTACCTTCTAAATAAAGCGTAAGCGCACCAATTACATTTCCTGCAATTAATCCTGCTCCTCGGAAGATAAATGCCAAACCAGATGCAGAACCCATCTCGGATTCTTTTGTGTGGTCTGCTAACTCAACAAAAAAGAGTGCATCGAGAATGCTTCCAGCAAATGCATAACAGACGGCAAAAATAACGATATTTATCGGTGTTAATTCGATGTCTATAAGAAAATAGCCAAAGAAAAAAATCAGAGCAGATAGCATTGTGGTGGTGAAGACGTTCTTGATTGGCGAGTATTTATGCCATAAAGGTTGGAGAAAAATGAAAAAGGCACTATTTGCAAGATAGATATAACTTATGTAGGAATGGTTAAGGCTGTTTTTATCGATCACAATCGGTAGCAAATAGAATAATTGGGCATAAACAATTGAGTATGATAATAAAATTCCAAGTAACACCGCATGTTGTCGAGCTAGTCGTATCACAATCTTAGTCGAGCTTTGGGCTGTTTTGTCATTTGTTTCCTTCGGAGCTGCTCCCTCAGGCTTGAATGTTAATGCAAAAAGTGAGGCAATAAAAAATACGATGGAAGAGCAGTAGAATATGGAAATAAAGTGCTCTTTATCGATAAAGGACACCATCAATAATGCTGAGGCCGATCCAATCGAGAAGATCATGCTATTCAATCTAAATTTAAGACTGTTATCTCCATCAATTTGTGCCAGTAGTCTTGATGAAGCTGGTGAAATTAATGCACCACCAATGCCAATCAATGAGAGACTGATGACTACAAATATGATTTTTCCATCTGGTATAAGCGTTAATATTCCGTAGCCAAGCCCTCTTAATAATGATCCCAGAGACATGATATGGGGTGGATTAAATAGATCGGCTAATCTGCCAAGCGGTAGAGCTATGATGTATCGGCTAAAGTAAAGACTTGTGATTGCAATGGCGATAGCCCCTTCACTCATACCAAGTATATATACGAGATAAATAGCAAGAATTGGCGTGATCATGAATGATCCAACGGCCTCTAAAAATGTAAAAAACAGTACTCTATTTCTCATGGTGAGCCACCATTTGCTTGTATGTGGTTAGTGTGAACTCAAGTAGTTCCTCAGCAGTATGAGTCTGGTTGAAAATGCACCATGAAGCTGTATTGTTACAAAGAAAGCATTTGCGTTCGGTGAGTCCAATATCTACTCGAGAAACACATCCATGTTGATCGTAAACATCAATATCAAGGAGTCGATTTCCTTCTTCTATGTCGCAGCAAATGCGCTTTATTAAGTTGGAATCTGAACTATTTGTGAGTAAAAATGTAAATCCGGAATCGTCATGTAGAATAAAACTGACGCCAGCTTTTAAAAGGGCAGCGCATGACCTTCGGAGTGCATATTGCCTGATTTCCCTGGCATCAAGTTGCTCTCGAGCTAAAAACACAAGGTTGACGCCAATTGCTATAACACAACCAACGCAATCTTGAGCCATTAATCGTTCAATAACAGCTCTCTCATGGTTTTTCTCCGAGAGTATTATTTGCCTTGCAAAGGTAAGCATTTGACTATTCATAGCAGCACTCTAACCAAGTAGAAATAACTTCCATGCTTCTCACTTTTATTACACTTGTATTGAATGGCTAAACAGTACTGCCGGGCTATAAGTTATGTAAAATATCAATAATTGATTTCATAAAATAACATTTGAATATGATAATTAGATCAAGCGAGCGGCTATGTAAATTGCTGATGTGATGCTTTTAACAAGCAAGGATGATTAGATAATTAGTACGATAGGTATTAGATAAGGGGCTGAGGAAGCTGTCCTTGAAAACTGTAGTGATTAAAGTATCAAGTTAAGAAAAAAGCCCGAATTCTAACTTTAACTTCAGAATTCAGGCTTATTTTTAGATGGAGATAGATTTAGATGAAAGTAGCTTTAGGTGAAAGTTGCTTTAAACAAACGCCTTTCGAGTTTCTCATCTATTTTTCATCAAACGCTTTCGGCTTAAACGTAATGTCATGCTTAGGGCGAATCACTACCGTTCCAGCAATTTTATCGTGGAAGCCTTGTTTCTTCTTATCAAAAGCGACCCAGATAAAGCCCAGCATAAAGAACAGCATAGAAATGAAGTAGCCGACAAAACGTAAGACCGACTGAACAGTAGATAAGCGATTACCTGTTTTTGCATCGACGACTTGCGCTTTAACTAGCATTTTGCCCGGCGTTGCACCACGGAATTTCCAGAATAGGACCGTGATGATCAAAGGTGGTAAATATTCCCACCAAGATCCGCTGCTAATGTTGTTTGTCCAAGTAGTTGAAAATGACGAAAAGGTTGAATCGGCAGTTTGTGTACTATAGCTATGAGATACACGTTCTATACTTGGTAATGCCACTAAAAACATCACAATCGAATACAAGATATTATCTACAATACTTGCGCCCACACGCGACCAAAAACCGACGTATTCGTATTCCATTGGGCTGTCGCTTAATTCAAATTTTTCCATAATCTTAATTCCATTTATGCCTTTTTGTTATGCAGAAATAAGTGCTGAGATAACACCAATCAAACCGCCAAATACGCCGCCCCAAACTACAAGCCAGCCAAGGTGTTTTTGGATCATGGTTTGAACCATCTCTTTCACCATTTTTGGCGTTAGCTCGTTCAAGCGTTGGTCGATAATGTTTTCGATATTAGCTTGAATGTCGTCCATCATAGCAGGTTGTTCAATTTGTTCTTTAAGTGCTTGTTTAACTTGCTCACTTTGGCTGATTTCGATGATGGATTCTTGCATCTTCTCAACGAAAGGTTGTTTCAGTGGTTGAATCGCTTCTGCGCCACCAAACATGGCTAACATGCCACCAAAAGAAGAGTTCATGATCACTTCGGTTAGAGAGTCGAATGTTGGTGCAAGGTCAATCTTTTCGATAACAGGTTTTAGATCGAAACTTTCACCTGTCGCTAATTCTTTGCTCAAAAACTTGTCGATGTTTTGATTGGTGAAGAATTGTTCCATCATCAAGCTTTTAATTGCCGCTTTAAATTCTTCAAATCGAGCAGGAATAACGCCTGAACCATATAAACCAGGGACTTTTTCAAACAGCATGTGAACAGCTAACCAGTTAGTGATTGCGCCCGAAAATGCGAAAACACCTGCGTATAAAATGATGGTTTGTTGGCTAACGTAGCCTACAGCTAGCAAAGCTAAAGAAATGATATTAGTGATAAGACTTTTATTCATAATCGTATACAAATTTTAAAGTGGAAATAAAAAAGGATGGTAAACACCTTGGGTTACCATCCTAATATTGTGACAAATTTTAAAATTAAAACTCTTTTGGTGAGAAACCAGTCATTTCTTCCAGTTTTAATTCCTTACCAAGCTTGGTAAGAGGGTGAACAATCACTAAACCTTTAACTGATTTTTTCAGCTTACCTTGGTCGGCTTTTTCTTCTTTAGTCAGCGCACGGATAAATGGCATCGCTAATAAAGCTTTACGTTCTTTGTTCAAATCGTAGCTGTTCTTGTGCTTGATTTGTGCAATCTTTTTGTTCAGCTGTTTGATTTCTGCTTCAAACTGAAAAATCATTGGCTTATCAGCACGTTTTTTTGCCGCTTCTAATTTGTGGCGACAAGTGTCTAAGCGGTTGTTCAGTTGTTGCAGTTCGTTATTTTGGCTCATGTTTTTTCATTCTTTCTTCGAAATATTGCTGCGGAGTATAGCACGACTTCATACGCTTAGATATGAATCACTTTATCAGCTTCAAGTGTCCAAGTTGTTAAGTCGCCTAAAGTGCCGATCTTTGCGCCATCAATGATGTGTTCTTCAGTTACTCCACGCGCTACAACGCAGGTTTTGCATAATAAAATTGGTACGTTTTGCGAAACGAGAATATCTAGCATTTGTTGAATGTTGTAGCTGAGATCAGGCGTTGATTGATTTTTTATTGCGCCAAAAACAGCATCAGACATAAGGAACAACTTCAGCTCAACTTCTTGTTCGTCTTGATCTTTTAATGCTAGTGCAATACGTAGACTGTTGAATAGTTTTTCGGTGCCGTATGGGCTTTCATGAGCCACGATAAGAATTTTTTGCATTGTGAGTTCCTTCATTGTGAATTTATAAACGGCGCTGTGGTAAATATAAGGCACCGACAGATAAATTTGCGCCTTCTAAATCTAATTGTGGATTCATGTGAACTTGGTAATTACTTGATAATCTTTCAATTAATCGTTGAGCAAAAACAGCATATTGTAGATCTGCACCAGCCAGTAGAATGTGTTCAATCCCTACTTTTTGATCAAACTGTTCTATCCAAGTAGTGATTTCATCAGCGAGCGAATCCATAAAACCATACGCTAAACGAGGTAAAATATCCGACTGTGTTTGAGTCGCTGAATGTTCTGTTTCTGTCGCTTTTTCTGCTAAACAAAAACTCATCAGGCTTTTAAATGTCTGGCACCAATCAAAAGTAGACAATTCGCCTTCATTATCGACTTTAGGAAAATCCACTCGTGGTGAATGTTTTGCACTGAATTGTTGAGCCTGATTAATAAAACGATCAATCGCTTGCTGATTTGCGTGTGCGATGGTTGTTTCATTTGAGGTTGCATTCTCAGGCGTTTGATATAAACCCAGGATCGTAGCTGCAATAACAAAAAGCGAGTGTGTGTTATCTGTTGGATTGATAAGCGTTAAATCGGCCAAGGTTGCGAATCGATCTGGAAATACATGCTGATATTTATCAACGACCGTGTGTTGAGTAAGCAAGTTGCCTTCAATACTTGGTGCAATCGAAGCTCGTAATTGTTGGATGATTTCGACACCAGAAGTCGGCAAAGTCGGCCAAACAAGAGCAGAGGTAGGGCTGTCTTTTTTGATACGGCCATTGTCTGCAATCTGGTTACTTGTGATTATTTGATTCGAAAAATGTTCGCTGAAAAATAACAAAGCAAGATCATTTTTATTTGGTAACGTTTTCGCTAATTGTGTGGCATACAAAGCATTATGAGCTTGAGTTAGCGTATCAAATGGCGTACTTGCTGCCTTGGTATTGAGTTCAACTTCAATCAGATCTTTCTTGGTTTGGGCTTGATAACCTAAACTTTGTGCTTGATCGTGTAAAGTCTCGGGTGCATGAAATTGAGTTGAATAAGGTAAGGATTGATAAACCCACTGTTGGTTTATAAAGGCCATTTTCGGGATAACTTGATTGGTTTGATAATAGATCCAATCTATGCCTTTTTGACGCAGATACTCTGTCAGAATAATCAATACCCGACTATAGGCAAAACGCACATCAAAACTTGGGATGTTAGCAAATTGCTCTTGAATTTTTTCTTGAGTTGGTAAGGTCAGACTTGGTTTTTCTAAGCATGAAAGGGTGATGACTTGCTCATGTGTCGCTTTGAAATTATCCGCTAAGGTATTAGGGTTGCAGATGATCACTGTTGGACGGTTTTGTTGAGAACAATGAAAACTATCCAATGAACGACTCAAAGTTAAGAGTTCGCCCTGTAGAGTGAGTTCAACCGTTTTATCAGCAAGTAGTGCTTGAGCCCAAGTTTGAATTTGATCTGTGGTGATGTTTTGTTCTGAGTCAGTCTGTTCTAAATAAGCTTGGTGACCTTGGCAATAAGGACATTCCAGATTGAATTCGCCAAATTTTGGACTTTGATTGTCGCCAAAAATCGGCGTACAACGTTGGCAATAATCAAGGTGAGTATGCTCATAAATCGCTTTATCAACGCTTTGGCTTTTTTTCCAGAATTTGTTTGAGGTTGTGATTTGTGAAGCAAAAGCTTGGACTTGTTTGTTGCCCGATGGGCTTTCTAATGGCGTGATATTGGCTTGGATCAAATGAGCAGACAGTAAGAAATCAAGAGCAATGTTTTCAGCTAGCGATTCCAATTCCGCTTGCGTGCCTTGAGCTTCAATGCGGTAGCGATATTGACCTTTTTGTTCACCTTTCAAGTAACCGCTTTGAATTGAAATATCACACGCTGATAAGGTCTTATCACTTACATATAAATTGCAAAGATGTTGATAAAAAGGCACTGGCTGGGTGCAGTAAAAATCAAAGCCAAGAAGCATGGTTGTCATAGATTTTCTTTCTTAATTAGCGTTTTTGTGCATCTGGGATCACGTCGGTAATGGAAAGTTCAGCTTTTTGCGAGAAGGTGAAGCCCATTTCCGATAAATGTTTCAGCAAGGTAGTTTCCATTGTCGGAACAGAAGCCTTAATTTTTTCAGTCAGCCCCATAAACATAGGTTCAATCACGGTTGGGATCACGCCAAGGACAAAGGTATGCGGACGGTCACCAACCATATCCATCATGATCAAGGTTTGCAACATTTCAACTTCGTGTGCGCTACCTTGCCAATCTACATCCGCTGGCGCTTTGTCGAAATCAAAGAAATAGACATCGCCATATGAGCCGGTATCACTGTTTATTGTATCGACCACAATTAAGTCGTCATAGCCAGAAAGCATTGGGATCAAACCATGAGCAAGGGTGCCACCATCTACAATATCAAGTGTGAAATTTGGATGTTCAAAGTGGTATTTATCAGAAATGTAGTTGGTGAAATGCACGCCAATTCCTTCATCACCATAAAGGATATTGCCAATGCCAAGGAGTAAGACTTTGCGCTGTTCGTTTTTCATTTATTTTTACTTAATGTGGTATTACTTAAAGAAGAAGCTGGCATTTTCACGCCAGCTTCTTAGTTAGAAGTTGAATTATCATCACTTCAATTATTTTTTATCTTTTGCTGTCTTATCTTGCTCTTTAGAAAGCTGTTCAGATAAAGCAGCTGCTACTGATAAATGTTCTTCCGTATGGTAGTCATAGCCAGAAATAATGGCATCGACAGCAGCTTTCTTGAAGCGTAAACCTGTCCAAATCGCAAGGTAAACGTGAGCAAACAAGAACACGATAAACACCCAAGTGAAGTAGTGGTGGATATTACGTAAGTTCGCTAAACCGCCAACTGCTTTCACTAGCCAAGTTGCTGGTTCATAAATCAAACCGCCTAAACCTTGGTGATAAACGTGAGCATATAAAGCTAAGCCAGTTAGCACCATTACTAATGAACAAGTATAGAATACTGCATAAGTTACGAGCTGCATTGGGCCGTACAAGCCTGCTTTTTCGTCGGGTTTACCAAGGAAAATGTAGGCTTTAATTTGTGAGATCCAACGATCTTTGCTGAGTGCATCTTTTAAAGAGCGACGTTCACTGTTGTCTTTTGAAAACAGGAACAAATAACAGCGCACAATAGTGATGCCCGCAAATAAGAAGCCACAAATTAGATGTCCAAATCGAACCCAGCCTTGAACCAAGACATCGGTGGATTTTGGCGTCATCAAAAATGGCCAAGCAATGTAAAAGCCAGATGCGATTAAAATCAGGATAGATAGAAAGCGCGTCCAGTGAAAAATACGGATCAATGGTGTGAAAGCAAATTCACGCATAGTAGGAATATGCTTCTGCAAGCTTTTCTCACTATTTGCTGATCCATTTTCAAGCGTTTGAGATGTATCACTCATAGCTTAATCCTTTCGAAACTTAATCCTTTAATAAGGAAAGTAGGCGAGCCATAAAACATGATCCGCCTTAAACCCAATTAACCAATCGTATTCACTTTAAATTCGCCAAGTGATTGCTTCTTGTAATCCATAACGTGTACAGAACAAGACATACAAGGGTCGAACGAGTGAATGGTACGTAGAACTTCAAGCGGTTTGCTTGGATCTTCTAGCTTGATACCAATTAACGAGGTTTCATAAGGCCCCATTTTTCCATTTGCATCAGTTGGGCCTGCGTTCCAAGTGGTCGGCACAACAGCTTGGTAGTTTTCTACTTTGCCGTCTTTAATGCGAACCCAGTGGCTTAACATACCGCGAGGTGCTTCGATCATCTTATGACCGATGTACTCTTTACTTGGATCAATGTGTGGCTCAACATAAGTCGATTCATCCACTTCGATATTGCTCACAAGTGCATTGAATGTTTTCACTGTTTCACGAGCGTTGATAACACTTTGCAGCATTCGGCCAGCCGTACGACCTAGAGTAGTGAATAGCGCTTCAATCGGTAAGCCAGCTTTTTCTAGGAAGCCGTTTACTTCGTCCACAACCAGTTGATTGCCACGAGCATAGTTCACGATTAACGTTGCTAGAGGGCCAACTTCATAAGCTTCACCTTGGTAACGTGGTGATTTAACCCAAGAATATTTACCTTCTTCATTGATGGTCGGTAGTTTACCATCAAGGGTGTCACGCTCTACAAAACCTGTGTATTCAGGAATAGTTGTGCCTTTATACGGGTGTTGAGGTGCATCCGCTGTGTACCAAGAGTGAGTGACATCTTCCGCAATATCATCAGGATTCAAATCAAATACTTGGCTTAAATCACCATTTTTCACCACACCTTGTTGGAATAAATGATTGCCTTTAGTCAGCAAGAACTCGTCCGTACAAAGGAAGTTTTTCAGGTTCAAACCGCCTAATGCACTTGGCTCGGTTTTGTATGCATCCGCAGCCATAAGAATGTCTGGGTAGTAAGCGTTTTCAATGAAGTCAGTCACTTCATCTAATTTTTGTTTGAATTCGTATAAGCGAGTCGGATTCAGCATGTCACGAACAGAAGTGATACCACCAACCACGATAGATTGTGGGTGAGGGGATTTACCACCGAAAATCGCCAACATTTGCGCAGCAACACGTTGAACTTCTAATGCTTTCAAGTAGTGAGAAAGGGCGATCAAGTTTTGCTCTGGAGTGAACTTGTAAGTTTTGTTGCCCCAGTAACCGTTCGCAAATGGACCAAGTTTACTTGTAGCAACTAAGCCTTTCACTCGCTCTTGAACTTGACGCAATTCACCTTCGCCACAAGCAATTGGTGTGTCGCTGTACTTCATTGCCACTTGTGCCGCTTTTGCAGGATCAGCACTTAGTGCAGAAACCACATCAACCCAATCAAGGCCATGTAGGTGATAGAAGTGCACAATGTGATCGTGTAAGTGCAGCGCCGTCATCATTAAGCTACGAATATATTGCGCATTAATTGGAATCGTGATCCCTAATGCGTCTTCGATTGCTTCTGTGCTGCAACGGTAGTGAGAATAAGTACATACACCACAAATACGTTGCACCATTAAACCAACATCAAGCGGCGAGCGATCTTTTACGATCACTTCAATGCCACGCCATAAAGTTGAAGATGCCCAAGCCTTTTGGATGGTATTGGTTTCGTCGACTTCGACTTCTACACGTAGGTGACCCTCAATACGAGTAATAGGATCGATAACAATACGTTTGTTCATAAATTATTCATCCACAGGTTTAGCAAAGAAACTAGCAATAGCGTGACCGCCAATACCGACAATAGCAGCACCAAGCACAACCGCACCAACGGTATCGGCAGTAGTGTCTAGGCCAGTTAATAATTGACGGCTTAATGGTTTTTCGAAGTTAGACATGGTGTCCCAGAAATCAGGTTCAGAACAGCCAATACAGCCGTGACCTGCTAAAACTGGCCAGCTTGTGTGGCTGTTAAAACGTTCTGTTGGACAGTTGTTATAAGTGTAAGGGCCTTTACAACCCATTTTGTATAGGCAGTAACCGTCTTTCGCTTCTTGGCTACCGAATGTTTCAACGAATTCGCCAGAATCGAAGTGGCCACGACGTTCACAGTTATCGTGAACACGTGCGCCATAAGCCCATTTAGGACGGTTATACATATCAAGCGGTGGCAATTTGCCGAACATGATGTAGTACATCAAAGTACCAACAATGTTGCGTTCATTTGGCGGACAACCACCTAAGTTGATAACCGGTTGATCAACCACTTCATGCACACCTTTCGCCCCAGTTGGGTTTGGCGCAGCGGCTTGAATACCACCGAATGAAGCACAAGTACCAACAGCGATGATCGCTGCTGCATCTTTTGCTGCTTCTTGAACTCGGCTTAAACCTGTTTCACCGTGTGGGCCTAAAGTTAAAAACGAACCATTGTTAGCCGTAGGAATACCACCTTCAACCGCTAATAAATATTGGCCTTTGTAGTTTTTAATCGCATTTTTGTAGTTTTCTTCTGCTTGAAAACCCGAAGCCGCCATTAACGTTTCGTGATATTCGACGGTAGCGTGATCAAAAATAATTGAATCAATGGATGGGGTGTCGGCGCGAATAAGAGATTCTGAACAACCCGTACATTCCGCCATGTGCAACCAAATAAGCGGTACTCGGTCTGCAATTTCAGCCGCTTGTGCGACAAGGCTAGTAAAAGGAGTTGGAAGAGCAAGAATTGAAGTAAGAGCTGCGCTCCATTTCATAAAATCACGGCGAGAGATGCCATGTTCAGCGAATTTTTCAGTTAAGCTTTTTTCGTTTTTGTTTGAGGTGAGCTTTTCGAGCTTTTCAAGACGAGTTTTACCTAATTGAAATAAGGCGTTATGTGTATCCATGCAGTTTACCTTGTTGAATAAAGGATTTTCCAAGAGCAGAAAGTCGGTTATTCAGTTACGGCTTCCTACCATTGGCTTTTATATCCACAATAATTCTGGGTATTCTACCGTAAACTGGATCATGAGACAGTAATATTTTGACACATTCATTAACATTAACGCTTTGGTGTGATGTATATCTTATTGATTGCTGTGATAATAATTCTCATTACCCTAATTATTTTGTTACGTTTATCCTGTGATACAAAATTTCACGTTCATTTCACAACTCGTTCGGTATAAAGAGAACATCAAACTTTTTTCAATTTTGGCTTAATGAGGTGTTCCTATGAAAAAACGATTATTAACTGGCGTATTCGCTCTTTTTCTTTTACCAGTATCTTCAGTTGTTTTGGCCGATAGTCACCTTATTGTTTCTAATGGTGAGCCTGTTGCTTCTTCGTCTCATTCAAAAGGTGGATTTCAAGGTCCAAGTAAAGCCAAGCACATTGTGCGAGATGTGATTAGCGCCATGAATGCGAGAGATGAAAACAAAGTGGAATTAACCGGTAAATTAACCATGTCTTTAGGCGATGAGGAATACGTGTTCCAAGATGCCACTGGAGAAATCACCGTAGAAATTGATGACGATATTTGGTTTGGCCGCACCGTCACACCAGAAAATACCATTGTGATCCGTGGGGAAGTGGATAAAGACTGGAAGAAAACCACGATCGATGCGGATTCTTTGGAGTTGGTTAAGTAGTCTGAATTTGGGATAAATTAGGTTTAGGTGCGCAGTGGTTAGAAGTGAGAAATTGATGAGAAAGACGGGCTAGCTGTATTGCTTATCCTTGATAAAAATAAATTCATCAAGAAGCTCAATCAGTTGGTTGAGTTTTTCTTCACCTAATTGATTTTTCACCAGCGTATATTCATGTTCAATACGTGGGCGAATTTTTGATGCAATTACTTTGGCTTTAGGGGTAGTGTTGATATAAAACTGTCTGCCATCGAAGAAACAACGCCGTTTAGTCACAAGTCCTTGTCTAATCATTCGAGTAATAACCCCGGTTAAACTTGGGCTGTGAATGTAAGACTCTTTCGATAAGCTTGCAAAGTCGATTGGACCTTTCTCTTCTATCACGGTTAATACTCGCCATTGCTGCTCGGTAAGATCATATTCGAGTAGTATTGAGCGGAAACAATTCGTTAGATTGTCACGCGCCTTCAATAGCTGTAGAGAAAGAGAGTGGTGTGACACAATTTAAGCCTTTTCATTCAGGATGAATTACTTTGAATTATTCACATTCATTGGGGTAAAACAAGGCAGATAGATGCCGTGTCTCAATATCGATATTGTGATACAGAAACACGACATAAAAGTGTTATTTTTCTCTTGTTATTTTTCTTGATGAGTTTGCGTGATGCGTAAACTACTCGCAATTGCCGCTGCAACCGCAAAAATTCCAGCAAGAATTAACGCTGCATGTGTCCCGTTATCGTGGAACATATTGAACATCAACGCCACTAATGCAGCACCAGTACTTTGACCTAGCAAACGAGCCGTGCCTAACATGCCACTTGCGCCGCCGCTGCGACTTTTGGGTGCAGAAGTAATAATGGTGTGGTTATTTGGTGTTTGGAATAAACCGAAGCCACCGCCACAAAGCAGCATTCGCCACACAATATCAAAACTGCTTGGATCGCTCGGTAAAAAGACTAAGCCAAATAAGCCACATGCCATAATGCCAAGCCCGATGCCGCCCAATAAACCAGCGTGAACTCGTCCAATTAAATAACCTGAAAGCGGTGCCATAACCATAGTTGCCAAAGGCCAAGGTGTGAGTAGTAATCCTGTCTCTACTTCCGTTTTACCTAACACGGTTTGCATAAAAAATGGCAGTGAAACTAAAGCCAACATTTGTGCGTTAAACGAGCAGATAGAGGTACACATAGAAAGTGAAAAAATTGGAATGCGCAGTAAATCAACAGGCAGCAGAGGGAATTCTAACTTCAACTGACGACGAATGAAGAAGAAACCAATGATGGCTACAGCGGCTAATTGACAGGCAATTAAGCTCAATGAATGGCCTTGTGCAAAACCTGAAATGGCAGAAATCAATAAGCCAAAGGTTAACGCATTCATGACAGCACTCAGCACATCAAAACGTTGACCTTTCGATTTTTTCTCAGGATTTGGCGGTAAGAATTTCAACGCCAAAGTCAGCGCAATCACGCCAATAGGTACGTTCACTAAGAACAACCATTGCCACGATGCTACAGATAAAATTGCGGCTGCAACCGTTGGGCCAGCAGCAGCCGAAACAGCCACAATAAAGGAGTTTATTCCCATTCCTTTGCCAAGTAGCCGTTGCGGGTAAATAAGCCGTATCAAGGCAACATTGACGCTCATTAATGCTGCACCACCAAGACCTTGCAGAACACGCGCAATGGTCAGCATTTCTAGTGATGTCGACATAGCGCAGATCACCGAGGTGACACAAAATACTGCTAAACCAACTTGATAAACGCGTCGGTAGCCGATCAAATCACCAATAAAAGCGAGGGATAAAAGTGAAACAATAATGGCGATTTGATAGCTGTTTACAATCCAGATGGATTCCGCAGGACTGGCATTCAGATCCTGCGCAATGGTCGGAAGGGCAACGTTGGCAATTGCGCCGTCAAGCACCGCCATGGTAATACCGAATGCAATAGTCAGAATGGCACCTATCCGCTGCGGGTAAGGTAAGCCATCGAAAGAAGAAGTGCTCATTGGTTATCCAAGAAATTAAGAATTCAAATAAATGAGATGTAGCTCATGTTTTTAGCATAGCGTTTTTAACATAGACAACGTAATTGAGCGAGAAATAAACCCAACAACTCAAATCATTATGATTTAAATCAGTTTTATCCTTTTGGTGTTTGTTTTTATTTTGCTGCAATTTGATTAAATTTGTGTGAATCGTTAAAGTAAGCCCATGATGTTTAAGCCTTGAAGTTTGAAATCTATTAAGTTTAAAAAGGGGTGAGTCCATTGTCTCAATCTGAACATAGTCATGCATATAGAGAACACAAATCGTTTAAGCAAACGAAAGCTACTCAGCCAACCTATGTGAATTTGATGCTTGGATTGATCTGGCTTGGTTTAGCTGTTGTTCCTGCTTATCTATATTTGTGTGATGTTGCCTTATTCCCTCGTTTTGATTTAACCCATTGGTTTGCGCAAGGCTTATTTTTTCTAACATCAACTGGCACTTCACCCTACGGAATATTGACCGTTTTACTGGTGTTATTGGTGAGTGCTTACTCTGTTCCTTCATCGATTCGTAGACCCATGATTTTGACGGTCTGTTTAAGCCTAATGATCAGCTTTAGTTTAAATCATACATTAAAAGCGATTTTTGCTGAGTCCCGTCCGAATTTTTCATGGCTTAGCGAGCAATTAAATAGCCAATTTGATGTGAAAGAATTCTATTCTCAACCCGCAGAACAACGTAGCCAACAAGTGGCATCGGCACTACAGCAGTTGCGAGATAAAGAAGACCCGACACAACTGAACTCAACACTTTCTTTTTCTATTTCACCTATATTGCAACAACATTGGATAGATGAAGTCGGCTATGCTTTTCCTTCAGGCCACACCATGTTTGCCACCACATTAGCATTGACTCTGAGCTACTTTTTACTGCTAGGCGGCGCATTTAAATTGACCGTATTAATCAACTTATGGGCATGGTGGATGGGCATCAGCAGAATGGTATTAGGCATGCACTGGTCGCAAGATGTATTAGCTTCTGTTTGTTTGTCTGGAGTTATTATGATTATTTGTATTTTTTATCACCGAATAATTAGGTATTTATTCGGCTGATTTATCATAACAATATTGTGATATTTATAATAATTTATGAACTATTTTGATTCTTTTCGACAAGATTTTTTAATTCTTCAATTTGCTTACTTTGACTTTCTATTTGAATAGCAAGTTCATCAATCTTTTGTTCTAATTCTGAAGTATTGTCCATGACCATTTCATCAATAAATATTGCATTAGCTAGTGAAAGAGCAAAAAAACTTCCAAAAATGATTACAGATATTACATAGGTCCGTATTAGATAATAATCAATAGAATCACTAGGTACCATTGATGGAACCTCATTCCAACCTTCAACTGTAAATAAAGAGAAGACCGTATAGGATGCTACTAATGGATCTGAAAAATGAGATGGTATTGATTTATGGAATAACAGGAAACCTAAAATTGAAAAGAAAGAAACTAAGAGTAAAAGCATCAGAAAGACACCTCGTGATGCTTTTATAGCTTGTCTCAAACCAAATTCAATTTGTTCAAAATTGGGTATTAATTTTAGTAGTCGAAATAATCTAAATAACCGAATAATTCTAAGCACAGTAAGAGATTGGGCATTTGGTAGAATAAAATGTCCCAATAAGCTAACTATAACAATGGCCGCATCGATAGCATTAAATGGTTTTTTCCAATAATGGATAGTATGCGTTTTTACTCTAAATAATAAATCTAAAGTAAAAATAACATCTATAATGATTTGTGTGGTTTGAATGTAAAAATTACTATCAAATCTTGATGATAAAATGAAAAGAACACATTGAATAGCAATCAAAATAGTTAATGCTTGAGCATTTAACTCTTTTGGTGAAACATTTTTTAACAAAGTATTTGGGCTCAAATAAGTATCCTTAAATGTTAATTGATCAATGTCAAAAAAAAGCTTTTAACAGTTTGCATTCTAATTATTTTTACATGAAATTGATTTTGATATCTAGATAAAGTTCATATAAATAAGGAGTCTTACATGAGTTTCTGGAAAGTTTTAGGTGGTGCATGTGCAGGTGTTGCAGCAGTTGTTGCATTACCAATAGCTGGTCCTGTTGGAGCAGTCACTGCAGTTGGTGCTGCGGTTGCAGCTGGTGTAGGTGCAGCTGCAGGTGGGATAGCTGAATGTTGTGATGATTCAGAAGAAATGGCTGAAGCTAGAGGAAAACGTAGAGGTGAACAATCCGCAAAAGCAGAATATGAGCAACGTACTCGAGAGTTAGAAAAAAAATTGACAAAAGCATTTGAAAAGTTAGAAGGAAATAAAAATTACTTTAATGCAATTTATGCAATGGAAGCAGTAGCTGTTTCTTGTGCCAATTGTGACGGTGAAATAGATTCATCAGAGCGTGACCAAATTGATCTTTTTATAAAAGGTGTAGCATCTTCGGAGTTGCCTCAAGATGTAAAAAGTAAAATTGAAAGTATTTATAATAACCCTCTTACACCTGCGGAAGCATTTAAGCTAGCAAAGGCATCTGGTGTTGAATTATCAGTATTTAATGACATTATCGAACTGGTTATGTACGCAGATAAAATTGAACATGTAAATGAAAAAGCATTTTTAGATGCTTGGAATGTGGCAAAAGTAGCATAGAGGCTAATATGAGTAGATTAGATCAATTTAGAAAAATGCAAGATACAATAGCAAAGAATGCTAAACCAACGTTACGTGAAGCTTCTAACCCAGAACTTGTAGATGCACTACTTAATACTTCAATTGATGATGAACGTTTGAGTAGTCTTGATTATTCTAATGATTTAGTCTACTCAATTGATATAGATGAGCTTGAAGCAGAGCAACTTTTAATTGATCTAAAAAATCAGTTTAATACAGATAAATTGGATGATTTATCATCGACTGTACAAAAAGATATTATCCAATCTATAGCAGTACCTTTTGGGTTGGGAAAATTTATATCTGCATACGATAAAGTAGGTGGTAACGTCACAACAATAAATAATGCTCAAAAAGGCGTTTATGCAAAAAAATCTGATGAATATAACCGTCATGATTATACCGTTGCTCAAAATAGTCATGGTGAAAGTTTCGAACGTGGGGGGAAAAATTCTGTTGGGGCAAAATTTACAAGAAGCCAGATGAATACCAACGGTAATGTAAAAGATGCATACACAGGTGAAATGGCTAAGGCTAATCAAATGAGTCCTGATCATATAGTTTCAAATAGTGAGTTCCATAAAAATGGTGGTTTTATGTTGTCGACTGAAGCAAAAGCTGACTTTGGTACTGACGAGCGAAATCTTGCTATGACACAACGTCACATAAATCAATCTCTTCGCGATCATGACAAAATGGAATGGAAAGATAAAAAAGCTAATGGTCGAGATAGTACGAATGAAGAACATTTTAATATTGATAATGATATGTTGGAAGATGCATATAAGAGAGGTCATCAGGTTGCTGAAGAACATAAACCAACTAAAACACAAGAAATAGAGTATTTAGCAAAAAACTCTGCAAAAACAGGCATTAACGAAGGTGCTAAAATGGGGGCTCAACAGGGATTTGGAATTCTCTTAGTTGAACTATTTTCGCAAGTAATGGAAGAAATAAAAGATGTTTTCAAGAATGGAAAAGAGCTTAGTTCTTGGATTCAGGATATTAAATCCAGACTAAAAAGAATTGGGAAAAATGTAGCTTCTAAATGGCGTGATGCATTAGATGGCTTTATTTCAGGTGGGATATCTGGATTTATATCTAATTTCATGACAGTTTTGATTAACCGCCTAGTTACAACGTGTGCAAGAATGGTCAGGTTGATTCGTGAAGGAGTATTCTCACTATTTAAAGCCGCAAAAACAGTTTTATTTCGACCTGAGGGGACGTCATTTAGAGAATCTGCACATGAAGCAAGTAAACTAGTCATGTCTGGTGCCATTGTTGCCGGAGGTGTTATGTTAGAGGAAGTTGTTGAAAATATTATTTTGGGTATTCCATTTCTGGCTCCAATTGCAACTATGATGACTATTGCTGTAGTTGGTTCAATTACAGCTATAGCAATGGCTATGTCAGCATTTATCATTGACAAGTTAGATTTACTTCGAGTTATAGAAATAAAACAGCATCACTACATAATCAAAGAATTAGATGATTCTATAGTTAATTGTTTAGAACGTTCTGAAGTTGTTGCAAGTAAAATAGATAAGCTTCTTTTAGCATAGTTTGTATGAACTAGTTTGTGCTAGTTCATACTCATTCCGACTAAATTAATTTGTTCATTTATCACCTTTCCATTTGTTAGTTCGGATATGATAGTTTGATACGTTTTACCTTTTAGATTAGTAAAACTAATCTGAACCAGACGTTTTATTCATTTTTAACTGTGCATTAATCTCTCTAAAATTATCTTAATTGATAGCTTAATAGAGTGAATAAGAATATGGCACAAGCAATTATTGAAAACGTTGCACATACGTCGATGGAAGAAAAAACCTACTCGGTTAGCATCAAAGGATTGTTCATGCACTTAGTTGATGTTTTATTTGGTAGTAGCAAGCCAGTTGCACCAAGTTACCAAGCATCGGCTTTGTCTGACCATTTAAGACAAGATTTGGGTTTATAATCTCGAATTGCCCCAAAAAAATAGAAATATAGTTAGAATACAAAAGGGTTGAACTTGTTTGAGTTCAACCCTTTTTCGTTATTTTCCTAGATGAAATAGCCTAGCTGAAACGACCTAGATGAAATCAGCGCTTATTTCGCCTCGTTAATCTTATGCACCTTACACGGATTCCCAAACGCAATTGCATTTTCTGGAATATCTTTGGTTACAACACTGCCAGAACCAATCACTGCGCCATCACCAATAGTTACTCCGGGTAGCACCATTGCGCCGCCGCCGATCCATACGTTATTGCCAATGGTGATTGGTTCAGCAAAGCCGATGTGCTCATTACGTGCTTCAATTTCAAGCGGGTGGTGCGCTGTGTAAAGTTGCACGTTCGGGCCAATAAATACGTTGTTGCCGATGGTCACTTTTGCGCAATCTAACAAGGTGAAGTTGAAGTTAATGAAAACATGGCTACCAATATGGGTATTGATACCGTAGTCGATGTTCATGTTCTTTTCGATATGCACATCTTCGCCCACTTCGGCAAAAATTTGTTCAATTAACTCTCGTTGCATCATGCGTTCACGACGTGGAAGTTGGTTGTACATCGCTGTGCGGTCGCGAGTGGTATCGCGGATTTCAATCAATTCTTCATCGTTAATCCAGTAACGTTCGCCTGCGCGCATTTTTTCTAAAGCTGAAGTCATCTTGTTGTTCCTAATATTAGTAATGGAAGTGACTGCTGTAATACTGAAATACAGGACACTTCCATTTTTAATTCAAATTACTTAAATCGTTTAAAATTCAAATTGATAGCTGGTTTGATATTGGTAGAAACTTTTCTTCTCAATAAATGGTTTGTTTTCTACTGGCCATTCTGGGTGGTTTGGACAGTCAGGCAAAAATTGAGTTTCAAGCGCAATACCTTGATAGTCTTGGTATTCACCGGTACGTGATGGTGTGCCAGCTAAGAAGTTACCGCTGTAAAATTGAATTGCAGGTTTGTCGGTATAAACAAACATGCTGACCGCTTTGTCGGAGCTGACTAATCTTGCGATAGGGCTAGTGGCATCAGTTAATTCTGGTGGCAAAGTGAAGGCGTGATCATAGCCTTTCGCTAGGGTTTGGTCGGCATCTTGCAGCAATTCAGAACCGATTACTTTGAAGCTATTGAAATCAAAACCGGTACCTTCGACTTTTCTTAATTCGCCTGTTGGAATGAGTTGCTCATCGGTTGGTAGATATTCATTCGCTGACAATTGTAGAGCATGGTTGAGAATGGTTTTGCCCGATTCCGCACCATCTAAATTAAAGTAAGCGTGGTTAGTTAAATTGATAGGACAATCTTGATCGCACACCGCATAGTATTCGATACAAATCTGATTGTTATCGGTCAGAGTATAAGCGACTTCAACGGTTAAGTTACCCGGAAAACCTTGGTCGCCATCTGGTGAGGCAAGTTTATAGGTAATGTGTGAATCACTCTTTTCTTTTACTTGCCAGCGGCGTTTGTCAAAACCATCAATTCCGCCGTGCAAGCTGTTGTCATTGTTATTAATGGTGATCGAATAGTCGTTGCCGTTTAAGGTAAATTTACCTTTTGCGATACGGTTTGCAAAACGACCAACAGTTGCACCTAAAAAGGCGGTGTGATTTTGATAATCTTCTAGCCTTCTCATGCCCAACAAAACTTCCCGCAAACCTTGGCGAGCTGGCACTTGGCAACTTACCCAAGTCGCACCCACATCCATAAAAGACGCAGTCATGCCATGTTTGTTGGTCAAGGTATG
The DNA here is from genome assembly GCA_047975485.1 of Vibrio sp. Lineage (GTDB taxonomy): Bacteria > Pseudomonadota > Gammaproteobacteria > Enterobacterales > Vibrionaceae > Vibrio. The sequence continues at coordinate 198,720 of JBKEDP010000061.1, read as the reverse complement.
AACCATTGCGGGCTTACCGTCGGAAAAGAGTCCGTCTTCGAGTGCAGCTTTCAACTCGCTTGGAGAAAGTGTTTTTTCCATAATCATTCCTTGTTGAAGCCCAATTTAGCTTGGGCCTCCTTTGTTATTATTGTTATGAGTTTTCTAATTTTTATCTTTTATCGTTTTACTAAACAGCTTCACCAAAAACAGGGAAACCATCTTTCCACTCAAGACGTTTTACGCGAGTATGACGGTTTGGATCCCACAATGGATCGCCTTCAATTTCGGTATAGTCACGAGCGTGATAAACCAATAAATCATGGCCTTCTTCATCGACTGTGAAGCTGTTGTGGCCCGGGCCGTAGATCTTCTTATCCCAGTTTGTTCTGAAAACAGGCTCAGCCGCTTTTGTCCAACTTGCAGGGTCGAGTAAGTCGGCATTTTCATCCGCATACAGCAATCCCATGCAGTAGTTTTCATCCGTTGCACTTGCGGAATACGTCATCCAGAATTTACCGTGACGATGGATAACAGAAGGGCCTTCGTTTACCCAAAAACCGATTTGTTCCCAATCAAACTCGGGAATAGTGAGCAATTGTGGTGCGGTTTTAAGTTTGGTTGGTGTGTCTAATTCGGCAATGTATAGGTTCGAGTTACCTTGAATGTCATTTTGTTTTTGCGCCCATACATAATAGTTTTTGCCGTTATGAGAGAAAGAAGTTGCGTCAAGGCAGAAGGTATCCATGCCCGTTTCGATTTGGCCTTCAAATACCCATTCATCGGTGATTGGATTGGCATTTTTATTGCTGATGGCGTACATGCGGTGTTGGAATAAACCGTCAATAATTTCACGCGAAGGCGCAGCTGCAAAGTAGACATACCAAGCGCCATCAATGAAGTGCAGTTCAGGAGCCCAAACTAAATCGCTGTATTTGCCAGTGTCAGGTTTGTACCAAGCGTTAATCAGTTCGCTGGTGGTGTTCAATTTATTAATGGTTTTTGCACGGCGGATTTCAATGCGGTCGTATTCAGGTACTGAAGCAGTGAAGTAGTAATAACCGTCTGTGTGCTTGTAGATATGTGGATCGGCGCGTTGTTCAATAATTGGGTTTACGAATGTTGTCATGGTTTTGCCTTTGTTCGAATTCTTTATAAAAAAGGAAGTTGCAACCCGTAAGCTGCAACTTCAAATGTTTTAATTAGTGAGCGAAGCGGTCAGTAGAGTTTGGCGCTTTTACTGTGCTCAGGTTCTCTTCAACTTCTAAGATGTTAGTAGCAGTGATCTTGTTGTAGTACTTGTCAGTCACTTTGTATTTGTACATGAACAAGCCAACTAGGAAGTGGAATGCACCCGGAATGATGGTTAGCATCAATGCGATACCAGTTAGGGTGAAGTCTGATTGATCTTGGTTTGGCACGTAATCGAAGAAAGTCAGTAACCAACCTACAATTGCACCCGCGATACCCATGCCGAATTTTTGGCTGAAAGAAATACCACCGAATGCTAAACCAGAAACACGTTCACCTGTTTTGTATGCGCCGTAGTCAACCGCTTCAGCAATCGCAGACCAGAATACAGGCGCATGCAAGTCAACCACTAGAGACACAAGGAAGTACAAGATGAATGCAAGAACGATGTCATCACGACCAACGCAGAAGTAAAGTAGGGCACTTAGAATCAATACCGCAATTTGGCTGTAGCGGAATAGTTTTACTTTACAGAAACGTTTAGTGATCCAAGTTGAAGCCACCATTGCAAGAATAGCTGCACCAACACCTGTCGCAAGGAAGGCAGAAATCGTACTTGCATCGCCACCTAGGTAATATTTAGCGTAGTAAGCCGCTACAGAACCACGAATTACATAACCCACTGTTACTGTTACACAAACAGCACATAGAATTAGCCATTGGTCGTTTTTCGCAAGCAATTTCACTTGGTCTTTTAGGCTTTTCTTATCAACAACGTGTTCGATACGTTCTTTAGTTGTTGCGAAACAGAATAGGAATAACAAAGTACCCATTAAACCCATTAGACCCATTGAGTATTTGTAGCCGATTTGAATGCTTTCTTGTCCCCAGTAAGCAGAAAGTTGCGGCACGATAACTGTTACAAGGAAAGCGGCAATTTTTGCGCAGAACAAGCGGTAGCCATTCGCAGAAAGACGTTCTTTCGGATCATCGGTCAATACGCTGATTAAAGAAATATATGGAATCGTTATCGCTGTAAACATGATGGTAACGAGAATGTAGGTTGCGTAAGCGTAAACCAGTTTAGTGTTGTAATCACCGTCAGGCGTGCTGAATGCAAGGTAAACTGAAATACCAAAAGGAATAGCAAGGAATAGAAAATATTGACGGTAACGGCCCCAGCGAGATGTAAATTTATCGGTGATCATGCCCATAACAGGATCTGTCACGGCATCAATCAAACGTACAACGATAAACAGCATGGCAAGGTCAGAAGGCTTAATGCCAAAAATGTCTGTGTAGAAGAAGGTGATAATTAACATCATTGATGAAATGACGACGTTAACAGCCATATCACCGGCACCAAAACCGATTTTTTCTAATACCGAGAGTTTGTACTTATACATAAATGTCCCATCCTTTGATTCACGAATGAGAAGCAGGTTACTGATAAATAAGCTTCATAAATGTTAGAAGACGCATGGAAATTATGAAATAGCTAATTTGTGCATATCTTTAGCAGAAAACTTTATACAATTTGAAATTAGAGTTAAGAGTTTACGAAATCATGTTTTAATTCTTTATTCTGTTCAAAAGAGATTTATTAAGGCTAGAAGAGATAACTGAGAATGGATATGAAAACAGAAGACATAGCGTCACTGAAACAAGCGGTTGCCCTTTTAGAGCAAGATACGCTGACTGAAAAAATGACTCGATTTGTCGGCAAACCCATTGATGCTTTGATGAGTAAGCTACCGTCTGGCGCAGAAAGTCAGATCCACGAATTGGTGAAAAAAGCTCTGCATAAAGCGGCAGATGTTGCTTTGTGGTCACTGAAAAATCAGCCCGGAACCGCAGCTTCAACAAAATCTAATAAATTTTATGCAGCCTTATCTGGCGGTATTGGTGGTGCATTTGGGTTTACAGCTTTAGTCGCAGAATTGCCAGTTTCAACCACCATTATGTTGCGTGCTGTAGCAGATATAGCTCGCAGCGAAGGTTTTGATTTGTCTGATGTTGAAACTAAACTAGCTTGCATCGAAGTGTTCTCGCTCGGCGGTCCATCGGAAGACGATGATGCTGTCGATACCGCTTATTATTCTGCCAGAAGTTTTACGGCAGAAGCGGTTAAAAGCATTTCTAAAGAATTAAGCGAACTTGCTGCCAAACAAGCAACCGTAGGTGTTACACAAACCGTCACACCACTTGAAACCAGTAAATGGTTAGCTAAATTGATAGAAAAAGTCGCATCTCGATTTGGGATCGTTATTACGGAAAAAGCCGCAGCTCAAGCGGTTCCAATCATTGGCGCAGTAACGGGAGCTACTCTCAACACCATGTTTACCGATTACTATCAAGACATGGCAAAAGGGCACTTTATTGTGAAGCGTTTGGAAAGAGAATATGGCGTAGAAGTGGTGAAAACTGAATATTTGCAGTTATCGAATGAGCTTAAAAAGCACTGAGCCTAAGAAGGTTGAGATAGAAGTTTAATATTTTAAGATGTCAGAAAAGAATAAAGGAGCCACAATGGACTCCTTTATAGGTATCTGAATTATTGAAAAAATCAGAACTTAACCCAAGTCAGCGCAGTAAGTGAGATGAATGCAATAGCAAGACCATACAAAAGCGCAGCGTTCATTACGTTCGCAATGGTATTTTTCACTTTTTTGCTGATGGTTAAGCTTGGATTTGCAACTAGGGTGTTCATTTGATTTTTTACTCCGGTTTATTGTGATTTACGTCACAATTAGACCATTAAAGTTGCGTTGGATCAAGTTTTAAATTTGAAATAAGAACAAAAAAGGTAATAAAACTACATATTGCATAATTGTTAGCAGTTTGTGTGATTGACAGGTTTTTAGCTTTATTTTGTATGGAAAAGCAACTAAAAACGCTTTAAAAATAGGCTTGAAGAAAATAAAACCAGAATGAATCACGAAGATCATTCTGGTTTATTGGTTAAAACAGTTTAGATTGTGTTGTAAAACTACAGTTTAGAAATCAGCTCGCTTCAGTATTCAGATCCTGCTCAGCCATTGCCAGCATACTGAACTCTTCTTCTGCACTACGAGCAACCAATTTATTACGACTGTATAAGCCGTAGTAAACGCCACCAATTAAGAATAGTCCCATCGTCATAAAGAATGCAGATTCATCGAAAGCGTACATACTTGTCATCACAATCTCCTTTTTTCTGGTTAATTCTAACTTTCTGATTGATAAAAAAGTGTGAACTTAAAGTGACTCTAGATCTAATATTTACATTAAAAAGAAACAATAATTTTTACTAATATTGAGAGCCCTCTCATAAGTTTTAACAATAAATGAAAAACAATCTTGAATGTTTTTAAATAAGCGTTAATTTGAATTTGCGACGCCAAAATATCTAACATTATATAAGGATATAAAAATGGGAAGACATCATGGGAAATATGATTCAAATCAAACAATTAATGAAGGTCAGGAATTATTACCAATTGAAAAGTCTATATATGAGTTAAACGTGGAGCAAATGTCTGAATTGTATGAGTTATTAGAAGAATTAGAATTGTCTAAATAGTTGATTATATGGGCGTCGCCATGACAGATTTTATAAATAATGAAAGAACGTTTTCTCTGGAAGAAGCTGAGAAAATAAATGAAACTATTAGTAATTTTTTGAAAAATAAAGGAATAAATATACGTCATTATATTCGTTCAGATACTGATATATGTTATGTTGAAGGAAATGATAAAATTTATGGTTTAGGTAAGGGTAAAGCGGGATACCAAGGCGCATTTGGTGAGTGTATCGAACACCTGTTGTATGAAAAAGATGTAAACTCAGTCAAAGTAATTGATATTGAAATTGTAAAAAAGCAAAAATTCTACAGCTTTGATCTTATATATCAATACGCAATTAATTTAGGGTTTAATGATAGTAAAGTTGCATGCCTAACTTTTTCTGATCCCAACGGAAATGAACAATTTGTTCCAGTTGAACTAATAAATTATCATTGCTTCAAACGTTCAGAACAACATTGTAAATATAGTTCTTTCTTAAGTAAGTACGCTACAACTTCTGGCAGTGCATTCGGGCATACAGAGTTTGATTCGTTGTTACATGCACTTAATGAAATGATTGAACGAGATACAACATCAAGGTTTTTTGCTCTTTTATATGATGACGTTAACTATGAAGGATATGAATTTAGAATAATTGATGATTATGAAATTAAATTTACATTCCCTCTACTTGTAGAGAAATTAATGTGTAAATTTGATATAAAATCGATGGAAGTATTGTTCTGTAATACTCCTTTTAATGTAAGTTGGGCATTTTGTATATGCCGTCCTTCAACAAAGATAAAGTTTATATTACCTATTTGGGGGGCTGGCTGCTCATACTATCCGGAGCTTGCTATTTATCGTGCAGTGACTGAGGCATATCAGATGATGGATAATTACATAGATGAGAACATAAAAGAACAGACTAAATTAAAGATTTTTTCGGAAAGATATCCAAAAGCTAAGAATATTTCTGAATTTAAACTAAATAAAGATATTTGCTATCAGACATTTCCTGAAGTAAAACCAAGTTTGTCAGTGGAAGAACAAGTGGAAACTATAAAAAGATATCTTGATTTAAATGATTTTTATACGTTAACCAAAGTGGTTAAATATTTTGAAAATGGATTTTTAGCTTCGGTTTATTCTCCTATGCAGGATAGGTTCTATAATATAACAAAAGCTACACCCGTTCTTCCTATGTATGCTCTAAGATAACAATGGTCAATAATAAATATCTATGAAAAAAGACTATCAACTGACTATAGCTATTACTTTATTACTTATAAGTCATATTGCTTTTACATTAGTTCCTTTATCTATTTCAACTATGATTGATGAAGCTATCAATACTGGGGTGGATATTGGTTTAGTGATTTTTATATCGTGTTTAATTGTGTTTTTTTGTTTTGTAAAAGTAATTGCAGATATAAAATTTAATAACTCTATAAAAAATTATATATTTAATGAATATAGTTCTAAATTCGTAGATATAATCAGGAAGCCTAGAGGGATGTTTGAAAAGCATCAACTTGGTGAGTTGATTGATGTTTATTCAAAATATGTTAATTCTTATGAAAGATACCTTAGCTCTCTTTTAACTGCAACATTGCCAGCTATATTTATATATTTTGGTATGATGGCGACGTCTTTTTATTTATCAGTGGAGCTTACACTTATACTTTTATTTTTTCAATTTATTTATACATGTAATTCAATTTTTATGTTACCTAAAATAAAAAAGAAATCTATGGAGTTACAAAGCTGCCACTATAGCTTGACAGATTCTTGGATTGAATCATTAGGTATGAATAGAGAGATTCAACAGTTTGATAGTCTAGATTTCAATATGATAGATATCAATAACAATCTATCGAGTATGACTAACCATTGGGCGGATAAAAACATAATTTCAGGGATATACAATACATTTAATAGTACACTTCCTCTTTTGTCTTCTTTAGTTATTATCCCATTTGTAGTTAGTTTCATTTCTGCTGGGACTACTACTTGGGGAGAGGCTATTGCAATTTTTACGATTAATAGTATTGTTTTTTCACAAGGTAGTCATATTGCAAATTCATTGCAAGCTTATTTTGAATATACCGCAGTTAAAAATGATTTTGATTTAATTATCAATTCGGAAACTTATGTAACTACTCCGAATAAGAAAGTCTTGCAATATAATTTAGAAATTACACCACATATTTTGAAGTATGGTTCGAAGTCTGGGTTGACACTGGAATCGGCATTGAAAATTAACTACGGCGAAAAAGTTGCGATTTTAGGGAAAAGTGGTGCTGGTAAAAGTACGCTTTTCAAACATTTTGAACACGCTGATACAGATAACAGGAAATATTTGTTTATTGATAAAGTAAATGCAGATGAAATATCTACTAAAGAGTTTAATGGTATTGTAAATGTTTGCTTTCAAGATAATAACTTATTATCAGGTGTTGAACGTTGGGTACAAAAATCAATCAAGCATGCTGAGTATAAAAACTTACTCACTAGTTTAGAGCTACCTAAGGATATAGCTAGTGGCGAACGCTTTCTACAACCTTATAATGGAAACATTTCTGGTGGTGAAGCCAAGAGGTTATCAATAGCTCGTTCTATTATTTCTCATGGATATATTAACTTGTTTGATGAACCTACTACGGGTTTAAACCCAAAGTTATCTAAGTCCGTATGGGATCTCATTTTCAAAAGCCTTGATGACAAAACTATAATCTGTTCAACGCATGATATGTCGGTAATTGATAGATTTGATCGGGTTATTATATTGGAGGATGGGAAAGTAGTTAGCGATATCACCCCAAGTCAGTTGCTTTCTGATGAACACTTTTTAAAGATTAATGGTAATGAGGTTTCTGAAATTAACTTCAAGTAAAAGAAGGTTTATTGGAATATAAAAAAATGGTGAACATGAAAAATCACGTTCACCAGTGTTGTGTTTATAAGCGGAATCTTGCTTATGAATAGATCTACACTTACAAGGTCACACCATTCTTCCAAATAGCTAATTCACGAATAAGGTTAACTTCGTTACGACATGGTTTACCGTTGACGATGTCTACCAAGGTTTGCGTGAATTCAGCCAGCAATTCAGTCATGGTGATGTCGTCTGAAACTAAGCGGCCAGCGTTGAAATCGATCCAGTGCTTTTTCTTTTCAGCCATTTCTGTGTTAGTAGCAATTTTCACTGTTGGTACGAAACCTCCGTAAGGGGTGCCGCGGCCAGTTGAGAACAGCACCATGTGACAACCAGCTGCAGCTAGGGCGCTGGTGGCTACGGCATCATTACCCGGAGCATTTAATAAGTGCAAACCTGAATGACTAAAACGTTGCGTGTAATCAAGAACATCGACCACTAAACTTGTGCCGGATTTTTGTGTGCATCCCAAAGATTTATCTTCAAGCGTAGTAATACCGCCAGCTTTGTTGCCTGGAGATGGGTTTTCGTAAATCGGCAAATCGTGTTTTTGATAATAATCTTTGAAGTCGTTAACCATGGTGACGATGCGGTTAAATACATCTTCATCTTTAGCGCGTTTCATCAACAAGGTTTCAGCACCAAACATTTCTGGAACTTCGGTTAATACGGTTGTGCCGCCGTTAGAAATCACATAGTCAGAAAATGCACCTAACATTGGGTTTGCGGTAATGCCTGAAAGACCGTCACTGCCGCCACATTCTAGGCCGAAACGTAATTCTGATAATTTGCCTGCGCTGCGTTTATCGTGACGCATCACATCATAAATTTCTTGAAGCTTTTCTTTGCCAGCTTCAATTTCATCATCGACTTTTTGCGAGATCAAACATTGAATTCGAGTTTGATCGTAATCGCCTAAACCTTCCATAAAGGCAGGCACTTGGTTGTTTTCGCAGCCTAAACCAAGAATTAACACACCGCCTGCATTTGGGTGCAGCGCCATGCTTTGTAATAAATGTTGGGTAGTGAGGTGATCATCGCCCAGTTGTGAACAGCCAAATTGGTGAGGGAAAACATAAACGCCGTCAATTTCAAGTTGTGGGTGTTCTGCAATAAATTGATTCGCAATAGTTTGAGCAATACCGTTTACGCAGCCTACAGTTGGAATGATCCACAATTCATTTCGAATACCGATCAAGCCATTATCACGACGGTAAACATTTACATCGAGATCAGTTGAAAGCAGTGGATTTGCACTCATATCACCGCTCGCATCAGGTTGGTATTTATAGGCTAACTTGTCTGATAAGTTGGTTTTGCTGTTTTGAGTATGGATCCATGCTCCGACAGCAATATCTTGCGTGGCATGTCCAAAAGATTCGCCGTATTTAAACAGTAAATCTCCAGTTTTCAGGTCGGTTAAAGCAACTTTGTGACCTTTAGTAATATCTTCGGCCAAAGTAATAGATTGCCCATTTTCAAGCTCAACGACGGTTCCTGCAGCTAAATCAACAAGCGCAATAATCACGTTGTCAGTTGGGTGAATTTGAATCCATTTTTTCATTTTGTTTTCCTTTCAAAAAAAGCCTCTGAAAAATGGTGTTCGAAAGGGCTTTTTGACTGCATTTTGAATGTATTGATTTGCGGGGGAGAAAAGAAGGTGCAAGTCGTTCACACCTTCTTCTATTTTCAGACTTTATTTCTTCAAGTTTAGATTGAAATATTGGTTTGCGTTGTTAAAGCAAATGTCTTCAACCATTTTAGATAGCAATGGCATATCTCTTGGTGCTTCGCCATTTTCTACCCATTGACCAATCATTTGGCACAAGATGCGGCGGAAATATTCGTGGCGAGTGTAAGAAAGGAAGCTACGGCTATCGGTTAGCATACCAACAAAGCGGCTTAATAGACCAAGTTGAGAAAGCTGTTCCATTTGACGCAACATGCCGTCTTTTTGGTCGTTGAACCACCAGCCAGAACCGAATTGGATCTTGCCTGCAATGCCGCCGCCTTGGAAGTTGCCACACATGGTTGCTAGCACTTCGTTATCACGAGGGTTTAGGCAGTAAAGAATTGTTTTTGGTAGCGCATCTTCAACGTCTAATGCATTCAATAGTTTTGAAAGTGGCTCAGCGACAAGGTGATCGTGGATTGAATCGAATCCAACATCAGGGCCTAAGATCTTAAACATACGTTGGTTGTTGTTACGCAATGCACCGATGTGGTACTGCTGAACCCAACCACGTTTTGAATATTGTTTGCCTAAGTAGATTAGAACCGCAGTTTTTAATTGTGCAGCTTCTTTATCTGTTAGTAACGTACCGCCTAGACGTTTCGCTAGGATCGCATCCAACTCTTGTTCCGTTGCTGTTTCAAATACTACTGTATCTAAAGCGTGGTCAGAAATGCAGCAACCGTGCGCTTCGAAGTGATCAAGGCGTAGGTTTAACGCATCACATAGTTGGTGGAAACGAGTGATTTCGATATTAGTTAGTTGACCAAGCGTGCCTAGGTAATCTAAGTAACCTTCAGCATTGGCATTGAACGCTTTATCAGGTCGCCAGCTTGGACGCATTTCTACATCAAAGCTACCGTCTTCCATCACTTTTTTGTGTGGAGCAAGATCGTCGATTGGATCGTCAGTGGTACCAACCATACGAACGTTCATTTTTTTCATAATGCTGCGAGCTGAGAATTCAGGTGTCGCTAACATTTCATTACATTGATCCCATACTCGCTCAGCAGTGCTTTCATTTAGCATGACATCTGTGATGCCGAATGGACGACGGAGTTCTAGGTAAGTCCAGTGGAATAGGGGATTACCAATAGTTTGAGGAACAGTTTTTGCCCACGCTAAGAATTTTTCTTTATCAGAAGCATCACCAGTACAGAAACGCTCATCAACACCATTAGTACGCATACCACGCCATTTGTAGTGATCACCACGCAGCCAAATATCAGTTAAGTTTTTAAATCGATAATCTTCAGATACTTGTGTTGGTGGAAGGTGGCAGTGGTAATCAATGATTGGTTGATGTGCTGCAACGCCGTGGTACAGCTCTTTCGCTACGTCATTATGTAGCAAGAAATCTTCAGTAAGGAATGTGGACATGGTAACCTCTTGTCATTTTTATGTTTTGGTATAATACAAATGCAAAATTGGTATAACAGCATGGTTGATCACATTTTTGGTTATTTTATTAGCGTATTCTATGGGTGATTTCTTATTTTTGTTCAAATTAGGCTGAGCAATGAAACAAAAGCCGTGAAATATAAATATAGCAAGAGCGGTGAAATAGAACATTCTTCAAAAAGTTCATATATCAATATGACGGACTCGATGTACCTACAAGGCAACAGAATTTATGGAAAGTAACATCAAACTTTATCAAAAAATTGCACTTCAATTTAAAGAAGACATCAAGAGTGGTATTTATCCTGAGGGCTCAATGCTGCCATCGGAAAGAGTTATTTCAGAGCAATTAGAAATTAGCCGCACCGTAGTTCGTGAAGCCATGATAATGCTTGAAGTCGAAGGCTATGTTGAAGTGCGCAAGGGCTCGGGCATTCGTGTCATAAATTCAGCTCCAGTTAATAGTTCGCTTGTCGCAAATGAAGCACCAATGGATAGTTGGGGGCCGTTTGAATTATTGCAAGCACGCCAATTATTTGAGAGTAGTATTGCGGAATTTGCAGCGACTCAAGCTTCTAAACAGGATTTAGTGGCCTTGATGAAAATTCAAGAACAAGCCAAAGCGGATGATCATTCACGTGATTCCTATTGGGATAGAGAATTCCATGTACAAATGGCGCGTTGTACCCAAAACTCAGCCATTACTTATGTAGCTGAATTGCTTTGTAACCACAGAGAAAATAACCCTTATTGGAAAAAGTTACACGAGCATATTGAAGATGCAAAACTACGTAATTGGTGTGATGATCATGATGCGATTCTTAAAGCTTTAATGAAGAAGGATCCTAAAGAAGCTAAACATCATGCGTGGTTACATATAGAGAAAACTAAGCAAATGTTGTTTGATGCCAGCACGGAAGATTATGATCGTTATTTGTATTTTGACAGTACTTTAGGTGTTAAAACGGCTTAATGCTGTTTCTTTTATTTCTCAATCGAAGTGGCTTAACGGCCGCTTTTTTTATGTTCGTAATTAATCATCTGATTTTAGATAATTTAAGTCTTACCCCGTCTCTGTTTTTGGTTAATTTTCCCCCATCATATTGATAACTACTATCAATTGTCTTCGGCTGTACAATTTTTCACTTAAATTGGTGTGATAGATTTCAAATTTTGAAACAAAGTTTTAGTGAATTTTTCAGAGCATGATCAAAGCCTCTTTTTTTATATGTCATACCAATTATTTTGTTTCACCATAAGTTGTCTTACAAATTTGGCGGGAGCACTTCGTAAGAAGAACCAAATCAAAGTTAGAACAACAAATAAGAATATGTCGTTAATTTTTAAGAGGGTTATATTTTGATTAATCAATTTAATCGTTGCATACAAAGAGGGATGGAGATAATGCTCGCCTTCTTTATGACTGTAATGATTGTGGCTGTGGTATGGCAGGTGTTCACGCGTTTCGTGATGAATGATCCAGCTAGCTTTACTGATGAACTGTCTCGTTACTTGTTAATGTGGATTGGTATCCTTGGTGGGGCATACACTTTTGCAATTAAACGCCACTTGGCGCTAGAAATTCTAACTTCTAAAATGACTGGCGCTCGCAAGCACATTTTAGACATCATCATTAACCTTATTATCTGCTCATTCGCTGGTGTCGCTATGGTTTACGGCGGCGGTGACATGGTGAGCACAACACTTCATCACGGACAAATCTCTCCGGGTATCATTATTTTCGGCGAAGCATTGAAGATGGGCTACGTTTATCTTGTCGTGCCAATCGCAGGTGTGCTTATTCTTTACTACGGCATTCTTAATATCTGCGAATCACTTGTTTCTCTTGTATCACCTAAAAATGAAATGGAAGGGAAATAAGCCATGACTTTACTTGATTTATTGTTTTCACAAGACTTCTTGATGAATGCACCAGACATTTTCTACGATGTAATGCCTGTAGTTGTATTGTTCGGTGTTCTCGGTGTGCTGTTGATTGTAGGTGTGCCAATCGCATTCTCAATCGGTATTGCAGCAATGCTAACTATCTTTATCGATTTCCCACTAAACCAAGCAATGATCTTAAGCTCGCAAAAATTTGCTAACGGGCTAGATAACTTCGGTTTGCTTGCGTTGCCATTCTTTATTGTGGCGGGGAACTTGATGAACCGTGGTGGTTTGGCCTCTCGTTTGATCAACTTTGCAATGATTTTCGGTGGCAAACTTCCAGGATCTCTTTCTCATGTAAACGTAATTGCTAACATGATGTTTGGTTCGCTTTCTGGTTCTGCAACAGCTTCTGCGGCAGCGGTTGGCGGTATCATGAAACCACTTCAAGACAAGCACAAATACCCAGCGGAATTCTCTGCAGCGGTAAACGTGGCTTCTTGTCCAACAGGTTTGCTAATTCCACCATCAAACATCCTGATCCTTTATGCATTGGTAAGTACAACTTCGGTTCAGTACCTATTCATCGCAGGTTACCTACCAGGCCTTCTAATGGGTCTAGGTATCATGATCGGTATTTTCCTTCTTGGTAAACGTTACGGTATCCCAACAGAACGTATCGAAATGACTGAGAAAAAACGCAAAGTTATTCTTGATGCATTACCAAGTTTAAGCCTAGTTGTGATCATCATGGGCGGTATCTTGGGTGGTATCTTCACTGCAACTGAAGCATCAGCAATCGCCGTTGTTTACAGCTTGATCCTTGGTGTTGCTTACCGTGAATTGAAAATGTCTGACATGATGCCAATCTTGGTTGAGAGTGTGGTAACTACATCAATCGTTCTATTGATGGTTGCAACTTCTTCAATGATGTCTTGGTCAATGGCGAACGCAGATATTCCTGGATTCATTGCAGACTTCGTATTGTCAGCATCTGAAAACCCAATCATGGTTATCTTGCTAATGAACATCATCCTATTAGTTGTAGGTACGTTCATGGACATGACACCAGCGGTATTGATCTTCACTCCGATCTTCTTACCTATCGCAACACAACTTGGTATCGACCCAATTCACTTCGGTATCATCTTGGTATTTAACCTATGTATCGGTATCTGTACTCCACCTGTAGGTACAGCATTATTCGTAGGTTGTAGTGTATCGAACACCAAACTAGGTGCGGTTGTACCTAAACTGATCCCACTATTTGGCATCATGATCATCACGCTTGCCTTAGTAACGATCTTCCCTGAAATATCCCTATGGTTACCTCGTCTAGCGGGCTACCAACAATAAGTTAATTAGAAACTCAAGTTAGCTTAATAAGATAGACAACTAAATAGATAAATAATAGAAAAGGACACACTAATATGAAATTTACTAAAACCCTACTTGCTTCAGCTGTCATTGTTTCTGCGTTGGCAGGCCAAGCTCAAGCGGCAACATTGAAACTAGCTCACGCACTACCAACTGAGCACCCAGTGCATACGTCTCTAGCATGGTTTGCTGATCACGTTTCTAAAGAAGCAAAAGTACGCGTTAAAGTTTATCCAAATGGTACGCTAGGGGATGAAACTAACCTTCTACAAATGGTACAAAACGGCACAATCGCATTTACTAAAGTATCTGCTGCGCCACTAAGTACTTTCGCACCAGATTACAACGTTCTTTCTCTACCATACTTGTTCAAAGATAAAGCAAGCTACGAGAAAGTGCTTGAAGGTCCAATCGGTGATGAAATCCTAGCGTCTTCTGAAAAATCAGGCTTTATCGGTCTTGCATTCCTAGATGCAGGTGCTCGTAGCTTCTACTCTAAAAAACCAATCAAAGAGCCTTCAGATCTTAAAGGCATGAAGATCCGTGTTCAAAGTTCTCCTGTAACTATCGACACAATGAAAGCACTTGGCGCAACAGCAGTACCACTACCATACGGTGAGCTTTACTCTGCAATGCAACAAGGTGTAGTAGACGGTGCGGAAAACAACATTCCTTCTTACTACTCATCTCGTCACTTCGAAGTAGCGCCAGCATTCTCTTACGACATGCACACTATGGTTCCTGACGTACTTGTTGTTTCTACTCAAACTTGGAACAACCTAACGCCAGAACAACAAACAACAATTCGTAAGATTGCAAAAGAATCTGTTGAGCAACAAAAAGTTAACTGGAAAAACTACGTAGATGAATCACTTGTAGCACTTAAGAAAGCTAACGTGACATTTACAGACAGTGATATCCCTGCATTCCAAGAAGCAGTGAAACCAGTATACGAAAAATTCAAAAAAGAGAACCCAGACTTGGTTGACATCCTAGGTCGTATCCAAGCAGCTCAACAATAATTTTTAAGCATTCAGCATATACGGCTCTAGGGTCGTATATGCTCTTTTTATATAGGTAAGACAATGAATTTACTTTCAAATCAAACTCTTGATAAAGCTCAAGCTGGTATTAAACCAAACGACCTAATTCGTGCATCGAAAGTGGGTATTGTTCATTTAGGTTTTGGTGCTTTTCACCGTGCACACCAAGCTTTAATCACAGATACATTAATGCGTGAAAAAGGTGGCGATTGGAAGATCGTTGGTGTGAACTGGGGTGGGATTGATGTGAAAGGTCAACTAACTCCACAAGATAACCTATACACAGTAGGTATCGGCTATAACGAAGATTTAGATTTGCATGTGATTGGTTCAATCGATCGCATCATTAACAGCGATGAAGTAGAAGCAGTTCTTGGCTACATGCACAGCCCAGAAGTCAAAGTAGTTTCACTAACCATTACTGAAAAAGGTTACTGCCACAACCCAGCAACAGGTCACTTGAACCTAGAGCACCCATTCATTCAGCACGATCTGAAGAATCTTGATAAACCACAATCAGCAATTGGTTTCTTAGTGAATGCGATTCAATATCGTCGTGATAACAACATCGCACCATTCACTCCGCTAACTTGCGACAACTTGCCTGAAAATGGTCACGTTTTAGAGAAAGTAGTTCACGATTTCGCAAAAGCATACGACGCAGATCTTTACGAGTGGATCAAAGCAAACATCAAATTCCCATGCACCATGGTTGACCGCATCGTACCAAGAACGACAGAAGAAGATGTGAAGTTCATTGAAAAAGAACTTGGCTTAGTCGACAACGGCTGCGTAATGACAGAACCCTTCCTACAATGGGTTATCGAAGATAAATTCATCAACGAAAAACCAGCGTGGGATAGCACTTCAATTGAAAACGTGATTTTCACTGATAACGTTGTGCCATTTGAAGAAATGAAACTACGCTTATTAAATGGTACGCATTCATCTATCGCATATCTAGGTTACTTAGCAGGCTACAAAACCGTTGCTGAAACCATGGCTGATCCTAAGTTCAGCACTTTTGTTCGCTACTTGATGGATGTTGAAATTGAGCCTTCAATTCACATTACAGGTATCGATCTTAATGCGTATAAAGATTCATTGATTGAGCGTTATGAAAACACAGCGTTGCAACATCTAACATGGCAAATCGCTATGGATGGTTCACAAAAGATCCCACAACGTTGGTTAGAAACAATTCAATACGGCTTAGACAACAATGTGAATATCGAAGGTCTATATCTAGCGATTGCGGCTTGGATCAAATACGTGAAAGGCATTGATGAGCAAGGTGAAGCGATTGATGTGCTTGACCCGCTAAAACAACGTTACCTAGACATTTGGGCTGCAAGCACTGATGCAGAAACATTGGTTGATGGTTTCTTAGCAATTGAGGAAATCTTTAGCAAGAAACTTGCAGGTAACCCTCAATTCAAAGCTAACGTATTAGCAGCTTACCGCAAGCTTGATGAGCTAGGTTCGAAGAAAGCAGTTCATCAGTTTGTATCAGAAAAATAATTGGTGTTCTTACTGATTTAAAGAACACATTTATCCCAGTATTTCGCTCACTCGGTAGGGTATGAAGTTGCAGCGAATTACTGGGATTTTATAAAGAGTGAAAGGTACTCAAATGAAAATGACATTCCGTTGGTACGGTGAAGGTAACGATAAAATTTCACTAGGCCAAATTAAACAAATTCCAGGTGTAGAGGGCATTGTATGGTCTCTGCATGACATGCAAGCTGGCGAACTTTGGTCAGAAGAACGTGTTGCTCAAGTTGAAAAATACGTTACTGAACATGGCTTTAATATTGATGTGGTTGAAAGTGTAAACGTACACGAAGACATCAAGTTAGGCTTGCCAACACGTGATAAATACATCGAAAACTACAAAGACACATTGCGTTTGCTGTCAAAATTTGGCGTAAAAGTGGTGTGTTATAACTTTATGCCAGTGTTCGACTGGACTCGCACCAACTTATACAAAGAAATGCCAGATGGTTCGAACGCATTATTCTTTGAAAAAAGCAAAATCAACGACATCGATCCGATTGAATTGATCAACACAATTTCAAAAAATACCGATGTAACCATGCCGGGTTGGGAGCCAGAACGTCTTGCTAACTTGAAGCAAACTTTCAAATTGTACGAAGGTTTCACAGACGAAGATCTTTGGGCGAATCTGCAATATTTCCTAGAGCAAATCATTCCAGTTGCTGAAGAATGCGACATCAAAATGGCGATCCACCCAGATGATCCTGCATTCCCAATCTTTGGCTTGCCACGCATCATCATCAATAAAGACAACATCGCACGTTTCTTGAAGTTAGTTGATAACAAGTACAACGGTTTAACGGTTTGTACAGGTTCTTTAGGTTCAATTGCTAACGACATTCCTGCAATCATTGACGCTTTCCACGACCGCATTCACTTTATGCACATTCGTAACGTAAAACGCTTTGATAACGGTGATTTTATCGAAAGCTCACATCGCGCATGTGATGGTTCGGTTGATATCGTTGAAGTGGTGAAAACACTGCATAAACACAACTATCAAGGCTATGTTCGCCCAGACCACGGTCGCCATATTTGGGGCGAAGAAAAATGGGCAAGACCGGGCTACGGCTTATATGACCGTGCGCTAGGTATTATGTATATTCTTGGTATTTGGGATACGCTGCAGCATAAATAATTGCTTACGGCCTAGATACGAATATAAAAAAGGCTATGTGAAATTTCTTTATAGAAAACACATAGCCTTTTTGTTTGTCTGGAGTTTTTTAGTTATTAGAAAAATTTAGTTGTTAGAACAAGTTAGTTGCGAGAACAATAGAGTTTATTTCGCTTCTGCTGCGACTAATAATTTATTTTGACGATGCAGTCTGAAAATCGTAAATAGGTTGACGGTTAATAAGGTCGCTTCTAATAAAGTTCCACCAATAGAGCCGACAACAATATTATTAATTAACCAACAGGTTGCGCCGATCAAAAACGCAATTCGCATTTGAATACCGCGCAGAACAAAAACGGCAATCGTTCCTAGGACTGAACCAGCAATAGGCAATAAATCTAACGGGCCTTTAGCCATCCATAACCCTAAGGCCAAACTAATACCAGCAAACCCAAAAGCGACTACTTTAGAAGAAGTTTTAAGAGCCAATCCTGTGCGGATAAAAGATAATACGGTACTCAGAGCCGAAATATTTGAACCGAGCAGATAGAAATGCAACACACTGTTTAGTTGATAAACCAGCATGATCCATTTTAATTTTCGGTCGTCTTTTTGGTAAAACGTTGCGATGCCAAGAGCAAAACTTAAAAAGCCGAGCCATTGGGCAAAAGGTAGGTCGATAAGGTAGTGCATGATGCTCCTAATTTAGATCCGTCCATTTCTAAATACTGAAAATTGATGGTAGAAACAGCGGGTTGGTTAATTTTAACACGATAGATTTAGAAAAAAAGTGAATTGAAATGCCATTTCATAATAAACATCTTACTTTTGGAGATAAGTACAGCTCTTAGAATTGCCACAAAAAGTGAATGGGAATGTCTAGCCGAAAAAGGGGATTTTCTGTATAGTGTCGCCGCTATTTTAGCTACACGAATATGACGAGAACAACGAAATGATCAGCTTTCAGACCGGACTAATTTACTGCTTAATTTTGAGTTTAATCACCTTTGTTTTTTATTGGAAAGACAAGCGAGCTGCAATCAAAGGGGAGTGGAGAACGCCAGAAAAGACATTACATCTATTAGCTTTTTTAGGTGGTTGGCCGGGAGCGTTGATCGCACAACGTGTTTTTCGCCATAAAACCAGTAAATTCCAATTTCAGTTTATTTTTTGGATTATGGTGATTTTAAACTGTATCGGTACTATTTTGATTCAACATCCTCATTTTTACATGTGACTCTTCTACAGAGCTTAATAGCATTCAATTTATCCTCAATAGTATTGCACTTGATTGAATTTTGAACAATGCACGTTGTTGTGTTATGCTCGTCACACTTTTGAGTTAAGGATGACTGGCTAACATAACTATAGAACAAAAATCTAAGGTGTATTCATGTCAACTCAAGTAAATTCTTCAAATATTAATTCCTATTTAAACAATGTCTTACTGACTAAAGATGATCTGCCAATTAATCAAAGTGAGCCACAAATTGTTGGAATCCCTGCCGAAGCTTGGCCTCAAATTGAAGAAATCCAAGAGATCGCTTACCGAGATGGTTTAGCTGAAAATATTGATATTTTGAAGATAAAAGCGGATGTTTCCCCTGAAACCTGCTTTGTTTGTATGGATGATGAACAACAAGTCTTAGGTTACGTTTTAGCTCACCCATGGGAAAGCGAAGAACCACCGCACATTAACCAAGATATCTCAGATAGAGAAGAAGTCGTTACACCGCAAGAAGCTTCAACCCTGTATATTCACGATCTCGCTATTAGCCCTAAAGCCCGAGGGGCGGGTGTGGCTCAAGCTTTGATTGATAATTTATTCGAACATGCACAGAAGTGGGATATTGAAAACGTTTCTTTAGTTGCGGTTCAAGGAATGTCTGGCTTTTGGTCAAAATTTGGTTTTAAATCGATCCAATCAAACCATACTGACAGTTATGGAGATGATGCTCAGTTAATGGTGAACCAACTTTAATCGTTTGATTTTACTGTAACGCATTCTTTAGCATCGTCTTCATAAATTTAGATTTTTAAGGACGATGCTATGAACCCTCGCAACCCTCTGGTTTCAGCTTCTTGGTTATTTGACCATCTCTCTGATGACAATCTTATCCTGCTTGATGCCACAACTGAAAATTCAGCTGTCGGCGAGCCTTTAAATCTTCCTCGAACCTATATTCCCAATTCTCAGCCTTTCGATCTTGAAAAAGTCTTTGTTGATCTTTCTAATCCATTACCGAACACCATGCCAACGCCAGAGCATTTTCAACAACATGCTCGCTTACTTGGCATTAATCAAGACAGTGTTGTGGTTATCTATGACGCTCGCGCTTGGTATTCGGCTCCTCGTGCTTGGTGGATTTTTAAATCGATGGGGTTTGATAATGTGTATGTACTCGATGGTGGTTTGCCAGCTTGGATAAATTTAGGTTACAACGTCACCAACTCTTATTCACAGCAAAATAGATCAGTAGGAAATATCAAAGCGACATATTTTCCTGAAAACGTTTTAGGAGCAGGTGATGTACTGGCAGCAATTGATGATCCTCAAACTCAAATTATTGATGTACGTTCGCAAGATCGCTTTTTAGGTAAAGTGGCGGAACCTCGTGAAGGAATGAGATCAGGGCATATTCCAAATTCATCTAATTTACCATTTCCGAATGTTTTAGATGGTCTACAGTTTAAAGACCAAGACTCGCTTAAAGCTTTATTTGAGCAAGCAGCTTGGAAGGCAGATTTAAAGCAGATTGTCTCTTGTGGATCAGGGATGACAGCCTGCATCACCATCTTAGCTGCTTATGCTTGTGGCTATCAAAATCTCGCTGTTTATGATGGTTCTTGGTCGGAATGGGGAGCGAATCCGGACTTACCCATAGCCTAGACTCTCGCTAATAAAGTCAATAAGCTAAAACTTAAATTCGTCTACTTATCGTTTGCTAAGGAAGTTAAAAATGAGCGAAGTAACTTATCCAGTACATGGAAAATGCCAATGTGGACAAGTGAGTTTCACCCTAAAAGCGGCTCCCAAAATGGTGATCGCCTGTCACTGTAAAGAGTGTCAGAAGTTATCAACCAGTGCCTTTAGTATTACCAGCATTATCGATGCCGCAAACATTGAAATCACTGGTGAACTAAAAGAAACCAGCCGTGTTGCAGATAGCGGAAATACCAATGTTGGTAAATTCTGCCCAAACTGCGGAAATCGAATTTATCAAATGAATCCTGCGCAGCCTGAGATCATCAAATTCAAAGCCAATGCAGGGCTAGATGATGCAAGTATGATGACGCCAACCACTCATGTTTGGACCAGTGAAAAACAAGATTGGGTGATCCTTCCTGAAGGTGTTCAAGTGTTTGAAAAACAACGTTAACTGAATAGAGTTTTGAAGATAATCTGGTCGATAAATTCTAACCTCATCTAAGGTCAATAAGTTTGATACGGCCAAAGATGAGGTTATTTTGTTTGAGGTTGCATAATTAACATATTGATTTATTGAGTGTTGTAGGGTTGTTTATTAGTAGCTTCATTTATCTCTGAATAATGATGTCACCATTTTCATTTTTATAGAGATTCGCTTTTTGATTTTTGATTAATGTTGCTGCACAGGCTGGTTCAACGGCTTGTAACTGACCCTTGGTTCGAATCGCTGGCAAACTCCATGCTGTATCCTGATACAAACCGGTTTCTCGATATTCAATAAGAACTTTCATCTTTACCTCCCAAATGTAACTAAATGTAAGTTCAATTTAACAATAATACTAACAACCCATTAACGTAAGTGCTAAAAATGGAAATTATGTTTGAGATTTACACTTAATCAGAATGTGGATTAAGAAAAGGGAGTAGAAACTTATTGAATTTCAATGCTGCGATTCTGCTGAGAAGGTTTTTCTCTCGTCACTATAAAACACACTAAAGACGCAAATGTTACTAGCCCAACACCTTGCCAGAAATGCGAGCTTAATTGGACGTTTAAATATAAAGCCGAAAAGATCGAAGCAAAGATCGGGGTGAAGTAGGAAAACGTGCCGAGCAAAATCATATTCCCACCAATAATGGCGTTGTTCCATAACGCATATCCTGCTCCCATCACCATTGCCACAATAAGTAACTTGAAACTGCTACTAAAAGTGAAAGTTAGCGCAGGTTCATTACTGATAGCAAACTGAATCCACAATGAAATAGCGGTCGCAATAAAAAACAGTGGAATAGGGTTGCTGGTTTCGCCCATGCCTTTAGCTAGATTGCAGTAAGCTGCCCAGATGATCGCACCAGTAAATGCCATTCCATAGGCAAGAGGGTTGTGAGAAATGTTGGTAATGATTTGTGATATGGAAAAGCCTTGATCACCCGAAATACACCAAGCTACGCCAACAAACGCCAGCAAGATACTTGGGAAAACTAAAATGTGGATTTTCTTCCTCGCCAGAATGACCGCAAACAAAATGGTGAGTGCTGGCCATAAATAATTGATGATGGCTATTTCGACGGATTGTTGACGATCTTTTGCTAGCCCTAATGCCAACGAAAAGAACACTTCATAACTAACAAAAAGTAATCCACCGAGCAGTAAATATCGTGCTGAGAATTGCTTGAATTTAGGTAAACCCATTACTGCAATTAGACACACACTGCTAACAGAATATATTAGAGCTGCACCACCAATGGGACTAAAAAGCTCAGAGATTTCACGGATCAGTGCGGTTAGCGAGCTCCATAAAAGAATTGCGATAACACCATAAAGCGTGAATTTATGTTGAGCGGCAAGAGTCATATTTCGTCCATTTATTATAGAGAACCGGCGGAGCTTCCATTCGAATAATGAGCATCCTATCACTTTCACTCGGACACTTGAACGGCTAATAAAAGCAAGGTTAAACGAGAGCGTTTATTGAATACTTATGTTCATGTAACTCAATGTTACAAATGTTTCAGAAAGCTATTTTTTTAAGTAATTGGTTGCAAGCCTTATGAACTATAAGGTGTTGTTTCGACATTAGAAAAATTAATAGTTAATTTTGTAAATATCACTTTTCGTAACTACTCTTAAGTGGTAGATTCCGCGTGCTTCAAATCTACATATGTGAGCAAATAGGAAAATAATTATGAAAAAGCGCTATGTTGCCATTATCGTCTTAATCGGTATGGTTATCGGCTGGATTACGTTTGGGGGCACTCAAGCGGTACTTCACGCCACTTCGACAACAGAATTTTGTGTCTCATGCCACTCTATGGAAAAACCTTTACACGAGTATCAAGGTTCTGTGCACTTCAGTAACAGCAAAGGCGTAAGAGCCGAATGTTCTGACTGTCACATCCCAACCCATAATACTGCCGACTACTTATGGACCAAGATCCGTGCATCTAAAGATATCTACCACGAATTCGTAACAGGTAAGATCGACACTGAAGAAAAATACGAAGAGCACCGTTTAGAAATGGCGCAAAACGTATGGGATCAATTGAAAGCTAATGATTCAGCTACTTGCCGTTCATGCCACAGCTTTGATGCGATGGAACTTTACGATCAACCGAAAGGCGCTCGTGAAATGCATATTGCCGCACAAAAAGACGGCCAAACTTGTATCGACTGTCATAAAGGTGTAGCTCATATGGCTCCGCAAATGAAGTTGGATACATCTGAATTTGATCACCTTGTCGATGAAGCAAAACAAACACCAGCAGATACTAAAGAAGTGTATGCACTGAATCCAATTCAAATGGGTGATTTAGCAACTATTAATCCAACAACAGCATTAACCGTTGAAAAAGCGGATGGTGCTAAGCGTTCTGTTACTTTGTCTGGCTACCAAATGAAAGGTGCGGAACAAATTCTTTACTTGGATAACGGTAAACGCGCGATCCTTGCAAATCTAACCGAAAGTGGTCAAAAAGCCCTACAAGTGGGTGAGTATGAAAAAGATCACTATGGAAATGAATGGCGTAGCGCAAAATTAAGTGGCGAAATTGAGGCACCGGTATTAGCTTCTCGTGAGCCAATGTGGAAATATGCTAAAGATCTCGACAATGTTTATTGTTCGACTTGTCATGCTAAGATTCCTTCGAATCATTTCACAGTAAACGCATGGCCATCTGTAGTTAAAACAATGGGTTCCCGTACTGATATTTCAGATGCGAACTTAGAAATTTTGACCAAATATTTCCAATATCACGCTAAAGATATGCAAGGACAGGAGTAAAGAATAATGAGTGATATGAAGATCTCCCGTCGCGGATTTTTAAAAGGCGCAGGTGCATCAGCTGGTGCACTAGCTATCACAAGTATTGTGCCGCTTTCAGCTTCAGCAAACAGTAAAGTTGCCGAGCGTGGATATGTCATTACCGCCGGACGTATGGGCATCTTAAAAGCAAAAGTAGAAGACGGCAAATTGGTCGAAACTACGAACGCTTTACCACAAACGGTGGTTAACCATTTACAACAAACGGGTCCATCTCAAGTTTATACAAAAGCACGCGTAAACTACCCAATGGTGCGTAAAGGTTTCCTTGAGAACCCTGAAAACCCAACCGGTGTTCGTGGTAAAGATGAGTATGTGCGTGTTTCATGGGAAACGGCACTTAAACTGGCTCACGATAAACACATGCAGATCCGTAACACTTATGGTGCAGAGTCTATTTATGCAGGCTCTTACGGTTGGCGTTCAAGTGGTGTGTTGCATGATGCTCGCACTCTGCTACAACGTTATATGGCACTTGCTGGTGGATATGTTGGTTACCTAGGTGACTATTCGACAGGTGCTGCGCAAGTGATCATGCCTTACGTTGTTGGCTCGATTGAAGTTTATGAACAACAAACGACTTACCCAGTTGTGCTAGAAAATTCTGATGTTGTTGTACTTTGGGGTATGAACCCAATCAACACATTAGAAATTGCTTGGACAGCAGCAGATGGTCAAGGCTTGGAATTCTTCCATCAGTTGAAGAAGTCGGGCAAAACCATTATTGCTATCGACCCGATCCGTAACGAAACCATCGAATTCTTCGGTGAAAAAGCACAATGGATCGCACCGCATCCAATGACAGATGTGGCACTAGCTATGGGTATTGCTCATACACTTGTGAAGAATAAGCAGCACGATGAAAAATTCTTGAACAAGTACACTCAAGGTTTTGCGCAGTTTAACCAATATCTACAAGGTGAAACGGATGGCGTCGTGAAAGATTCTGCTTGGGCGGAAAAAATCACGGGCGTTCCTGCAAAACAAATTGAAGTATTAGCTGACGTATTCTCGAAAAACCGTACCATGCTGATGGCTGGTTGGGGGATTCAGCGTCAACAGTTCGGTGAACAACGTCACTGGATGATCACAACTCTTGCTGCAATGCTTGGTCAAATTGGCTTACCGGGTGGTGGTTTTGGTTTTTCTTACCACTATTCAAACGGTGGTAACCCTGCTCGTGATGCGGGCGTATTACCTGCAATGACGGCAACCATTGATGAAAGCTTTACTGCTGGCGTTAAAGTGGGTGGTGTGGTTGATGCTTTCCCTGTTGCTCGTATTACTGAAGCAATGGAAAACCCTGGCAAAGAGTACCAACATAACGGCCAAACTCGCACTTTCCCACACATCCGTATGTTGTGGACTTCAGGCGGTGCGAACTTCACTCAACACCAAGACACCAACCGTCTAGTGAAAGCGTGGAATAAATTAGATTTTGTTGTGATTAATGAAATCTACTGGACTGCTGCGGCGAAACACGCAGATATCGTTTTCCCAATTACCACCAGTTTTGAACGTAACGACATGACGATGGTTGGGGATTACAGTAACCAGTTTATTACCCCAATGAAGCAAGCGGTTGAGCCAGAAGGCGAGTCGAAGAGTGATTTCGAAACATTCGCTTTGCTTTCTGAGCACCTATTCAAAGGCGGCCGTCGTGTTTATACCGAAGGTCGTGAAGAAATGGAATGGCTGCGTGATTTCTACAAAAAAGCGCAAAAAGGTGGACGTAATGCTCGTGTTGCTATGCCTAACTTCACTCAATTCTGGGAAGAAAATGAATTCCTAGAAATGAAGTGGAATGAAGAAGCTGCAAAGTTTGTTCGTTTTGCTGAATTCCGTGAAGATCCGATTTTAAATCCATTAGGCACACCAAGCGGTAAGATCGAAATTTATTCGAAAACCCTTGAAAGCTATGGCCTAAAAGATTGTCCTGCGCACCCAACTTGGTTAGAACCGACAGAATACACTGGTTCTGCAAAAGAAGGTGAATTGCAATTGATGACAGCGCACTCTGCTTACCGTCTACATAGTCAATTTAACTATGCTGATGTTCGCAAAGAATACGCTATCGCAGGCAAAGAGCCGATCTTAATCCATAAAGACGATGCTGAAAAACGTGGCATTAAAGCGGGTGATATCGTTCGTGTGTTTAATGACCGTGGTCAAGTGTTGGCAGGTGCGGACGTAACGGATCGCATCAAAGCGGGTTCAGTTTGTATCCACGAAGGTGCATGGCCTGATTTCGATCCTGAAACAGGTATTTGCCGCAACGGTGGTCCAAACGTGTTAACGCTAGACATTCCAAGTTCTCGCTTAGGTAATGGCTGTGCAGCTAACTCAGCTTTAGTAAAAGTGGAAAAATGGGTTGGCGATAAGCTAGAAACTCAAGCTTTCCTACCGCCTAAAATCGTTGAAGCGTAAGCTTTGAATTGATTTAAAAGCAATATGAAAAAATCCGAGTCATTAGACTCGGATTTTTTATATATATAAGTTTTTGAAGTTTTTAAATTAGGTTAAGAGCCATTACCCAACCATCTGCAAACCGGCTGGAATGGAATCGCCAAAGATCTTTTTCGAATCATCTTCAGAAAGCATTTTCACTTCGCTGACTAATTCAATCCATGTTGGCGTTGCTCGCATCGCTTGCAGTTTTTCAATAATGGTTGTGCGAATATCTTCTGAAATATCCAAACTTCTATCGCCCGTTTTACGTGCCATCATTACTGCAGCAAAAGCGATCATCGGTTCTTGTTTCCAATCTAATGCCAACATTTTTGTTAGCCACTGATTAGCTTGTGCTGGTGGAATAATGTTGTGTTGGCTGCCATACAATTGCGAGCGAGAAGCCAAACGGCCTAATGCCCACCAATGAGCTTGAACATAATCTGACGACTTTTGAGCACGGTTTAAGAACCAGTTCGCCAGCAGCGTTTTATCTTCTACATCTAAATGTTCTAAAGACGCAGCAAGTCGAACCATTGCTTCATAGCCATGCTCGGTCGCTTCTTTACTTGCGCCTTTATTGCGATGTGCGCCAGGGTGCAAGTATTTCGCAATATCAGCCAAAATAGTTTCTTGTTGCTCTTGGTTTAAACCGCCTGCAATACGTCGCCAGAAGATCCACCAATCAGACCATGTTTGATTCGATGGAAATTGAATACCTTGTTGATATAAAGCCCAAGTTTGTTCGCAACGCCATTGATCGGTTGGATCGCCAAAGCCCGGACGCAATGCAAAACCGGCTAAACGTAGCCATTGTTTTTCGTGAGCATCAGAGCGACGGCGACGTTTTTTTCCTAACGCAAAAGTATCAAACAATTGGCGCAGAGTAGGGAAGTCCCACTGTTCACGCTTGCCAAGTTGCTTTTCAAGATCTTTGGCTAAGGTTTTAATTAACTTAGGATTATCAATTTTCTTATTGGCAGAATAAGCGGTAGAAATTAAACCTTTCGCTTTTTCTAAATTTGGATGCGCTTGTGCTTGCTCAAACTCTTCATGCTTACGAGTATCAAACTCTAGCAGCCAACGTTGAGAATCATCTTCTGTGCTCACACATTCAATTTTCAACGTGCCGACTTCGGTTAACTGACACGCCAACATCACTTCAACACGTTCTTTTTGGTTAGCTTGTAAATCGTCGCGTGATTGGTTGCCTTCCAAGGTCGCAATATAAGGAGGAAGAGGCTTAAATGCTGCTTGCTCCATATTGGTTTGAACGCCTAACAACAAGCTGTTTTGCGGTTGAACTAATGCGCCAGAAGCATCAATAAATTGTTCTTGTGTTGATGTTAGTAAATCTATTTGAACGGGTTCGCCCAGCGTTAATAAGAACTGGCGGCCATTTAGACGAATTTC
This sequence comes from Vibrio sp., assembly GCA_047975485.1. Classification (GTDB taxonomy): domain Bacteria; phylum Pseudomonadota; class Gammaproteobacteria; order Enterobacterales; family Vibrionaceae; genus Vibrio. The sequence goes on along the minus strand of JBKEDP010000061.1, from coordinate 170,842 downwards.
GTGTCCGCTTTCTGTACCTTTTGCCAGAACACACAAGGCTTTAGATTGTGATGCATTCTTTTGTTTAAGATGCAAAAAGTAAGAACGAGCAGAACCACCGCCGATTTTCAGTTGTGCGCCATGACGAGCTTTAGCATAAGCCACCGCACCGTAAGCAACCGATAAATCTGGGTTTGGGTTATCTAATAAAGTAATTGGTGTGCCGTGCCATTGGCTGAGTAATTCCACCACACGGCTTTCAACTAATTCACTGTTAAATACACCACCGTTGAGCAAGATACCCGCAGGCGCTTTACCATCTGGAGAATGGTGATGAATAAACTCCGCTAAATGACGACTGATCGCCGCATCGGCAGCATAAGGCAAACCGAATTCGACCACAGCTGTTTTGCGTTGTTGTGGCATTTCATCTTGTTGCGTGAGAGGGAAGAAACCGTCTAACACAATTTGATGGATTTCTTGCTTGCTGATTGGCGCGCTTTTAGTTCCACCAATCAAACGAGAACCACTACCAAGGATGGAAATTTTCGCTTCTTCTGGTGCATCAGGACGAAGCAGATCTTCTTTTACTTTGCGAGTTTGTTGGATCAACTTCATCAATGAAGCCGCATTCAACTTTTTATTTTGGCTCAGGCGTTGTTCAGCAAGATGAGCAAGGGCGAGGTCGATATTGTCACCACCTAGCATTAGGTGATCACCAACGCCAATTCGATTCAAAGACAGTTGATCGTTATCTTGCTGTGCGGCAATCAAACTTAAATCGGTTGTACCACCGCCAACATCGCAAATTAAAATCGATGGAATGTCTTTTAGCTTTTCTTGCGCAGAATCCAAATGGCGGCTGTACCAGTCATAACAAACCGCTTGAGGTTCTTCCAATAAGTGAATATGCGCTAAGCCTGCCATTTGCGCGGCTTTTAACGTTAGGTTACGAGCAGTTTCATCGAAAGAGGCTGGAATAGTGACGACAACTTCTTGGTCGACAAGTTTGTGGCTTGGGTTATGGTAATCCCAACTTTGGCGCATGTGATTTAAGTAGCTTGCGGAAGCTAATAATGGCGAGACTTTTTCAACCGTGTCATTACCCGACCAAGGAAGAATATCGGATTCACGATCAACGCCACTATGAGAAAGCCAACTTTTCGCACTGGAAACTTGTCGGCCTTCCACTTGTGCGCCTAATTCACGAGCCCATTCGCCAAGGATCACTTGGTCAATTTCACCCTCAACAGGCTGAACATTCCACGGAAGAGTTAGATCGGCAGGTTGAAATTGCCCATTGACGGGATGGAATCGAAAAGAGGGCAGCAAAGGTTTACGAACAACTTCACCAGCACCGACAAGTTGGTCGATGTTGAAAATCTCCACTTGGCTTTGAGTAAGATCCTCTTGAATTTCACAAAAAGCCATCACGCTATTGGTTGTACCTAAATCGATACCGACTAAATAGCGTGCTTTTGATTTAACCATGAAGTTGTCCTTTTTCTGTTTTTAATAAGAACTGATAACTTTGGAACTAATAGTCAAAGTAGTTGGAGTTGCAGCGAGGCGACAAGTTCGCGAAGCCCCATGAGTGTAGCTTGCCTACACGATTGGGGTGAGTGAACGCAGTCAACAAAGCTGCAGCTTCAAATACGAAGAATATTTATTGGCGAACGCTGAACTCAACCAACCACTTCTGACCGTTGTCTTTTGCAATCGCTTCAAGCTCTAGCGTGCCAATTTCAGTAATAGTTGCAGCAAGGTTTACCACCACAACTTCACCGGCATTGCGGCCTTCTTTAGCATCCAGTGTTACGTGAATTTCAGGTAATTCTTCTAATTCTTCTGGTGCCCAGTAATCAAGGTGCGTACCTACTTCATCTTCACGACGAACAGTAGAACCATAGAATTGGAATTGAACCGGTTGACCAACCACCAAACCAAACTCTTGGCTTGATAATTCAACGTGGCTGCCTTCTTCCATACCAAATGGGGCAACACAAATCGCTTCCATTGGAGGAGCCATACCCGGAATCGCTGGCATTGCACTTTCGATACCCACATAGTAGCTGCTTGCGATACCACCACGGATACGCACGCCACTATTTGAGGTTGCCATATTATGACGAACAAAACCGTAATAACTCGCACCACGAGCGACTGCTAAATCTAGATCGACACCGCTTAATGGTTGCATTGCTGGAGATTGCGCTTGAGTTAGCCAAGCATTCATAATTTTCAGCAAGCGATCAGAAAGAAGATCCGATTTCAGCACACCACCGTTAAATAGCACTTTGGTTGGCTTGATGAAGCCAGCACCATGCTCTTGAGTTTGGCGAGACAAAAATGCTGCAATATGACGAGTAATACCAGCATCTTGTGCGTAAGGTAAACCCAATTGCGTTAATGCACTGCGAGCCGATTGAACAGGGTGATCAGTGACTGCTACTTGCGGGAAGAAACCGTCTAATAAAGTTTGTTCAACGTCTTGTTGAGTCAGTTCCGTTTTTAGCGTGTTGCCTAATAGTTTAGAACCACGGCTAGGAACAACAATAGAAACAGAATTCAAAGACGCATCATTTAATAGTGCTTCTTTAGCATCACGGCATAAATGCGCCATTGCTTGAACTTGCCAAGGTTGAAGTTGCTTGCCTTGTTGAGCTAAGTTCATCTTCAAACGGTAAGCAAGAGCGAGATCCATGTTGTCACCGCCAAGCAGAATATGCTCACCAACAGCAATACGTTCTAGCTCTAAGTTACCTTCTTGCTCAGTTACAGAAACTAAAGACAAGTCAGTCGTACCACCACCGATATCGACCACAAGAACTAAGTCACCCAGTTCAACTTGGTCACGCCATGCTGCGCTGTTGCTATCAATCCAGCTATATAAAGCCGCTTGAGGTTCTTCAAGTAGAGTTACGTGTTGGAAGCCTGCATTACGTGCTGCTTCTGCTGTTAATTCTTTTGCCGCAGGATCAAATGAAGCAGGAATCGTGATTGTTACCTGTTGATCTTTTAGTTGCGCATTCGGATTCTCGTGATCCCACGCTTTCATCAAATGCTTCAAATAAAGTTGTGTCGCTTTTAGGGGCGATACTTTTTGCACTTCTTCATCGCTGCCTTGAGGAAGAAAAGCACTACGACGGTCAACGCCGCCATGACATAACCAGCTTTTCGCACTTGCTACCAAACGCATTGGAGTTTTGTTGCCCATGTTGCGAGCAATGCTACCCACAAGTGTTTGTGCACCTGTTGGTTGTGAATGCGCTTGAGTCCAAGGCAGAGTCGTGTTGCCCGCAGCAATTTCACTTTCATGTGCTTGATACAAGAAAGATGGCAATTGGCTTAGCTTTTGAACTTGGCCTTGTGCTACTAATTGTGAAACTGGGAATACTTTTACTTCTGCATTTTCAACGCCAATCGGGCAGTAAGATAAAACGCAGTGAGTTGTACCTAAATCGATACCAACGAAAAATTGACTATTTGACATTACAGCTCAACCTCAGCAGGTGCCAGAATAGCGGCATCGTAATTTTCAGATAATTTTGGCAGCGTGATTTGATCCGCTTTCCAACCTTTATGGATTAGCGTGCCAGTAAACGGCGCTTGGCCAGAAACATTACCCGTTAAGCGAATTTCTTGTGCATTAAAGCCTTCAGCAACGGTAATGCGAGACTCTTCTTCTTCCGAACGGATTTGGCTTAGTTTTAAGTGGTCCGCCAATACTTTTTGACCGCCAGTGTGAATAACGCGAGCTGCTGCGCCCACTTCTTCATCGCTAAAGCCGGTTAGGTCTTCAGAAAGGAAATCAATCAAACGTGCTTCTTGTTGGAAAATTGAAAGCAATTGTAAAGCAGAGTCGGTAGAAGCTGTTTTTAGCTTTGATTCCACTTCAACGATTTTCTCTACCACTTTTTCGACTTCAACGACTTTCTCAACTTCAACAATCTTTTCTACCGGTTTTTCAATCTCAACGATTTTTTCAACTGGTTTTTCAACGATCTTTTCTACCGTTTTACTGCGTAAGCTCAAAAGTAAAAAAATCACTGTCGTTGCCGCTAAGATAGAGTGAAGTAAATCAATCGATGTTGGAAAGGTGGATAAATCAAAAGTCATGGTTTGTATACCTTGTGTTAAATATTAAACGCATATAGAAAATTGGTCGCCAACCTACTTAGTCAGCCATTCTATATCTCCATGCGTTTGGCTATTGCCATAATTGCGCCGGATTTTATCACAATGAGCGGAAATTCCATTCCATAATCGTAGCAAATCAATGACTATCGCTCGGTTTTTATTCAACTAATGCTGTTATAAACCACAAATTTTCAATTTTACGTTTTGTAAGACCTAAATGCTGAATATTTTACCCGACTCAAACGCTCTTAGTTTAAATGCAGGAAGGTTGTTTTTTGCTCAATATAATGGAAGTTTGTTCATGGAAAAGAAAGATAGTTACAGCGTGAAAAGCCAAAAAGAGAAGGTGAAAAATTCATCACTTTTATTAAAAAATGCATATAGTAAGATCCGTTTAGGGATAGGTGGATTTTTCAAAAATAATCTGATTTCTATTTTTACGTTTGTCTTTTCTATCACTATGACACTAATGAGTATTTGGTACGTTTATCATACTCAACTCGAGATCGGGACTAATCGCTTGATCAACATGACCAGTAAACAAGCGGATAGGCTCAACGATTTTGTGCTTAGAGACATGAATACTATCGGCGCCGCAGCAAATTTTTATCACTCAACTAATCCTAGTGATTGGGTGCAGTTTGTTACCTTCTCAAAGCAATTGTTTGAAAATTCAGATAGTTTAATTGGCTTGCAATGGTTTGAAAAAGTTGAAAAGAAAAATATAAATAATCATATTTTACATACTCGTATTAAATACCCTAATTTTAATATTTATACCATTCCTGACGATATGACTAAAATGCAAGGTTATATTTTTAATGATGATCGTCCAATTTATATTGCAACAGATACTTTTCCTAGAACACCTAATAATATTAGTCTGCTAGGTTTTTATCCATCTACAGAAGAATTCGAACGTATTATTGATAATTTAAGCCGTTTTGGTGAGCCGAATTTGTCCGATAAAATTCGCTTACTACAAGACCAAAATGAGCAATCAGATGGCAAACCCGTTATTAAGGACGGAATACTCGTCTATTACCCCGTGTTTGATAAAGAAACCCCAAAATTACTTGGTGTGATAGTGGGTGTGATTCGTTTAAGTCACTATTTTCAAGACGTTGTTGATGAACTGCAAACAGACAAAAATTTTGCAGTCCAAATTCTAGTTCAAGGCTTTGAAATTGAAGATGATTCAATCTTATTTGAAAGCGAGGCATGGTCGAAAAATAATGGTATAGAAGTCAGTAAAAATATTAGGCTTTCAAATCAAAATTGGGTTTTTAAAGTAAAAGAAGAAAAAATTTTATTAAAAAATGACATCATAACTTTAGTCGGCATTGCTATCTTAGGTGTTATTATTTCTTCCTTACTTGCTTTTGTTGCAAATTTAATGACAAAAGAAAAGGAAAAGTTAAGGCTGATGCTTGAAGAAAAAACAACAGACTTACGTTATTTAGTTGAGCATGATTTTTTAACAGGTTTACATAACCGCAGAGCATTCAATGATAAATTTGCGGAGTTATTACAAGAAGAAAAACCATTTACTCTTATTTCATTTGATATTGATAGATTTAAACAAATTAACGATAAATATGGACATGCTGCTGGAGATGCTATGTTACAGCATGTGGCGAAAGTGATTTCGAGTAAGTTGAAAGCAACCGATATGCTTGCCCGTATTGGTGGAGATGAGTTTTCTATTTTTACCTTAAGAGTGGAGCATAAGCGGTTACAACATTGGGTTGATGGTATTTGTGATGCGATAGCTGAATCTCAATACATTTTCGGTGATAAGGCCATTTGTTGCAGTATTAGTCTAGGAGCCAGTATCTGGGAAGGAGAAACAGCAGAACTGCTACAGTACCAAACTGATCAAGCCTTATATCTCAGTAAAGAAAATGGACGTAATCAAGCGACAATTTATCAAAAATCTTCATATATTGAGAATATTAAGGGTCGAGAATAAAGTTGATTTTCTGTAGAATCCGCTTTCGGATTTTAATGGTATTTGGGTAAAAAGAATAATGAACTACAACCGAGTTGTTTGTTTCGATCTAGAGATGTGTTGCTGGAATGTCGATGGTGTTGGCTCTACAGGCGAAATCATTGAAGTAGGACTAGCGGAAATTGATCTAAACTTGGGTGAAGTTGTTAAACGTGCTCAATATTACGTTAAGCCTGAACAAGATGAAATCTCGGCTTTTTGCTTTGAGTTAACTGGCATTACTCCTCGAAAAATTGAAAAGCAAGGTCGTCCACTGGAGCAGGTGATCAAGTCGATGATCAAGAATTTCGGTGGCCCTAAAAAAATCTATGCTTCTTGGGGACGAGACGATGAAATCTTGCGCAATGAATGTCTGCAAAAAGGCTTGGATTTTCCATTCCACGAGTTTTTGAATTTAGCCACGTTATATCGCATCAAGCATCGCTTAAAAGATAAACGTATTGGTCATAAACAAGCGCAAGAAAATCTCGGTATTGAATGGGAAGGGCGTCAACATTCAGGTTATGTTGACGCTTATAACTTGGCGAAATTGGCGTTAGAAATTTTATAACTGACGGTTTTTCTGTTAATCGGCCTACCGACTAAAAAACCGATTAATCAATCATCGCTAACCAAATACCGACACCAATCATTAATGTGCCTGCGATTCGATTCAAATATTTGACATTGTCACCTTTTGTCAAAAATAAACGCAGGCTCTTTCCTCCACTCGCATAAACCATTAATGATAAAAATTCCGTTAATAAGATAATGCTGATCAATACAACCATTTGATGAGGAACGGATTTTTGCAAATTAATAAACGGCGGAAGAAGTGAAATCATAAACGCCCAGCCTTTTGGGTTTGCAATGGCAGTAACAAAACCTTGGCTAATCAATTGCGTTTTGCTGACAGTAGGCTGAGTCGAATCAAGGTTTAAAGACATTTTGCCTTTGCTGCGCCACATGTTAATGCCGATCCAGATCAGGTAAGCGCCACCAATCCATTTCAATGCTATAAACAAGCTTGGATAGTTCAGCATAATAGCAGCAACACCAATTACTGCCGACGTCGCTACTAATGCTACGCCGACTAATTCGCCTAACATCATCCATAGCGTTTGTTTGACGCCAATACTCATACCTAAAGTTAAGGCTAGCGTCATACACATTCCTGGTGTAATTGACACAAAGAAAAAGGTAGGGATAAAAGCAGAAAGTAGGGCGTAGTCGAGCATATGTAACAAACCTTATTAGTGTGTAGCAATCCTTATATGTTAGCCAACTAATCTAATTGAAGATGAGCGAAGATCAAATCATTTATTTCAGTGATTTGATGTTTCCTATTTATATTAAAAAGTGAAATGATAGATTTCATTATTATTTCTGGCTTACTCATTACAGATCTAAAGAAATACGTTAAAATCGCTAGCACTTTTTTGTGCTTGTTCATAGGCAATTTTTTACTAGGTTTCAGCGAATATGTCGTTTTTTATCAAGGCAGCGTCAAAAATAGATTTGCCAGAACTGGATGAATTGATGTTTCAGCTACATGACGAGCATCATCAGCAATGTCCTGATCTTTTTAAAACGGCTGAAGACATTGAACAAGAAAAAAGTATTGCTCGTTATTTGGAATCACCCGAAGCGCTGGTCTTTGTTGCTAAGCAAGATTCAACGGGTGAAATTATTGGTTTTGTCTCTGGGCATTTTTGCGAATTGGTTTCCACAGTTAGCAAAGCGATTCCAATGGGCAGCATTGATGAATTGTATGTTGTGCCAAGCTACCGTCAAACGGGCGTAGCGGAAAGTTTGTTGAACAAGATAGAGCAAACATTGACAGATTACGGCGTGCAGCAGTTGTTTGTTGAGGTGTGGGCGTTTAATCAATCAGCACAATCTTTATATCAGAAACGAGGATTTCAACACCATATTCATTGGTTGCGAAAATCGGTTGTTTAATTTTTTAGTCTAGAGCTATTTCTCTAGCAGAACTGTTATCAGTTCGAACATCATACATTGGTATTAACTTCTAGGATCAGTTTTGAAGTATTTCGTAGTTTTACTGACATGGATTTTGTCTTTCTCGGCCTATGCTCAAGTAAGCAATTCTAATGCTGCGCCTGATGAGCTGCATCCAAATGTGCGTGGTGCATTGTGTTATATCCAAGCGGATGATCAGGTCGTTTTTATAAAAGAAGTGATCACAAAACGATTTTCTCTACCAGGTGGCACAATAGAGAAAGGTGAAGATCCAAGACTGACTGCAAAACGAGAAACTTGGGAAGAGACTGGAATCGTGGTCAATGTCGGTGATGTTTTAACCAAAACGGATACTGCTATTATTTATTCTTGCGAGCCACAATCGGGCATTATTGCCTTTAGCCAGCGCGGTAATAACCACGGCTTTCATATCCTTCCATCTTGGTTTGCACCTGACTTTTCTATCGAATCTGCAATCACTTTTATTGCCTATCCTTCATTGATCTTACCTAACACGTATCGTTATCCTGACCAATTTGAACAACAGGTTTTAAATCATTCTGTTGTTAATAGCCCGATTAAATTTATCGATTCAGCTCTCAGCTCTGCGCCACTTATTCATCAGTATGAATTACCATATATTGAACAAATTCAAGATCAATTGAATAGCTTGCCTCATGCTGCTTACACCAATTTACTAATGCTATTGCAAGGTTTTAACTATTTATTTAGTGCTTATAGCCTTTTGATATTATTACCGATTGTGATGCTGCATTTTGGAATGAAACGCTTTGCTCAATTGACCTTTTTAGCCAGTTTAACGGCAACCATCGCCATCGCATTGCAATTTAGTTTGAAGTTTGCTCGACCATTTGTGTATCAACCTTCTTTAGCCTTGGTTAATACCTTAGGCTTTGGCACACCAAGTTTAGGCGCTGCACTTTCAGTTGTCTTGATTGGTTATATGCATTACTTGTGCAAACAGAAAAGATCGGAAAAATCGACCGTATGCGCAATTGGTGCCGTGGTCTTGATGCTACTGCAAGGCTCTGCGAGCGTGGTGCTTGGCATGCAGTTTATAACAGACGTTTTGTTTGGTTATGCGATGGGCTTATTGTTGCTGTGGCACTATATTCGTCTTAATGAATCACGTTGGATCGCCTGGCAAACAATCAGTATTCATCCGCTATTTTGGTGTGTATGGAGTGTGGTGTTGACGGGCATTGCAGCATACTCACACATAATTCAAATGGGCAAAATTGCTGCATTATGTTGGAGTCTGACATTGATAATGGCAGCATTGAAATACATCCGTGGTGAAATGTTTAATCCTAATGCCTCTTCTCGCTTTGAAGTTGAGCATTCGGATAGTATTGAAGGTTTAGTCTCTTTACGAGTTTTTGTTAGCTGGATTGGTAGTGCAGCCTTGTTGGTTGGTATGAAGCTTTTAATAGCGAATGTTCAACTCAGTTCGTTCGAAAGTTATTATATTCAATGCGGTTTGTGGCTGGCAGTGGTAATCTTCGTGTTCTTGAATACTCAGCTTCATCTTGCTTTCTGTAAATTTGGAAGAACGGAAGCTGTTGAAAATAATAATTATTGAATAATGAGTTGCCTAAAATTGGCTGACTTAAAAATTGAAAGAGAACCAAGAAAATGAAAACCAAAGCTGTTGTCGTATTTAGTGGTGGTCAAGATTCCACAACTTGCCTTGTTAAAGCCTTAAAAGAATATGATGAAGTTCATGCGATCACTTTCGATTATGGTCAACGTCATAAGCTAGAAATCGAAATCGCTCAAGCTTTGTGTGAAAAGCTAGGTGTAACCGCGCATAAAGTGATGGATGTTGGCTTGCTAAATGAATTGGCAATCAGTTCATTAACCCGTGATGACATTCCTGTTTCTCACGAACTGCAAGACAACGGCTTACCGAATTCATTTGTACCTGGCCGTAATATTTTATTCTTAACGCTCGCTGGTATTTACGCTTATCAAATTGGCGCACAAGCAGTGATCACAGGCGTATGTGAAACCGACTTTTCTGGCTACCCAGATTGCCGTGACGAGTTCGTTCGCTCGATCAACCAATCGCTTGTATTGGGCATGGATCGCCAGTTCACTATCGAAACTCCACTTATGTGGCTCAACAAAGCAGAAACATGGGCTTTGGCTGACCAAAATGGCGCATTAGATTTAATCCGCAATGAAACCCTAACTTGCTACAACGGTATAAAAGGCGACGGCTGTGGCGACTGCCCATCATGTGATCTGCGCAAAGCTGGCTTGGTGGATTACTTGGATAACCGCGAAGCCGTTATGGCATCCTTGGTGGCAAAACAGAAGTAAGAGCGTATAAGTTATCTAGATGGAAAATCTGTTTACATACATTCAAGCAATTAAGGAAGATACAAGCAAAGTATCCATTCTTGATAGAGTTGAATCTACAGCTTCCTTTGAGCAAGACGGCATTATTACTGATACTTATGAACTAACTGTCAGGTTTGATAATGGTGTTTTGCTCAGAAAAACGACAGAACAAGATCAGTTAGATGATTCTGATTCAATTTGTGCTGAGTGTTGGATTTCATACGAACTTATTGAGTCACCTGAAAACCTAAATATCAGGCCAAGGAAAAAGACGTTTATTAACACATGCCAAGAAGCATTTTGGCTGAAAATAAATCAAGTCCGTTCTTAATCGAATTCCAGATAGATAATCATGCTTAAATAAAATAGCCCTAGCAGTGAGTTGCTAGGGCTATTGAGATTATAAGATTTAGGTTTTATATGGGCTATTAACCCACATACATCTTAGCTAAATCGCTTGGCTCAACTTCTTTGCCGTCCAATTGATCATTCCAGTTTGTGCCGATTAGAACGCCGTCTTCCGCTAAAGTGATCAACCAGTCTTCAACAAAAATATCTAGCGGGATTTCTAGCACTTCGAAGTCAGCCCATTCTTCAACGTTGTGGTGTTCAGCGTCTTCTTTTGCTGACCAGAAAGGCATTACTTCGCTGTTTTCAAACTCGGTTGAATCACAAGCTAACCAACCATCTTCGTTGCGTAAGCCCCAAACTAATTTAGTTTCTTGAGTTTCTTTTACGAACAACTCAAGGTTTGCTTGAATATCTGCTGTTAATTTTGACATGGTTATTTCTCTAATTTAAATAGGGTATTAAGCTAAATGACACGCAAAGCCTTTCAGGTAAAAACCTTCAGGGTAGGCGCTGTCTACTGGGTGATCTGCTGCTTGGCTGAAACGCTCAATAAATTGCATTTTTCTGCCTGCATCTAGTGCTGCATCTGCTAGGATTTTCTGGAATAGGTTTTGTTCCATTAAGCCTGAGCAAGAATAAGTCAGCAGTGTGCCACCCGGTTTTAGAATCTGCATCGCTAGCATGTTGATGTCTTTATAACCACGACATGCACCGTTTAATTGCGCTTTTGATTCCGCAAATTTTGGTGGATCCATGATCACAACATCAAACTTAGTGCCGTTATCTCTATATTCTCGCAGCAATTTAAACACATCGGCATTTAAAAATTCTGCTTTTGATAGGTCAAACCCATTTAATTCAGCGTTCGCTTTCGCATTGTCTAACGCTGGTTGAGAAACGTCGGCATTAATTACCTTCGCAGCGTTGCCTTTCAGTGCGTATAAACCAAAGCCACCTGTGTATGAGAAACAGTTTAGGACAGTTTTGCCATCAACGTATTTCATTGAAAGTTGGCGGCTGTCACGTTGGTCAAGATAGAAACCGGTTTTGTGGCCAGATTTGATATCGACCTGAATTTTCACACCGTTTTCTTCGATGACTACAACGTCTGGTGGAGTATCGCCATGCAACACACCTTGACGTTCTTTCAAGCCTTCTTTTTTGCGCACTGAAACGTCTGAACGCTCATAAATGCTGCAAGTTGGGTAAACGGTTTTTAATGCTTCAATCAATTCATCACGCTTAGCTTCTGCACCTGCGCTTAATAATTGGCAAACCAAGAAATCTTGATAACGATCGATAGTAATGCCTGGTAAACCATCAGATTCACCCGCGATTAAACGATAACCCGTTAAACCACCACGTTCGATGATCGCTTCACGCATAGCTTGAGCATCAGTTAAACGCTTGATAAAAAATGCGGTATCAATGTTTTCTTGTTCAAAACTCCAAACTCGCGCACGAATTTGAGATTGAGGAGAGAAAGCTGCTTTTGCAAGCCATTGACCTTGATTAGAATAAACGTCAACGGTTTCGCCAAGTTCTGGTTTTCCTTCAACACGTTGAATGCCGCGTGAGAAAATCCAAGGGTGACGACGAAGTAAAGATTTCTCTCTACCTTTAATTAGATGAATAGAAGACATAAGGAATTTTTAGCCGGAAAGGAACATGGCGGCTATTCTCATTGAATACGACACGGAAATCAAACTTAACACGATTTTAAGTGGAAAATAGTTTGAAATATCAGCGAGCAATATCGTATCAAGATAGAAAAAATTGTCAGGAGGAATAATGAATACCAGCAGAATGTTTATAGTTTCAGGCATGGTTCAAGGCGTTGGCTTTCGTTATCAAACAGCGCATCATGCTTTATCGCTAGGGGTAACGGGTTATGCGAAAAATTTAAATAACGGCAAAGTGGAAGTGCTGGCTTGTGGCAACGATCTTGTGGTTGAAGATTTTTATCAATGGCTCAAACAAGGCCCAAGAAATGCACATGTCAGTGGGATAGAAGAAGAAATCACAACCAAAATGGTGACCAGAGATTTTGCTATTTTGTAAGCTTGCTATTTGAGTTCTATTATTCGATTTATATATTGAGCAATACGAGAAACAGAAAGTATTGCTCAATAACATTCATTTATTCCTTTACAAACACTTAGCCGGTTTTGGTAATCCTGCTAGTTTTGTTGCTTGTTTCGCTGGACCTTTGCGGAATAGGGTAAACAAGTATTTGCTGCTTCCTTTTTCTGGACCGTGCGCTTTTTCCATTGCTTTCACTAACATGCGAACCGCTGGAGAGGTATTAAACTCTAGGTAAAAATCGCGTACAAAGCGAATCACTTCCCAATGGGCTTCCGTTAACTCAATCCCTTCTTCAGCTGCAATGATAGGCACTAATTCTTCTTGCCACTGCGTATGGTCAAGCAAATAGCCTTCTTTATCGGTTTCAATAGTTTGGTCGTTAAATTGATACATCTTAATTGTCCGGAATCATCGTTAGCGAGAATGGGGGAATGATAGCAGAAAGATGAAAAACGAAAAGCGAGAAAACAAAAGCCGCCAGAAAAGAAGAAGCCTGAACGTTTCCATTCAGGCTTCAAGTTAATCAGTTATTTGCTAACTTAAACATTTGGCATTATTTGCAAATTAGTCGCGGCTCATACCTAAGATGCTTAGTAGGCTGATAAAGATATTGTAGATAGACACATAAAGCGTAATCGTTGCTGAGATGTAGTTAGTCTCACCACCACGAACTATGCCTTGTGTGGTTAGCAAAATCGCACCTGTTGAGAACAGGATGAACATTGCGCTCAACGCCATGTGGAACATTGGCATTTGGATAAAGAAGCTCGCAATCACACCTACAACCAATACGATGAAACCAGCCATCATAATGCCGTTTAGGAACGAAAGGTCGCGTTTTGTTGTTAATGCATAAGCAGAAGCAGCCATAAATGAAAGGGCAGTACCACCAAGTGCAGTTACAATCACATCACCCATGCCTGCACCGACATACGCATTTAGGATTGGACCTAATGTGTAGCCTAGGAAGCCAGTGAATAGGAATGTGAAAACTAAACCAAGGCTAGAATTACGGTTCTTTTCGGTTAGGAATAGCAAACCGTAGAAACCAACTAGCATCATAATTAAACCTGGACGCGGCAACTGCAGAGCCATTGATACGCCTGCAACAACCGCAGACCAAAGCAAAGTCATAGAAAGCAAGAAATAAGTGTTACGCAACACCTTATTCGTTTGTACGACACCTTCACTTCTTGCCGTGCGTGATGTTAATGGACTGTTCATAGTTTCCCTCTTTAATGGACTTGTACTTAAGCTCTTTAAAACAAAAGTTATTTTAAACTGAATCGAATATGAGTTTACTTAAGTAATTCCAAGTTCATTTGTTGTTAAGTACATGAATTGTTAATTCAGAATTTATCTTGCTCTTTGAGAACATATTGCGTCAAAAGTTCAACTTTTCAAGTGTTCGACAAGTATTTTATTGTTTGTGTTCTCGTTCGATTTATAGCGTTAAGTTTACTGGAAATAGAGGTAACTACGAACGAGAACTTGTAACAAGTTATGAAAGTTTGATGAAGGTATCAATTAGTCATGCAATAGACGAAAGGCCTTGTGCAATAAAGCAGCAAGACCTTTGTTTTGTAGATATGTCACAGAGAAATGAGCTATCGATTAATGATGCAAAATCTGGCTCAAGAAGTTGATGGTGCGATCCGATTGTGGATTCTCGAAGAACTCTTTCGGGTTGTTTTCTTCAATAATTTCTCCCGCATCCATGAAGATCACCCGATCGGCTACTTGTTTAGCAAAGCCCATTTCGTGCGTTACACAGAGCATGGTCATACCGCCGCTCGCCAATTCCACCATAACATCCAACACTTCACGCACCATTTCAGGGTCGAGTGCAGATGTCGGTTCATCAAATAGCATCACTTGTGGATTCATACAAAGTGAGCGAGCGATTGCCACTCGTTGTTGCTGGCCACCTGAAAGTTGACCGGGATATTTATGCGCTTGGTCCGGGATCTTTACACGTTGCAGATATTTCATGGCGACTTTTTCTGCTTCCGCTTTTGGCATTTTCTGAACCCAAATTGGCGCCAGGGTACAGTTTTCTAATACGGTTAAATGTGGGAACAAGTTAAAGTGCTGAAAACACATGCCGACTTGTTTACGGATGGACTCAATATTTTTCAAATCCTCCGTCATTTCAATGCCAGACACAGAAATTTTGCCTTGTTGATGTTCTTCCAAATGGTTAATGCAGCGGATCATGGTTGATTTACCTGAACCAGATGGGCCACATATAACGATCTTCTCGCCTTTTTTCACATTCAGGTTGATGTTTTTAAGAACGTGGAATTCGCCATACCATTTATTCATGCCTTGAATTTGGATCATGTAATCGGTATCTGTCACCGGTGTTTTTTGCGAAGAGACTTCTTGTTGTAGAGCCATATTTTTTTGTAGAGACATAATAGTTACATCCTTGAATAAGCTTATCGTTTATGACCAGTGTGCAATTTGTTTTCTAAGTAGATCGAATAACGGGAAATGCCGAAGCAGAACACCCAGAATACGATGCCGACAAACACATAACTTTCTGTTGAATAGCCTAACCAGTCAGGGTCGTTGTTTGCCGCTTGTCCTATGCCTAATACGTCATACATACCGATGATCAGCACCAGACTGGTATCTTTCAACAATGATAAAAAGTTGTTCACGATCGATGGAATAGTGATTTTCAATGCTTGAGGCAGCACGATCAGTCCCATTTTTTGCCAGTAAGACAAGCCAAGGGAATCCGCTGCTTCATATTGGCCTTTGGGAATCGCCTGCAAACCACCACGTACCACTTCTGCCATGTAAGCTGAGTAGAACATCACCACACCGATTAAGGCGCGGATCAATTTGTCGGTTTGAACACCTTCTGCAAAGAACAATGGCAACATGACCGAAGCCATGAATAGCACCGTGATTAACGGCACACCACGCCAGATTTCAATGTATGCAATGCTGAGTTTGCTGATGATCGGCATTTCAGAACGACGACCAAGAGCCAACACCACACCGATAGGCAGTGATAACACGATACCTATGGTTGAGATAATCACTGTGACTAATAAGCCGCCCCATTGATGTGAAGAAACCGGTGTTAAGCCGAACATGGAGCCTTCCAGCAAACCTGCCATTAAAATAGGGTAGGCAGTGCCGAAAAAGATAAAGATCCATGTACGGAAAGGTGTTTTTTCATACACCATTAAAGCCACAAGAATCGCTAAGGTTGCATAGAAAAACTGTGGTCGCCAAAGTTCTTCTGCTGGATAAAATCCATACATGAACTGATCCCAGCGTTCAATAATGAATACCCAACACGCACCCGTATTTGTGCAGGCTTCACGAGTTGTGCCGATCCAGTTTGCATTAACCACGCCCCAATTAAATAGAGACCAAATGGTGGTAACCGCAAAGTAGGCCATCACTAAGGTCAAGATGCTGTTTAATGGGGTACTGAATAAATTTTTACGCAGCCAACCGACCACACCAACAGTATTGGCTGGTGGTGGAAGGCTAGGTTGAAATTGATGCTGTTTCATCTAAATACTCCGCTCTATCTTTCTACTAACGCAACTTTGCGGTTATAGATGTTCATCAACCACGAGGTAAACAAGCTTAAGGCAAGGTAAACCGCCATGGTCATAAAGATGATTTCGATGGCTTGTCCGGTTTGGTTTAGGGTTGTACCTGCAAACACGGAAACGAGATCGGGATAACCAATCGCCATCGCCAACGAGGAGTTTTTGGTTAAGTTCAAATACTCGCTAGTTAAAGGCGGAACAATAATTCTCATCGCTTGTGGAATAATGACCAGTTTTAGCGTTTTAGAACGAGGTAGTCCCAATGCCATTGCGGCTTCTGTTTGACCGTGATTGACCGCATTAATTCCTGAGCGAACAATTTCTGCAATAAAGGCTGCGGTGAAAATACCTAACGCTACCCATAAAGCGAATAGCTCCGGCAAAATGGTAATGCCGCCATTGAAGTTAAAGCCCTTTAATTCAGGGTAATCTGCTGAAATCGGCATACCTGCTAAGAAATAAACAACTAAAGGCAAACCAATACACAACCCAAGTACAATACGAGTGACAGGTGTTTGCTTGCCGGTTACTTTTTGCTTGTTCTTCGCCCAAATGTAAACGCCGATACTCGCAATAATTCCCAAAATAAGTGCGGCAATGATAAACCCACTACCTGCTTCAAAAATCGGTTTAGGGATATATAGGCCACGAATATTGAGGAAAATCGCTTCGCCTAAACTCAAACTTTGTCTTGCTTGAGGAAGAGCCCGCAATACAGCGAAATACCAAAACAGAATTTGCAGTAGAGGTGGGACGTTACGCACAATCTCGATAAACACAGCGGCTAATCGATTTACGATCCAGTTAGAAGATAATCGAGCAATACCCACGGTAAAGCCTAAAATCGTGGCGAGAATAATACCAAGCACGGACACTAAAACCGTATTCAGTAACCCAACCACAAAGGTGCGGCCAAACGAATAGGTTTCATCATAACTAATCAGGCTTAAACTGATCCCGAAGCCTGCTTGGCGGTCGAGAAAATCAAAGCCAGTTGTTATGCCTCGGTCATTCAAGTTTGTCATTGTATTGGTCACAATGACATAGAAAAAATACCCCAATACTGCAACGGTCAGTAATTGGAAAACGAATGAACGGACTTTTGGATTATAAATTAGATGAGATAAAGTGCTGCCAGAGTCAGTCTTATCGTTTAAAGAACTGCTTTTTGGCAAAGATTTACTAGGTTCCATACTTCTAACCTCAAAATCAATGAAAAATAGGGCGAACGAATTACACATTCGCCCTTGATGCTATTTTTATTGAGTTATAAAAGTATTAGCGGATTGGTGGAGCATATTGGAAGCCGCCATCGTTCCATAGTTTGTTTACACCACGGTCAACTTTTAGCGGTGAGCCAGTACCTACAGTGCGCTCAAAGACTTCACCGTAGTTACCGACTTGTTTCACGATCTGGTAAGCCCAATCATCTTTCAAGCCAAGGCCTTCACCTTTAGGGCCATCTAAGCCAACAATGCGTTTGATGTTTGGATCTTCAGATTTTTTCATTTCATCTATGTTTGCTTGAGTGATGCCATATTCTTCCGCATTGATCATGGCAAACAGTGTCCATTTAGTGATGTTAAACCAAGCATCATCACCTTGGCGAACTGCTGGGCCTAGCGGTTCTTTTGAAATGATTTCAGGCAGAACTATCGCTGAGCTGGCATCTTTTAGGTTTAAACGTAGTCCATAAAGTTGTGATTGGTCGGAGGTTAAAACGTCACAGCGACCAGTGTCGAAGCCTTTCGCTGTTTGGTCCATGGTATCGAAAACTACTGGTTTATAAGACATGCCTTTAAGACGGAAGTAGTCCGCCAAGTTTAGTTCTGTTGTTGTACCAGCTTGAACACAAACCGATGCACCGTCTAGTTCGGTTGCACTTTTCACGCCCAAATCTTTTTTCACCATGAAGCCTTGGCCATCGTAATAAGTTACGCCAACAAAGTTTAGACCAAGCGAACCATCACGTTGTAGTGTCCATGTGGTGTTACGAGAAAGAACATCAACTTCGCCAGATTGTAGGGCTGTGAAGCGTTCTTTTGCGTTAAGTGGTACATATTTAACTTTTGTTTTATCGCCTAAAACAGCAGCAGCAACCGCTTGACAGTATTCTACGTCTAATCCTTCCCATTCACCTTTTGAGTTAGGGTTAGAGAAACCAGCAAGACCAGTACTCACGCCACATTTCAGTTCTCCTGCTTTTTGCACATCTTCTAGAGTGCCGGCAAAAGCACTATTTGCCATCATGGCAGCAGAAACAGCGACTGCAGAAGCGAGAAGTTTGATTGTTTTTTGCATATGTATCCTTCCTGTATGCGTTCATTTAATGATGAGTACAAAAAATCTTGAACTCATCAGATGTTCTAGTTGTTTGTGTTGTGTTTCTATTTTGTTGCTTAAATCTTTGGTTTAGAGGTTTAATCTTCACACTAATAAGTGCCCGTTAATTACATTTTTCTTTCAAAACCGAGCAAATAAATTAGAGCAAAATAGATGCCAGTTTTTTTAAAATGCGTGAACTTCTCTAAAATAGTAGGAAATATTGCAGGTTTTACAAATGTAATGGGCCAATATGTATTTGAGTTGAATCACAAATCTTTATCTTGGTGCATACATGGTGATGTAGCGAGAATGTTAATGGTGCGTGTCGCACTAAAAAGGGGCAAAAAAGTTAGCTTCTTAATTTTCAGAAGATTTTCAAATGAATCCAATGGGTTGAATTAGTGTTGTGAATGTTTTTCTGGGTGCTTGATGAATTTGAAGTCAAAGCCCTAAAGTTCAATTTAAGTTCTGGATAAATCGGTATTCGAACGACATTCAAATTTGCTAACATGAGTTCTTTGTTGTCTGTCGCAAGTTTTTGTAGACTCTTATCTATACTTCTGTGACGGTATAGCTCACTCACTTCGAATACTTAAAAGGACTTCCATGCGCTACTTTCCGATATTTTTAGACCTCACGAACAAAGCAGTGCTGGTGGTTGGCGGCGGTGAAGTTGCTTGTCGAAAAGTGGATATGTTACTTCGAGCTGGGGCGAACATCACCGTGGTTTCTCCTCAAATTCATTCACACCTTCGAGAGCTTGCTGATCAAGAATCTTTGCTGTGGGTGAAGTCTTTTTATCAATCTGAAATGCTGCATGATTATGTGCAAGTGTGGGCGACTACCGATAATCCAGATTTGAATCACCGCGTATATCAAGATGCCAAACAAAAGAACATCATGGTCAACGTGGTCGATGATAAACCGTTTTGCGACTTCATTACGCCTTCAATGATCAACCGTGGTCGTATTCAAATTGCCATTTCAAGTGGTGGTGCTTCACCTGTCTTAATTCGTTATTTAAGAGAGAAGTTAGAATCAGTGCTGCCGCATAACTTGTCATTGCTAGCCGATTTTGGCGCATCAAAACGTAATAGCATTAAGCAAGAATTTGGCACAGTTGATGAGCGCAGAAAGTTTTGGGAACGATTCTTTTCTGCCAGTGAGTCGAAAATGGCTACAGAGCGCAATCAACTTGAAGCGGTTTATCAGCAAGTGTTGGAAGACAAATTAGAAGTGGCAGCAGATTTTCATTGGATTCAATTTAATAATGATGTCGAAAATCTATCACTGAAAGCATTGCGATTGATGCAAGAATCCGAACTGGCTTTGTATCCTGCAAATTGTCCATTTGAGTTTGTGGATCTTTGTCGACGAGATGCTGATAGGGAAGAATACAAAAATGCTCACCAGCTTGCTTCTTTATTAGAGCAGGCCAAGCAAGAGAAACGCCGTGTTTGTGTGTTTATCCCAGCGGATAATTTATCAGCGGAAATAAAACTATTGATGGCAAATGAGATCTCGATCCCGATTATTTCGGGGTGATGGACTCATTCTTGATTTTAAACAGGAAATTCATGCTGATTCGTGACAATCTTTAGCTCCTGTCACTTTTTCCAATTTAATGCGCTAAAACCGAATAGATTTTAACTAGAATGAACTTCAACCAATTAATTGCTCAAAAACGACAACGGTGGCGAGTCCCATTTGTTGTGATGTTCGTTTTTCTTGCCATTTTGAGTGCCGTTTCGCTTTGTGTTGGCGACATTGCCATTTCTCCCTTTCATGCTCTCACTGAACTACAACAACAAGTTTTAGTTAATCTGCGTTTACCGCGTTTGCTTGCCGCTATATTACTTGGTGCATCTCTTGCGGTGGCTGGTGCAATTTTGCAAGTGTTATTAGGAAACCCACTGGCTGAGCCGGGAATCATAGGCATTTCAGGTGGTGCCAGTCTGGCAATGGTGATTGCGTTATTCTTCTTTCCATTTTTGATGACTCAATATGGCTCGATGCTGGTGGCGATATTAGGCTCGTTTGCCTTTACCATGTTGATTGTTTCAGTCGCTAAAGTGATGCGCTTAACTACAGGGCGTTTACTATTGATTGGTGTTGCCTTGGGAATTTTGTCGGGCGCAATCGTGACTTGGGCGTTTTATTTTTCCAGCGATTTAAACCTACGCATTTTGATGTATTGGTTAATGGGCAGCATCAGCGGTATGACGTGGCAACAAGTGAGTCTCGGGTTAGTCATGCTGCCATGCTTAATATTGCTTTGCTTAAAAGGGCGAGATTTAGATCGCTTAATGGCAGGGGAGCAACACGCTAAGCAACTTGGCTTGGATGTTATGGCGTTGCGCTGGAAGCTGATCATTTATGTATCGATTTTAGTGGGTTGTTCGGTGGCTTTAGGTGGTGTGATTAGTTTTATTGGTTTGGTAGTTCCGCACTTAATTCGCTTAATTCTTGGCAGCGAAAACCGCTATTTATTGCCGATGTCGGCTTTATGCGGGGCGAGCTTATTGGTGTTTGCGGATCTGTTTGCTCGTGTTTCTCTTTCTTCGGCTGAATTACCTTTAGGCGTGATGACCACTTCAATTGGCGCACCGATATTTATATGGATGTTACTTCGCAATGACGATCACAGCTAATTCTCAGCAGACAAGCGAGCAGCCAGTTCTTGAGGCCCCAATCCTTGACGCCCTTATTCTTGAGGCAAAAGGCGTGCAGATCCCGTCTCGCTTATTGCCGATGGATTTTGTCGCTCACCAAGGGGAAATCATTCATATCATCGGCCCGAACGGAAGCGGCAAAAGTACCTTGCTCTCTGTCTTGTCTGGCTTGCAAATGCACCAAGGTGAAGTGCAATTTCTGTCGCAGCCGATTGTTCAATTTCCATTACATGAGTTGGCGAAATTAAGAGCTTACCTTTGTCAGTCAGATCGCCCTGCATTTAATATGTCGGTATTCCAATATCTGTCGCTTTCGATCCCAACCGATGCCGATCTTGATGTGGTTGAACAAGCAGTAACCGAGATTTCTAATCAACTTTGCATTGCTGAAAAGTGGCAAAAGAACATTCACCATTTATCAGGTGGTGAATGGCAACGAGTGCGTTTAGCTGGAGTTTGTTTGCAAGTGTGGCCAAGTTTGAATCCACAAGCCAAATTATTGTTGTTGGATGAACCCGGTGCACCACTGGATATCGCTCAAGAAAGTCAGCTATATCAAATGATCGACTTGATTGCTAAAAAAGGACTTACTGTGATCATGGCAAACCACGATTTAAACCGCAGCTTAAAACATGCCGATAAAGTGCTATTGCTCAAAAATGGTGTTATGAAAGGCTTTGGTAAGGCGAATGAGATCTTAACGGAATCAACTTTGTCAGAAGTTTTTGAAACAGGGATCACTTGCATTGATCATAAGGGACAACCTTATTTGTTGTTTGAATAAGTTCAGACTGAAAGAGTCGAAATCCAGATCTATTCAAGGTGCAAACTGAACAAAAGCGGTGCATCAGAAAAGAAAGAAGCTTGAAGATTTATTAAGGGGCGAAATTTTCGAGTTAGATATTTTGATGTTTAATCAATAGGTTATGTGAAATTTGAAACGCATCTGAAAAGTTGGCACACAAATCGCTTTACTTACAGTGATACATTCTCGTCCTACCTTGTGTTAGATAAGGTTTACTTTTCAGCATGACACAGCAGCCTGCCACTCCATTTATGGCAGGCTTTTCTTTATCTGTTTCTTCTCATGATCTGCTTCTTTTCTTTATCTACTGTATGTCCCTAACTATGAGGATGAAGTAGTTTTGGATTCTTGTTTTTTCAGCAACCAACACAGAACAAACATGACGGCATAAACAAAGCTGCCGCCCATTGCCACGCTTGCCCAACCTCCGTGCTGCCAGCAGTAAATCAAATAGAAACCGCCCAAACTACCGCCTGCATAATAGTGGACTAAATACAAAGCTGTGGCACTGGCTTTCGCTTGTTCGGCTTTAGAACTCACCCAACCATAAGCCAGTGAATGGGTGAAAAATGCACCGCCACTGATCAGCATTAAGGCAAAAAACATTGCGTATAAATTAGGAATAAGTGCCACCAACATGCCCGCCAAGCTAATGATTGCGCCAAGCACCATGCCGGTGATGGAGTGGAAACGTAAACTCCATTGACCACTTAATTTCGACGTTAATGTTCCCATCAAATAGCACAAGAAAATCAGAGAAACCAAGCTAACAGGAAGCGAGAATGGTGCAGCGACTAAACGGAAACCCATAATGGTGTATAAGTTCACAAATAGGGCAAAGTTAAAGCCACCAATGAGCATCGCAATCCATAACTTAGGATTACCTATATGCAAAGCCGCTTCTTTAATATGACTGGCAAGTGACGTGTTTCTCGGTTGAAAATTCTTTTGTACTGGAACCCATAATTGCACCCAAACCGCAATCGCAAGGCTCAACAATGCCATTCCGCCCACGGCAATTTGCCAACCAAACCATTCGCCAATCATGCCGCCATAAATTCGCCCTGAAATACCACCAAGTGAGTTAGCTCCAATATAAGAGCCGACCGCTAGCAAAAACACTTTCGGGCTAAATTCTTCTGCCATATAAGCCACAGCAACGGAAATATAACCAGCAAGTGCTATTCCCATTAAAGCGCGAGAGGCAATTAAAAAGTTAAGTTGGTCAGAGAATAAAATAAACACACTGGCAAGCGGTGAGGCATACAAGCTAAACAGCATGATTTGTCGGCGGCCAATTTTTTCAGAATAAATCGCCCAAGGTACAAGTGACAGTGACAAGGTGAGTGTAGCTGCAGCCAATACCCAGTTAACTTTGGTGGCGGTCACTTGGTAATGATCGGCAATTAAAGGCAATAGAGGCTGAAATAAATACAGATTACAGAATGAGATAAACGAGCCAATAAACAAGCCAAAAGTCACTTTTTTTAAGGCTTTAGCTTCTTCTATTGCGCTCAATTCTGCTGAGACTGTTTTAGTCGATCTTTCTTCGACAGAGTTTGCCTTTACAGATCTCATATTTTCGGCCGTAGTTTGCATCTTCGTCAGTTATTCTCGTTTTGTGCATTGAATAACAAAAGATTAACAATCTGTAGTGTATAAATAAAATATATTAAATTTATAGTTGTGATAATTTTTGGATCTAGTTGAAATGATGAATACCAAAACTCTACATTACTTTGTCACCATTGCTGATTTAGAAAGTTTTACCCGTGCTGCGGAAGCCTTACACATAGCGCAACCGGCGTTAAGTGTGGCGATTAAAAAGTTGGAGTCATCACTCGATCTCACCTTGTTTAAACGCAATGAAAGAAAGGTGCAATTGACCGATGAAGGGCAGCGTTTATACGTTCACGCCAAAGACATTGTGCAAAGGTTGGAAGATGCAGAACTCGAAATGCAGGAAATTAAAGGCTTAGTGAAAGGGGAAGTGCGACTAGGCGTACCAAGCATGATGGGGTCGTATTTCTTCCCCGATATTCTGATGGCGTTTAAACAGCAATATCCAGATTTAAAGCTCAGTATTATTGATGCCGGAACTCAGTCTATTCGACAAATGCTGCTGGATGGAGAACTGGATCTTGGCGTCATTCTAAACGAAAACGTGCCCGATAATTTAGATATTAAGCCTTTGATTGAAGATGAAATGTTGGTGGTGGTCAGCCCTGAACACGAATTTGCCAATATGAAATCGGTCTCACTGCATGACTTCTTCTCACAAGAATTGATCATGTTTAAAAAGGGATATTTCCACCGTGAGATCGTCGATAAGTTATGTAGCCAACATGGATTCAAACTGAATATTTCAATTGAAACCAACTTGATCCCCATGATTTTGAATGTGGTCAAAAAAGACTACGGCGTCGGAGCATTATTGAAGCTAGTAACAGAACAAGAACAAGGCGTAATCGGCATTCCATTTGAAACGCCAATTACCCTAAAAATCGGTATGGCATGGCGCAAAGCTGGCTATTTATCGGTAGCAGACAAAGCCTTTATGGAATTCACCGAAAAGGCTTTGCCGGTAATGACGGGAAGGGGGTGAGGTTGCTCAAATCAATCCAACTTCCTTTCATTTGATTCCTGTTGCCAAGCGGATTTTAAATGACTTACTTTTCATCTCTGTGGTATCTATTTCAGAAAAAATTTTGAGAGGAAAGACCTATTTTTTGCATTCTTCACTGTAAAAAAATCAAAAGTGAGATTGTCATAAAAATGATTATTTGAACTTAACCTATGTACGTTTACTCGACGTTTCCATTTTGTAACGATGCACCTTCATACAAGGTTCATATAGATTAATGGAATAACAATGAGAAAAAACCTACCTACTCTTAAGCGACTAAATGTCAGGCTATTCATATCCGCTTTTATTCCTCTAATAATAAGCGGTTGTTTTCATAATAAAATCACACTAAATGTTGACGATGGTTCTGTTGCGAAGGAGAGAATGTTCAATGTAACAGGTTCCGTCCCGAACGTAAAAGAAGGAACTTTAGTTCAATACAAGCAATTTCCTAGCATCAAAGCCTCAGTTGCCACTGACGGCACCTTTGAGTTGGCTGGATTACTGTTACCACTCGGAGAAACTAGCTTAACAGTGCAATTACTTTTCAACGGAAGCGTTAAAAGTGAAAGCAGTTTTAATATTAACTATAAACCAGAATCAGGAGTTTCAGCTATCTACTCCGTAGACGATAGAATACCAATAAACCTTTCAGTCGATGACTCAAAAGATCCAGCATATGGAGCAAAGCTACGGATTGAAGCTGGTAGTGTGCAGATTCCTACCGAGGTTAAGCTAGAAGTTGGAATAGTCTCAGATGCAGAACATATGCCAATTCTTCCACAAGGCTATCAAGCCGTAGGCGCACCGATCACCTTGCAGCCAATCGGTCAATTGTTTTCACCCGCAGCTATAGTTTCGATACCTTACAACAGCGAAGAGGTTGCAACTCTTGGGGAAGAGCCATTGGTTCTTGCTCTCGGGGATAACGGTTGGGAGGTCTATCCGCACGCTTCGCTAACAGATAGTCAGCTTGAAATATCTATCAGCCAGCTGTTTTATGGTGGCTTCATTGCTGTAGTAAAAAAGCCGCAAGATGATCAAGCGTTAGTGCAGAATACTATACCTTCAGGAGCGTCTGTTTCACCTTTTGACTATAACTACTGAAGCATCTCATATAGCTTAGCTTTTTAGGTCAAAATGCAAAAAGTCATCATATATGAGATTTAGTGGTATCTGCCCAGATCCGTAAATGTTGCCAAAACTAACCCCAAGCCTTCAAAACAATACGAATCTCATCATCACGTCTCATCCAGCCGTCTTTTTCCATACGGTTAGCTAGAGGGATGATGTATTTGCGGCTTAATCCTGTTACGTCTTTCATTTCTTGAATGCTGGTGGTGTCGACTTTTGGCTGCTTGTCGCCAATGACGGCTTTCACTAAATCCAAGTAAACCTGCATATCAAAATAGATTTCAGGCGTTAAAGAGGTGAGGTATTTTTGGTGCGTTAGTTGTTTAAGCCATTTTTTATCTGCGCCTAAATCAACCTTGTTTAACTCTAAACCATTCAAGCCTGCATCACGTGCCAGTTTTAAAATCGCTTGTGCTGCTGGTGGTAATTCATCTTCGCTCGCACCGTCGCCTTTATTCCATTTGCCGTAATTAAAATGGGCTTTTTTATCCGCTTTTAATTTTTGCATCAAGGCATCAACCATGTTTTGGTCGAGCTTGGTTTTATGTGCAATTTCTAAAGCCGAAAGGGAAGTGCCTTGCTCTAATACATCCAAAATGGCGGTGACTTGTTGATTTTGCCAATCAGGATTCACATAGAAATCGCCAAGCGCAACGCAATCTTCTAACGGCGAATCTGGTGTTAAAGATGCAGGATAATAACCTTGTAGTTCTAGCATCATGGCGATTTGTGCAGTATGAGAAAGAGTTTCAGGCAACGCTTCTAATGCTTGGTAAATCGCACGTTTGCGGAATTTTGGTATCCATTCACGCCAAACCACTTCTGCTTGGAACAACAGACGTTTACCGCCATTTTCGATGATCATCATACGTTGACCAAAACTTAATGGCAGCGATTGCGGCAAGATCAAACGAGCAAGATTGGTGTTTGGAATAGGCACCAATTGCGCCATACCGTGCCAGCTACCAGAAGCGACTTCCACTTGTTTGTTACGTTTGTGCTCACCGTTATCATCGATGGCTTGCAGACGCACAATGCATTGGTCTTGTGAGATAAATTCATCATTAATTGCGGTATGAGCGGATTTTTGATTGGCTGCTAAGTTGGAGTTTGCCAACAATAAATCACCACGCTTCACCTGTTTCTTGGTTAAGCCTTTGATGTTTAAAGCCACACGAGACGTAGACGACACTTGTTCTACTTGCTGGTTGTAAGTTTGAATCGAGCGCACCGTGCCAACAATGCCCGACGGTTCGCAACGTAATTTATCGCCTAAAGCTAATTGACCTTGAGAAAGTGTGCCGGTAACAATCGTACCAACGCCGTTGACCACAAACGCACGGTCAACATACATAAATGCAGTGGCATCTTCACGAGCTTGTTCTTCCGCTTGTTTTTCTTGGATCGCGACTTGAACATGTTCGATCAACAAGTCTTTCAATTCAGTTAAGTTGTGTTTGGTGTGAGCACTAACAGAAATGATTTCGGGCATGATGTCCGACACTTCCATAATGGTTTCCAGCACTTCTTCTTCGACTTCGGCAAGTTGTTCAGGCGAGACTTTATCGGACTTATTGAGCGCAATCACAATATGCTTCACGCCCATGGCTTTTGCGACCTTGGTGTGAGTTAGCGTCATTGGCATACAACCTTCTTCCGCTGAAATCACTAGCAATAAAACGTTAATGCTCCAAACGCCTGCCACCATGTTACGCAAATAACGTTCATGGCCGGGAACGTCGATCACACCAATGGTATTACCTTGTTCATCATTGAAATGCGCAAAGCCTAGATCTTGCGTCATACCTAAAGCTTGCTCATGTTCACGAGCGGTCATAATGCCGGTTAGAGCATGAATCAAACTGGTTTTACCGTGGTCAACGTGTCCAGCAAGGCCAATAACGGCATGATAAGGTTGAGATTGTGTCATGTCGGTCTTATTTGTTTGTTTTGGTAAAAGTCGCAATAAAGTCAGATAGTTGAGCTTCAAATATGGCTTTGTCTTGCTCAAGCACAGTCGATAAATTGAGTAACAAGCGTTCTTTGTTTAAGTAGCCAATGATCGGTGTTGGCATCTCACGTAATCGGTCTAAGTGTTTTTGTGCTTTACCCGGTAAATCGAGTGCTAGACCGTAACTTAAATATCGCTCGCTCGGCAATGAACCACCACCAACTTGGGCTTGCAAAGTTTCAAGTTTGGCATAGGGTTGCCATTGTTCAACCAGCTTTTCTGCCCATGCTTTTGTATTCGGAATGTCATCAATCAAACGCTCGGCAATGCCTTTACCTGCGTGAGTTTTATTTAATTTATTGACCAGTAACGATTCCAATAACGACAGCACAATTCGACCCGGACGGAATGCTCGCATCATTGGGTGTTTGGCTAAGGTTTTCAGAAGGTTGGTGTTACCTGCAATAATGCCAGCTTGTGGGCCACCCAGGATTTTATCGCCTGAGAAGCAAACCAGATCAGCACCAGCATTTAAGTAATAGCGAATTGAATGTTCGTTGTCGGAATAAGATTCATCCGATAAACCTGAGCCTTGATCCACTAAAAGAGAAACATGATAAGGCAGATTTTTCACTAATTCGTGAATGTCTGGCGATTCAGTGAAACCCTCAATCGAGAAGTTAGATTGATGCACCATTAAAATCGCTGCGGTGTTTTCGGTTATAGCATCAAGATAATCTTGCGCAGTGGTGATGTTGGTTGTTCCCACTTCCACTAAAGTACAGCCAGACATTTTGAGAATATCAGGAATACGGAAACCGCCACCAATTTGCACTTGCTCGCCACGAGACACAATCACTTCTTTACCTTGCGCCAATGCAATCAGAGTGAGATACACAGCTGCTGCATTATTATTGACCACCAAAGCATCTTCCGCACCGACCCAGTTACGCACTAATTCTGGCAATAGACCATTGCGTTGGCCGCGTTTGCCGTCATCTAACGTAAGCTCTAAATTGCAGTAGCCAGTATTCAGCTCAGACACTTGTTGCCAAATTTCAGGGTGGATTGGTGAACGGCCAAGGTTAGTATGAATCGCAATACCTGTCGCATTAATAACGGAAGTTTGTTTTTGCTTCTGAATTTCTAAACAAGCCATTTCAATGCGGTTGATAACGTTAATATCACCAATGCCCGATTTTTGAAAAGAAGAAGATTGGCGGATCGCTTGCAAAGTTTGACGAACTAAATTGGTCACAACAGGGCGGCTTAACTGCTCAATATAAGAATTGAGTGCAGGATTTTGCAGCAATTGTTCAACTTGAGGTAAACGGAAATTTAATTCAGAGCGGGAGGAATTATCTGTTGTCATAGCAGCGCCTCGATAAGTTGGTATTGTGCGCCGCAGATTGGTTAAAGCGCCTCAAATAGCAAGAACTGAGAGAGTTCAATCATAGGCTTAATTATGGTCGAAAGTGTCGGTTGTTAAATAAAAAGTAGACACTTGGCGGAAGAGGCAGGAATCGAACCTACCAAAGCCTTTTCGGCTCACATCGGTTTTGAAGACCGAGAGGGCCACCAGACCCCATCTCATTCCATATTTATTTCGTGCTTTATTTCATGAACTGAATGCTAGGTGAGATATTAGCGCAATTCTTTGATATATATCACGCTATTTTGTGCTTTGTATGTATTTTAGTTCATAAGAGGGGGAATTAACCTCACTGTGGCATTTTCGAAAAGTAACTCTGCAAAAACGTGGGGATCTATTCGGTGATTTTATGAATTGGGCTTGATGTGTATCAAAAGCCAAATAAAGTTTAAGCGTATGTTTGCTACACTAATTTTTGCTTATACATTTGCTTATCCATTTGTTGCTATAGAGTAGAGGTCGTTATGTCTCAAGAAATGCCTAAAAATGAAGTTCGCTTAACACAATACAGCCACGGTGGTGGTTGTGGCTGTAAGATTTCCCCTCAAGTATTAAAAGAAATCCTAGCGACTCAAACTCAATGGCAAACTGATCCTAATTTGTTAGTGGGTAATGAAACTAGTGACGACGCAGCTGTGTACGACATTGGCAACGGTCAATCGATTATCAGCACTACCGACTTCTTTATGCCGATTGTGGACGATCCAACCGATTTCGGACGCATTGCAGCGGCAAACGCAATCAGTGATGTGTATGCGATGGGCGGCACTCCAATTATGGCAATTGCAATTTTAGGTTGGCCAGTTAATACGCTTGCACCAGAGATTGCTCAACAAGTGATCGAAGGCGGTCGTGCTATGTGTGCCGAAGCGGGAATTTCTTTAGCGGGTGGACACTCGATTGATACACCAGAACCGATTTTTGGTTTAGCGGTAACGGGCATTATTCCAACTGAGCGCATTAAACAAAACAACCAAGCAAAAGAGGGCGATGTGATCTTCGTGACCAAGCCATTTGGTATTGGCATGTTGAGCCACGCAGAAAAACAATCGAAATTGCTTGAAGATGATAAACACACCGCTCGCGATTGGATGTGTCGTTTAAACAAAATTGGCGCACAATTAGCCGAATTGAATTGTGTTCATGCCATGACAGACGTTACCGGCTTTGGTTTGTTAGGGCACTTAATTGAAATGTGTGAAGGCGCAGAATTGAATGCAGAAGTCGATTTTGATCATCTTCCAAAAATGGCCGATTTAGATTACTACTTCGAGCAAGGTTGCGTTCCGGGTGGCACATTACGAAACTTCGCTAGCTACGGTGAAAAAGTTGCTCCAATTACTGAAAAACAAAAAGCGATTCTGTGTGATCCTCAAACCTCTGGCGGCTTGATGTTAGCGGTTGATCCAAGCCAAGTTGAAGAAGTAAAAGCCATTCTAAAAGCACACAATTTACAGTCAGAGCCAGTTGGGCGTTTTGTGAAACATCAAGGCCAAACTCGTGTTGAAGTGAAGTAAGTTGTAAGTCGTTTTTATCTTACAAAAAGAAATGCTTATAGAAAAAACGCCATACTTTAGATAACACTCAAAGTATGGCGTTTTTTAATGGTGGTATTAAAAACTAGAATTGGAAAATAGGATGTTTATTCTCGTGGCTTCACTTCAATTTCCATACTGATTTTCATCGATTCTTGATGTGCCAGAATCCTTAGACTCTCATAATCAGTTGAATTATGAGCATTCACAAAATGACTTTGTGGTTCGATACACAGAAACTGACTTTGCCCTGCTGGTTTGTAAACTTGTAAGTAACGACAAGGACTGCTGATTTTTACCTGTATATTATTCGGATGTTCGATAACCGCTAATGCAGAAGTCGCTAATTGATAACCATTGTTGATCCATATTTCAGGAATGATTCTAAATTCAGAAAAATCTAAATCACTGGGGATCTTATTCAGGTAATCAGTCGGTAAATAACTTTCATTTTCTAGCCATACACCTTCTGCTTGAAAACTGACTTTTGAATCTGGCAATACGGTGAAGAAAGGATGGAAGCCTCCACCAAAAGGAAAACTTCTGTGGCTGAGATTTTTAATGGTTAGCTCAATTTTCACCTTGTGGTTATGCAGTGAAAAACAAATTTCAGCATGATAGTGATAAATTTTGTCTAACTTGGATTCACATGAAAAGATAAGTGATGAACTTGAATGCTCGATGCATTGCCATTGTTGAATCCAACCATCACCATGTAAAAAGAACTGCTTATCGTAAGAATGAAGTGGTAGTTTGACTGTTTCTCCCTGCCAATTAAACTGGTTTCCAGCTATTCGATTTGCCATAGGAAGCATGGGAAACATTCCGCTTTCGCCAGCAAATTTCATATTCTCGATATGCTGTTCTCGAAGAAGATTGAATTGGTTGGGCTTATAAATGAGAGATGAAACACAACAACCGTTTTCATTGATGACTAAGCTGAAAAATTCATTTTCAATACGATGAAGATTAACCATAATAGAACCTAGAACTTAAATGTTTATTCATTTTAAAATAACGGAAAATATTTGGTTGTTTACTTGGTCACATTTATTATTAAACTCATTTTATTATCAGAGATAAAAATATGCTTAGAAAGTTAAAAGGCTTTACATCTGGTCAAGGGTTATCCCCTAAGCATATTCGACAGTTAAATCGTCAAAGTATTCTTGAGCACTTATATCGAAATAAAGGCCTGAGTAAATCTGAATTGTCAAATTTAACACAACTGTCTATTCCTGCAATTACTAAGATATTAGACTCTCTTGTCTATGATGGATGGATAATGCAACAAGATGATTCATCTAAAATGCGGGGCAATCATAAAGGAATATTTAGAGTATCCAAAAGTGCATTAGATACGATCTGTGTTTATATATCACCACATAAGTTACATGCCATTGCCGTTGATAATGAAATTACGCCAATTTCTTCACTCCTGACTCATCAAATTTCGCCACAAACTCCAGAACATATAATCGAAGATATTATTGCTATTGTTGTAGCAGCTCGAAAACAAACAGGGAATCGACCATATCGATTAGCTTTGGCGTGCCATGGACAAGTGGACACCCGAGCTGGTGTTTCATTACAAATGGCACAAGCTCCTTGGGAAACCAGTATTGAGCTAAAATATATATTAGAAACAAGGCTTAAAACTCAAGTTCTTATCGATAATGACTGCGTGATGATTGCCTTAGCGGAAAAGTGGCTAAACGATAAACCGGTAGAGGATTACTGCATTCTGAATATTGATTACGGGATCGGGGCTTCTTTTATTATTGGTGGCGATGTTTATCGAGGGAAGCATTTTGCTAGTGGTCAAATCGGCCATGTTACCCTTGATCCTGATGGTGAAAAATGTGGTTGTGGGCGTAACGGATGCTTAGAAACTATTGCCTCTATTAAAGCGATAGAAACAAAATATAATCAGCAGGCTAATTCAAAACATTATTTTTCATTTGAAGAAATTTTACTATTTTTCAAACAGAATAACGTATTAGCTGAAACAGTTGTTTTGGATTCAGCAAGAGCAATTGGTCAGTCTTTGTATAACTTTCTTATTACCATTGATATTAACCACATTATTCTTTATGGGAAATGTTGTGAATTAGGAGCAGATTGGTTAGATGAAATTAAAAATCAAACTTTAGAAAATCCATTTGAATCTGAGTTTTCTTTATCAAGAGAACAAACCACTATTAATTTTGGTGAACTTGATATGTCTGAGTTACTAACAGGGATTAGTTATTTGTGGGTTGAAAAAGAGTTGGAAGAATTGGGTTGATTAACTGGTGGATAAAATAGGCGCAGTATTTGCGCCTATTTTTTTTCGTACTTGTAGTTATATTTGGCTTTTTATATATGAGCCTTGTTTAAACTTTTAGCTGTACTGTTTTCTAAAATCTCTTTTTCTAGCTCTTCTAAAGTACGTCCTTTTGTTTCAGGGACATTACGATAAATGAATACAAAACCAAGGGCACAAATAATTCCATACAGAAGGAAGCTACCTGTTGCACCTAATTCTGAATTTAGAATTGGGAAGGTGTAAGTTAGAACAAAGCAAGCAACCCATAATGCCAAAGTTGCAACAGACATCGCTGTACCACGAACTTTATTTGGGAAAATTTCAGATAGTAAAACCCAAGTTACAGGTGCAAGTGTTAAAGCATAAATTGAAATCGCAATAAGCACTAAGATCAGTACAGGGAAGCCTAGAACACCCATCGCATAAGCGCCAGCCATCAAAGCGTAAATGACTGCTAATCCAGCAGAGCCTAAGATCATGAGTTTACGACGACCAATTTTATCAACAAATGGAATCGCAAGGATGGTGAATACTAAGTTGATTAGACCTGTTGCAACGATAGATTTCAGTGTGTCGTTAATGTCAAAACCAGCTGAAGCAAAGATGTCTTGAGCATAGTTAAAAATAACGTTGATCCCTGACCATTGTTGGAACATTGCCAAAATAATACCAATCACCAGAATAGGTTTCACATCAGGTTTTAATAGTGCGCTGATAGGTAGCTTTTTATCTGATGTTTCTAGAGTTGCTTCAACTTCGACGATAGTTTTGTCTGCATAAGCTTGGCTGCCTACTTTCATTAAAGTTTGGCGAGCTTGATCTTGTCGACCCATTTTCACTAACCAACGAGGTGATTCAGGTACTAAGAACATCAATACTAAAAAGGCAACAGCTGGCACTAGTTCTGCACCAAACATATAACGCCAACCGGTTTGACCATTCCAAGTTTGAGCGATATCTGCAAGTTGTGCACCTGCGGCGACAGGCTCTGCTATCAATAAGTTCATGATTTGAGCTGCAAGTACACCGATAACGATCGTAAGTTGGTTAATTGCGACAAACTTACCGCGAGTATGAGCCGGTGCAATTTCAGCAATATACATTGGAGAAAGTGCTGAAGCTAAACCAATTCCGACACCGCCAATGATGCGATAAATAACAAAGGCATTGAACGATCCTGCAGCAGCAGTACCCCAAGCTGAAATAACGAACAGCAATGCTGCAAGCATAAGGGGACGTTTACGACCATATTTATCCGATACGCCACCAGCAACAAAAGCACCTAGCATACAACCAACTAAGGCTGAGCCCATTGCCCATCCAGAAAGAGATGCGCTAGTAATGTTGAAAAATGCTTCGTAAAACGGTTTTGCTCCACCAATTACTACCCAGTCATAACCAAATAGTAGACCACCACAAGCTGCGACAAGACTGATGAGCCAGACGTTTCTCATGTTAAATTGTTCAGAGGTGTTGTTCATTTTTAATCCCTCAAATTTTTTGTTCTTGTATTGGATGAAAGCCCTACATAAACCATGTAGGGCAAAGAAAGTTATGCGGTTAATTCAACTTGGAATTCACCAATAAGAGTTGCGACCTCCTTAAATAGGTTGGCTTTGCTGTGATCTGGTTGATGAGTTAGCAATTGATCCAGTGTTGCAATAAATTGCTCACGGTTTTTGTTATTGAGTAGGGTTAAACCGAGTAATCCCATCGCTTCAACAAATTCACAGTGGCGTTGATTTTCTGTTTGAAGATCAGAATCAAAAACAATCAAATCAGGAAGTGATACTGCAAAGAAATCAGGTTCTATAGGTGTGTTTTTATTACTTCTTGCCCAATTCACCATGTCATTCCAGATCTGAGAGGCTTCTTGCTCTTTACCCGTTAGGTATAACGAGGCCGCTTTGTAGAACAGGTAATCTGCTGGTTGATCGTTGTAGTAACGACTTTGGTTGATTTCTAAATTGCCTTCTACAGCTTGAGCGAAATGGTGTTGTGATAAATCTTGTTTAGAGATTTGTTGATAACACCAACCTAACCAGAAGTGGACATCATTATCTGTTTGTCCAACCAGACGGCCTTCACCTAGATTTTCAGGGTAGGTGAGAGAGGCATTGAGAGCTTCTATCGCATCTTGGTATTGGTTATTTTGGATATAAGCAAAGGCTTTACGTTGTTGGTTAATAATGTATTGACCAGTGATTCGACCTTCGCCACCTTCCCAAGGATGGTAAATACGAGTGCTCAGTAATGTGTTGGCTTTATCAATGTTGCCAGTGATGTTGTATAGGTTTAATAATTCAGAGGTGAGATCGTCACGTTGCAAAGCAACATCAAGGAATTTTTCTAAATAACCTAAACGTGTTGCAGCGGATGATCCCGTTACTTTTCTTAAGTGATCCAGCTCGAACAGAACACGTGCATCTGTAGAGTTAAGCGCAAATGCTTGTTCCATTTCAATTAATGCTTTTTGTGCATCTTGTTCTTTATTAAAGTGATACACAGATAAATTACGGTAGCTTGGCGCATGGTTTGGATTAAGTTCGATAGTTTTAAACCAATGATTAACTGCTTTTGCATAATTTTTCTTAGCGTAGAAGAAACAAGCAAGTAGGTAGTTTGCGAAATAATGATCCTCAAATGCTTGAAGCACTTCAATTTCAATTAGAGTATTAGGGAAAATCACATTTTGGTTAAATTCAGCTTCTGCCTGTTGAAGAAGCTGTTGAGCTGTAGACTTATCATTTGATAAATAAGCTTGGTAGAAACAGGTCATGGCAGTTGTACCATCAATGTGTTCAAGCACTGATTTCGCCAATTCAAATTCGTTAATAGAAATATAGAAATTGGCAATATGAATCGCATTAATCGCACGACCAGATGTGATGTGCTTGAAGTGCTCAAGCGATTGATTATCTTGATTCGTCTGGCATTTTTGGAAGGCGAGTAGATAAGCAAGAGGGTATTGCTCTAGCTGAGTATCAATATAAGCATTGGCTTCTTCCAAACGATCTAATTTAGTGAGCAGCAGTGCTTTTAATCCCATTGCTTGATAATGAGTTCCGTTGAATCGCAGTACTTTTTCAATCAGAGTTAAAGCTTGTTGATAGTTTTTCTGGCGAGTGGCAATTTTAGCTGCACCGTAGAAACCAGTATCTCGGCAGTTACCACTCCAAGTTGCTTTGTAATAGTCAGCGTAAGCCGCATCCCATTCGCCTAACTTTTCTTTAGCACAAGCACGCATAAAGCTAGCTTTTCCGCATACAGGGTTTTTATTTAGCTGATGAGCACGTGCTAAAGCGGCATCACAATGCTGAATCGCTAATGGGTAATCAGCTTGATTGTATGCGAGAGAAGCAAGAGCAAGGTTGCATAGATAGTTGTTGTTATCTCGTTTAATACCTTCTCGGTAATATGTTTCTGGAGCTCGAGTCGCATGGTGATATTGCTCTAAATGCTGACCAATGTAATACAGTTCTTCAACACTGCTCACTTCGGCTGGTTTTAGTGGTTCACTTGCTGGATCTGGCGTCGGTTCATCTGCGGTTTCATGTTCGGTATAACGAATAAGTTCTAAACCGTTTTGATTCTTAACAATCAAGGTCAGCAGTTGTTCAGACTTGATTTCAATGGATTCCTCGAACGAATGTGCTGGCGTTAAATTAACAGCACTTGTGTACAATTCTTCTGATTCGTTTTGAATAACAACAGTGCAGTTTTCTACATAGCCAATTGCATAAACACCCCATTTAACTGATTTACCTGAACTAACTGAATTACCTGAGCGCTCTAATTTGATTGCTAGATCAGTATTCGCATTATGGATTTGTCCAAGGTCGCTATAAGGGAGGAAATTTTGCACGAATTCTTTTTCTTCGTAGCTATCGATCCAAGTAAAGTCAGGTTGGTTATCGGTATAAACGCCTGTCATTAATTCAATGTATGGGCCGTTTTCATCGGTTAAATTTTTATCCCAAGATAGGCCAAAGTCACAGTTGCCCCAAGTCCATTGTTTTTTACCCGGAGATACATGGTGATCAGCAATATGAAGCAAGCCACCTTGTTCGTTATGGCTATATGCACCAACAAAGTCATAGCTTGATTTATCAGCCATATAAGAAGTAGGAACAGGGATGTTTTTATAGCGAGAGATGTCCGTACCCGGTGAATAATCCACTTTATAATATTCGCCCGTAGCAATTGGGAAGTTAGAAACATCACGTTTGCCGTGGTCATAAACCGCAGTTACATCTGGCGGGAAAATACTTTGGTGATCGTCGCCACCTTTCACTGCAGGGTTTGACCACCACAGGAATTGTTTTGCAGTCTCGTTGGTATTGTAAACTTTACCTGTAATTTCGATTAAAGCTTTGTCCGCATAAAGCTTGAAGCCAGCCATTACTTGTAGGCCATACATGTGTTCAACTTCGCCCATCCATACAACAGCAGAACCATCATCGTGATGTTCAATCGTAAAATCGACAGGCATATAAGTCGTTGGGCGATGGTGTTGTGGCCAGTTAAATTCAATGCCACCTGAAATCCAAGGACCAAGTAGACCAACTAGAGCTGGTTTAACGACTTCGTTGTAATAGACAAAATCACGTTGTTTTACTTTATCGTAAGCTCTGTGAATACGGCCGCCCAACTCTGGAAGTAACATGATTTTGATGAAGTCATTTTCGATAAAAACCGCTTGATAAGTTTGGTCTGTTTTTTCATCAGATATTTGATCGATAACACCATAAGGGTAAACGTTACCAGAAGAACCTTGATAAACACGATTCTCTAAAAATAGGGGATTGGTATCGACGTCGCCGACTTTGTAGGTTGGTAGTGTGATTGATTCAATCCATGCTTTGGCAGCAGTGTTCATAAATATGACCTCAACATTATTTGCTGTTTTTGATAGCAAGAGTGTATGAAGTTCTTGTTAAGAAGGTTTCTGAACCAATCACGGCTTTTACTAAACTAAGTTAACTGTAAATTGAGATCTGTGTTGTGCCTGGTTTTTGTGTATCTTCTATTGAGTTGATAGATCCTAAACTCTAAGAAGGAGAATTAGATGAAGTGACCAATATGCATATTGCAAATTCCGATAAACCCGTCCGCTTTTACTCACTTGATGTCATTATCTCAGTTGGATATAGAGTTAAATCGCAAAGAGGCGTTCAGTTTCGCCAGTGGGCAACAAAAACGCCATACTTTAGTGAAAACTCAAAGTATGGCGTTTGTTTTTTACGCGCTTAGATATGACGGCTAAACCGCTCTCGCAATCTCAGCTGCATCATTGGCAATAACTTTTTCTTCGTTGGTTGCCATGACATAAATGCCAATTGAATCTTCCGTAGAAATCTTACCTTGATTACCACCACGCATTTCTAGGTTCAAATTGTTATCTAACTTAAAGCCAAATACGTTGAGTTTTTTCACGGTTAGTTCACGCACTAAAGCGGAGTTTTCGCCGATGCCGCCAGTAAACACAAGAGCATCGACTTTATCTAATGACGCCATGTGTGCAGCAAGGTGACGAGCTAAACGGTGCGCCATAACATTTAATGCTAAGGTTGCGCGAGCATTACCTTCGTGGTGTGCTTGTTCGATTGCACGGTTATCGCTTGAAATACCAGAAAGCCCTAACATGCCAGATTGACTGTTTGCCATGCGGTAAAGATCAGCTAGTGATTGGCCAGTTTCGTCAGCAAGATAGTTAATTGCACCGAAATCAATATCACCACAACGAGTGCCCATCACCAAACCTTCAAGTGGAGTCATACCCATTGAAGTATCGACACTTTTGCTGTTTTTCACTGCACAAACAGAAGAACCATTACCTAAATGCGCAATTAAAATGCCATTGTTTTCAGGATCAAGTTGTAACTTCTCGATAGTTTGAGAAGCAATAAAACGATGAGATGTGCCGTGGAAACCGTAGCGACGAACATGATGTTTTTCTTGGTATTCAAGAGGGATCGCATAAGTGTAGGCTTCAGGTGGCAGTGTTTGGTGGAAAGCCGTATCGAACACTGCAACTTGTGGAAGTGATGGCAAGATCTCAAGTGCCGTTTCAATACCAATCAGGTTAGCAGGGTTGTGCAATGGTGCGAGGTTGGTAACATCACGAATGCCTTCAATGCTTTCTTTGGTGAGCAAAACCGATTGATTGAACTTGTTACCGCCATGCGCAACACGGTGTCCAATCGCAAAAATTGAATCAAGAAGATCCAGTTTTTTCAACTCAGCAAACAGAGTTTCAATAGCGCAATGGTGAGTTGATTGCGTTAGCGTGTGGGTTTGCTTTTCTTGATCGTGATTTTCTTGGTTATTGTATTTAAACGTGATCACGCCATCTTCCAAACCTAAACGTTCTGCTAAACCAGAAAGAATAGGGGAATCGGCACCTTCAGGTAAAACACAAAATTTTAATGATGAAGAACCGCAATTTAAAACTAAAACATGTTGTTGTGAATGCATTACAAGCCTCATAAATTGAGATTAAATTCGCCCTTTAGTTACATTGTCACTTTGAATTATTTGCATAACACAAAAACTACGCAGTGAGTGATAGGCGATATTGTTGTGGTGTTTGATTGAAATTTTTTCTAAAAACTTTGCAAAAATAACTTGGATGCGAAAAGCCTAAGTTTTCAGCGATCATGGCAACGCTCCAATCACTGCGAGCCAATAATTGCTTGGCGTTATCCATACGTTTTTGCACCAAAAATTGGTTGAAGCCGATGCCTTGAGATTTTTTGAATAACTTGCAGAAATAATGCGGCGTTAAGCTAACGTGGTGAGACACTTCTTCTAGCGTGATTTCCCTATGGAAGTTGCGCTCAATATAACGAATGGCTTTATAGACTTTCTCATTGTGAACGGAATAAGAGGAGGCCGCTTCCTCTGCTGCTGGTTTGGCTTTCGGCTTATCGTTTTCCGTGATCCATAGTTTGATTTCTTTTTTAATGCAGTCATCAACGATCATTTTGAGCAACTGTGCTGCTGCTTCAATTTTCGCATTGTTCACGACAGGCACTTTCAAATAGGCTTCATACAGTTCAGGATTTTCAGGCACGTTCAGATAAGCGTGATACTTTTCTGGAATCGCATCCCATGAAGCATCATTAATTGACGCAATCACTTGGATCTTGCTGTCATCCTCAACACGAACTTGACCACATTGAATAAAACCTACGATATGACCATCAAGCATAATCGGGATTGAAAAATCCGTTAGCCCCGCATGGCAACGATAAATACAAGGTTTGTTTTCTCTTAATGCTTCTAATCCACCACAACGATCACTGAACTGGCAGCGATGGTTATACATTGGAACGGTACGGATTAATTCGCAGAAAGGGGAGAAATTAAAGCGCTCAGAAATTTCTTCACCATTTGCATTGGTCGCCACTACCGCTAAGCCAGTAGCTTGAGCGAAGTTCATCACTATTTTGTGAATGATGTTTGATTCAATTAAATGGTTGATTGCCATGAGTACACTTACCTCCGTTTACTTCTCTAAGGTGTCACCATGATTCAGAGAATTTATTTGCCAAGAGTATATCGGTTTATGGATCAGTCTAAAAACGAGATCACGTTTTTAAAAAAGACAATATTTTTCCACTTTGTAACAACATGTTTCGAATTCAAATATTAAGCTGGATATAAGAAATGGCAATTAATGAATAGCAATAATTTGACATGAAAGACACTTTTTTTACTTATCAATTTTTATTCAAGCAAAATATTTTTATATCCGATCTGCATTAATCTAATTTTCGGCAACTAATAGCAGTTTAGTTGAACGAATACTTTCTAAATAAACATAATAAATTTTACTGAATAACTCTACATATTATTTTCTGGTGAATTTTTTGTTTAATTTAAGTTAAAAATCACATTGTGAAAATAATAACTTTATAACAAAGGAAGGTGATTTTATGAAAGAACCCAGCTTATTTTCCCAATGCGTGGCTGAATTTTTTGGGGTTGGATTATTCCTATTTTTAGGCCCATGTGTGGTGTTGGCTTGGTCCATTGCCGGTGCTGATATGGACTGGTGGGGCATTTGTATCACTTGGGGCTTTGCCATTACTTTAGCGGTATTTTTAACGGCAGGCATTTCTGGTGGTCACTTGAACCCTGCAGTAACGGTCGCGCTTTGGTTATTTGGGAACTTCCCAGCCAATAAAGTGTTGCCATATAGCCTAGCGCAAATTGCTGGTGGTGCGTTCGGTGCCTTTATGGCTTACGTAGTTTACCAAGGCTTAATCCTTGATTTTGAATCAACTCACAACATGGTGCGTGGTTCAGTTGAGAGTTTAAGTTTGGCAGGTGCGTGGACAACTTATGCTCATCCACTTGTATCAACCGGTGCAGCATTTTTGGTTGAAACCGTGCTAACTGCAACATTAGTCGGTTTGATTTTTGCGCTGACAGATGATGGCAATGGTGTTCCAAAAGGCCCAATGGCTCCGATCCTAATCGGTATTTTAGTGGCAGTAATTGGTGCAGCTTGTGGTCCATTAACTG
Organism: Vibrio sp.; assembly: GCA_047975485.1. Taxonomy (GTDB): domain Bacteria; phylum Pseudomonadota; class Gammaproteobacteria; order Enterobacterales; family Vibrionaceae; genus Vibrio. Next base: position 129,046 of record JBKEDP010000061.1, on the reverse strand, counting down.
GATTTGCAATGAACCCTGCTCGTGATTTCGGTCCTAAGATTTTCCTATTCTTTGCAGGATGGGGTGAAACTGCCTTTACTGGTGGTCGTGATATTCCTTATTTCTTAGTGCCATTCTTTGCTCCTTTATTGGGCGGCATTATTGGTGGTCTTGGCTATCGTTTCTTTATTACTAAGAACTTGCCAACTCCAGCAGCAGAACAAAAAGAAGCAATTGAATAAAACCGAATACTTAATATTGGATAAAAAGTTAATAACGAATTTTTATTATCAATAGTTATTAATTTGATGAGATTTAAATTTCTTAAAAGTTAATTTTTTATCCTATTTATTTTAACTGAACGCCTTATATAGCAAAGATTCTGAGAATGTAATGACAAAAAAGTGCTATTGAAGTCAATTTTGTTACTTCACAGTTTCTCTGAGAGCAAAATATTTTCATATCGGCTTTGCCCTAGAGTTACGTGGTCAGATTTTTGTTATTAAGTGCAGAAACATATCAATCAAATTCATTATTTAAATTAGATCAAATCAAGGTGATTTTATGCAACAGGAAGCTTTAGGTCTCGTTGAAACTCGCGGTTTAACTGCCGCAATTGAAGCAGCAGATGCAATGGTGAAATCAGCAAACGTATTGTTGGTTGGTTACGAAAAGATCGGTTCAGGTCTGGTAACTGTGATGGTACGTGGTGACGTTGGCGCAGTAAAAGCGGCAGTGGATGCGGGTTCTCATTCTGCGGCACAAATTGGCGAAGTGATTTCTACACACGTTATTCCTCGTCCTCACACTGAGGTTGAGCGCATTCTTCCAAAAGGAATTGAAGCATGAGTGACGTCATCGAAAAAATCATGGCTCAAGTGCTAGAGCGAGTGGGCGAACAAGAACAAGCTGCACCAAAAGCAGCAGAAACAAATACAACGCAAAGGGGCAACGTAATGGAAAAGGCATGTCATCTAACTGAATTTGTTGGAACTGCAATTGGCGACACTGTTGGTTTAGTTATCGCAAACGTCGACCAAACTGTTTTAGACGCAATGAAGCTTGACAAAAAATACCGTTCAATCGGCATCTTAGGTGGCCGTACTGGTGCTGGTCCTCACATCATGGCTGCGGATGAAGCAGTAAAAGCAACGAATACTGAAGTGATCAGCATTGAATTGCCTCGTGATACTAAAGGCGGTGCAGGTCACGGTTCATTGATCCTATTTGGTGGTGATGATGTTTCTGACGTACGTCGTGCAATCGAAGTAGCGTTGAAAGAATTAGACCGCACATTTGGTGATGTTTACGGCAACGAAGCAGGTCACTTGGAATTCCAATACAGCGCTCGTGCAAGCTACGCACTAAACAAAGCATTTGGTGCTCCTCTAGGCAAATCATTTGGCCTAATTTGTGGCGGCCCTGCGGCAATCGGCGTGCTAATGGCAGATACAGCAGTGAAATCTGCAAACGTTGAAGTGATTGGTTATTCCTCTCCAGCTAACGGTGGCACATCTTTCTCTAACGAAGTGATCTTAACGGTTTCTGGTGACTCTGGTGCAGTTCGTCAGGCGGTATTAAGTGCGCGTGAAATTGGTTTGAAAGTACTTGGTACGCTAGGTGCAGAACCAACAAACGACCGTCCTTCTTACATCTAATCCGATAACCAAACGTGAGATCAGGAACTATGAGATCAAAAAGATTTGAAGCGTTGGCAGCTCGTCCTGTCAACCAAGATGGTTTTGTAAAAGAATGGGTGGAAGAAGGCTTCATCGCAATGGAAAGCCCGAACGATCCAAAACCATCGATTAAAATTGTAAACGGTAAAGTTGTTGAATTAGATGGTAAATCAGAATCTGAATTCGACCTTATCGACCACTTCATTGCACGCCACGGTATTGATTTAACCAATGCTGAAAAAGTGGTGGGCATGTGTCCTCAAAAATTGGCAAAAATGTTGGTTGATCCAAACGTAAGCCGTGAGGAAATCATTCCACTAACCACATCAATGACACCTGCAAAATTGGTGGAAGTGATGTGTCAAATGAACGTTGTTGAAATGATGATGGCGATGCAAAAAATGCGTTGTCGTCGTACTCCATCTCAACAAGCGCACGTAACTAACGTTCAAGATAACCCAGTTCAAATCGCAGCGGACGCAGCAGAAGGTGCATACCGTGGCTTTGATGAACAAGAAACAACGGTTGCCGTGGTTCGTTACGCACCATTTAACGCAATCGCATTGTTAGTGGGTTCTCAAGTTGGTCGTCCTGGCGTATTAACTCAATGTGCGCTTGAAGAAGCAACAGAGCTAAAACTGGGTATGCTTGGCCACACTTGTTACGCTGAAACGATTTCAGTTTACGGCACTGAGCCAGTATTTACCGATGGTGATGATACGCCTTGGTCTAAAGGTTTCTTAGCATCTTCTTACGCTTCTCGTGGTTTGAAAATGCGCTTCACTTCGGGCACAGGTTCAGAAGTACAAATGGGTTATGCGGAAGGCAAATCTATGTTGTACCTAGAAGCTCGTTGTATCTACATCACTAAAGCTGCAGGCTCTCAAGGTCTACAAAATGGTTCAGTAAGTTGTGTTGGTATTCCAACAGCTGTGCCTTCTGGTGTTCGTGCAATCTTGGCGGAAAACCTAATTTGTGCAGCATTAGACCTAGAATGTGCGTCTTCAAATGACCAAACATTCACCCACTCAGACATGCGTCGTACAGCACGTATGTTAATGCAATTCCTACCAGGTACAGACTTCATTTCTTCTGGTTACTCAGCAACTCCGAACTACGACAACATGTTCGCAGGTTCAAACGAAGATGCAGAAGACTATGACGATTACACAGTAATGCAACGTGACTTGAAAGTGGACGGTGGTTTACGCCCAGTTCGTGAAGAAGACGTTGTTGCCGTTCGTAACCGTGCAGCTCGTGTAATGCAAGCTCTGTTCAAAGGTTTAGGTTTCCCTGAAATCACAGACGCTGAAGTTGAAGCTGCAACCTACGCACATGGTTCTAAAGATATGCCAGCGCGTGACAAAGTTGCCGATATGAAAGCAGCACAAGATGTGATTGACAACGAAATCAACGGCTTGGATGTAGTGAAAGTATTGGTTGAAGCCGGTTATGAAGATCTTGCTCAAGACATGCTGAACATCCACAAAGCTAAAGTTGCGGGCGACTACTTGCATACATCAGCAATCATCGTGGGCGATAACGAAGTGTTATCAGCAGTGAATGATAAGAACGATTATGCAGGCCCTGGTACTGGTTACCGCCTACAAGGTGCGCGTTGGGAAGAAATTAAAAATATTCCAAATGCTCTTGATCCAAACGAGTTAGGCTAAGGAATTGAGAAAATGGCACAAATTAACGAAGCCTTATTACGGCAGATAGTAGAAGACGTTGTAAAAGAAATGGTAGCTCAAAAGGGTGTTTCTTTTGATAAACCAAGCGCACCTGCTGCACCAACTTACAACGCATCAAACAGCTTCCTGAAAGAAATCGGTGAAGCGAAACCGGGTACAAGTAAAGATGAAGTTGTGATTGCAGTAGGACCAGCATTCGGTCTTTCTCAAACCACTAACATCATTGGTGTTCCGCATAAAGATATCCTACGCGAATTGATTGCAGGTATTGAAGAAGAAGGCTTAAAAGCACGTGTTATTCGCTGCTTCAAATCTTCTGACGTAGCTTTCAATGCAGTAGAAGGTGACCGTCTAAGTGGTTCAGGCGTATGTATCGGCGTTCAGTCAAAAGGTACTGCGGTTATCCACCAATTAGGCTTACCACCGCTATCAAACATTGAATTGTTCTCACAAGCACCGCTTATCACGCTAGAAGCTTACCGCCAAATCGGTAAAAACTCTGCGAAATACGCGAAAGGCGAATCGCCAATGCCTGTGCCTACTATGAACGATCAAATGGCACGTCCTAAATATCAAGCTAAGTCAGCTGTATTGCACATCCGTGAAACCAAGTACGTGGTAAACGGTAAAAATGCGCAAGAGCTACAAGTTGCTTTATAGCGAAAAGATTTATAACGAGGAATATCAAATGAATCCAGATGCAATTGAATCTTTGGTTCGTGATGTGCTTGAGAAAATGAATGGCGCGACTTCGCAACCTGCGGCGCCAGCGTCTCACGCAGCGACACCAAATTCATCCATCACAGCGAACGATTACCCAATCGCTGAAAAACACCCAGAGTGGGTAAAAACGTTAACTAACAAAACGTTAAGCGACATCACGCTAGAAAACGTAATGAACGGCACAGTAACTGAACAAGATATTCGTGTTACGCCTGAAGTTCTACGTATTCAAGCGCAAGTGGCTCGTGCATCAGGCCGTGAAAAGTTAGCTAATAACTTTGAACGTGCTGCAGAGTTAACGGTTGTACCTGATGACCGTGTACTTGAAATTTACAACGCATTGCGTCCGTATCGTTCAACCAAAGAAGAATTGATCGCGATTGCAACTGAGTTAGAAAGCAAATACCAAGCGGTAATTTGTGCAGCTTATGTTCGTGAAGCAGCAGAGCTTTACCAACAACGTCGCAAGCTAAAAGGCGACGATTAAAGAGACGTTCCCCAAAGTAATTGGAGTTGCAGCGAGGCAACAAGTTATGAGACCCCATGAGTGTAGCTTGCCTACACGATTGGGGCGAAGAAACGCAGTTAACAAAGCTGCAGCTTCAATTACGAAGGGGATAGCACGGTGTAAGGCAAACTGAGAAGACCTAGTGCCGTGCTTCTTTTAACTGTTTTCAATAATTGATGATTTCAGAAAGTGAAGGAACAAGATGAAATATATTGCAGGTATTGATATTGGTAACTCATCAACGGAAGTTGCATTGGCTAAAGAGCAAGCGGATGGAAGCTTGGACTTTTTATCGAGTGCATTGACCGAAACTACCGGTATTAAAGGTACGGGCAAAAACGTTTTTGGTATCTACAAAGCATTAGAAATTGCCGTTGCTAAAGCAGGCATTGAGATAAAAGATCTTGATCATATCTGCATTAACGAAGCAACTCCGGTTATTGGTGATGTGGCGATGGAAACCATTACCGAAACCATCATTACTGAATCCACCATGATCGGCCACAACCCACAAACTCCGGGCGGCTTAGGTTTAGGCACAGGTACAACGATCACTTTCGATCAACTACCAAGCTGTAATATCAAAGACGATTACATTCTGATCGTGCCAAAAGAAATCAACTTCGAAAACGCAGCCATGCTGATCAACGCAGCAAGCCAAGCAGGTTTCAAAATTAATGCAGCGATTCTGCAAAACGACGATGGCGTGTTAGTGCATAACCGCTTGAACCGCGTGATCCCAATTGTGGATGAAGTGAGCTACATCGATAAAATTCCAAAAGGCATGCCTGCAGCAGTTGAAGTCGCTGAAGCAGGTAAAGTGATCAGTACGCTTTCTAACCCGTATGGTATTGCGACGGTTTTTGAATTAGATGCGCAAGCGACCAAAAACATTGTTCCTGTTGCACGTGCATTAATCGGTAACCGTTCAGCAGTTGTGATTAAAACGCCAGAAGGGGATGTTAAAGCTCGCGCTATTCCTGCTGGTCATTTGGAATTGTTTGATGCTGGACGCACTTTCCGAGTGGATGTGGCATCAGGCAGTGAAGCGATTATGGAAACTTTAGCTCGTTGTAAGCAACTGGATAACGTTACTGGTGAAGCGGGCACAAATATTGGCGGCATGTTGGAAAACGTTCGTCAAACTATGGCGCAGCTAACCAACAAACCAAACCACGAAATCTACATTCAAGATCTGTTGGCGGTGGATACTCAAGTGCCTGTTAACGTCCAAGGTGGTTTGGCTGGCGAATTTGCTTTAGAGCACGCTGTCGGTATCGCTTCAATGGTGAAATCCGATCACCTGCAAATGGCGCAAATTGCTGCTCAAGTAACGCAAAAAATTGGTATTCCTGTGCACATTGGTGGCGCAGAAGCAGAAGCGGCAATTCTTGGTGCATTAACCACTCCGGGAACTCGCGCTCCAATGGCGATTTTGGATTTAGGTGCAGGTTCTACCGATGCTTCCATCATCAATCAAAAAGGTGATATCAAAGCGATTCACTTAGCAGGTGCAGGTGACATGGTGTCGCTTATCATCGCTAAAGAATTAGGTTTAGAAGACAAATACCTTTCCGAAGACATCAAAAAATACCCATTGGCGAAAGTAGAAAGCCTTTTCCATATTCGCCATGAAGACGGCACGGTGCAGTTCTTTGATTCGCCATTAAGCGGTGACTTATTCGCTCGTGTTGTTGTCGTTAAAGAAAACGGATTTGTACCACTTGCAGGTAACTTGAAACTGGAACGAGTGCGTGACGTTCGCCAAAGCGCAAAACAACGTGTATTCGTGACCAATGCATTACGTGCACTTCGTTCAGTTAGCCCAACTGGCAATATTCGTGACATTCCATTTATCGTTTTAGTTGGCGGTTCTTCTCTGGATTTCGAAATTCCTCAATTGATTACCGATGCTTTAGCGCACTTTAACTTAGTGGCAGGTCGAGGAAATATTCGTGCTCAAGAAGGCCCACGTAATGCGGTTGCTACTGGTTTGGTTCTGTCTTATGCCAAACAGCATTTTCCCGCAAAACAGACTAGCCGTAAGGAGCTGAACTGATGTCGGTCGCTCACTTAGAAATTCCACCACACATTGCGGTTTATCACGCACAAAGCGCAGATATGGCGCAGTGGCAACCGGTTTTACATGGCATGGAAGAAGAAGGCATTCCGTATCAAGTTAGCCAAAAGCAAGAAGTTGGTGTGAGCGCAGCACAGACGGCGTACCAAGCCGCACAACTATCGCCATTGGGAGTAGGCGTATTTTGTGACCGCAATGAAATCATCGTTCACAACAAAAATTTACCTCAAGATCATCCGTTATTTACGGTGCAATTATCCGCAAATACCACGGAACAAGAATTACGACACTTGGGCTGCAACGCCGCAAGATTAGTTAAAGGTTTGCCGTTTATATCCAATCAAGATGGATGGCAATAAGGCGAGTTCGCCAGTAGTTAAAGTGCTTAACAGCATAAATTTGCTTAAGAGCAGTAGTAAACACGCTTAACAGCGAAAAGTAGGAGAGTTTTATGAGTAATGCATTAGGTCTAATCGAAACGAAAGGACTGGTCGGTGCAATTGAAGCTGCAGATGCGATGGTGAAATCAGCAAATGTAGATTTAGTTGGCTACGAAAAAATCGGTTCTGGCTTAGTGACAGTCATGGTTCGTGGTGATGTTGGCGCAGTAAAAGCAGCAGTTGACGCTGGTGCAATGGCTGTTAAAGCAGTAGGCGAAGTGGTTTCAACCCATGTTATCCCTCGTCCACACCATGATGTTGAAAAATTGCTTTCAGGCGGCCTTTGATCCGTTGAGTTCTTTTTCAAACCTGCGTGAATCGCAGTGAGTAAAACCATTGCGAATTCACGCAAATTAGAAAATGACAGGAGTAGAGAGTGAAACAATCAATCGGATTATTGGAAGTTAAAGGCTTAGCAATGGCGCTGAATGTATCAGATGCCATGGTCAAAGCTGCAAATGTCACTTTGCAAGGTATTGAAACAGCAAAAGGCGGCGGTTGGATGACCATCAAAGTCTTAGGCGATGTAGCATCAGTGCAAGCTGCGGTTGATACAGGTCGTGCGGTTGCCCAAGACGGCTATGTGAATCACGTTGTTTTAGCTCGCCCAGCTGATCTTGTGTGGGAACACATGAATGCGCAGTCTGAGAAAAGAGAAGCAGAGAAAAGAGCAGCAGCGAAAAAAGCAGCAGCAAAAAAAGAAGCCGAGAAAAAACAGGCAGAAAAGAAAGCTGCACCTAAAGCGGAAGACAAACCTCAAGCAGTTGTAAAAGATCAAATAGTTGCAAAAGCGGATGCAGCACCGAAAGCAGAAGTTGTTAAAGCTGAAGCAGCAAAAGCGGAAACAGCAAAGGTGGAAACACCAAAAACTGAAGCTAAAAAGTCAGAAGCTTATCAACCAAAAGATAAGCAACCAGAAATTAAGAAAACAGCAGTGAAGCAAGAAGCAAAACAAGCAACTTGCAACTTATGTAATGACCCTTTGTGTAGCCGAGTGAAAGGCGAAGCAAAAACCGTATGCATGCACTACAAGAGTAAAAAATAAAGCCTGAGCGTGATGTTTTACACGTGGTGTCTTACGCACAGGTTTTTAGAGGATAGTCAGGATTATGGATCAACAAACGATAACTCAAGCGGTAAAAAAAGTGTGTTCGCAATTGCAAAGCGAAAAAGTGCCGTTAGGTGTTTCAAACCGCCACTTGCATTTAACCCAAGAGCATTTTGATGTGCTTTTCCCAAATCAAGAACTGACGGTTAAAAAACCGCTGCGCCAACCAGGGCACTTTGCGGCAGAACAAACCGTGAACTTGATTGGACCCAAAAGCATTATTCGTAACGTGCGCATTTTAGGGCCGTTCCGTAGTCAATCTCAAATTGAAGTGTCGAAAACCGATGCTCGCATGCTAGGTGTGAATGCTCCTTATCGTTTGTCTGGCGATTTAAGTGACACTCCGGGGATCATTCTTCGCAGTGAATTTGCTGAAATCGAATTGGACAAAGGTGTGATCGTGGCATTGCGTCATATCCACATGCCGCCATTAGAAGCTTTAGTGTATGGCGTTGAGCATGGTGATGTAGTGGAAGTTGCTATTGAAGGTGGTAATCGCAATACCGTGCTTTCAGATGTGTCGATTCGTGTTGATCCAAAAGTCGTGCTGGAAATGCATGTTGATACCGATGAAGCCAATGCGATTGATGCCGATAACCCAAATGCTTACGCACGCATTTTGACCAAAACAAACTTGTTTAAATCATCGTTTTAATAGAGCCAAACAGCGACAAGGGAATAAAGAATCATGGATTCATTTCAACTCGAACAATCACAAATCGAAAAGATCGTTGATGCTATTGTTCAACGCCTACAAGCACGTAAAAACAAAGTGCATCGCATGTCGGCGGTTGAGTTGAATCAAGTATTGCCACTAAGTGTTTATGTCGAATGTGGTGCGCTGACTTTTCATCATGTTTCTTTATCGCATTTACAACAAATTGCTGATGGTTGTGCATCGTCTTTCTTATGGCAAACCTTAAATACAGCGTGGACGTATGGTGTGAATGTGACATTAGAAATCGCGCCAAACATTTTATCTAACGTGCCGGTTGCGCCATTAGCTGCTTTACCTGTGAACTGGGTTTGCGGTGCGAAAAACGTCACGTTAAATGCTGAAAAAGTGATTGCTTACCAAAACGTGGCACTGCTTTCTCAACAAGACATTTTATTACTTAGACCGAATGCGATTGTAACGGCTTTAGCTAAAGATGAGCTAATCGCTCGCAATATCACCTTTATTAAAACTGACGCTAAATAACGGAGAACGAATATGCAATTTGCAAAAGTGATTGGCTCAGCCGTATCGACACAAAAACATCCAGACTTAATTGGAAAAAAATTGCTGTTAGTTCAAAGCACTGATCCACAAGGCAACATGGTTGATAATCGCATTAATGTAGCAGTGGATTGTTGTGGTTGTGGTGAAGGCGAGTGGGTGTTGGTGACATCAGGATCATCAGCTCGCATGGCTATCAACGAACCGAACACTGCCATTGATTTAGCTATTGTGGCGATTGTCGATACCGTTTCGATGCATGGTTAGTAGAAGTTCAAGGGAATTAAGGAGAAACATCCATGGGCATTTATACCAAAACCGGTGACAAAGGCACGACAGCATTATACGGCGGCACTCGTGTGGCTAAAGATGCGCTGCAAGTTGAAGCCTACGGTACGGTAGATGAATTGAATGCTTTAGTGAGTGTGGCGGAAAAATCGCTGACGGACGAAAACAATAAAATCTTACTCGAACAAGTCCAGTTTGCGCTTTTCTATTTGGGTGCGGAATTAGCATCAGCTGATCCTCAAAACTATTGTGAACAACACCGTCATATTCAAGAAGACGACATCACTGCATTAGAACAACACATTGACGTTTGTATGGCAGCAGTTCCGGCAATGAATCAATTTGTTTTGCCGGGCAGAAGTGAAGCAGGTAGCCGTTTGCACCAAGCTCGCACCGTGGCTCGTCGTGCAGAACGTCGTTTAGTTCAGCTCAATCACGATCTCGAATTGCGTCCGTTAGTACTCAAATATGTAAACCGTTTATCTGACTTCTTTTATGCGGTCGCAAGACACGAAGATCACCAAGCTCTACAAGCACAGATTATTGCGAAAGTGGCTGAAAAATACATGACAGCTGTTCAAAGCTATAACCAAGAGCCAAGCCAAAGCCAAAGCCAACTTTCACACAACCGAATTAGACCAGAAACGAATGATTCAACTTCTATCAGTGGATCTTCTTTTAAAGGACAAGATGTTATGAACTTCCAACAACAGCAAGAAGCCGCAAGTGAAATCAGCTTCGGCAATATCCACCAAATTTTTAAACAAGCCATTGATGAAGCGATTCGCATCGAGTTGCCTGTGGTGATTTCTATTTGTGACCGTCACGGTAATTTGATCATGACTTACCGCATGCCTGAAGCCTTATTGGTCAGCATTGATTTGGCGTTCAAAAAAGCCTACAGCGCAGTGGCGTTAAAAATGTCGACCGACAAAATTGCTGGCGCAGTTCAACCGGGCGCACCTTTGTACGATTTAGTAGCAAGTTGCGATAACAAGGTTGTGGCGTTTGGTGGTGGTTTCCCAATTTATGACCAAAGCGGAAAAATCATTGCAGCCATTGGCGTTAGTGGTGGCAGCGTTGAACAAGACATGCAAGTCGCACAAGCAGGTTTAAGTGGTTTGGTTTTTTAGATATTTGTCGAGCCTGTTAATTATTGAATATGCCGAAAAGACGCTATTCCGTCCTTGGGCGCTTCGAAAAGTACATCCATGTACTTTTCGACTTTTCTCTATATTCAACAAAAATACAGGCGCATGAAATTCAATACTGTAAGCACTTAAAGCAAAGAATATTAAGAACAAAAAGAATTAAGAACTGGAGAAGACAATGGAATTGCAAGATCAGCAACTTGAAGCCGTTATTCGCAAAGTATTAGAAAAAACATTAACAACGGCAACCGCATCGGAAAAAGCAGTGGCAACCGGTGAGCGTGCGATTTTCAAAGATGTCGACAGCGCAATCAAAGCCGCAGATAAAGCGTATCACCGTTTTAGTCAGCAACCTCTAAAAATGCGTTCTGCCATTATTGCGGCAATTCGTGAAGATCTTGCTGACCAACTTTCTTATATGGCTGAACAAGCGGTCAAAGAAAGCAAAATGGGTAATGTCAGCGATAAAATTCTTAAAAACAAAGCGGCATTAGAGAATACTCCGGGAGTGGAAGACCTTACCACTCAAGCGCTAACAGGCGACGATGGTATGGTGCTATTTGAATACTCGCCTTACGGTGTGATTGGCTCGATTACGCCAAGTACTAACCCAACTGAAACCATTATCAACAACAGCATCAGCATGTTGGCAGCTGGTAATGCGGTTTACTTTAGCCCACATCCGGGTGCAAAAAACATCTCACTTTGGCTGATCAAACGCATTGAAGCGGTGGCATTTAAAGTGTCTGGTATTGCTAACCTTATTGTGACTATCGAAGAACCTAGCTTTGATGCAACTCGTGACATGATGGCGCATCCGCTAATCCCACTTCTAGCAGTAACAGGTGGTCCTGGCATCGTAAACATGGCACTGAAAAGCGGTAAAAAAGTGATCGGCGCAGGGGCAGGTAACCCACCTTGTTTGGTTGATGAAACCGCAGAAATCGTGAAAGCAGCAGAAGACATCATTTCAGGTGCGAGCTTAGATAACAACTTGCCATGTATTGCAGAGAAAGCAGTGGTGGTTGTGGCAAGTGTTGCGGATCAACTTATTCAACAAATGCAATCTTTTGGCGCATTGCATGTCACCGATCCTGCGCAAGTGAAGAAACTACATGAAGTTTGTCTTGCAGGTGAGCACGGCAATAAAGACTTTATCGGTAAAGATCCAAGCGTGATTTTAGAAGCGGCAGGCATTCCTGTTCCGGCTAAAGCACCTCGTTTGATTACCTTTGAATGTCCGAATGATGACGCTTTCTTATTCGTTGAGCAATTAATGCCAGTGCTACCAATTACACGAGTTTTGGATTTTGAAGCAGGCTTGAAGTTGGCACTAGCGGTTGAACAAAATCTGCACCACACAGCGACAATGCATTCACAAAACGTGTCTCGTTTGAATAAAACTGCACAACGTATGCAAACGTCTATTTTTGTGAAAAACGGCCCATCTTATGCGGGTATCGGTGTATGTGGTGAAGGCTTTAATACCTTTACGATTGCGACTCCAACTGGCGAAGGCACAACATCAGCGAAAACCTTTGGTCGCTTGCGTCGTTGTGTATTAACCAACGGTTTTTCTATCCGCTAATCGACAAGGCTGACGTTATGCAAACATTTCAAGTCACAACACAGATTTACAGCGGCAAGAACAGCTTGAACGTGTTGAAGCAATGGAGAGACAAAAAAATCTTCATTGTTTGTGATGCCTTTATTTCAAAAACACAAACTTACCAACGTGTGGTGCAAATTCTGGGCGAGGGCAATACGCAATTATTTAGCGATATTACGCCCGATCCTGATATCGCTACCGTGGTAACAGGTATCCAAGCTATGGCGCAATTCCAACCTGATCTTGTGATCGGGTTGGGTGGCGGTTCATCTATTGATGCTGCTAAAGCTATGGTGTATTTCGCCAAAAAAATGGGTTTGAATATTCAAGAGTGCATTGCAATCCCAACCACTAGTGGTACTGGTTCGGAAGTGACTTCTGCGACGGTAATTACCGACCCAAGCACAGGAACCAAATACCCATTGTTTGAGCAAAGCATCTATCCAAATGCGGCGATTCTTGATCCTGATTTAGTGGTGACTGTACCGCAACACATCACGGCTAACACAGGTTTAGACGTGCTAACTCATGCGTTTGAGGCTTATGTTTCAACTAACGCTGGGGACTTCAGTAACGCATACGCAGAAAAGGCGATTCAACTGGTTTTCACTTATTTACCGGGCGCGTATAAAGACGGTGAAAACATGCAGTGCCGTGAAAAAATGCATAACGCATCAGCAATGGCGGGCATGGCATTTTCTCACGCAGGTTTGGGTATCAACCACGCAATTGCACATCAACTTGGCGGCCAATTCCACGTTCCACATGGTCTAGCCAATGCGATCTTAATGCCAGCGGTGATCGAATATAACGCCCAAAATTGCGAACGTTCACATCGTCGTTATGCTCGTATAGCTAAGAAAAGCCGCATTGCAAACTTGAATGCCAGCGATGAGCAAGCGTTGAACTTATTGTTAAATCATATTCGCAACTTACAAGCGGAATTAGGCATGGCGACCACATTAACTGAGCTAGGTATCGACGCTGAAACCGTTGAAAGCAAAATGGTGGCGTTAATCCAAGGTGCATTAAACGACAGCACTTTGCCAACCACGCCAGTTCAACCAAGTGCGTTAGATATTCGTAAAATCATAGAGGCAATTTTATGAGCCTTTTAGAACAACAAAAAATCATTCAGTCTCATTTAGCTCAATGTGACAAAAACACTATTGTTGAACGTGTTAAACAAGCGGCAGTAGTGGGTGCAGGCGGTGCAGGTTTCCCTACTTATGTGAAACTGCAAGCAGAGGCTGAAATCTTCCTTGTCAATGCTGCCGAATGTGAGCCGATGTTGAAAGTTGACCAACAACTTATGGCAGTGCAAGCGGCTGAAATGATCCGTGGTTTAAGCTACGCAATGGCCGCAACTGGTGCAAAAGAGGGCGTGATTGCGCTTAAAGCAAAATATCAAAAAGCGATTGATGCTTTAACGCCTTTGCTTGCCGGCAACATGCGTATTCATATTTTGGAAGACGTGTACCCAGCCGGTGATGAAGTGATCACCATTTGGATGGCAACAGGTCGTCGAGTTCCACCTGCACAATTACCTTTAAGTGTTGGTGTGGTGGTGAATAACGTTCAAACCTTAATTAACGTTTGCCATGCAGTGGAACGTGAACAAGGCGTATTTGAACGCACCTTGACCATTAACGGTTGTGTTAGAAATCCAATGACGATCACCGTGCCGCTTGGTATCACTTTCCAAGAATTATTGGATTACGCTGGTGGCGTGACAGTTGAAGATTTTGGCGTGATCAACGGCGGTCCGATGATGGGCGGTTTGGTTGAAGACTTAAACGAATGCGTGACCAAAACCACAGGCGCATTATTGGTGTTGCCTCGCGATCATATTTTGATCCAACGTCGCATGAAAACCGATGCACAAATCTTGAATATGGCGCGTACCGTGTGTGAACAATGTACCTTGTGTACCGAGCTTTGCCCACGTCATGTGATTGGTCACGAACTACCGCCACATCTCATTATTCGAGCAACCAATTATAAAGATCTTTCCACGCCATCAACCATTCTTTCTGCGCTCACTTGCTCTGAATGTAGCGTGTGTGAAAGCTATGCGTGTCCAGTCGAAATCTCACCAATGCGCGTGAATAAGATCTTGAAGAAACAATTGCGTGAACAAGGCGCGAAATACGAAGGTGAATTACGTCCAGCCGATCCAATCGCTGAATATCGCTTAGTGCCAATTTCTCGTTTGATTTCCCGTTTAAATTTAACGCCATATTACCAAGACGCACCAATGCAGCCGTTTGATTACGCATTCCAAACTGTGAAAATCAAAATTCAGCAACATATTGGCGCAAGTGGCGAAGCTGTCGTAAAAGTAGGTGACAAAGTTCAGCAAGGGCAGTTGCTTGCCAGTGCAAAATCGAATGCGTTAAGTGTTGGAATGCACGCAAGCTGTAATGGCATTGTCACCGCAATTTGCGCAAACGAAAGCAACGAGCAATTTATTACCATTCAAAGAGGTTAAGCATGAAAGACACAATCGGTTTGCTGGAATTAAGCAGCATCGCAAAAGGAGTGGAAGTGACAGACGGTATGTTAAAAAGTGCCAATGTTGAAATGCTTAGCTCAAAAACCATTTGTCCGGGTAAATACATTGTGATGATCACCGGTGATGTCGCAGCGGTTCAACAAGCGGTGGCGCACGGTGAAATGTTAGCGGGGCATTTGAAAGTCGATAGCTTTATTTTGCCGAAAATTGATCCGCGCATTTTACCTGCAATTTCAGGTGTAACGCCTGTGGATGCAAAAGGCTCTGTCGGTATTGTTGAAACGTTCAGCGTAGCAGCTTGTATTGCCGCAGCAGACGAAGCAATGAAAGCCGCAAATGTCACTTTAGTGCGTGTTCACATGGCGTTCGGTATCGGTGGTAAGTGTTACTTTGTGGTGAATGGCGATATTGCTGATGTAACCAATGCAGTCAAAGTTGGCTGTCAAAGTGCCGGTGAAAAAGGCTTGTTGGTACACAGTTCGGTAATCGCTAAGCCGCATCCAGACATGTGGCAGCATCTAATTTAGCTATATTCTTCGTACTTGAAGCTGCAGCTTTGTTGACGGCGTTCATTCGCCCCAATCATTTAGGCAAGCTAAACTCATGGGGCCTCATTCATTTGTCGCCTCACTGCAACTCCAATTACTTTGAATATAGAAGTACGTGAGCACACTCAATATTCGAGAATGATTAGAAGTAAAGGAATGACATGACACAAACCAAAGAAAGGGTGGTTCAGGAATACGTTCCCGGCAAACAAATTACGTTGGCGCACTTGATCGCTCGCCCAAACAAAGCTCTGTATGAGAAGTTAGGTTTATCAACTGATGCCAATGCAATCGGCATTTTGACCATCACACCAAGTGAAGCGTCAATTATTGCGAGTGATATTGCGACTAAATCGGGCAATGTTGAATTAGGTTTTCTTGATCGCTTTACCGGATCTGTTGTGATCACTGGTGAAATTTCAGCGATTTCGAGCGGCCTTGAAAAAGTGCTAGATGTGATGGGTTGCATGGGTTTTTCTATTTGCGAAATATCTCGTACTTAATCTTTCACCACCTTATTGAATAACTCGAAAGGACGCTGACCTGTCCTAGTCGCTTCGAAAAGTGCGTCCTTGCACTTTTAGACCTTTCGAATTACTCAATTAAGCAGTGATTGGTGTATTTCAGTAAAATATTTCACGAGAGAATGAATGAAAAAATGTATTTTTGTCGGCCCAAGCCAAGCAGGAAAAACCTCGTTAATTCAGGCATTGAACGACCAAACACTTACTTATAAGAAAACCCAAGAAGTGATCCACGCGGCAACCACCATTGATACACCGGGGGAATACGTTGAACGTCGTTTCTTTTATGCGGCATTAGTGAGCAGTGCGCAAGATGCGGATTTAGTAGCTTTTGTACATCACTGTAATGCACCACAAGGATTTTATTCTCCCGCTTTCGCATGTGGCTTTAATCGTCCAGTGATTGGTATTTTGACTAAGGTTGATTTGGCTGAAAACGAAGAACAAATCGAACGAGCGAAAAAACACCTACAGCAAGCTGGCGCAACTCAGATCTTTATGACGTCGAGCGTTGAACGTACGGGAATTGAAGAGTTACGAGCGTTTTTGGAAGAATAAAGAAAAACATAAGCGATAAAAATTAAAAACTCCCTTGTATTTTTAAAGAACACAAGGGAGTTTTTTAATTGAGTGATTAAAACTGCTGATTCATCTTAGCTAAACAATCCACCAATAAAGATTGTTGTTCAGCAGGGATTTCAGCAGTTAAACCTTTAATCAAATCTACATGCAACTGGTTATGATGTTTGTGTATAGCTTGACCCTCATCGGTAAGCGCTACAACGATTGCCCTGCGGTCATTGGGATCCGCAAGGCGTTCTATCAAATTGGCTGCGACTAATTTATCCACTTGAACCGTTAACGTTCCAGTCGTAATGCCAAGCTTATCCGCAAGGTCTTTCATTCTCATTGCGCCATGACTACCAAGCACTTCAATGGTATGCACTTGCGCCAGCGAGTAACCGGTTTCTTTAACAACGGACTGTTCCCACGACGACATTTTGTCATAGAATTCAGTCAGTAATTGGTTCAATAAGTGGATGTTTTTCATTTAGTTCTATGCAGTTCAAGAGTCAGGTGATTGATTTTATCAAATTTTGCTAATTTTTGTTTGAATTCCTCAACATCTAGAGCCGTTTGTGTTTCGAGTGTGATAGCGGCCGAATAATGGTGTCCACTGATCTTCCACATATGTAAATCAGTCACTTCCGCATAAGGCACTAATTCATCTTTGATTGATTGGCGGTATGCTTCATCAATATTTTCATCCAGTAAAATTGTGCTTGTTTGTTTCATTAGGCCGATGGTCCATTTTGTAATGACCACAGCACCGACAACACCCATTAAAGTATCTAACCAATACCAACCGTAAAACTTACCAAAAATTAGCGCCACAATAGCCAGTACCGACGTAAAGGCATCAGTCAACACGTGTAGATAGGCTGCACGCATATTGTGGTCATGCTTTTGTTCGCTTTTATGGTTATGGGAATGGTCGTGGTCATGCGAGTGATGATCATGGCCGTGTGAATGATCGTGGCTGTGTGAATGGCCGTGATCATGGTGGTGATCACCAAGTAAAAACATGCTTGCAATGTTCACGATTAAACCAATAACCGCAACTAAAATGGCTTCATTAAATTGGATCTCTTGTGGATTGAAAAAGCGTTCGACAGATTCCACGATCATCAATAACGCAACCATGCCTAAAGCAATCGCACTAGTGTAACCGCCAAGTACGCTGACTTTACCTGTACCGAAAGAAAAACGATCAGTACCTTGGTGTTTCTTCGCATAACGGAAGGTAAAAATCGTGATGCAGAATGCCAGTACATGCGTCCCCATGTGCCAACCGTCCGCTAATAAAGCCAACGAGCCATAAACCGTACCGGCTATGATCTCGGCAACCATGGTGACTAAAGTTAGCCATAAAACATAATAAGTGTTCTTTTCGCCTTTTTGATTGTGCAAAGCGAAATCGTGGTCATGTCTAATTGGAAAAGGTTTTGTTGAATAGGTCACTGTATTCACCAGTTTGTTTGATTATCAAAATACTTGTATTAAATGTATTTTGATAATCAAACAATGTCAATGTGAAAACTAATAAAATGGGAATGGCTTTGGTTAAATGGGGGATGGATCACCAGTAAACCGATTGACGAAATGCCGAGCAGTAGTAGATGTGCCGCAGATTTTTTGCTCTTTTTTTGCTTGTTTTTTTAGCGAAATCTATTCTTTTATAAGGATATTTTCACTTAACTGTTTTCATTGGTTACAAAAAGGAACAAAATAGCAAGTTATTGTTTTATTTCTACGTAGCGTTTGACGCTGAGAATTTGTAAGGCACACGGGTGTATGAAAATAACGAATAAACAATTTGCAGTAATTGGTTTAGGACGTTTTGGGCGTTCTGTTTGTGAAGAATTATGTGATGCTGGCGCAGAAGTGTTGGCGGTTGATATTAATGAAGAAAGAGTAAAAGCTGTATCTACTTTCGCAACCAATGCCATTGTTGCTAACTGCACTAACGAAGAAACTGCGCAAGAGTTGAAACTAGAAGAATACGACATGGTTATGGTTGCCATCGGTTCTGATGTCAATGCCAGTATTCTGACTACGCTTGTTGTAAAAGAGCTAGGTGCGAAAAACGTTTGGGTAAAAGCGAACGACAAATTCCATGCGAAGATTCTGCAAAAAATCGGTGCTGACCACGTGATCATGCCAGAACGTGATATGGGTATTCGTGTTGCTCGTAAGATGATGGATCGCCGTGTGTTTGATTTCCACGATATTGGTAGTGGTTTGGCGATCAGTGAAATCGTGATTGCTCTGAAAAACATGGGCAAGAAATTAGGCGAGCTTTCATTATGTAAAGATGAAGATATGAAGGTGCTTGCGATCAAACGTGGTTCGGAAATCATTGATTCGCCTGAATACGACACCAAGCTCGAAATGGGTGACATTCTGTTTATTGTTGGGCCTAAAGAGATCATGGCTCACCGTATGAAATCTATTTAATTGATGATTACACAATGAAATCTGCAAATACGGTTTATACCATTAAGCAAGATGGGAATAAGAAAGGCTGGTCTGAACCAAAGATCATCCTAACCAGTTTTCTGATCATTCTGGTTCCAGCAGCGATTTTGCTGACCTTGCCGATCTTCTCGGTTTCAGGCTTATCTTTCACTGACGCTTTATTTACCGCAACTTCCGCCATTAGTGTAACGGGTTTAGGCGTGGTTGATACCGGCCAGCACTTTACTATTGAAGGTCAAATCCTATTGCTGCTTTTGATGCAAATCGGTGGTTTAGGACAAATGACCTTGTCGGCAGTTTTGCTGTATATGTTTGGTGTGCGTTTGAGTTTGAAACAGCAAGCGGTTGCTAAAGAAGCACTAGGACAAGATAAGCACGTCAACATTCAAAAATTAGTGAAGAAAATCATCATCTTTGCTTGTATTACTGAACTGATTGGCATGGGCATTTTAGCTTATACTTGGGTGCCTGAATTCGGTTGGGCAAAAGGTTTGTATTATTCCTTATTCCATTCGATTTCTGCTTTCAATAATGCGGGTTTCTCTTTGTTTTCCGATAGCTTAACCGGCTATGTAGCGAATCCAAATATCATTATTCCTTTAGCTTTATTGTTCATTCTTGGTGGTTTGGGCTTTACTGTTGTGGGCGATTTAACCGCAAACTGGCGTAAAGGTTTTAAAAAGTTAAATCTACATTCGCGCATTATGTTGATCTGTACGCCTTTGCTTTTACTGGTTGGTACGGTGATTTTCTGGTTGTTAGAGCACAATAACCCGAATACCATGGCGCACTTGAATACAGAAGGCCAGTGGTTAGCGGCATTTTTCCAGTCAGCTACTGCACGTACAGCAGGCTTTAATAGTGTAGATCTTTCACAATTCACCGAGCCAGCAATGCTGATCATGATGGTACTAATGCTAGTGGGTGCGGGTTCTGCATCAACCGGTGGTGGTATCAAAGTATCGACATTCGTGATTGCGATTGCGGCGACTTGGGCTTTCTTAACGCAAAAGCAAAATGTGGTGTTATTCCGCCGTACAGTAAGTTGGCCAACGGTAACTCGTTCTTTAGCTATTATTATTGTGAGTGGCATTATTTTGACGCTTTCCATGTTTGCCTTGATGCTGACAGAGCATGCGAGCTTCGACAAAATCATGTTTGAAGTGATTTCAGCATTCGCCACTGTCGGTGTAACTGCAGGATTAACTGCGGAACTTTCGGAACCTGGCAAGTATATTATGGTCGTAGTAATGATCATTGGTCGTATCGGGCCACTAACTTTGGCTTATATGCTAGCGAAACCAAAACCAACCTTGCTGAAATACCCAGAAGACAGCGTATTAACCGGTTAATCTGATAGGTTGATTTATAATTAAAGTTAGAAACGAGATAAACAAGTAAAGCGAGCGATTTAAGCTCGCTTTCATTTAATAGCTCTTTCGGTAAGGAACGCCGAAAAACAAAAAGAGCAAAATAATAGAGGAAAGAGAATGCGTTTAATTGGCAATATTTTATGGTTCATTTTAGGTGGAGTTGTGATGGGCTTGATGTGGTGGCTTGCTGGGCTACTTTGCATTCTTAGTATCATCTGTATCCCGTGGGCAAAATCTTGCTTTGTGATTGGTACATTTACCTTCTTCCCATTTGGTAAAGAAGCAGTGAAGCGAAACGAATTAACCTTTAAAGAAGATATTGGCACAGGCTTCTTTGGTTTATTAGGCAATATTATTTGGTTTATTTTCGCTGGTGTTTGGTTAGCGATTGGCCACTTAAGTGCAGCGGTAGCGTGTTTTGTTACTATTATTGGTATTCCTTTTGGTATTCAACACATTAAACTGGCACTGATTTCATTAGCTCCAATTGGTCAAACGATCATCGAAAAACGATAAAGGATTAAAATATGCAAGCGCAAGTAAAATGGGTAGAAGGCTTCCAATTTATTGGTGAATCACAATCTGGTCATGCGGTCGTGATGGATGGCAGTGGTGGTAAAACTGCGCCAAGCCCAATGGAAATGGTATTAATGGCGGCTGGTGGTTGTAGCTCGGTTGATGTAGTTGATGGTTTAAAAAGTGCAGGTCAAAAAATCGAAAGCTGCGTTGCTAAGTTAACCGCTGATCGACGTGAAACTGCACCTAAACTGTTCACGGCTATCAATATTCATTTTGAAGTAAAAGGCACGGATTTAGATGAAGCTATCGTTGAACAAGTGACGGCTGATTCTTTACAAAAATATTGCTCTGTTTGTTTGATGCTTGGCGCTGGCGTGGAAATGACGCACAGTTGGTCTGTTTTATAAGCCAGCAGCACAAAGAAGTCGTAATAAAATGATGCTAATTGGCTGTTTTTGCTAGATAACTTTTAATCTCTAGTGGATAATACGGCCATTCAAAACGTATAAAAAATTTGGAGAGCCAAATGGATAACAAATTAGTTGCTATTATTTTAGCTGTTTTACTTCCACCTGTTGCTGTATTTCTAAAATGCGGTGTAGGTAAAGATTTATTCATTAACGTTGTGTTATGTTTCCTATTCTTCTTCCCGGCTATGATCCACGCATTGTGGCTAGTGACTAAGTAGTCATCGGGAAGTAAATCTAAAAACGCCTCATTTTAAAATAGAGGCGTTTTTTGTTTTTGCTTATAATTCTGCGAAACTCAAGGACGATAGATGCAATACATCCAAATAAAAGACGCAATTGTTGAGCAAATTGAATCGGGTTTATTTCCGCCTAAGCAAAAACTTCCTTCCGAGCGTCTTTTAGCAGATTCATTTCAAACCACTCGAATCACCTTGCGTGAAGCCTTGTCTTTACTGGAGCTAGAAGGGCGTATTTACCGAGAAGATCGGCGTGGTTGGTTTATTTCTCCGCAGCCATTTCGCTATGAATTTGACTCGTCTTTTGATTTTGAGTCTCACGCCTTAGCCCAAAACCTAAACCCAAAGATGGAGTTGGTTTCAGCTAAGCAAGAGTTAGCGAACAAGCAAATCACGCAAACTTTGCAACTTGCACCATTTAGCCAAGTTTTTCGATTAGAGAAAATTTTATTCTTAGACGAAAGGCCGGTTGCACATGTGATTGAATATGTGCGTTCTAATATTGCACCTAAATTACTCAAGCAGGATTTAGCTCAGCCACTAAGCCAAGTATTGAGTGAACACTATTTGCAGAATCATCAAACCTCACGCTATCAAGTAAACACCGCTGCTTTGCTAGGAGATAGAGCGCAGTCTTTGCGAGCGACAGTTGGCAGTTTGTCTTTATTGATTGAACGTGTGAACTTTGATCAAAATGATGAGCCGATGACTTGTTTCCGTGAATATTGGCGACCAGATGCCATTCAGGTAATTTGCTCGGCTTCATCCTAGAATAGAAAATCATCAAACCTAAACTTAGTCGTTCAATTTATTCGTGTTGGGTGCGTCATCTTTCCTGTCCTATTTCCTATTTATTTATCTTCATTTTGCCCATTGGATGTTCTTTATCTGAGATTTTTGAAAAGATCGATCCTCGAAAGCAGGTTATCCAAAAGAGGGGTATCGTAAACTGTTATCTTTATGTTAAGGTTTATTGCCAAATGCAAATAAAAAGATAAGGCAAGCTTATGAAATGGTTATGGTTGACGATATTTTCATTGCTGTCATGTCAGGTTTTGGCAGAAGAAAGCACCACTGATAATCTTAAAGGCTCTCCACAATCCATAGAGATCCAATCGCAAAGTGAAGAACAAGAGTCGGAAAATAACGCTCAATCAACACCTGCTGTTGAAAAATATTCTCAAACAGATTTGCTCGACCGTCCGATGATGGAACGCTATATCATTGACGAATTGAAAGCGTTAAGAACAGATCAACAAGATTTGGAACGTCGCTTGACCGTTGAAATCACGGATCGTGAATTGCAAGTGGCCGATAAAGCCATGAATTATTCTAATATTACCGTAACCTATTTCTTTTATATTGTGGCCGGTGTGGCGTCTTTGATTGCTCTTGTTGGCTGGCAGTCACTCAAGGAAATCAAACACAATATCAAAGGAATGGCAGATAAACGCTTAAACGACATCACCTTAACTTATGAGAAAAAATTCAGTGCGTTAGAGCGAGAATTAAAACGCAAAACTCGCATTATTACCGAAAATAACCGTGAAATTGAAATCATCAACGAAGTGCATAATCTGTGGTTGCGAGCGCAAAGTG
Organism: Vibrio sp.; assembly: GCA_047975485.1. Taxonomy (GTDB): domain Bacteria; phylum Pseudomonadota; class Gammaproteobacteria; order Enterobacterales; family Vibrionaceae; genus Vibrio. The sequence goes on along the minus strand of JBKEDP010000061.1, from coordinate 105,745 downwards.
CCCAAACCGCAGAACAAAAAATTGAAGTGTACGATGAGATTTTGAAAATTCGTCCTGGCGATTTGGAAGCCTTAACTCACAAAGCCGATGCCGCAATGGAAATCAGCGAATATCACTGGGCATTGAGTTTGTGTAATCGAGTTTTAGAAGTGGATGACAATAATGCACACGCCTTGTATCAGCGAGCATGTGCGTATTCACGTCTAGGGGCAGAAGAACAGGCAATTAACGATTTAGTGTTGGCGATTGAATCCTCTTGTTCGTTAAGAGATTTAGCCGCCGATGAACGTGATTTCGAAATGCTGCACGGTAATGTTCGTTTTGATGCGCTAATTGAAAGTACAGAGCATAGCTAATACAGAGCAAAGCTAACATACTGAGCACTAAAATAAAGTTGGAAATTCTTTAAATAACAGGGGCGTTTGAAGAGGAATGGAAGCAAATACATCATCAAAATGGTCGCAATTTTGGCGTGGCGCTTTGGTTATGGCACCGCTAACGTTGGCGGTGACACCTTGGGCATTATTAGCTGGATCTTATGCGATTGATATTGGTCTAACGCCATTGGAAGCGCAGGCTTTATCAGCGATCTTATTTGCCGGTGCAGCCCAATTAGTGGCAACAGGTATGTTCGATGCTCAAGTCGGCCTCTGGACTATGTTGCTGACGGTATTCTTTATCACATCTCGTCATTTTCTTTATAGCATGTCGATGCGTGAGAAAGTGGCTCCATTACCGTTGAAATGGCGTTTAACCCTTGGCTTTTTATTAACCGATGAACTGTTTGCTGTGTGTGGGCATAAATCGACGGCAGAATTTAATCGTTGGTATGCATTTGGTGCCGGTTTTAGCATTTATATTGTTTGGAACGTGGTGAGTTTTGTTGGCATCATTGCAGGTAAATACATTCCAAACTTGGATCAATGGGGCTTGGAATTCGCAGTTGCTGCCACCTTTATTGCGATTGTGATGCCAATCATCCGCACTAAACCCGTTCTGATTTCTGTCGTGGTGGCATTAGTCGGCTCGGTATTATTAAGCTACTGGAAAGTGGAAGGCAGTTTAATTATTTCTAGCTTGGTTGCCATGATTGCTGGCTACTTAGCGGAAGGGCGTCCGAATAATCACGCAGGGCACAAAGATCAAGAATCACCAGAACAAGATCAAAATACAGTTAATGAATTAGCGGAGGAACGAGTATGACCATGTTCTATATTTTAGCCATGTCAGCCGTGGTTTTTCTGAGTCGCTATTTGTTTCTATCGCCGAACTTGCCGTTAAGACTCAATGGCAATATGCAACGTTTGCTTAGTTATTCCAGCCCCGCGGTATTAACGGCTATTTGGGCACCGATTGTTTTTATCCACGATGATAAGCTGGCTATTTCCTACCATAATCCATACTTAATCAGTGCGGTGATTGCAGCTGTGATTGCATGGAAAACCAAAAATGTAATAGCGACAACGCTGATCAGTATGGGCTGTTTTTTTGTGCTTAATGCCTTGATGACGGCTTAAGCTTTAACCGCTTAAGAGTTGAAGTGATGGAGATCAAACCGCTTTCAGAATGACAGAGTAGAATGCAGAACTTCTCGCATTAATACCGATGTTTTTGTTCTGAAAAGGTTTTCTCCATGAAAAAATACACTCTTGCTGCTGCACTTTTTGCAGGTTTCTTCGCTATTACGACTTCTGCTTGTAATCATTCGGATGCTTCATCTTCAACAGAAAAATCAGAGAATGCAGCTGTTTCAAGTGACTCTCAACCTCAAGCAACAAAAATTACTTCACCAGAGCAACTCACAGAACTGGCTAAGCAAACGTCAAAAAGTGCTGAAAAGGTTTACACCATTCAAATGACCAAAATGGGGGATCTTGCGACTATTTTCCCAACGGTTGAATTGCAAGTGCTTAAACCGGATGCAAAATCGCGCATGGTTTCAGTAACTGGATACCAAATGGAAGGCGCCGAAAGCGTTATTTATAAAGCGAAAGGTCAGCGTTCGATTGTTGCTGTTGTGAGTGAGAAAGGCCAATCTGAAATTACATTAGGTAAAGCAAGCCAAGATGATTACGGTAATAATTGGCGTCCAGCAGCTTTAACCGGCACGATTCAAGATGATGTTGTCGATTCTCAGCAAGCATTATGGCAGTACGCCGATCATCTTGATTCAACATACTGCTCAAGCTGCCACGCAAAAATTGCACCGGATCACTTCACCGTAAACGCATGGGGCCCAGTCGCCAAAAGCATGGGCGCACGTACCAATATGTCAAAACAAGATCTGCAAATTTTAACCAAATACTTTGAAAGCAATGCAAAAGATGCTGTGAAGAAGTGATAAAAAAATAATAACTAAGTAATATCAATCTCATTTGCCACTCTTCGGGGTGGCTTTTTCTTTATCTCGAATTCCTATTATTTTGCATTAAGTGATATTTCGCTTTCATTCTCACTATTGTTGTTTTTCTTCTGCTGATAAAAATAATATCCACCAATTAAGGCGGCAATGGCACTGCTCACGCCACCTAAAGCAAGTGACCACCTTGGGCCGTATGCATCGGCGATCCAACCGACAATCGGTGCGCCAATTGGTGTACATCCCATCGCAATCGCCATACGAATCGCAATCACTCGGCCACGCATACTTGGCTCGGTAGTCAGCTGCAATAAGCTGTTGCTTGAAGTGTTAAAGGTTTGAACCGACACGCCAATCATAATTAGCGTGACACCGAACAGCCAATAGGTTGGGCTTACGGCAGAAACTGCAAATCCGATGGTTAACACACTACAACCTAGAACCAATGAGCGCATAGTTGGCCCTTCGCTGCGAGCAGAAAGTAACGAGCCTGCAACGGATCCTAATGCCATTAAAGTAGTCAAAAAGCCGAATTGACCAACACCAACATCAAACACTTTTACAGCCATGGTGGAAATAAAAATCGGGAAGTTAAGCGCAAAAGTGCCGATCATAAACAGCATAAAGAAAATGGTTCTAAGGTCAGTGCGGTTCCACGAATATTGGAAACCTTTTAACAGCGCACCTTTGCCTTTTGCATTACCAGAACTAGGATGCAGCTCGTCCATTTTGAAATGAAATAGTGAGAAAATAACACCAACAAAAGACAAGCCATTAACAATAAACACCCAACCAGTGCCAATTCCGGCAATTAAGAGTGCCGCAAGAGAAGGGCCGATCATGCGAGCTGAATTAAATGAAGTTGAGTTAAGAGCTACCGCATTGGAGAGATCTTTGTCCGGCACTAATTCGGTTACGAAAGTTTGTCGAACAGGGGCATCAATCGCAGTCGTACAACCTAAAATAAAGGCGAACACATAAACATGCCAGAGTTCAATATGGCCAGTTAACGTGAGCAAGCCGAGTAATAAAGGCAAAACGGCTAAAATAGATTGAGTAATGATCAACACACGGCGACGATCAAACTGGTCAGCAATGTAACCTGAAAATGGCAGTAACAAAGCGTGTGGGCCAAATTGCAGCGACATCACGATCCCAACAGCGGTTGCATTATGTTGAGTTAATTCTGTTAAGACCAGCCAATCTTGAGCAGTACGTTGCATCCAAGTACCGACATTTGAAACCAATGCGCCGATAGCCCATAAACGGTAGTTAAAATATTTTAGCGAGCGAAAAGTGGCCTTAGAGTCAGAAGCCATGAGAAACCTTATTTATTATTTTTTGAGAGTAGAGGATAGTGAGGTCAGTCACATTATTTCTTATATAGACGATATTACTCCTCATGATGAAATCGGACAATTCAAAAAACGCCTAAAAATTCATCTGGATATAACAAAAACAGGCAGAGTTTGTGAGTTTGTTATTTTTTTATCAATGTAATTCATTAGAAATATCGGCCTGAAAGATAAGAAAAATTCACTTATTAACCGAAGCTATTTTGTAAACTCAATGTTATTATATGTGACCTATATCACATTCTGATTTGGACCTTATTACATGACAGAAAAAGCATCACGCCATAAGCAGTATTTGCGCGTATTTGCTATGGGTTTTAGTGCCTTTATTTTTAATACTACAGAATTTGTACCGGTCGGGATCTTAACTGACATCGGGCAAAGTTTTGACATCACTGCCTCTAAAGTGGGTTGGATGCTAACCATTTATGCATGGGTGGTTGCATGTTGTTCACTGCCTTTAATGCTTTTAACTCGTAAAATCGAACGTAAAACACTGCTGCTCTCTTTATTTGCACTTTTTTGTCTAAGCCATGTGTTATCCGTTTTTGCGTGGAGTTTCCCTGTATTAGTTGCTAGTCGGATCGGTATTGCATTTTCTCATGCAGTGTTTTGGTCGATAACGGCTGCGATTGCGATTCGGGTTGCGCCTGCGGGTAAAAAGACCTTTGCATTAAGCGTATTAGCAACAGGTACTTCTTTAGCAATGGTATTAGGCGTGCCAATGGGGCGTTTGATTGGTCAATGGTTTGGATGGCGCGCCACATTCGGTGTGATTGGCGTGATTGCTTTCACCATGATGATCATTCTGTATCGTTTATTACCTGCGATGCCAAGTGTTTCATCAGGCAGTTTGAAAAGCTTATCAGCCGTGTTTAAAAAGCCGGTATTGATCGGATCATATCTGTTTATCTTCTTGATCTTCACTGCACACTATACAAGCTACAGTTATATCGAGCCGTATATGCATGAAGTAGGGCAAGCGAACACTTATTTCACCACTTTCTTGTTGCTGTTATTTGGTGGTGCAGGTGTAGTCGGCAGCGTGATTTTTGGTGTCTGGGGCGAAAAACACAACACTAAGCTTTTAGTCACAAGTGGCGTGATTTTGATTTTCTGCTTGCTATTAATGAACACGGTCGCACTAAATCAATGGGGCATAAGTGGCCTGATCTTTGTTTGGGGAACCGTGATGATGCTGGTTCCTGTGACCATGCAGGTGAAAGTATTCAACATTGATAACGATGCGTTTGAAGCCATTATGTCGATGTACTCAGGCATCATTAACTTAGGCATTGGCGCTGGCGCATTAGTTGGCGGTAAAGTGATTATCTATTTAGGCATTGCTAACATTTCGTATGTGGCCGCTGCTCTGGCGGTACTTTCAATGCTAGTGATTTTCGGGTTATTGCGTAAGTATTCGATTATTCGTTAAAGCTAAACCACGACACGATTTCCATAATTAACGAACCCTGCTTCATTTGGAGTGGGGTTCTTTTTTTTGCCTGATTAAACTTATTATGTCGAATAACTTATTAATCCTATCAGTACAAGGCGGCTAATCAATTTCTACTATCTCCCTATAATGGCCCCTAATAAAACAAAGAGTTCCTAACTGAAGGCACAGGGATGTGTCATTCTTTTAATTAAATGATCAGTAAAAAGGAGTTTTGATATGGATCTTAACCGCCGACGTATTATCCAATACGCCACTTTTTTATCTGGAGCGGCCATCGTTCCATTTTCAATTTCAGCGCTTCATGCTGCTCCCAATCTGGACCATTCTAAGATGAATACCTTTCCGAATAACAAATTTCTTCCTCATGATTTAAAGGGCAGAAAAACGCTGGTGGTGTATTTTTCCAGAACCTTTAATACCGCCATGCTCGCTAAAAAACTTCAACATAAGCTTAATGCAGACTTGTTAGAAATCAATCCATTAAACGCCTATCCAGAAGATTATTTAGAAACGGTTGAGCAGGCAAGGGTAGAAAAACAAAATCAATCATTACCGCCACTTCAACCTTTTCCTTTGCAGTTATCAAAGTTCTGGAAAAATTACGATACAGTGTATATCGGCTTTCCTGTTTGGGGGATGAGCCCACCAGCTGCGATCCGTACGTTCCTTTCCATGGTAGAAATGGATCGAAAACAGCTTTTTCCTTTTATCACTCACGCTGGTTATGGCATTGGTGACAGCATGTCGGTTTTAAAAAATTATGCTCCGAAAGCTACGCTTCAAAAACCTTTTGATTTAGAGTGTGATAAGGAAAGAGACACAATGGAAGCCGTGGATGCGTGGCTGAGCTAATTTAAGTTTATACCTACGCTTTTAAACATTAAGGATGATGAATGAAACGATTTTTCAAGTGTGTTAAGTGGATAGTGCTGAGCGTGGTTTGCGTAGGGCTATTAATTGGGGGCAGCGTATATATCTTTTTGCAGCAGCCGAAATTTGCTACTCCAGAAACCAATTATTCAGCGCAAACCTATCCCGCTTATGAAAATGGCCAGTTTGATTACTTCGAACCATCACCTGTGATAGTGCAAAAGCCTGAAGAACAAAAGCCTCGTATCGTAAGGTTGTACGAACTGTTTTTCTCACCACAGCCAGATATGGTTCCTAACAAACCATTGCCAAGTGTTAAAACTGATCTGAAAGCGTTAAAACCAACTGAAAATGTTGTGATTTGGATGGGACATTCAAGCTACTTTATTCAGCTAAACGGAATGAAAATATTAGTTGATCCTGTGTTTAGCGATTATGCTTCGCCACTTCCGATGATCAATAAAGCTTTTCTTGGCAGCAACATTTACACCGCTGAAGACATGCCTGATATTGATTATTTGCTGATCACACATGACCATTGGGATCACCTTGATTATCCAACAATTATGGCGCTGCAAGATAAAATCAAACAAATTGTTACGCCACTTGGTGTCGGTTCATATTTCAAGCAATGGGGCTTTGAGCCGAACTTGATCACTGAAGGGGATTGGCGTTTTAAAATGGACTTAATGCTAGATAATGAGGTGGAAGGGCAACTTTATTTACTTCCTGCTCGTCATTATTCTGGTCGATTGCTAAAACGTAACCAAACCTTATGGGGATCGTTTGCCATTGTTAGTGGCTCACATAAACTTTATCTGAGTGGCGACAGCGGCTATGGACCTCATTTTAAACAAATTGGTCAACAGTTTGGTGGTTTTGATTTTGCGGCACTCGACAATGGACAATACAACCCTGCATGGCGTTATGTGCATTTATTGCCTGAAGATGTGGTTCAAGCTGCGAATGATTTGGGCACTCATGCAGTAATGCCGATCCACAACAGTAAATTCCGCTTGGCTTACCACAAATGGTTTGCACCGCTTGATGCAATTACTGAACTGAGTAAAAACCAAAGCTATCGCTTATTGACGCCGATGATCGGTGAAAAAGTGGAATTGGATAATACTCATCAAGTATTTAAACAATGGTGGAAGCAAGCAGAATAAACGAATTCTGCTGCTTCTCTAGTATTTTCACTTCGATTCATTAATCCTTATGTCGCAACGCATCAACCATCAGCTTAAAAGCGGGGAGATGTTGCTTGCGGCTTGGATAATACAAGTAATATCCCTCAAAAGGCTCACACCAATCTTCTAATACTCGCACTAATTTACCTGATTCTAAATAATCCAAAACTCGATCTTCGGTGACATAAGCCAAGCCTAATCCTCGCAACGCCGAACGCAAAATTGGGGCGGAAGAATTAAAGGTTAATTGGCCTTGCGGACGAACATTAATGGTTTTGCCGTCTTTATCGAAATCCCAAATTAAATGCCCACCGAGTGTCGGTAAACGCAAATTTACGCAAGTGTGTTTCAATAAATCATTCGGATGTTCTGGGATCGGATTACGCTCAAAATAACTTGGTGCAGCGACAACTGCCATGCGTAGCTGAGGGCCAATTTTTACTGCAACCATGTCTTTTTCAACCTGATCACCCATGCGAATGCCTGCATCAAAGCGTTTTTCCACAATATCAATGAAAGTGTTATCGGTTTGGATTTCGACATTGATTTCTGGGTATTGCTCAAGAAACGGCATCAGTTTTGGCCACAGAGCAGAATCTAAAGCATGCTCACCACAAGTAATGCGAATGTGGCCGGTCGGAATATCTTTGAACAGCGACAGTTCGGAAACATCATCGGTAATGGCCGAAAAATGATGCTGCAGAGAATTCATCAGTTGTTCACCGGCTTCAGTTGGCGACACGCTGCGAGTGGTTCGAGTGAGCAAACGAATATCTAAGCGATCTTCTAAGCCTCGAATGGTTTGGCTTAATGCCGATTGCGTGATACCCAGTTTAGCTGCTGCTTTAGTGAAGCTACGTTCTTGCGCGACAATCACAAAAGCATACAGCTCGTTAAAATTTTCTCGAATCATTAATTAGGACACCTTATTAACCCTTTCGAAATATCCTATCTAATCAAAGTCATCTTAGCCACTTATAATCTTGTCACTAACTTGAGAGGAAAGAAGAATGATGAAGAAAGAAGTGGTTGTTTTAATCGGTGCAGGCTCTATTGGTATGGCAATTGCTCGTCGTGTTGCTGCGGGTAAACACGTCGTTTTAGCGGACATCAATATTGATAACGCAGAAGCTGCAGCGCAAACAATGGAAGATGCTGGATTTGAAGTAAGCACTATTCAGACGGATTTATCTTCTCGTGAATCGATTTTGGCATTAATCGAACACGCACAGCAATACGGTGTAGTGATGAATCTGATTAACTCTGCGGGATTATCACCATCTCAAGCATCGGTTGAGGCGATTCTTAAAGTTGACCTTTACGGCACCGCAGTTCTATTAGAAGAATTTGGCAAGATTATTGGTGAAGGTGGTTCTGGTATCACTATTTCATCTCAATCTGGATATCGCTTAGGTGCGCTTTCTGAATCAGATAATGAATTATTAGCCATGACACCGACAGAACAATTGCTTGATTTGCCAATGATCAAAAGTATCGATGACACATTAAAGGCTTATCAATATTCAAAACGTTGCAACGGCTTGCGTGTGATGTTTGAAGCAACAGCTTGGAGCAAACGTGATGCGACGCTAAATGCGATCAGCCCAGGGATCATTATGACGCCACTTGCAAATGACGAACTAAAAGGTCCTCGTGGTGAAGGTTATCGCAATATGTTGAAAGCATCACCAGCAGGTCGAGCAGGAACACCAGATGAAGTAGGCGATTTAGGTGAATTTCTAATGAGTCACAAAGGCCGCTTTATCACGGGTAGCGATTTCTTAATTGATGGCGGCACAACGGCGGGTTACTGGTTTGGCGATCTGCAATATTTGAAACAATCTCACTAATTCAATTCGTACAGTCAAAAACACAATTTAAAAAGTATTCAAAAACGGAAATTAATATGACAAAGCAAATTCAAGCGATTGGTACAACAAGCTCAACAGAGCCTCTAAAGATTATGAAAATTACTCGTCGTGCATTATTGCCTGATGATGTGGAAATGGACATTTTATATTGTGGTATTTGTCATTCAGATTTACACCAACTGAAAAATGACTTTGGTTTTGCAAATTACCCAATGGTTCCAGGGCACGAAATTGTTGGCCGTGTAACCGCTATCGGTGAGAACGTATCAAAATTCAAAGTAGGGGATTTTGCTGCGGTAGGTTGTATTGTTGATTCTTGCGGTGGTTGTCCATCTTGTGAGCGTGATTTACAACAATTTTGTGAAAACGGCACTACGCTTTCTTTCAACTCGCCAGACAAACATCTTGGTGGTTTTACTTACGGCGGTTTCTCAAAAACTTATGTATGTAAAAGCGATTACATGCTGAAAATGCCAGAAGGATTAGATCTTGCTGCGGCTGCGCCATTATTGTGTGCAGGTATCACGGTTTATTCACCACTTAAACATTGGCAAGCGGAAGGTAAAGTTGTTGGTGTACTTGGCATTGGTGGTTTAGGTCATGTGGCGATCAAAATTGCTAAAGCGATGGGTAATAAAGTCGTGGTGTTTACGACTTCTCAAGCCAAAGTGGAAGATGCAAAACGTTTAGGCGCAGACGAAGCCGTTTTATCGACGGATGCAGAGCAAATGGCTTCATACACCAATAAAATCAACCTGATTATCGACACGGTTTCAGCTCAGCATGATGTGAATGCTTACCTAAAAACACTCGCTATCGATGGCACAATTGTATTAGTTGGTTTACCACCAGAAGCAATTGAAATTGGCGCATTCAACGTAGTGAAAGGTCGTCGTAGCTTTGCTGGTTCAAACATCGGTGGCATTGCTGAAACACAAGAAATGTTGGAGTTCTGCGCTAAACATAACATCACCGCAGAGATTGAAATGGTGAACGCTGATCAAGTAAATGAAGCATTTGAACGTTTAGAAAAAGGCGATGTGAAATACCGCTTTGTTGTAGACATGGCAACCTTATAAAAATTTGAATTATTAGGCTTCAAGAACGAAGGAAATAAGATGAAAACAAGACAATTAGGTACAAGCGGTTTAGAAGTTTCAGAGCTAGGTTTAGGCTGCATGCGTATGAGCTTTGCCGATAAGCCAACTGATAAAAAAGAAATGATCGAATTTTTGCGTCAATCAGTTGAAGAAGGTATGACCTTTTTTGATACAGCAGAAGCGTATGGCCCAAATACCAATGAAGAATTGTTAGGTGAAGCTTTTGCTCCATTGAACAAAGACAAAATCATCATTGCGACTAAATTTGGTTTTGCCCATCAAGAAGGCGTTGGTGCTTCACCTGCAGCGGGTTTCGATAGCCGACCAGAGCAAATCAAGCGTGTAGCAGAAGCATCTCTAAAACGTTTGAATGTCGAATGTTTAGATTTGTTCTACCAACACCGTGTTGATCCGAATGTGCCAATTGAAGATGTGGCGGGTGCAGTTCAAGACTTGATCAAAGAAGGTAAAGTTAAACATTTTGGTTTATCTGAAGCGAGCGCAGATGTGATCCGCCGTGCCCATGCTGTTCAACCTGTTGCTGCATTGCAAAGTGAATATTCCATTTGGTGGCGTGACATTGAAGCAGAAATCCTACCAACTTGTGAGGAGTTAGGCATTGGTTTAGTGCCATACAGCCCGCTAGGCCGTGGTTATTTAACTGGTGCAATCACTAAATCGACGACTTACGATAAGAGCGATTTACGAAGCCGTAACCCACGTTTCACCGCTGAAGCCATTGATGCAAACCAAGTGGTTGTAGATTTATTAGTACGCATCGGTCAGCAATACCAAGCGACACCGGCTCAAGTAGCTTTGGCTTGGTTACTAGCTCAAAAACCATGGATCGTGCCAATTCCAGGTTGCCGTAGCTTACCTCGTTTGCGTGAGAACATGGCCGCAGCAGAATTGCAACTAACAGCACAAGATCTTGCAGCAATTGAAGCCGCAATGGCAGATATTACCGTTGTTGGTCATCGTTACTGATTTTCCTGCTAGTCACTAAAAAAACAAGATTGATAAATCATAAAAACGAGAGGTTTCGGCTTCTCGTTTTTTGTTTTTAGAAATGATAAAACCTAGACAGTCCAAAATGGTAAGAAGTTTGCACAATCCGTTTAAAAGCACTATGAGCTATCGAAATCATTCAATTAATTTTTTATGGTGAGATTAAAAGATTAATAAAGGAATATTTATGATCACTCGTCGTACTTTTTTAGCTGGTTCTATTCTTACTGCTGGCCTAGTTAGCTTCCCATTTCCTGTGTTATCGGCTGAAAAGCCTCGCGCCTCAGTTACCGGTGGAGTGATTGAAGGGCTTTCTGAAAATGGCTCAGTTGCATTTAGAGGGATCCCTTATGCTGCAGACACATCAGGTAAAAATCGTTTTCAAGCACCGCAACCAGTGACTCCGTGGAAAGGCGTAAAAGATGCAAGTCAATACGGTCACATGGTTCCACAAATTAAGTCAACAATGGGGTTAAACGATCCGATATTTGAATGGTATTACCAACCACAAGATATGGGCGAAGATGGTTTAATTCTTAATGTTTATACGCCGGATTTAAACAAAAACGCGAAACGTCCTGTGATGTTTTATATCCATGGCGGTGGCTATATCAATGGATCTGGTGGTGGTACTGGATTGAATGGTGGTCCGCTTGCTCGATTTGGCGATGTGGTCGTTGTTACCATTAACCATCGCTTAAATGCTTTTGGTTATTCTGCGTGGTCAAAACTCGATCCTGATAATTTCGGTGATGCGGTTAACGTCGGGCACTTAGATATTATTGCAGCGTTGAAATGGGTACAAACTAATATCGAAACCTTTGGTGGCGATCCAAAAAATGTCACTATGTTTGGGCAATCTGGTGGTGGTTCTAAAATTGTATCCTTGATTGCTATGCCAAGCGCAAAGGGTTTATTCCACAAAGCGATCAGTATGAGTGGAGCTGCGGGCTTGAAATTGGATACACAAGAAAACCTCGAACCTTATGCCACAGCGTTTCTTTCTGAACTCGGTCTAACTACGAGTAATATTTCTAAAGCACAAGAAATGAGTGTTCAAGATATTTTGGATGCTCGACTAAGAGCTGCACGTAAAACCTTTGATGGAGCAAGACCTGCGATTGATGGTAAACATATTCTTCATCAAACTATGTCGCCAGAAGGTTTAGCGAATTTTGCCAACATTCCACTGATGTTCGGACACACTAAAACCGAATCTACATTATTCTTGCGTAGCGATATGCGTAATTTCAACATTACAGAAGAACAAATGCGCACTCGTTTGAAAAAAGGCTTCGGTATTGATGACAAAAAAGTCGATGAAATTGTTACAGGCTATCGTCAGTCTGATCCTAAAATGACCGCTTCGGATATTTTGATTGCCACAACCAGTGATGTTCAATTCCGATTACCATTAGAGCGTGCAGCAGTGGAACGTTCTTCTCATCAAGAGCAAGCACCTGTTTGGATGTATAACTTCTCATGGGATATCCCGCAAGATGATGGTGTGCTTGGAGCTCCTCATGCTGTAGATATTCCTTTTGCATTCGGCACGTTAGAAGAAGCCCGTGTCATGATTGGTAAAACAGAAGCTGAGAAAACCAGAGCGAAAGAAACGGCTTTGAACATGATGTCAGCTTTTGTTTCTTTTGCTCGAACAGGCAACCCGAATAATAACCGCTTACCAGAATGGGCACCTTATGATGGAAAAGATCGAATTGCTATGGTTATAGACGCCCAAGCAAAAACAGAGAGGGACTGGCGTGGCGATGTGCGAGATGCTTTAGATGGCGTAGTAATGGATCCGTTTGATAGAGCTGCTCTTTGGAGATATGAGAAATAAATACCATTAGGCTGAATCAACTATCGCCTTTAACTTAATTTTTTAACTGCTTTATATCTGTTGATGGCGGAAAACCGAATAAGCGACGATATTCACGATTAAATTGGCTTTGATTGTTATAGCCAACTTTAATACCAGCGGTTTTAGCGTCCATGTTTTCTGTCATCATCAAACGGCGTGCTTCGTGTAAACGTATCTGTTTTTGAAATTGTAGCGGGCTTAGCTGAGTTATGGTTTTAAAGTGGTTTTGTAACGACGACACGCTCATATGAACTTGGTCAGCTAAATTGGTTAATGAAAGCGGTTGATTATATTGCTCTCGGATCATGGTAATGACTTTTGAAATACGGTTGTTCTGGCTATCGGAAATTACCATTTGCGCCAAGACTTCTCCAACAGGGCTGATTAACAGACGATAGATGATTTCTTTCTTAATTACTGGCGCCATAAATTCAATGTCTTGAGGAGTTTCAAGCAGTTTGACTAAACGATAAATCGCATCAAGTAACTCAATGGAATATTCACAAGAAGCAACGGATGTCTTTTCTTGTTCTTTTGTTCCAAGTGGCAGTTGGTAATGTTGATTTGCATTAAGAGAAAGTGCTATTTCCGCTACTTCTTGTCGATCCAGTTTAAACAACATTCCCAGATAAGGTTTCTCCGGCGAAGCTTTTAAAATGGTGCCTGCAGCGGGAAGAGTTTGTGTGATTAACAAAAAAGAATCTTGGCTGTACTGAAAAATTTCTCCACCAATTGCCATGCTTTTTGCTCCTTGAGCGGTAATACATAAAGACGGGCAGTGGATCATCTGTAATGGCGGTTTAGGTTGGGATGAACGGGCTAAAACAAGGTTTGAAATAGGAGAATGAATGACAGAATCTTCATCAAGGTGTTTGGCGAGTAAGCTAGATATTTCATGGAGAATGGTGCGTTTTTTCTCTTGTTCATTTGTTGGTTGTAACTCGAAAATTTCAGCGGTATTAGCCATGAATTTAGTTCTCATCCTTAAAGAAAATCGAATATTGATAGTAGCGCATTAAATGGATGAAGACAGCACTGAAAGTAGGATGTAATAGATAAATATGAAATTAAAGAAAAGATTTTTAGCCGCCATGATGATGAGCAGTTTATTTGCTAGTGCTTTTTTCAACACCACGCATGCACACAATAGTGAACTTATTGTATTAAAAGACCAAGGTAGCTTTGCGATTGGGGGTAAAGTCATTCAACATAAAGGGAAGTTTGACCCGATTAAGCAAGGTGTGTTTTATAACAAAGATGAAACAGGGCAAAGCTTACACGGTGATCATGCTTATGTGTTTTATCAAGTCCCAGATAAAGCGAGAAAATACCCTCTTGTATTTTGGCATGGTAACGGGCAATCGGCTCAGACATGGCAAACAACACCAGATGGAAGGGATGGTTTCCAAAACATCTTTTTGCGTAAGCAATATTCTGTTTATTTGATCGATCAACCACGCAGAGGCCGAGCTGGACGTTCAACAGTAGGCGGTGATTTGACACCAAATGCTGATGAACAATCACGTTATGGCACGTTTAGGCTTGGTGTGTGGCCTGATTTTTACCCAAATGTTCAGTTTTCAAAAGATCCAAAAGCTTTAGAACAATTCTTTAGACAAATGGTACCGAATACAGGACCTTTTGATGCGGAAAGTAGCATTGATGCAGCATCAAAGTTATTTAATAAAATTGGTGATGGTATTTTGGTGACTCATTCAATGAGTGGTGGGTTAGGTTGGCAAACAGCACTTCGAAATCAGCATGTTAAAGGCATTGTTTCACTTGAGCCAGCAGGTAACTTTCCATTTCCCAAAGGCGATGAACCAGAGCCGTATTCACTGGCAGGAAGAAAGATGAATCAAGTCGTGATATCGAAAGAGGCTTTTAAACAACTTATTCAAAAGCCAATTTTACTTATCTATGGCGATAATATTCCTGATAAGCCGACAAATATTCCAGGGGAAGAACAATTCAGAGTGTTTTTTGGACAAGCTAAAAAGTGGAATGATGTTGCTCAAAAATACGGTGGGAAAGTGCAGCTTCTTCATTTGCCTGAAATTGGTATTTATGGGAATACACATTTCCCAATGTCGGATCTTAATAATCAAGATATCGCTGATTTGATTAATCAATTTTTACATGAGCAAGAATTAGACTAACCCAAGAGTGATTCAGAACGTTAAAAACGAGAAGTTTCGGCTTCTCGTTTTTTGTTTTTATTGCTCGCAGATCAAAAGCAATGAAAGCATGCCGGTTACTTTTGAAGTTTGTATGCGTCGAATTTACAGATACGATAGATTTACCGTTGAAGCCTCTATTAGTTATTATTTCCCACTTTGGGAATTATGTGTTGACTATTAATTGCTCATTTCCTATAATGGGAAAGGCAAACAGGGAGATAGAGTGGATGCGGATTTTATCACGGGCAACGTTGCGTGAGTTTTGGGAACAACCAAGGTTTGCAGATTCAGAGCAGCCATTAACCGCATGGTATGACGAAGCCAAGAACGCAAACTGGGTAACGCCACAAGATATAAAGGAAATGTACAGAAACGCATCTTTTGTTGGTAACAATCGGGTTGTGTTTAATATTCATGGTAATAAGTATCGATTGATTACTGCTGTTAATTACAAGTTTTCAATGGTCTACGTTCGCTTTGTAGGTACTCATGCTGAGTATGACAAAGTTGATGCAACAACAATTTAAAGGGGGGGATATGCACATTAAACCAATTAAAACTGCTGAAGATAATCGAGCAGCTTTAGCGCATATCGAACAGCTATGGGATGCAGAGCCAAACACTCCCGAAGGGGATGAGTTGGAAGTCTTGGCTACCTTGGTTGAGGCATTTGAAGAAGCGCATTATCCAATAGATGCCCCCGATCCGATTGAAGCGATTCGCTTTCGCATGGAGCAGCAAGGCTTAGAGGATAAAGATCTTGTTCCTTTCCTTGGGCAGCGCAGTCGTGTTAGTGAAGTTATGAATCGGCAAAGACGTTTATCTATCTCAATGATCCGTAAACTGCATACAGGCTTGAGTATTCCATTAGATTGTCTTGTGAAAGAATATCAGTTGGTTAAGTAATACCAATCGTACTAATTATCTGCTCATCTAATTAGTGTGGTTGGTATAAATCAATAAAAAACGGGAAGTTTCAGCTTCCCGTTTTCTCACATAGGTTCTTTTCAGAACGCTTACTTCGCTAAAATTTCATCCAGTGAAGTTTGTGCATTTTTGGCGATATCTTCGCTCACATCAGATTTCAAAATCTCAACAAATGCATGCAGTTCAGGTACAGTCACGCCATTGTTTTGACTGATCATGTAATGTGCTTTTAATTGGCTATTTACACCCTCGATGCTTGCAAGTGCTGCAATGGTCGAGATTTCACGCTCTCTCCACGTTAAAACATCACGCTCAAAAATATCGCCAAATAGATGCGCTTTTAGGTATTCATCTGCTTGTGGTGCGAAATCAAATAAACCGCCTTTGACTTCTTGGCCAATTAGCTTGGTTTGGTTTTCGGTGCCGAACTCTAAGCTGGTTTTGTCGGTCGGTAGTGGTTTCGATTCTTTACCCACTTCATCTGTAATGCCGTTTGCTTTGCGTTCTTCTAATACTTGCATAAAGGCAGTTAAGCCATTCAAGCTTCTTGGAAAGCCTGCGTAAGCATAAAGCTGAGTTTGGATTTCTTTGATTTCATTAACCGTCAAACCAGCTTCTAGGCCATTAACTAAACTTGTTTTCAGTTTTGGAATATCACCATTAGCAGTAAAAGCACTGATTGAAATAATGGCGCGTTCTTTTTTTGAAAACTCACTTTCGTTTGCAAAGCCTGCACCAGATGCAACCAATGCCGCAGCGCTTAATAGGGGGATGAATAACTTTCTAAGCATGTTTTGATTCCTCTTATCTCAATAGATAGTTAGAAGGGGATTTAAAAGATCGATATTTCTAATACTTTACAGGCTATGAAAGATAAACGTTTGCCTAAATTTCTTTGATTGTTGCCTAATTGTCTTTTGTTGTATTGCTGGCTTGTAAACTTGAATTGATAGGGATTTTTCATCAGATGAAAGAAAAAGAGAGAATTTAGCAGAAAATGAGAGATAAAACGGTTTTTTATGAGGTTTCATAAAAGATTAAAGAATATTTTTGATGGTTTTTATTTTGATAAGTCATTGATAATGCTTGGTAAATATAAATACTTTCACTTTTTGTATATAAACATCGCATTTGTGTAGATTTTTAAATCTCCAGTTCACTTCTATGATTACTATCAATGGTTCATTAGTGAACATTATTCGACGATAACCAAAGGCGATTATATGTCAGTAACTAACAACAAATGGGCAACCAAGCGAGCGTTAAAACAGCAACGTGTTGAAGCTGTTTCTTCTATTGCTAATGGTAAAGTGATCCCAACCGATAAAATGGTCGAAGCACTAGAATTGCTTGTGCATTCTGGCGACCGTGTGATTCTAGAAGGTAACAACCAAAAACAAGCGGATTTCCTTTCTCGCTGTTTAGATCAAGTTAACCCAGACACAGTAAACAACTTGCATATGATCATGCCAAGTGTGAGCTTGCCTGAGCACATGAACATCTTTGAAAAAGGCATCGCGAAGAAACTAGATTTCGCATTCGCAGGCCCACAAAGTGTTCGTATCGCACAAATGCTAGAAGATGGCATTTTAGAAATCGGTGCGGTTCACACATACATCGAGCTTTACGCACGTTTGTACTGTGACCTAATCCCTAACGTTGCTCTAGTTTGTGGTTACACAGCTGACCGTAACGGTAACTTATTCTGTGGTCCATCTACTGAAGATACTCCAGGATTGGTTGAAGCACCGGCGTTTAAAGACGGTTTGGTTATCGCACAAGTGAACAACATCGTTGAAGATGCTTCTGATCTTGAGCGTGTTGATATTCCGGGTGACTGGATTGATTTCGTTGTTCAAGCGGATCAACCTTTCTACATGGAACCTTTGTTTACTCGTGATCCACGTTTAATTAAAGATACTCATATTCTTATGGCGATGATGGCGATTAAAGGCATCTACGCTAAACACAATGTTCAATCTCTAAACCACGGTATCGGTTTCAATACTGCGGCGATTGAATTGCTTCTTCCTACTTACGGCGAGCAACTTGGCCTTAAAGGTAAGATCTGTAAGCACTGGGTTCTTAACCCGCATCCAACTCTAATTCCTGCTATCGAATCTGGCTGGGTAGAAAGCGTGCATTCATTTGGTGGTGAGCTAGGTATGGAAGACTATACCCGCGAGCGTCCAGACGTTTTCTTCACAGGTCGTGATGGTTCAATGCGTTCTAACCGCACAATGTGTCAACTTGCTGGTCAATACGCAGCTGACATGTTCATCGGTGCAACTTTGCAAATGGATGCTGAAGGTAACTCATCTACAGTTACTCACGGTCGTTTATCTGGTTTCGGTGGTGCGCCAAACATGGGTCACGATCCACGTGGTCGTCGTCACAGCTCTGATGCATGGCTTGACCTTATCACTGATAAAACAAGTGATGTTGTAAAAGGTAAGAAGCTAGTTGTACAAATGGTTGAAACTTTCCAAAGCGGTGAGACATCAACTTTCGTCGACAAACTAGACGCAGTTGAAGTAGGCCAACACAGCGGCATGCCAGTTGCTCCAATCATGATCTACGGTGATGACGTGACTCACGTTCTAACTGAAGAAGGTATCGCATACCTATACATGGCTGAAGATCTTGAAGAACGTAAAGCAATGATCGCAGCGGTTGCTGGTGTTACTGACCTTGGCAAAACTGTTTCTGCAGAAAAAGTTGCTGAACTTCGTGCGGCAGGCAAAGTGGTGACTCCAGAAGATCTTGGCATCCGCCGTTCTGATGCAAACCGTAGCCTACTTGCAGCGAAAAGCGTTAACGACTTAGTGAAATGGTCTGACGGCCTATACAACCCACCTGCGAAATTCCGTAGCTGGTAAGTCGAGCTTTTTACTGAGCACAGTTAATTGTAACTGACGAGTTTTAACCGAATCTTTGAATGTGAGGCCACAATGTTAAGTAATGCGTTGAGTTCTGCGATTTGTCCGATTTTCCTAACATCAAACCCTGTTGTTTCTAACAGCAGCAATAAATTTGATGTGTGCGAAAAAATTGGCGATACCGCTCGCTGGGCATTAGAAACAGAAGTTCTGCTTTCTCCAAAACCGGGGCTGGTGGATCAAATGAACACGGGTTCACATTCAGATTTAACCGTTGAGCTGATGCTTCTCTCTGCTAATACACTTGCACCGTTTTTTAATCAAATGGCACAAGTAGGGCAAGCGAATAGCGATTCAAATTTCCCATACGTTCGTGAGCAAATCGGTCAAATTGGCCGTGATGCAGAAGTGGCGATGATGGAAGAAACGCAAGGTGTGAACACGCACCGTGGCGCAATTTGGGCATTAGGCTTATTGGCAACATCAGCTGCACAAATTTTGGAAATGGGTAAATCCGTTTGTGCAGAAGATATTTGTCAGCAAGCTGGTGTGATTGCAAATATTGCAGACCAACATGCGCCAATCGTATTTAGCAAAGGCTTACACGCAACTCGTCGTTACAAAATTAATGGTGCTCGTGAAGAAGCGCAAAATGGCTTTTTAAGTATTACAGAATGTGCCTTGCCAGAACTGAAGCGCAGCCGTCTACGTGGTGATAGCGAAGATGCTGCTCAGTTAAATGCATTGCTGGCTTTAATGACACGTTTGTCTGATACCTGTGTGTTATCTCGCTCTGGCATTGAAGGGTTAACCTTGATGCAAGAAGGGGCGAAAGCAATTTTAGCGACAGGTGGCAGTGCATCATTGCAAGGCATGTCGAAATTAATCGAGTTGAATAAACGCATGGTTGAAATCAACGCATCACCGGGTGGTGCAGCGGATCTGCTAGCCGCAACGCTTTTTGTTGACGCTTTAGAAACGCAATTTTCAAACCATTAATCGACTTATCAATATTGGAGGTTCCAAACAATGGAACAACTAAAATTATCATTTAAAGGTCAAGCTTCAATCGAGAAAGCTGTCCGCGTAGGTAACGTGGGTTCAGGTGACTTAGAAGTTTTATTTGAAGCAACAGATTCTCAAAACATTGAAGTGGAAATTGCTACTTCAATTGATAACCGTGGCGCACTTTGGCAAGCGGTTCTAGAGCGCATTTTCACTGGTGCTACTCCAAGCATGAAAGTGACAATCAACGACTTCGGCGCAACTCCAGGCGTTATCGGTCTACGTGTTGAGCAAGCTCTTGAGCAACTTAACGCTGACCACGCTCCAGCAGAAGTGATCAAAACTGGCGTTCTAGGTGAATCTTTCATCGAAATGAACACTCGCCAACGTTGCCAATTCATCCTAGACGACGGTTCTTTCCGTGAAGTTCTAGGTTGTGAAGCACACACGCTTTCTCCTTGGCTAATGCCTCAAGGTATCGTTCCACAAACTGATGACGGTTGTGTGGTAGCGAAAGGTACTATCAAGGGTCGTAACTCTGTTGTTATCGGCATCGAAGGTATCTTCCAAGGCGGCTCAATGGGTGAAATCTCTGGTGCGAAAATGGCAGCAGCGATGGATCTAGCATTGCGTGACAACCAAAACGGTATCGACACTCAAGTTGTTCTTCTTCTTGAAACTGGCGGCGTACGTCTACAAGAAGCAAACCTTGGTCTTGCAGCGATTGCTGACATCCATTCTTCAATCATCGCACTTCGTCAATACGTGCCAGTGATTGGTGTGGTTGCAGGCGCAGTAGGTTGTTTTGGTGGTATGTCTATCGCAGCAGCACTATGTAGCTCTCTAATCGTAACTAAAGAAGCTCGTCTAGGCTTGAACGGCCCAGCAGTAATCGAACAAGAAGCTGGTATCGAAGAATATGATTCTCGTAACCGTCCATTCATCTGGAGCTTCACTGGTGGCGAACAACGTTTCCACACTGGCCTAGTTGATTTCTTCGCAGAAGACGACGCTGACCAAATTCGTTCAATGGTTGTTGAGCAAATCGAAGCTGGTAAGCCTGCTTCAATCCGTTGTGAAAATGTTGAGCATTACCTTTCAATTTTGAGCAGCGTAGATACTTCTGTTCAAACAACATCTGAAATGGTTCGTGAATACTACGCTAAAGGAGCATCTCATGAGTAATCGTGGTTTAACTTGGTTAAAAACTCTGACTGAAAAAGGTCAAGCGGTTGAAGGTTTTGTTCCATCTGTACAAGTAGTTGATAGCGAATTAAACGGTCAAAACGCACGTTTCATTGCTGTTGTTGTTGATGAAAACAACCATTACCCACGCGCACAAAAAGGCGAAGTTGGTTTACTTGAAGGTTGGAACGTAGCGAAAGCAGTTCAACAAATCATCGCTCAAGACGCAAACAGCGAAGTGAAAACACCTATCGTTGCTGTAATCGACGTTCCATCTCAAGCATACGGTCGTCGTGAAGAAGCATACGGTATCCACCTTGCTCTTGCAGCAGCAGCTAACGCTTACGGTCAAGCTCGTATCGCTGGTCACCCAGTGCTAGGTTTGATCGTTGGTAAAGCAATGTCTGGTGGTTTCCTTGCACACGGTTACCAAGCATCTCGTTTGATTTCTCTAAACGATGAAGGCTGTATGGTTCACGCAATGGGTAAAGAGTCTGCGGCTCGCATCACTTTGCGTTCAGTTGAACAACTAGAAGCATTGGCAGCGACGATTCCTCCAATGGCTTACGACATCCAAAACTACAGCACACTTGGTTTGCTTTGGAAAATCGTAGATGTTGAGCAAGCAACTGCACCAACAGCAGCAGATGCAAACACTATTACGGCTACACTTGTTGAAGCATTAGAAGACATCAAAGCGAACGGCAATGACCTTACTAAGCGTCTTCAAGGTAAAAACCGTACAGCGACACTGAATATCCGTCAAATGATGGAAGCCGCTTGGTAATAAATTAAGCCGCTTGGTAAAACAGGCGACTGAAAAAAATTCCGCCTAATTGAAATGAATCGATTAGGCTGAATTTCCCTTTGGAATTGATGCCAAATTTTACACGGATGTGTTTGAGAAAGGGTAACGAGAAATTGATGGTTAATTTCACCATCGTTATCCCTTATATGTTCAAGTGAAATTCATTGAGTTTCACAAAATAGGTATAAAAACATGTTTCAAGCAGTTTTAAACGCAATTGCACCAATCTTTATGGTACTGGCTCTAGGTTACATTTGTGGTTACCGCAAAGTAGCTGACAATAAAAACGTAGCAGTGTTAAACGTATTCGTTATGCGTTTTGCTCTACCATCAGCTTTGTTCACAGCAACTTGGCACACACCTTTAGCTGGCTTCATCAAAGAAATGCCACTTATCATCGTTCTAGTCCTTGCTATGTGGATCCTTTGGGCATTTACTTACTATGTTGCTCGTAACGTATTCAAAAAAGAACCTGCACAAGCTGCAGTTTTCGCTTTGACTATCTCTCTTCCAAACTACGCAGCTTTAGGTGCTCCAATCCTAAGCGCAGCAATGCCTGCTGGTTACAACGTTGCTCTTAACGTTGCAATCGCGATTGCGTGTGGTTCAATCTTCCTATCTCCATTAACACTAATGGTTTTAGAGAAAGAAACGAAAGAAGAATACAAAAACGCATCAATGGGTTCTCTACTTGTTCCTTTACTTGTTAAAGCGTTCAAAAACCCAATCGTTTTATGGCCAATCATCGGTACATTGCTATCTTGCTTCGGCACAACTATGCCTGAACTACTGACTCACGCTCTAGCTCCTCTAGCAGCTGCAGCAGGCGGTGGTGCATTGTTCCTAACTGGTTTGATCCTTTCTGCTCGTCGTCTAAAAGTAACTGGCGCAGTAATCTTCGGTTTCGTACTGAAAAACTTCGTTCAACCAGTTATCGCATTTGGTATCGCATCGGTACTTGGCCTAGACGCAACTATCATCGCAGCATCTGTATTCCTAGTAGCACTAGCAACAGGCTTCTTCGGTGTAATGTTCGGTAACGGCTTCGGTGTTCAAGATGAAGATTCAGAAGGTGCATTGCTACTTTCATCTATCTTGTTCGCAGTAACTATTCCAGTATTTATGTACTTCTTCATGTAATCAGACTTGTCGTTGGAGTGGTTGCTTTGTTGATAACGACTCCAATAACTGATTCATACTCAAAAAGATTTACATAACAAAAGCCCGTTTATCACTAGGAGAAATCGTAGAGGTAAGCGGGCTTTGCTGTATGATGAGCGAAATAACAGACAATTAGTACGATTGGTATTAGAGGGGAGTTTATGATTTCAGCACAATTTCCGGCACATACTTTGTTGTGGGTTGAAGACGTTGTTTTTGATGAGGTTGGTTCAGAAGAGGCAAGTTTAGATTCGAATGCCGAGCGTCCTGACTGGTGCAAAATCCATGATAAAACTCGCCCAGTTGTGGTGCGTCGAGCTGAAAATCCTAACTTAATTCCAGTTGGCATCCGTGGACAACATCGCAGTGAACGTGCCGCTGCTTGGGTTGATCCTAAACAGATTATTCGTGCATTAACGCCAGATCAATTGGTTCAAAATCAACCTTGGTTAGAGCATTATTCTAAACACCCTTTAAAGCAAATTGATGCATTAGAATCCATTGAATCTATTTTCAACTATCAGAAAATTCGCTGGGGATTAGGGGGCAGTATTGGTTTTGAATTGGCGACTTCTATTATCACTGCGAATGAAAACAGCGATTTAGATTTGATTGCATATTCGCCGAAACCAATCTCCAATCAAGTCTTAGCTGAATTATGGCAAAACCTTATCAAGCTTGATGTTCAAATGGATGTACAAATTGAAACCCCTAATGGCGCATTCGCATTAAGAGAGTGGTTACAATGTCACGTATCATTAAAAGAGCAAGGTAAATCGCCACAACCCGTGATGATGAAAACGCCTTTAGCACCGGTTTTAATGCTTGATCCTTGGGGTTAATTTTCTCTTTTTTCGTTTTTTATTTCTTTCAAGTCGTGACTATTTTTAGAGGCAACTATGAGCACACTTTTTACTTTTCCGGGTCAAGGCGCGCAAAAACCTGCGATGCTTGCCAATTTGCCTAAGCATCCCGCGGTTCAAAATGTATTAGACCAAGCGTCTGAAATTCTGGGTCAATCCGTTTATGAATTGGATACCGAAGAAGCCTTATCACAAAACCGCAATGTGCAAGTTGCCATGACCGTTGCTGCTTGTGCGGCCTTTGATTACATGGTCGCAGAAGGCATGAAGCCTAGCTATGTTTTAGGGCTTTCTATTGGTGCTTTTCCGGCTGCCATTTGTGCGGGTATTATTTCTTTAGAAGACGGTTTGAAACTGGTCGATTTGCGTGGCCGTTTAATGCAAGAAGCCTATCCAGAAGGTTACGGCATGGCTGCGATCATCGGTAAAACCACCGCTGACGTGCGTAAAATTGTCGAAGAAGTGCAGAAAACGGGGCACGACATTCACATTGCAAACATTAATACGGAATCTCAAACCATCGTTTCTGGTAGCTACCAAGGTTTGGATTTAGCCTGTGAATTGGCGATTGAACGTCAAGCGACCCGCGCAAAACGCCTGAATGTAAACGTGCCATCACACTGTCAATTGCTGGAAAAACAAGCCGATGAGTTGTGGGCGGCAATTGAAAAGGTGGAATTTAAACGTCCGAAAATCACTTATGCCAGTGCGAGTGCTGCAAGGGTGTTGTATGATGTTGAAAAAATTCGTTACGACTTGGCCTATAACATGGCAAAACAAGTGCGTTGGTGGGAAACCGCAGCCATGATCGATCAACGTGGCGTGAAATTAGCGGTAGAATTACCACCGGGTACTGTTTTAACTGGTTTATGTAAAGCAAGCATGCAAGACACCCATTGCGTCTGCTTTGAAAACACCAGTCTTGGTAACTTAAAAGCATTGCATCAAAGGGCTTCGGCTAGATAGTTATTCAACTTCATAGCATCTAAATAAGCCCTTAGGAATAAAAAAGGGCTTATGAAAAAAATACCGACAACCATTAAACGCTTAGAAATTTTTGTCGCTTACATGGACAGACAAAACATGTCAGCGGTGGCAGAACATCTTGGTATCAATATGTTGTCGGTTTATCGCAGCATTCATGGCTTGGAAGAAGATCTCGGCTGTCGCTTATTCGAAAAGAAAGGGCGCAACCTTGTTCCTATGGATTCTGCCGATGTTCTCTATTCTAAACTCAATGGTATTTTAGGGGATCTCAACTCCGCCATTGATAACGCAAAATTTGCCTCAGGTATTGAGCCAGATAGCCTACGAGTTGGTTCTATTAACTCGCTCACCATCGACCTTATTCCGCATCTTCTCGCCAGTTATACCCAGCGTCGCCCAGATGTAAAACTGATTGTTTCCACCGGTTCGAACCTTGTTCTGCTTGATAAACTTAACAAGTCAGAGTTGGATGCAGTTCTGCTTTACGATGAAAAACTCGAACTCGATTCCAGCTATACCACATTGCCGATTTTTGATGATGTGTTGTCTTACGCAGTTGCACGTTCACAAAAACAGCCAGAGCAAGTGCCAGTAACAGAAGAATATCTTTCTAAACAAACCTATATGACGCTGGAAAATGGCTACGGTTTGCGTGAATTTTCTAATTCGGTAATGAAAAACGTCACCGATAAGTTCAACATTCAAGCGGAATTCTCCAGTATCTTTAGCCTGAGTTACGCCTTACAAGCCGGTGAGTTCAGCACCTTTTTACCATCTCGTTTAGCCGCCATTGCGCACAATTTGGATATAAATCTTTACCCATTGGAAAACCCAAAACGAGGCAAACATACCATTCATTTAGTGGTAAACAAGGCATGTGAAAACAACTCTGCGGTTAAAGCCTTATTAGCAGAATGCCGCATGTACACGCTGCAATGGGAAAAGAGCCATAATCAGGTGTTGTCGCAGTTAGATAGCTAATTGCCGATTAATGACATTAGCTATTAAAGGAGTATGAATAGCATGAAAGTATTAGTTGTAGACGATACACACAGTGTTGTTGAAACCATCATGGATTACTTGGAATTAGAAGACATTTCCGCTGATTGTGCCTACAACGGCGAAAGTGCCATCCAACTGATTTCAGAAAACCATTACGATGTGATCATCATGGATATTATGATGCCGAAACTCGACGGCATTAGTGCAGTAAAAAAGCTGCGTGATGAGTTTTTCTGTAATACGCCCATCTTATTTTTAACCGCCAAAGATACCTTACAAGACAAAATTGAAGCCTTTCAATCGGGCGGGGATGACTTCTTAAACAAGCCTTTTGCGATGGAAGAACTTTGCTTGCGTTTGCATGCGTTAAATAGCCGTGGGCCAAGATTAGATGTCGGTAACCTGACTTTTGCCGATCTAACCATGAACCTGCAAACCGATGAAGTCACACGAGCAGGGCTGCCAATTAAATTAAGTAAGATCCAACGTACAATTCTGAAATTACTACTTAAACACGCACCAGCTGCGGTTTCTAAAGAAGCGGTTATTTCCGAAGTGTGGGGCGAGGATAGCCCGCTTAGTGATTCACTGCGCAGTCATATTTATGGATTACGCAATGCACTCGACAAAGGCTTTGAAACCAGTCGATTAGAAACGATCCACGGACAAGGCTATCGCTTGAAAAAGGACGCATAAACATGACTCATGCGCCCAGTTTCTTCAAAAAAATTCGCTTAAATTTCATCGTATTAACCAGCGTGATGTTCCTATTATTCTGGGGATTGATTTACTTTGCTCAAGATCGATTAGAAGTGATCAGCCTTGAGCATAGGTTAACCACTGAAACTCACGAATACTTTAAAAACTACAAGCGATACGGTTTTAGAGCTGACAAACCAGACCCTCAAGAACTCGACACTTATTGGTCGGTAGAGGGGACACCTGAATGGTTAACGCCATATCAGAGTGAAGGTTTTTTTGAAGAACAACTTGGCAAAGAAGATAAACACTTTTTAGTCTCCAAACATCCATCAGGCCGAGGCTGGCTGTATGTAGTTTTTCAAGATGATGCCGATGATTATCTGGATGAATACGAAGATAACCTGCATCTGATTACTTTTTTAGTCGGTGCGGTATTCCTAATATTTGTTATGGCTTACGGCCTTTATTTTGTGCGCTTGTTATCCAAACCTTTAGTGGAGATCGAAAAGAAAATCGCATCCATGTCGCCCGACAAGCCGGATTTTCCTGTCGATACACCTTATAAAGAAACGCGCAGTATTGAATACACTTTGCTTGATAACAAAGCGCAAATTGCGGCTTATTTTCAGCGAGAGCAAGAATTCAGCCGTTTTGCTTCCCATGAATTAAGAACGCCAATTATGGTGATTAAAGGTTCCACTGAATTATTAAAGAAAGTCCCTAATATGCCGAATGTGGCAAATAAAGCCGTTAATCGAATTGAATATTCCGGTAAACAAATGCAAATTCTAACCGAAGCATTTTTATTATTAGGAAAAGAAAACATCGAGCAACATCATATTAGTGATGAATCTTTATCTGTTCATATTCATCAAGTTTTAGAAAATATGGCTGAACACTTTGCTAAACAAGGTGCAGCTTACAAACTACAAGAAACCGAACCACAAACCATTCAAGCGCCACCAAGTTTTATTGATATTGTGATGGCTAATTTATTAAAAAATGCTTTTAGTTACAGTGTTGGTGATATTTCAGTAATGCTAGATGCTAATGTTTTAACTGTAATTAACCAACATGATGGCAATGAATTACATCAGTCTGGTTATGGGTGCGGTATTGTGATTGTTGAAAGGATCTGTGAAAAAATGGGTTGGGAGTTTGATACTCAAAATGATGGTGAGAGGTTTGTGGCGAGGGTGACATTTTGACATCAGCAAGATACTTTTTTATGGCAATTTAGCTTGTTTATTCTTAGCAAAGAGCATCTATTATTTGCATCATTCAGTTGATATTTTTATGAGTGACGGCCATTCTGCTTTATCAGTAAAAACACTTACATCTGTTTAATTGAAGACAAAATTCAAAATTTACACAAAGCCTACCTATGCGGCTAACCTGACGTTACATATTTTAATATTAATATAATATCTAACAATTTTTTGAAGTGTATCAATTTATTACAGAATAAATCATTTATATTGATTTTTTCTGAAATACAAAGAGAAATCCATGGAAGATCTCAGCCCATCAGATTTAAAAGCAATTCTTCATTCTAAACGAGCCAATTTGTTTTACTTAGAATATTGTCGAGTAATGCAAAAAGATGGGCGAGTGCTTTATCTCACTGAAGCTACGAAAGAGAATCTTTATTTTAATATACCAATCGCTAATACAACGGTTTTACTTTTAGGTAACGGTACATCCATTACACAAGCTGCAATGAGAATGCTTGCTCAAGCTGGTGTATTAGTTGGCTTTTGCGGAGGAGGTAGCACACCGTTATATATGGGATGCGAGATCGAATGGATGACACCGCAAAGCGAATATCGTCCGACAGAATATTTACAAGGCTGGCTTAAATTCTGGTTTGATGATGCAAAACGATTAGATGCAGCCAAACAGTTTCAGCAAGCGAGAATTCATTATCTTGAACAAGTTTGGACCAAAGACAGAAACTTAAAGTTAGAGGGGTTTGATTTCACAAGCGATGATATTCAAGGCTTTCTGGCGGATTTTCATCAACGAACAGAGCAAGCGACTAAACCTGCCGAGCTTTTACTTACAGAGGCTCAACTTACCAAGCGTTTATACAAATACGCAGCCAATGCTACACAAAAAGAAAACTTCAAACGACAGCATAAATCGACCGACTTAGCCAATGACTTTTTAAATCATGGTAACTATCTCGCTTATGGTTTAGCTGCCTGTACCTTATGGGTGCTAGGCATTCCTCATGGTTTTGCTGTTATGCACGGAAAAACTCGCCGCGGAGCTTTGGTATTCGACGTGGCTGATTTAATCAAAGATGCGATCGTATTACCGTGGGCTTTTGTTTGCGCTAAAGAATCTGCCACACAACAAGAATTTCGCCAGCAAGTTCTCCAATCTTTTACCGATCATAAATCCCTTGATTACATGTTTGAAACCGTGAAGAAGGTCGCTTTACAAGATCTTACTGATGAACAAATCGAAGCCATTGAAAATCAACATAGTGGTGAAACATTATGATGGTAACGTTTGTTAGTCAGTGCGAGAAAAATGCACTCAAAAGAACCCGCCGTGTTCTGGATGCGTTTGCCAACCGAATTGGAGATAACACATGGCAAACCATTATTACTCAAGAAGGGTTAGATACGGTTAAACGTATGCTGCGTAAAACCGCAAGCCGCAGCACCGCTGTAAGTTGCCACTGGATCCGCTCAAGATCACGCAGCCAATTTTTGTGGGTGGTGGGGAATAAGAATAAGTTTAATGACGAGGGATATGTGGCGGTTAATAGCACAGAAAAAGATTTATTTAACAGCGAGTTTGAAAGTGATTGGAAATATCTACCAGCTATTAAGGCTTTGGTTGGCATGGCTGGCTTATTGCATGATTGGGGCAAAGCATCGTTATTATTTCAGCAAAAGTTAGATCCGGAAATAAACACCAGGCACAAAGGAGATCCAATACGACATGAATGGATTTCTTGTGTTTTATTTAATCAATTGATCACAAGTATTTCAACAGAAAGTACAGACACATCATGGCTAGAGTTCTTAATTAATCATGGAATTGATGAATCCAAATTTAATAAGGTTAGTTTGATAGGTAAACAAAGTCCATTATCCGGTCTACCTACAGCCGCATCTTTAATTATTTGGCTTATTGTATCTCACCATCGTTTGCCGCTGCCAAAAGATAAAGATTTGTGCCAGCACCAAAGGGACAAAAGAAACGTATCATTCAGTGAATTATTGAAAAACATTTCTCAAGCTTGGGGGTATGAAAACAGGTTTGAAGATTATGAATTATTACTACCTAAATGCTTTGATTTTCCCAATGGTTTTTTATCTGAATCAAACATCTGGACATCACAATTAAAACTCAAAGCAAAGGAATTATTGCATCAACTGCCTCTTATTGAAGTATCGATGAAAGATGGAAGTTGGCGGGCTATTTTACATCATGCAAGGTTATGCCTGATGTTAGGTGATCATTTTTACTCATCACAGCCCAATGATAATAAATGGAAAAGTTTAAGTGTTTTGTATGCTAATACAGATCCAAGCACAAAAGCATTGAAACAAAAATTAGATGAGCATTTGGTTAAAGTGACAGAAGTCGCAATTAACGCAGCTAAAATACTTCCTTATTTTGAGACGAATCCATTAAAGGCGGATGAATTATCTGAGTTATCGCCTAAACCTAACACACCGAAAAAATTTAAGTGGCAAGATAAGGCTGTTACAAAATTAAATCAGTGGCGAACTCAAACAGATGATAAAACTAATGCCTATTTTATTGTCAATATGGCGAGTACAGGGTGCGGTAAAACAATTGCAAATGCCAAAATAATGCAAGCCATATCTGATGATGGGCAAAGTTTGCGTTTTATTCTTGCACTTGGGCTTAGAACATTAACATTGCAAACAGGTGATGAATATAAAGATAGACTAAAGCTACAGGATAAAGACCTTGCAGTATTGATCGGCTCCAAATCAATTTTTGAATTACATCAGTCTAGAGAGGCTATAGATAAAGACGATAATGAGGCTTCTTCTTCTGAAACTGGTTCAGAGTCAGCCGAATGTTTACAAGACGATATGGATGAACTTCATTGGAAAGGCATATTACCTGAAGATGAGTTAACAACTGTTTTAACTAGTGAAAAGGATCGCAAATTACTTTATGCACCAGTTTTAGCATGCACGATAGATCATATAATGTCTGCAACAGAGACAAAAAGAGGTGGGCGTTATATCTTGCCTTATTTACGATTGATGTCGTCAGACCTAGTTATTGATGAAATAGATGACTTTATTGGTGATGATCTAATTGCAATTGGTAGGTTGGTACATTTAGCCGGAATGTTAGGTCGCAAGGTGATGATTTCATCTGCGACCATACCACCAGATCTTGCTCTTGGTTTGTTTAATGCTTATAGACAAGGTTGGAAAGTTTTTGCTGCTAGTCGTGATAAATTAGCAAAAGTGAACTGTGTTTATATTGATGAATTTAATACTGATTCTGAATTAGTTGGTTGTGAAAATGAGGCTATAGAAGGGTTTAAAAATTTCCAGAATCATTTTATCGAAAAGAGATTAGGAAAATTAAAAAAGCAAGTAGTCAAACGGAAAGCAGAAATTCACCTTTGTTCTAAAGGGGAAAATGAAAGTGAGAATAAAAGCATAGAGGAAGAGTATTTCTCTCATATTAAACAAGCTATTTTAACTAAACATCGAGATCATTGCACAATTGAGCAAACCACACAGACTAAAGTTTCTTTTGGTGTAGTTCGAATGGCAAATATTCGCCCCTGCGTGAAATTGACTCAATACTTATTGTCTTATGATTGGCCAGAAAATGTAGAAGTT
Source organism: Vibrio sp. (assembly GCA_047975485.1). GTDB lineage: Bacteria > Pseudomonadota > Gammaproteobacteria > Enterobacterales > Vibrionaceae > Vibrio. The sequence continues at coordinate 74,114 of JBKEDP010000061.1, read as the reverse complement.
CGTTGTATGGCTTACCATAGTCAGCAAATTTTGTTATTAAGGCATGAGCAAGAAAAACATTTAGACCAGATATTAAAACGAAAAGAAAGTTTAGGGGAAGAACCGCAAGCTTTTTCTCACCCTGTAATTCGAGGTCATTTAGAACAATGTCATTCTAAAAATCTTATTTTTATTCTAGTTGCGACTCCAGTTGAAGAAGTCGGCCGAGATCATGATTTTGATTGGGCGGTAATAGAACCATCGTCATTTCGTTCTATTATCCAAATGGCAGGAAGGGTAAGACGGCATAGGGATAATGAAATGTTGAAACCTAATATTGCATTATTACAATTTAATTATAAAGGTTTTGAAGGTTATCATGACCGTGTATTTAATTATCCTGGTTATGAAGTAGACAAAGAAACACAACTAAATAGCCATGATCTTACAAAGTTAATTGATGTTAAGTTATTACAAAGATCGCTAGATGCTTCTGCTCGAGTTCAGAAACGTTCTGATTTAGATCCAAAAAATAATTTAGTGGATCTAGAGCACTTTTCAATGGTACGAACATTTGGGATTGCTCAAATAAATTCGTCGCAAATAACGCCGCCTAAACAAGGTAGATTTAGTAGAGCTACACAGAGAAGAAAACCTGTAAACTTTTGGTGTGATCATTTACATGGACATATAACAGATTATTGGTGGTTAACAGGTTTACCTCAACACTTTAAACGATTCAGAAAATCTGAACCGAGCATTCAGCTTTACCTTATTAAAAAAAATGAACAAGTTAATTTCTATCAACGTGATGACCATGGTGGATTCAATGTTATTGAACTTATACTAGACATTCAGCATATGCCAATTACTGAAGAGCAAAAAAATAGACTTTGGCTAGAACGTGATTATATGGAACTAGTAAAAAAATATAGCCAAAATAGTAGTGAAGAGTACTTTACATCATTGAAATTTGGCGAAATTAGTGTGATTCATCGAGATGAACAAAGTGGATACAGTTATAACGACCAGTTTGGTCTGGTTAAGGTGAAATGATGGAGGATAAGAATGTGATAGATCCTGCAATAAATAGGTTTTTCACCGAGCGTAAAGAAGCTTGGGTGAAAAAAAATGTAAAAGCTAGTATGAGTGAATCTGAACTCATTGAAAAGAAACAAGAATGCGAAAGTATTTTTAAGCTAGGAAATTGGTTACCTGATGCAGCAAAAAGAGCAGGGCAAATATCAATATCTACTCACCCATGTACATTTAGTCACCCTAGTGCCAGAAAAAACAAAAATGGTTATGTTACATCGATCATTGCTGAAAACTCACCTAAAAAAGATGGGTTTTTACGTTCTGGTAATTTAAATGTTCCTTCTGATGCTTTAGGTAATGCTGCAGCATTAGATGTTTACAAATTTCTTACTTTAGTAATGCAAGATGGCTTAAATTTATTAGAACACATTGAACAGGATACAAGTATCGCTCAAGCTTTATTAAATCAACCCAATTGTGACTATTATGAACTAAGATCTGGTTTTCTTAAAATGATCGAATCTGATAAAGAAGTTATTACTAGTTCAAAAATAAAGCAAGTATATTTTCCTGTTGATTTTGATGAATACCATCTACTTTCAATACTTACCAATTCTGGTCATTTATTCGAACAGAGAAAACGTATTGATGCACTTAGATTTGGTGAAGATATAAAAGTAGCTAGAGAATGTAAAAAATCAAACAAATATCATGCTAATGGCTACCGAGAAATATTCAACCTGACAACCATTGGGTTTGGTGGGACAAAACCTCAAAATATCAGTGTGTTAAATAATCAAAATGCAGGGAAAGCACATTTATTAGCATCTATTCCACCAGAGCTTAAACCAAGAAATGTACACATACCTAAAACTGATTTTTTTAAAGACAGTATAAAACCTTGGCATTTCAAAGAAGTGATTGAATCTTTGCATCGAATTTTAAAAACTGAACACAATAATAAAAATATTCGACATGGCCGAGATTTTCGTATTCAAGAATATGTAGATCTTATCATTCAAAAAATGTGGCAGGTTAGATTGTTTTTAAATGATTATGATGGTCATTTACCAACAGAATTAAAGTTAGAGCAAAAAATCTGGCTTTACCCTGAGTATGAATCTTTTCGTCTAAATGAAACAGACTGGTTGGATAGTATAGTAAGGGAAATTTCTCAAAGTTTAATTCGTCATTATAAAAAATTGATCACTCATTCATTTTCATTAGCCGACGAAGAACTATTAGCGATAGAAAGAATAGTGAAAGATAATAAAGAGGCATTACGATGAAAATACTGATATTACCTCACATAAAAATTCATAATGCTAATGCCTTATCAAGCCCTTTTACGATAGGATTTCCAGCTATGACAGCATGGCTGGGCTTTACTCATAGTTTAGAGCGAACATTAAATCAATCTGGTTTAGAGCAATTGAATTTTTGTAGTACAGCAGTGGTGAGTCATCAATTTGATTTGCAAACACATAAAGGTGAGGGAGATTTTGTTCATTCTATTATTGGTACCGGCAATCCTCTAGATAAAGATGGGTCACGTTCTGCATTTATAGAAGAAGCACGATGTCACCTTGATGTATCTTTAGTGATTGAATATGAAGGGAATGAATCTGACTTGGAAGAAGAAAATATTCAACAGCTTATTTATAGCAGTATTTTAAGAATGAAAGTAGCTAGTGGTGATGTGTTAAATGTTCATAAACCTATAATCAAAACAATTGACGAAAATAATGAACAAGAAACGACAGGCATCCTACGTCAATTAATGCCTGGCTACGTCTTAATTGAGCGCAGAGATTTAATGATGGAAGCGATGGATGAAGGTAATGATGCATTAGATGCGATGTTGAGTTATTTAACCGTTTATCATTCTTGCCAACAACAAGATGATTCTATTGTTTGGGAAAGCCATAGAAAATCATCAGGCTGGATAGTACCTATTGCAACAGGTTTTCAGGGTATATCTGAACTTGGGAAAGCTAAGAATCAACGAGATCCTGATGTACCACATCGATTTGCTGAAAGCATTGTCACTTTAGGGGAGTTTGTCATGGTGCATAAAATAAAACATCTTGATGAGATGCTTTGGCATTATTTCCCAGATCTCGACAATGATTTATATATATGTCAACAAAATAACTTCATTCAAGAACACGAATTATCATAAGGAATAAAATAATGGCTAAAAATAAAGATATTGCATCAGTTCTAGCATTTGAAAAAAAATTAGTACCATCTGATGGTTATATGTACGGAACAACATGGGAAAATAAAGATCATGCCAATCCGTTATCTCTACAAGAAAAGTCAGTTCGAGGAACAATTTCAAACCGCCTAAAAGCCGCTGTGCAAAATGATCCGGTTAAATTAAATGCTGAAGTAGAAAAAGCAAATTTACAACGAGTTGATGCTTGTGCTTTAGACCCAAATCAAGACACATTAAAGTTGCATTTCACCTTAAAAGTACTCGGGGGGCTAGCGCAACCTTCTGCTTGTAATAACAGTGCATTTAAACAAAGTTACAGTTCTGCCGTAAATCAATATATCGAAAATCATCAATGCAAAGAATTAGCAAAACGATATGCAACCAATTTAGCGAATGCACGATTCTTATGGCGAAATAGAGTTGGTGCCGAAGATATAGAAGTACAAGTAAAAGCTTTAAATAAGGGGATGGAGCAAACGTGGATTTTTGATGCTACCAAATTTAGTACTCGCAATTTCGAATACTCAAACGAGCAGTTGAACAGCCTATCAGAGCGTATTGCTCAGACATTATCTAGTGAATCAGATCACTTAATGTTGCAAATTGATTGTTATGCAAAAGTTGGCAAAGCTCAGGAAGTATACCCGAGTGAAGAGTTAGTTTTAGATAAAGGCAATAGTAAAAATAAGAAAAGTAAAATTTTATATGCAGTTAATGATAATGCTGCCATGCACTCTCAAAAAATAGGTAATGCATTACGCTCTATTGATACTTGGTATCCTGCCTACGAAGATCCTGAGCAAACGGCCGGGGCAATTGCTGTCGAACCATATGGAGCCGTGACTAATTTAGGAACAGCTTTTAGAACACCAAAAGAAAAACAAGATTTTTATAGCTTTTTTGATAAGTGGGCGCGAGGTGAGCAATTACTAAGGTCTGAAGATGAACATTATGTTATGGCGGTATTAATTCGAGGTGGTGTATTTGGCGAAAGTGATAAATAGGTAAAAGCCATGAATTACTATCAAGAAATCACCTTATTGCCTGATACAGAAATTTCACTTGGCTTTATTTGGCAGCACGTATTTCAACAAGTGCATATTGCCTTAGTTGAACATAAAACTGATGGAAATTTTTCCAAGATAGCAATCAGCTTTCCGCAATATCAAGCAGATAAATTTTCCTTGGGCAATAAACTGCGTCTTTTTGCAGAAGATATGAATTCGCTAGAAGCTCTAAGTATTACTAAGTGGTTAGAGCGTTTGAGTGATTATGCTCATGTTAAAAGTATTCAACAAACACCAGAAAGTGTGTCGTATGTCATCTTTGAACGTAAGCATGTTAAAAGTCCTGCTCGCATCGAAAAAGATATGAGAAGCAAGGCAGAGCGATACGCATCACAATCAGGTAAAACCATTGAAGAATGTTTGGTTAAGTTAGAAAAAACAAAACCAGAAACCTCATGTAAATTGCCTTTTGTTTATTTGTATAGCCAAGAGACAAAACAGCGTTCGCCAGACAAAAATAGTAAGTTTCCGCTTTTTATTCAAAAGATAGAAACGAGTAGGGCAGAAAGTGGAAAATTTGATTGTTATGGCTTAAGTGCCAAATCAAACGGAGATGGAGAAAGAGGAACTGTTCCACAGTTTTAACCTTGTACTTTTTGCTCTTTAAAAGTTTGCTTATTAATCAATAAGTTACAACTTGCTATTTTTTGAAAGGTAAAAAAGGTATTTTTTATCCTAACAGCTTGTTGTAGCTTATTTTTATTCTGATATTCTATTGTTCACTGCCACCCAGGCAGCTTAGAAAACGCCCAAAAATATGCGACGTATCACCAAGGCGTTCACTGCCACCCAGGCAGCTTAGAAAGCTGTCAGTATGAAATACGAAATTAGCATAAAGTTCACTGCCACCCAGGCAGCTTAGAAAATCTGTTTTCATCATGTCATTAAATTCAACTAGTTCACTGCCACCCAGGCAGCTTAGAAATAGTCGGCAACCTCGGCAAAGATCCAGAAGTTGTTCACTGCCACCCAGGCAGCTTAGAAATTGCTTTTCCCACCATTCAATAGTTGATACCGGTTCACTGCCACCCAGGCAGCTTAGAAAAGAAAGAATCCGCAAACTGTCTAGTCATTGGTGTTCACTGCCACCCAGGCAGCTTAGAAAAATCCTGACGATTATTACAGCGTTGATGCCGAGTTCACTGCCACCCAGGCAGCTTAGAAATAAAAATGACAAATCAACTCGAACAGTTCATTGTTCACTGCCACCCAGGCAGCTTAGAAAACAAGTTAAAATCAGTGAAATTGTGGTGTTTTGTTCACTGCCACACAGGCAGCTTAGAAAGCCAAAAATGGCGAATAATTAGCTATTAAATCGTTCACTGCCACCCAGGCAGCTTAGAAATATCATTGTAAAAAGGCGGGAGTTGAGCACAGGTTCACTGCCACCCAGGCAGCTTAGAAAGTGCGATTCCGTTAATACATGACGAGCTTCTTGTTCACTGCCACCCAGGCAGCTTAGAAAATATTGCGATGAATTTGCATCGTAAAATGGTGGTTCACTGCCACCCAGGCAGCTTAGAAATGTTAGCGTCAATTTTAGAAAGACTTAAAGCGGTTCACTGCCACCCAGGCAGCTTAGAAAAACCCAAAAATGCGAGCGTCCGACACTTCCACGTTCACTGCCACCCAGGCAGCTTAGAAATAACAGACTCCGAGGCAGGCGAATTATTTAGGGTTCACTGCCACCCAGGCAGCTTAGAAAGACTCAGCGCTAAGCGATCCAGATGCGGCTAGGTTCACTGCCACCCAGGCAGCTTAGAAAAGCGGAAGAATACCAAGAAGTCATCGAGGAGAGTTCACTGCCACCCAGGCAGCTTAGAAATGTTAAGTGACGGCTGTTTGATGTGGTTGATTGTTCACTGCCACCCAGGCAGCTTAGAAACATTAGAATTTCATCTTATCTGTAATGATGCCGTTCACTGCCACCCAGGCAGCTTAGAAAGCTTAGAGTTATCAGCAAGGCTGCGCTCAAGAGTTCACTGCCACCCAGGCAGCTTAGAAATCTAATAGCAACTGGAACTCAAGTTCTTCTTCGTTCACTGCCACCCAGGCAGCTTAGAAAGTCAACAAACAAGACGTGCTATTTCGGTTTACGTTCACTGCCACCCAGGCAGCTTAGAAAAGCATTCAAAGTTGACGCAGGCGCACTAAAAAGTTCACTGCCACCCAGGCAGCTTAGAAAGGCATTCAAAGTTGACGCAGGCACACTAAAAAGTTCACTGCCACCCAGGCAGCTTAGAAAGTTTCCCATCCAACCTGAAACGCATTATTCATGTTCACTGCCACCCAGGCAGCTTAGAAAACTCTGGGATACCCATTTGATACAAATAAGCTGTTCACTGCCACCCAGGCAGCTTAGAAATTCTGCGGTCATGCACACCCGTAAGGCGCTTTGTTCACTGCCACCCAGGCAGCTTAGAAACGTGGGCGACTGTTTACAGTTTCGCTGCGGAAGTTCACTGCCACCCAGGCAGCTTAGAAACTATTCAGGCAGTTTGGCGATTGGTGAATAGGGTTCACTGCCACCCAGGCAGCTTAGAAAAAGCCGCACTTACAAACAAAACGAAACATGCAGTTCACTGCCACCCAGGCAGCTTAGAAAACTAACCGGCGGAGTTTTCTTCAGCGGCATCAGTTCACTGCCACCCAGGCAGCTTAGAAATTTTTTTTGTGGGTGGAATATGCTGACTCAACGTTCACTGCCACCCAGGCAGCTTAGAAATATTTGCTGAGTGTGGTTATGAGGTTATCCCTGTTCACTGCCACTCAGGCAGCTTAGAAAATTTTGATCGTTATCTGTGCCGAGCCAGATGTGTTCACTGCCACTCAGGCAGCTTAGAAATCGATTTCACGGGGTGCTGCGAAATCAAATTCGTTCACTGCCACTCAGGCAGCTTAGAAAGTGAATACGAGTAATACAAGCATCAATAATGCGTTCACTGCCACTCAGGCAGCTTAGAAATATGCTCGCAGTGAAGTGGGCTACAAGCCGAAGTTCACTGCCACTCAGGCAGCTTAGAAATCGCATAAATTCGTTAGTTGGATATGTCACTTGTTCACTGCCACTCAGGCAGCTTAGAAAATGCCGCGGGGATCATCACAAGCCGGTCTGTAGTTCACTGCCACTCAGGCAGCTTAGAAATCGTTGTTCGAACTGGAACAATGAGCCGTGGAGTTCACTGCCACTCAGGCAGCTTAGAAATTGGTTATATAACTGAGCAATACCTCCACAGGGTTCACTGCCGCACAGGCAGCTTAGAAATTGATTCAACTAACACAAGGGCTGATGTGAAAGTTCACTGCCGAACAGGAAGCTTAGAAAAGGTGAATTCCGCATTGGGGAAGGTGGAGACGGTTCACTTCCGCACAGGCAGCTTAGAAATAACGGAGGAAAAACCGACCGTAGCCGAGTGTGTTCACTGCCGCACAGGCAGCTTAGAAAAAAACGCTGATTTTAGCGTTTGACGTCTGAATGTTCACTGCCGCACAGGCAGCTTAGAAATACCGCCCTAGCTTGACGTTCTACGCCTCGCAGTTCACTGCCGCACAGGCAGCTTAGAAAATTTAGCGTGACCCAGCCATGAAGCAAGAAACGTTCACTGCCGCACAGGCAGCTTAGAAACAGAATACGTGATCCCTAACCCAATCTGGCGAGTTCACTGCCGCACAGGCAGCTTAGAAAAGAAGAACAGGCGGAGGAAGGCGAGGTTATCGGTTCACTGCCGCACAGGCAGCTTAGAAATGTTTGTTTTGATTTGATTTCATATTATACATGTTCACTGCCGCACAGGCAGCTTAGAAAAATATTTCACTTCTTCATCGAGAATTAGTTGCGTTCACTGCCGCACAGGCAGCTTAGAAATAGCTCATTAAATTTATCTTGCGGAACTGTTCGTTCACTGCCGCACAGGCAGCTTAGAAAGTTAACCTTCTTGAATACCGGAATCGTTATCAGTTCACTGCCACCCAGGCAGCTTAGGAAGCATTAATTACAATAGGCACAATTGTTGACGTAAGTGTATTTATAGGTACAATTGTCGATGTTGGGAGGCAATTTCTTCCCATTGTTCTTTAAAAATGAGATTGAAACATTACTTAGGAGGAGTCTTATCGGAAAGCTTCATAGCAAGAAAGATATAGACAAAGCTCTACAGTATGCCATTCAACATGGATGGAAATACGAGAAGAGCAATGGTCATCCTGCAGGTATTCTAATGTGTACGCATAAGAATAAATGCCATCGAAAATCCATTCCGTCAACACCTGTGAACCACGGTGCATGGGCTAAACGGATTTATAAATGGGTTGACGAATGTAAATAATGACAAGCCCTGCATTTAGGGCTTTTTTCAAACTCATAAAGAACATGGGCGGAGTTGCCCCAACATTTTCAATTTAAATTAGGTGAACATTATGAACAATTACGAATTCACACTTAACATTGGCAATATTGCGATTCTAAGTAATGATGATCTTCTTAATGTTTCATCTGCAGTATATGAAGTATGTGATGATGCGTTTGTTTGCTCTGTAGATGAATCTATGTATATCGAATTTGAGCGAGAAGCGGAATCGTTGGAAACTGCAATTGTTCAAGCTATCAAAGATGTTGAATCAATAAAAGGTTATCAACTTATAGTTGAATCTGTTGAAGGCGATTTGGTGAGTTTAGGGGAAGCAGCTTTAGCGACAGGTGTAAAAAAAAGCACTTTATCCAAATACAAAAAAGGCGTTTTTGGTGGAGGTGGTTTCCCATCTCCTGTTAGAAAGTTAGGAAAAAAAGATCCTTTGTGGCGCTTGTGGGATATTGCGTCATGGCTATATGCTAAAGGTAAAGTTTCTGAACATACGCTGTCTATGGCGAAAACAATTAGCTTAGTGAATACAGCGCTAGAAAATCGACGCTTCAAAGATTCTCAAGAATATAATCAGATTGCTACCATAATCTAAATAATAACTAAGTAATATCAATCTCATTTTGCCACTCTTCGGGGTGGTTTTTTTTATTATTTTCGATACAAAAGTTCATCTTATTTCTAACCTATAGGTGGATATTTTCCCGCCACTGGCTTGGTGATTGCTTAAACCAAGTCTTAAAATTTCGGCTGAAAATTGCAATATCTGCATAGCCGAGTTTTAACGCAATCATGGAAATAGGGAGTAAGGGTTGCTGTAATAATTTTATCGCTTCTTGCTTTCTGACTTCCTCGGTAATGGCTCGGTAGTTGGTGTGGTTTTCAGCCAATAAACGCTGGAGTTTTTTCGGGTGGATCCCCATACAAAGTGCTATGTTGTCTTTATTGCATTCGCCGGTTGCTAACAGAGACTTTATGGTTTGTTTAATAAAATCAATGATCTTATCGTTAGGGTGAAGAGGGGTGTTTTTTCTAATCTCACTATGAGCTTCAATCGCTAATGGATTAAAAGTAGCAGGAATCACGGGCTTTCTCATCAACCAATGCTGCGGAATATAGATCGTATCTTCTTGCTCATTAAACTGGATCTGGCAGCCAAAAACATGCTCAAAATAGTGAATGCTTTGGTTCGGGGTTGGCTGTTTTAAGTGGATCTCACTCACAACATTATCTTGAACATCGAGTAACTCCATCACAATGCTAAAACAAGCTGCGAGTGTGAATTGTGATTTTTGCGCCGTGAAAAAGGTTTGTTGTAAATGGTGAAACTGGATTTGATACTGATCTTCAACCAAGGTAATCGAAATCGAGAAACCTTCAGCGTAAATGTGAATGTATTTGTTTAAGGCGATTAAGGCATCCAAGATGGTTTCTTGTCGATAAATATAATGGTGGATCATGCCCAAGCCTTGAATATTCTGGCGTAAACCGAGTTCTAGGCCGAACAATTCATTTCGACATTCCACTTTGGCGTTATCTAATGCTTTTAAAAAATGTTCGTAATAAATAAAAGTCTCAGGCTCATTCAGTTGGCTCGGTAATATGCCCGCATTTTTTAGCAGCAAAGTCGGATTCTGCCCGTAACTTCGAACAATATCTTCATAGCCTTTCAAACACGCTGCACGAATAAAATAGGTCATCTTCCTTTCTTCTTCCTTTCTTCTATCTTTCCCTTTGCTCTATCACCTTAGTGTTACTGTTCGACGATTCATTTTTCGCTAGGTTATAACAATTTGGTTAAATAGTTGTGATCGAATTCTAGTTATTGAAGTTTGATGTCCTATAAAGTCAAATATGCGTCTTAAAAAGTCAAATGAACAAGTCTTCATCATATACACTAGAATGAAACAAAATGTATGTATTGAATTGAGAGTTTCAACTGTTTCTACTTTTAATTGGTTGAATATAAAAGATATATAAAAATTATAATGGAATGCGCTAACTCTATTTGGAGAACAACAACATGACTCAAACTGCTGAAATGATTTTAGATACACCAAATGAAAGCCCTGAAGCGATCAGTGCCGTACTTCGTAATGCTTTAACATTACAAAAGCAAGCATTTAACAAGCATGGTCAGGAAAGTTATGAAGAAAGAAAAGCGTATTTGACTAATTTAAAAAACATGTTGATGGAAAACCGTCAAGCTATCGTTGAGGCGATTGATAAAGATTATGGCAACCGCTCGCACCATGAAACCTTATTTGCTGAAGTGGTCACGGTAGCGGATGACATTATTAGTACCATTAAACACCTTAAAAAATGGATGAAGGTGCAAAAACGTGGTGTGGATATGACGCTGTATTTTGGGGCGAAAAATCGTGTTATCCCTCAAGCAGTCGGGGTTGTGGGCTTTATCATTCCTTGGAACTTCCCAATTAACTTGAGTTTTTCAGGCTTGTCGGCGGCGTTTGCTGCAGGTAACCGAGCTATGGTGAAAATGTCGGAGAACTCAATTCATCTAACGCATCTTTTAAAAGAACTGGCTCCGAAATATTTTGCGGAAGACAAATTGCAGTTCTTCGTTGAAACCGGTGGTGTGGGTATCGAATTTTCCAAGCTGCCATTCGACCACCTAATGTTTACTGGTTCAGGTGCAACAGGTCGTAAAGTTATGGCGGCTTGTGCTGCGAACTTAACGCCGGTGACGTTGGAGCTTGGCGGTAAATCTCCAGCGGTGATTGATCCGAATTATTCAATGCAAAAAGCGGTTGAACGTATTCTATTTGCGAAACAATTTAACGCAGGGCAGATCTGTACCAACGTGGATTATGTGTTTGTGCATCAATCCCAACGTGACCAATTTATCGAAGCATCTAAAAAGTGGGTTGCGAAACATTGCCCTGATATTCATAGCAAAGATTACACCTCAATCATTGATGACACGGCGTATGCACGTTTGATTGATACCTTGAACGAAGCGGAGCAAATGGGTGCAACCTTGGTGAATTTGAATAACCAAGAGGCAGATGCTGAAACTCGTAAAATTCCACTAACTTATGTGCTTGATACAACCGATGCGATGATCATTGAACAACGTGAAACATTTGGCCCATTGATGATGGTGAAAACTTACGAGCAGCCAGAAGAAGTGATTGAGTACATTTTAGCGCATGATCGTCCGTTAGCGTTTTACCCATTCAGTAACGATAAAGACTTGGTTGATCGTTATATTCAATCGGTATTGTCGGGTGGGGTTTCGGTTAATGATGCCTTGCTGCATGTGGTTCAGCATGATCTTCCATTTGGTGGGATCGGTGGCAGTGGCATGGGGCATTATCACGGTTATGAAGGTTTCTTAACTTTCTCAAAATTGCGTCCAGTGTTTTACCAAGCGAACTTCTCAGGTATGAAATATTTAGCGCCACCTTATGGAAAGTTAGCAAAACGAGTAATGGATTTCTTAATTAAATCAAAATCATAGTATTTAAAAATAAAACAGAAAACACCAATAACGATAATTAAAAATAAAAACAAGATTGAAGCAAAGGACGGGGCAATATGATAGAGCGTGATAAGTTCGATTTTGACCAAGTAGTCATTGGTTCGGGTTTCGGTGGCTCGGTAAGCGCATTAAGGCTGACGGAGAAAGGAAACCGTGTTGTTATTTTGGAAATGGGCAAACGTCGTGATGACGATATGCCTGAGACCAATTTAGACAACAAAAATTACCTGTGGCAGCCTTCAATTGGTTGGAAAGGCGTAGTGAAATTTTCGATCACCAGTAAGGCGACCATGATCCACGGTGTGGGTGTCGGTGGTGGCTCGCAAGTTTACGCTAACGTGCATCTTATTCCTGATGATGAAGTGTTTTCTTCTCCAGCTTGGTCGAAAACACGTTCTGATTGGAAAGACACTCTTGCACCATATTATTCGCTTGCTCAACGTATGCTTGGTACTGCGAAAAATGAATACACCAATGCAGCCGATGATACGTTGCGTGAAGTTGGTGAAGAAATGGGCTTTGGCGATAGCTTTAAAACCGTGACGACAGGGGTTTTCTTCCCGCAAGATGATGGTGAGCAAGGCAAGGATTTCGCTGATCCGTATTTCAATGGTGATGGTCCTGTGCGCAAAACCTGTCAAATGTGTGGCAGCTGTATTATTGGTTGTCGTCATAATTCCAAAAATACCTTGATGAAGAACTATCTGTACTTTGCGGAACGTAATGGTGCGGAAATTCGCCCTGAATCGACGGTAACCAAAATTGAGCCTATCAGTGAAAAAGATGGTGGCGCTCAAGATGGTAGCAAAGGTTACATTGTCACGGTATTGCAAGAAACCGACAGCGGAAAGCGTGAATACACAATTCGCACTCGTGGCGTTGTGGTTTCGGCTGGGGTAATGGGCACGGTTCCGTTATTACTTCAAATGCGTGATCAGCATAAAACACTGCCTAATATTTCGAGAAAACTAGGACAAGAAATTCGCACAAACTCAGAAACATTAACCAGTGCGAGTAACCTAAATACCAAAGTTAGTGAAGGTGTGAGCATAAGCTCTTTCATTTCGGTTGATGACAATACCAATATGGAAATTAACCGTTTCCGTGAAGGCTCTGATGGTACTTGGAAGTGGGTTCCTTATGTACCTATGGTTTCTGGTGAAGGCATTGGTCGTATTGGTAAGATGCTGAAAAATGCTGTGCTGCATCCAAAGCACACTTGGAAGGTCTTGAACTACAAAGATAAAGCGGCAAATTCGATCATTTTCTTGGTGATGCAAAAATCCGAAGCGTTCGTGCATTTAGAATGGCGCAGACCTTGGTATCGCTTGTTTAAAAAATCCATTACTTGTGTGCAAAAACCGGGTGATGAACCTCTAAAAGTCAGCTTCCCAACCGCAGAAAAAGCGACACGTTTATATGCGGAAAAAATGGGTGGTGATGCAGGCTCGGCGCTAACTGAAATTATGACAGGCGCACCAATGACTGCTCACGTAATGAGTGGAGTTGCAATTGGTACAAGTGCTGATAACGGTGTGGTTGATGAAAGCGGCGAAGTGTTTGGCTACAAGAATTTACGCGTGTTAGATGGCTCGGTGATCCCTGGTAACTTGGGTGTGAATCCATCATTAACCATTACTGCGCTTTCGGAATATGCGATGAGCCGTGTGCCTGTGTTTAATGAAGAACGTGCAGCGCAAATTAAGCCGATTCATTTCTCTAAACCACTTAAAGGTCAGGTTTCCGCTTTAGATGGAGAAGGGGATTTGATTGCGATGATTAAGCCCGTTTCAGCTTAGTTTACCTTCGGCTTAGTTTTTTCTTCATCCTAAAATGAAATCAGCCCCAAACTTTAATAGCTTGGGGCTGATTTTTATATTTTGATTTAATGAATGTAGAGAAACTATTTGAAATACGGTCTTAAAATTTCTTCGTAATCTTCCACGCTCAATGCACCCGTTACGCCTTGTTCGTTATTTAATATCACGGTAGGCACGCCAGAAATCCCCATTTCATGCCATTGAGATTCAATCATATCGATCTTGTCGTGTTCAGCTGAATCGTTCAGGCAGGCTTTCATTTCATCTCTATCTAAACCAACAGTTTCACCAATTTCGAATAGCACTTCATCATTTGAAATGTCTTTGCAATCCGTAAAGTAAGCTGTGTATAGAGCAATTTGTAATTGTGTCTGTAGATTAATGGAATGAGCGTAGTCGAGCAGAATATGGCATTTGCGAGTGTTGTAGATTTTGAAATCTTCGTGAAAATTCAAATCGAAATCTGCCGCTTTGGCTAATTCCGTTAAGCGAACACGGAATTCTTCGGTTTCTTCCCAAGTAATGCCGTATTTAGCCATTGCATGCTGACGTAAATTCTCACCTTCAGGCTTCATATCTGGATTTAGCTCAAACGGATACCATTCAACGGAAACTTGATCCTGCCAATTGTTTTTCAATACGGCATCTTTTAGATGGCTGATACCAATGACACACCAAGGACAAACTACATCAGAAATGATATCAATTTTAACTTTCGATTTTGATTTAGGATGAGACATACTGCTACCTTGCTGTGTCCAAGTGTCAATGAAATAAGGTTTCATTATGAAACTTGAGACACGATAGTCAAGACGAAAATATTAAGAAGTTTCAGTTATCTTTTTTGTTGTTTTTAATTAATCATTTTCTTTTTCACGATCATTTCACATTCCCCTCGTTATGATGTCTGTAAATCAAGGGGACGATGCTTCATTAGCAACTCTTTCCTTAACATCAGTTTTTTAACGGCATTACCAGTTTTAATAACGGCATTGCACATTAGCAATGACTAAGGGGAACATTATGAAAAAGACACTTTTAACCGTAACACTAGCAACTCTATTCGCACTTCCTACTGCTGTTATGGCGGAAGTTGTTTCTCCAACCAATAACGCTGCTCCTCAATCACAAGGTGGATTCCAAGGCCCTAAACATGGTCCTCAATTGATTGAATCAGTGAAAGCAGCCAAAGATGCAAAAGATGACGCAAAAGTAGTGCTAACCGGTAAAATCAAAAGCTCTTTAGGTGATGAAGATTATATTTTCGTTGACGCAGCGGGTGATGAAATCACAGTTGAGATCGATGATCATAAATGGAATGGCCGCACAGTAACGACAGACCATACTATTGTAGTTTATGGGGAAGTTGACAAAGATTGGAACAGTGTAACGGTTGATGCAGATCGCATCGAAGTGAAATGATCTAACTAAATATTTAACTAAAGATCTAACGAAAGTTGTATCTCATTCTTTCGTTTTGCCCTTCTGCTCGGTTCGGTAGAAGGGCTTTTTTCTATTCAATATATAAGAATATTAATGTGCAATGACATCCGCTTTACTTGGAACTCGCACCGCAAATTTGTTCGCCAGTGAATACATCTCAGGCATCATGCGATAAATTAGGTGAAGCTGTTGCAATATTAAACGCACCGCTTCTTCATCACCTTCACGCCACTCACTTAAACGCTTGTCGAGCTCACTGTCAATTGAATCGGGCGTGATGTTGTTATCCTGTTTGAATAATTGACTTTCAAGCTGCTCCAAACATTGATGGATCCCTTTATGTGCATCCAAGATCAACAAGTGCGTTTCAGGATTATCAATGCGTTTACGATGCGCACCTAAAGCAGAAATGTAACTTAGCATTGCATGATTTAAGGTAAGAAAACGGAAACTTTCATCAATCGCTTTTTTGTATTTATTCGGCTCGGCAAGCATGTTACTGATGGCTGTGCTGAGTGAGGCATCCATTGTATGTGCAATACGACGAGCGAGGCGATAATTCACATCGTCACGTTTTCCAACACGATATTGAGCAATGATTTGTCCCAAATAGTTTTTGTTGGCTTGAATTGCTTCTGACATCACCTTATGTAATTTCTTTGCTTGCCAGTCAGGCAAAATATAACGCACCGCTAAAACCGCTAAGCCACAGCCCATCAAGGTATCAGCCAGTCTTGGCAAAATTACAGCAAACCCTTCGCCTAATTGGCTGAAACAGAACAGCACTAATAGGGTGATAAAACCGGTCGCAAAACCATAGTTATTGATCCTAAAGGCGAAGAATAAGGTTCCTGAAAGTACCAAGAAGAACAGTTGGCTTTCTTGCGAAGGGAATAGGGTTAGTAAAGGAACACCAACCAATAAACCCACAATCGTACCGATCACACGAGCAGTCAGTTTTTGACGTGTGGCACTGAAGTTAGGCTGGCACACAAACAAGCTCGTGAGCAAAATCCAGTAACCACGATCCAAGCCCAAACCTTGAATAATCCCATAGCCAAGCGTCAGTACTATCGACATTCGTAGCGCATGGCGGAACAAAATTGAATCTTTGTGCATGTTATTGCGAATACGTTGCCACATGATTTTAGGCGTGTGCGCAGTGGTGTCATGCAGCGAGAAATCATTCGCTTCGTTACTGGTGTTTTCAGGTGCAATTTTAGAAGCATCTGGATTGCTTACGTTTGATAACAGCTTTTCGACCGTCACCAAGTTATTAAACAGATACACCAACTGAGCGAGGGGTAATTTCCATTCTGGCTTATCTTGATCTTTGAGATATTGCATCGATGCTTGTAATTCATCAAGAGCCATAATGGATTCGCCATCGTATTTGTATTGGCTACTGGTTTCTAAAGCTTCCGCAATATCACGACAGGCTTTGGCTTGAGTAAGCATTAAATGTTTGAAGCGGAAAAGCACATCGCTGCGAGAAAAGTTATCGGCCAAATCTTGATAACGGTAATGAGTCGAACTAATACGCTCGTGAATGTCTTGCGCTAAAAAATACAGCTGTAAATAACGGTCGCTTGGGCCATCGACGTGCCCGCGTTTCGAACGATTCAATAATGTTGCTTTCGATAGATTAAGTGCATTGACGGTAGCCGTATTGAGCTTGGTTTCCATAATGCGGTGTGGTTGAGGAGTAAGGCCCGCAACAGGATGAAAGAGAACACTTTTTCCTTCCAGATAGTTCGCCAGTTCTTCAAATACATTCGCCAAACCTTGTTGAACAGGTTGCATCGGCCAAAAAATCTGCCAAATCATGGAAATAAACGAATACCAAGCCGCACCAAGCAATAATAAAGTTGGCTGAAACCAAATATTGTCGTAAAGGTGATAGCCAAGCATGGTGTAAATGGCAAGCAAAAGGGAGCCAAATGCAATGCTTGCGTAACGAGGGCCAATTGCGCCCAACATAATAAAACCAAAGGTACTAGTGAATAAGCCTATAGCGAATAAAGGTGGATATGGGAAAAGGATTTCAATCGAAAAGGAGGCAATTGCAAAACAGATAAAGGTTAAAATGAGCGCACGAATTCGCCCCATGAAATTGTCATCGGTTTCAGCCAAAGCTGCGGCAATAATCCCTAAAATGAGCGGTGTAATTTCAGTAATAAGCCCGTAATACCAACAAGGCAAGACGACACCAAGCAAGGCAATTAAAATTCGGATGCAATAATTAACGGTTTTATTCGACCAATAATGGCGTAATTGCTGCATTGTGGTTGTCATTATTTTATCTATTACCTTGTGAACCTTAGAAGGTCATAATTATAAAGAGGTTTATGATATGCCACTATAGCGAAATGTGGTTTAAGGTGAAAATTTATGTGGTTATTCTGAGTTCTCTGCTGTTTTTTTATACGTTTGTCGTGAGGCAAGCAAAGCTGTTGTGCTTCAAGACTTCCTTTCATTTTAAAACCCGTTAGAATGATGCGGATTATTCTCCAAACGCCGACGGATTCAAAGGGAACCTCATGCAGTTAAGCGCCAGCCGTATCGCTCGATTTTTTATTCAAAATGAATATCAACAAGTTGAAGTGAAAGATCAATCGATAGTGTTGTCTACTCGTAGCGATGAAATTCAAATTCCATTCTCAACATGGAATGGTGAAGTGACGGTCGAACGTGGCTTATTTTGGGGTAACTTGTATTTTCATTCTTATGAAGACGAGGACGAAGAACAAATTCGTTGGTTGGCTCAAGGCTTACCGATGCGTGATTGCCAAGATTTTGCTCGTTATGCCATTGCTGAATATCGTCGTTGGCAACTTAATCGCAGCGAAACGTTAGCGCAATATTTGCCGAGTTGGTTAAAGCAACTGCAAGAGTTAATTAATCAACCGGATTATTTTACTCATTCTTCTCTTATGCTTTGGCTAAAGGGTATTTCAGACGATTTAGCCAAAAAAGACATGACCTTGGATGAGGTGATCCATCTTTTCCCTGGTGGTCATGAATCAAATGAAGAAGATGATCAATTCGATTTCCACGCACCAACGGTAATGACAGTGTTAAAACGTTGGTTGACCCATCCGGAAGAATCTTTAGCGCAACGCAATCGTACTTGGCTCAATAATGAAGAACAAGATTGGCAAGACTATTTTAAAGAATGTGAACGTTCGCCATTAAATGAATCACAGCAAAAAGCAGTTTTGCTTAATGATGATCATTCTTTAATTTTAGCTGGTGCCGGTTCAGGTAAAACCAGTGTATTAATGGCAAAAGTGGGTTACTTGCTGAAAAGTGGCCAAGCGAACCCTGAAGATATTTTAATGGTGTCATTTGGTCGTGATGCCTCGCAGGAAATGCAACAACGTATTGAAGCGAAATTTGGTGAAGACGGAAAAGGCATTAAGGTGCAAACTTTCCATCAATTAGGTTTAAATATCATCAAGGCAGTTGAAGGACCACAAGTTGATATTTCCAGCTTGGCAACTGATCCTACCAAGAAAATGGCTTGGCTTTCTAACTGGTTAAAAATGTATTGGGATTCTCCTGCTAACTTTAACCGTTGGAAAAAGCACTTGATGGAGTGGCCGATCGCCTATTTGAAAGGGGATGTGGATCTTCGTGCTCAAACAGAAAACCCAAAATTACTCGCTTGGTTAGAATTCCAAGTGGAAGTGCTTTCTTCCATGCAAATGCCGAAAAAACAAATTCAAGAACGTTTGGTGCATTTAGATGATTATCCGCAACTCAATAGCGAACTTATGCTGGCTTGGCCTTGTTATCAAGCGTGGCAAAAAATGCTGAAAGCCGAGAATCAAATTGATTTCACCAGTATGATCATCAAAGCCGCTCAATATGCGAAGAACGGCAAATTTAAATCGCAATGGAAATACATTTTAGTCGATGAATATCAAGACATCTCGCCAAACCGATTGGATTTACTGAATAACTTGTGTCACAACAGCGCACACAAATTAGAATTAGGTGAGACTACAACGCAGAAACCTTGCGCCTTGTTTGCCGTGGGAGATGATTGGCAGGCAATTTACCGTTTCGCAGGTGCTGATGTTAATTTAACGACAGGGTTCAAAGAGCGTTTCCCGCATGCTCAAATTCATCATTTAGACACTACGTATCGCTTCAATAATCAAATCGGTGATGTGGCAAACCGCTTCATTCAAGCGAATCCACATCAATTAGAAAAAACGCTGAATAGTCATAAGCATGTGAAGCAAAAAATGGTGATCGTTGCGCCAATGTCTAGCTTGGAGCGTATTTTGAGTGACCTAAACGCTCAAGATAAGAAACGTAAAAAAGTGATGATCTTAGGCCGTAATCATTACCACGAGCCGACAGATCTGAAAACGCTACAAAAGCTGAATTTGCACTTGGATATTGAATTCAAAACTTGTCACTCAAGTAAGGGTAAAGAAGCGGATTATGTGATCATTGTGTCGGTGGATGACGGCCAGTTCCCACCATTGGAAAGACAAAAGCATTTACATGATGTACTGCTTTCTCAAGCGGATGCTTTCCCGCACGCAGAAGAACGCCGTTTGTTCTACGTTGCCATGACGCGTGCTAAAGAGAAGGTGTGGATCTTACACAATGCCAACCCATCGGTATTTGTGCGTGAATTGAAGCAAGGCCGTTATCCGATTAATGTCAAAAAACGTTAAGTTAATGGCGTTAGCTTGAGATCGTAAACTTGAGCTTTCAGATCTGATATTAAGAAAGCCGCAGTTTCATTGAGAAGCTGCGGTTTTTTGTTGGTTCTAATTTGATTCGGATTCACTCAATGTCGAATTAACCCGGATGCCCATCTTTTCGCGGTGTGGCTAGCATATAGCCAAATTTGACCAAGAAAGCCACAAATGCATAAACCCAAAATACAGCTGAAATATTCACTAAAGTAAATAAGTATTGTGGGAAAAATGCCACACCAAATCCACGAATTATCGCTGCAATCAGAATAGCTAGAAATCCATGCCACATAGCAGGGCCTTTATAGATTTCACGTCCTGTATGACCCATAGTGACACGAGCAATCATAGCTAAAATCAACCCTGCAATACCGCCGATAGCAATAATGTGCGTCATGTTATGGGCAATAAAACCGCCGTTATCTATGACATTAAATAATGCCAACGCTTTAACTGCCAATCCTAATGGAATGCACAAATAAGCAGTGTGTAAAGACCAAACTAAAGGTTCACAAAAAGTTGTCCAAGGCTTCCATCGTAAAAAGCGAACAGTTTGAGTTGTGGCTGTGAAAGCTATTAGCCATGGGCTTAAATTACTGGCAGGGATCGGGAAAAAGCTCAATACGAATAACAGAACCAACGGAAAATTCGCCGCTGCATCTAGCGATAAAATTGGATTCGGCTTTTCGAAATTTAAGCGGCGAGCGGTGAAGAATGGGATTACACGTCCACCCATAATCGAAATCAATAACACAAACCACCAAATCATAGATTCCCAAACAGCGGAACTGGTAAATGGAGCCATGCCTTTTACCGTTGCGTAAGCACAAAAGTTCGCAATAATCGCCAAAGCAAAGAAAGGTAAGAAAATTAAATTACGGTATTTTCCGGTTTTTATTACTCGAAATGAAATTTCATAAGCAGTGCAAGCGAGAAATAATCCTTCAACCAAAGATGTGAGCCACAAAGGAACGGGTAACCAGAACATCACACGTGGTAAAATCCACATCAAAACCAGTAAAGCTAAGATTTTATCTTTAGTACCATTAAACCCGGTCCAGTTTTGTACAGCCGTTAATAAGAAACCGGCCACGATTGCCATCGCAAAACCGAAAATCATCTCGTGCACATGCCACCATAATGCGGGTACTTGCAAAGCGGCTGGTTGCCCGTACTGAAAGGCGTAAACCCAAATGACAATGGCAATAACGGCATAAAAACTGCCGAGTAAAAAGAAAGGACGAAACCCTAAACGTAAAATGGGTGGAATTTTTTCTTCAATGCTTTTATCAGTAATATTGATCATAAATAGCAGACTCGTTCGTATTCAAATTAGTATTTGTGATTTTAAATATGCAGAATATATGCCACTTTTATGTTTTTGATTTTTAATGAGTGTCTGATTTTTTAACTTCTTGTTTGTTGTTAATAATACATCGATGCTATAGTGCCAAAAATTAGTGAAAAAATTCTAAGATGTAGGGAATCCATCATGGCTCAATCTATCGAGCAAGTTTTGCTTAATATCGCTGTTGAACTCAATGCGCAGCAACCTTCTCACCAACATTACCAAACTCTTCTCGATGCTTTGCAGCAAGTTTTACCTTGTGATGCCAGTGCTCTTTTTGTGTTAGATGAAGCACAACGTTTAATACCTGTCGCCATCAATGGTTTAAGTATGACAGTCTTAGGGCGCAAATTTATTCCCAATGAGCATCCTAGACTTGAGATCATTATGCAAAGTCGCACGCCAATCCGATTTCCTGAAACTTCCACAATGCCTGATCCTTTTGATGGTTTGTTGAGTGAAGATGATGATCGTAACGTCGATGTTCATTCATGCATGGGTTGCAGTTTGTATGTGGGTGACACGCTGGTGGGGGTATTAACGATTGATGCAATGGCTTCAGGCGTTTTCGATAAAGTTAAAGACAAAACCATTGAGACTTTTGCTGCGCTAGCTGCTGGAATAATCCGTAACATCAGCCTGTTCGAAGCGTTAGAAAAAGCCAATTCCCAACAGCGTTCGATTAATCAGTTATTGATAGATGAAGCTAGAGATAAAGGCGGAAAACTGGTCGGTATTAGCCCTCAAATTCAGCGATTGAGAGATAGCATTAAGATGGTTGCCCAGTCTAATTACGCTGTGTTGATCAGCGGTGAAACGGGAACAGGGAAGGAATTGGTTGCACATGAAGTTCATGCTCAAAGCCTGCGTTGCGATAAGCCTATGGTGTATGTTAATTGTGCAGCATTGCCAGAATCTATTGCAGAAAGTGAATTATTTGGTCATGTAAAAGGGGCATTTACAGGAGCAAATTCACATCGAGCAGGTAAATTTGAACTGGCCGATGGCGGTACGATTTTCTTAGATGAAATTGGTGAATTACCGATCTTATTACAAGCAAAACTATTGCGTGTGATTCAACAAGGCGAAGTACAACGAGTCGGTGCAGACAAAAACAGCTTTATTGATGTACGTATTATTGCTGCAACTAACCGAGACTTAGAAAAAGAAGTACAAGAACAGCGTTTTCGTTCTGATTTATTCCACCGTTTGAATGTATTCCCAATTCATGTGCCGCCTTTACGAGACCGAGAAGGAGACATTCCAGTTCTAGTTGGACACATTTTAGATCGTGTGCGTCGTCAGTTTAAAGTGAGTGCGCTGCGAATCCATCCAACGGCTTTGAATCTGCTAAAAAATCAAATGTGGTTGGGTAATGTTCGTGAATTAGAACACACCTTAATGCGCGCAGGTTTACATGCGATGCAGACCAAACAAGCAGTGATTCATCCCAAACACTTCTTAGGTGAATTTGCCGATTTACCAACTGTAAAAACGGGGAATAAATCCTCTGCTGCAATGCCTGAAGAATCAGTGCCTTTAAGACAAGCAGTAGAAGATTTTCAAAAGCAACTGATTGAACATGCATTAAGAAAAAATAACGGTGTATGGGCAAAAGCCGCTGAATTTCTACAAGTCGACCGCGGCAATCTGCATAAACTCGGCAAGAAGTTGGGGGTAGAGGTTTAGTTTTGTACTGGCTTAACAGAACTTAATTGATCGCAAAATTCAGCCCAATGGCGTGAGCCACTTTAAAAATTGTGTTCCATTTAGGCTGGGTTTTGCCATTAAAGGTTTTATATAAACTTTCACGACTAAATCCAGTGATCTCCGCAACTTCAGTCATACCATGCTTTCTAACCAAGTGACCTAGAGCAGAAACAAAAACCGCAGGATCTTCATCCTCAAGACAATCCTGTAAAAATTCATTTATTTCTTCTTGTGTATTCATGTAATCAAAAGGATTAAATGAGCTATTTTTTTGATTCATGTTAATCCTCATTCAATTGAAAATAAATTTATGCTTCAGTTGTGTATTGGATGTTTATCACAAAGAACTGAAAGCGAATTGTTGAATAAATCTTCTTTATTACTGAAGATTTAGATCAGGCTGAATGCGCTGAATTTTTTCTCGAATAGCGTCACATACAAATGCATTTAGGCTTTGATCTTCTGCGGCAATAACTGCTGCTCGGTGCAGAGCTTCACCAGTTCTCACATTAAAAGAGCCTCGGCATGGTGTATTAGGTTCTTTACCTAATTCCATACAAGAGTCTAGATAACCATCTACGGCTAATTGAAATTGTTGCTCTAATTCTTTCAAAGTCGTACCTTCATAGGTGACAAGGTCACGAATAAAAGCCAATTTTCCAAATAGCGTGTTTGTTTCTAGTTCTGCTTCAATAGTTCCGAGGTAATTTTTGTAACGTAGATAAGTCATAATATACCTTCTTGTCTCAAGTGATCTTTTACGGCTTTTAAAGCGCCACCTTTTAGTTCATTTTCTGGGTGAGGTTTATGTAAGAGTATTAAAACATCCATATGTGGTTGGTAAAATCGAACTCTTGAACCTGCCATTTCTTTCTTCAAATAACCTAACTGGCTAAGTAATGTCACCAAATCGGACCAAGGGAAGACTCGTTTAGATTCTTTGAGTTTTAGCAGCAATTTCTCTTTTTTGCCCATATCTGAACCTTGATTAGTATAATCAGTTATGAAATCAATGCAACTAAATATAGTTGCATTGTGCGTGATTGTTTCTAACCAGATATTGCCAGTGATGGTGCTAAGTGTTTTATTTAGCGAGTTATATTTAAAGCGATATTGAGTTTTAGCATGCTACCTACTTCATATGCGTCAAATTTATGCGTTTCAGTTCTCAGAACTTTCTCTTATTAATCGGCAAAGATGTTGTTTTATTTGCTTTTGATGTTGATTTCACAACGCCACGTTGTCCCACTCACATCAACTCATTTGTTTTAAACTTGTTAAAAATCAATAAAATCAATACATTAAAAGTTGGCACGCTTTCTGCTATCTAGTGATTAGCAAATTTATAATTAGCCTCAGATTCGAGGCATTACTTTTAATCACTGGAGTAAAAAAATATGTTCTGTATTCAATGTGAGCAAACAATCCGTACACCAATGGGCGATGGCTGTTCTTATGCAATGGGCATGTGTGGCAAAACAGGTGAAGTTTCAGACCTGCAAGATATCTTGGTTTATGTGCTGCAAGGTGTGTCTTTCTGGGCGGATTTAGGTCGTCGTTTTGACATCATTGATTCAGAAATCGATCAATGGTCTCCAAAAGCGTTTTTCTCAACTCTTACTAACGTAAACTTCGACGCTGACAAAATCGTTGAATTCTCAAACCAAGCGTATCAATACAAACTACGTTTAGAAGAAAAAGTACGTGCAGCAATCACATTAGCAAATGGTGATGTTCCTGATTTAACTCCAGCAGCACAATTTGAATTGCCGACTGAGCGCGAATCTCTACTAAAACTTGCACCACTTGCAGCAGTTAACCGTGGTCACGAAACGGTTGATCCAGATGTAATGGGCTTACGTCTACTTTGCTTATACGGTCTAAAAGGCGCGGGTGCTTACATGGAGCATGCTCGTGTATTGAATCAAACTGATGATGCAGTATATGGCGAATACCACCAAATCATGTCTTGGTTAGGTTCAGATCCTGAAGATCTTCAAGCGCTGTTAGAATGTTCAATGCAAATCGGCATGTTGAACTACAAAATCATGGAAATGTTGGACAAAGGCGAGACTGACACATTTGGTCACCCAGCACCAACTCAAGTAAACGTTAAACCAATCAAAGGTAAATGTATCCTAGTTTCTGGTCACGATTTACACGACCTAGAGAAAATCCTTCAACAAACAGAAGGCAAGGGCATTAATGTTTACACCAATGGTGAAATGCTTCCTGCACACAGCTACCCAGCATTAAACAAATACCCACATTTAGTTGGTAACTACGGTAGTGCTTGGCAGAATCAGCAAAAAGAATTCGCTAATTTCCCTGGCGCAATCGTGATGACGTCAAACTGCCTATTGAACCCAGAAATCGGTCGCTATAACGATCGTATTTTCACTCGCAGCATCGTTGCATGGCCGGGTGTGACTCATATTGAAGGTGATGATTTCTCTCAAGTAATCGATTGTGCATTGGCGCAAGAAGGCTTCAAACATGATGAAATCGAACACATGATCACTATCGGTTTTGGTCGCAATGCACTGATGGAAGCCGCTCCAGCAGTTATTGGTCAAGTTAAGCAAGGCAACATCAGCCACTTCTTCCTAGTCGGCGGTTGTGATGGTGATAAAGCAGAGCGTAATTACTACAACGAATTCACAAAACAAGCGCCAGAAGATAGCCTAATCTTGACTCTTGCTTGTGGTAAATACCGTTTCAACAAAGAACAACACGGCGATATCAACGGTATTCCACGTTTGTTAGATGTTGGCCAATGTAACGATGCATATTCTGCAATCCAATTAGCTCTAGCATTATCAAAAGAATTTGATTGTGGTGTGAACGAGTTGCCATTGTCACTGATCCTTTCTTGGTTCGAACAAAAAGCGATTGTAATCCTACTAACGTTGCTAGCTCTTGGTATCAAAGGTATTTACTGTGGTCCAACGAAGCCTGCGTTCTTAACAGATAACCTAATGGCGGTTCTACAAGAGCAGTTCGATCTTCGCAGCATCAGCACGGTTGAAGAAGACATCAAAACCATCTTAGGTGAAAAAGCGGCTTAGGCGAAAAAGCAGCTTAATACTGTATTAAGCAAAAGCAGTAACTAAAACAGCAGTACCTAAGCGAAACAGCAGTATTGAGATGCTGCTGCTTTCGCTTTTTTTATGTCTACAATCGAATAAAAAAAGAGAAACGAAGATGACTTTCCAATGGCCTGATAATTCTCCTGTTCAAATGGTGTGCGTCAAAAAGTGGCAAGAAACACCGAATGCCGTAAGCTTCACTCTGCAATTAAAAGACTCTGAGTCAACTTTGTTTGATTTCAATCCCGGCCAATTTATCTCACTTGGTGTTGAGATTGACGGAAAAATGGAATATCGAGCTTACTCATTAAGTTCAGTTCCTAACCAAGATTTTTTGCAGCTGACGGTTAAGCGTGTTGAAGGCGGAAAAGTTTCAAATTACATCGTCGACCAACTTAAAGAGGGCGAACAGGTTTCAGTCCTTGCTCCACAAGGTGAGTTTCATATTCAACAACCTCATTCTGAAAAGCTTGCGCTAATAAGTGCTGGTTGCGGGATTACTCCAGTAATGTCGATGGCTAAAACTCTGTTATCAGATGAAAACGACCAAACGGATATACATTTCATCCATGCCGCAAGTTGTCTTGAGCAGATCATCTATCATCAAGAATTAGTGGAATTAGCGGCTCAACATGAGAATTTTCATCTACACATCATGCTGAAAGATCCAACTGGATCATCTTATATGACGGGGCGTTGGACGGAATTAAGCTTAAAGCAAGTGTGCCCAGATATTGCGGAGCGTAGCGCGTTTGTCTGCGGGCCTGAAAAATTCATGTCAGAAATGAAAGCCAATTTAGAAACTTTAGGCGTGGACATGAATTACTTTTATCAAGAGAGCTTTACTCCTGCGGTATCAGAGCAACCCAAAGTGGATCTAGCTGAAGCTTTAACATCAGCAAGTGTTTTTGTTCCAACATTCGGTGCTCAAGCTAAAGTGGCAATGGGCTCTGCATTAATCGATGCTCTTGAACAAGCCAAAGTACCTGTGATTGCAGCTTGTCGAAGTGGGGTTTGTGGCTCATGTAAATGTAAAGTGACATCAGGTGAATTTACTCGCACCAGCACAATGACACTAACGGATGAGGAAATCGCTAACGGTTATGTTCTTGCTTGTTCTTGTCAGGTTGAATCCGATTTAGAAATCGCACTGAACTAAAGGTTCTCAAGCTTTGTAATAAAAAAGATCGATCATTTACAATCGATCTTTCTTATATATTGCTTAGATAATCTTCCTAGTAAACGTCTTGTTTCCAAGAGTCATTTATAAGAATCTTCCTTACCAAGAATCTTCCTTACCAAGAGCCAACGCCAATACGAGGGTTAACGTAAACTGGGCCTACTTTAAATGGAGCGCCAACATCGACACTTGCATACGGAGAACAAGACGCCAGAAGTAAAACACCAAGAGTAACCAATATCGCTTTTCTTAATAGTTTCATTTATTTCATCTCCTGAATAACAAGGCCAGCACCTGCAGGGTCACGAATAATCGCAACGGTTCCATTTCTCACTTTTGCTGTTGGCATCATTAATACATCACCGCCATTTTGTTTTACTTTGGCGACAGTGGCATCTACATCCGCAACTTTAATATAGTTTGCCCAAGTGGTAGGTACTTCGCTATTTGGTTTTTGTACAAAGCCAAAACTTGGTTGATCACTGATACTTAAATATGGGTATTCATGAGAGCCAAATTTTTTGGTGTTGTAAGTAAAGTGACCAAGTTTTTGATAGAAGTTATGGCTTTTGACTGTGTCTTCACTCCAAACTTCTTGCCACATCCAACTACCATTGAGTTTCGGTAGGGCTTTAGGATCGCCACTGACCGTATTTAACACAGAGAAAACGGCACCTTGTGGATCTTGAATTACCGCAAACTCGCCACGGCCTTTCAAATTTGTATTACCTAATAAGGTCTTACCGCCAGCTTGTTCTGATTTTAATAAGGTTAAGTCAATGTCGTTGGTGGAAATAACAGGCATCCAGTAGTTGGTAGAGTTATTCGCTGGCATTTTGGCAATACCGGCAATGTAATTTCCTTGGTAAGTAATAAGGCTGTAGTCATCGCTGACCGTTTGATAATCCCAACCAAAGACATTGTGATAGAAAGGTTTTACTTTTTCTGGAGCGGTAGTGGCAAGGTCTCGCCAAATTACCTGACCATGAGTTTTTGCATTCGTGTGGGCTAAGGCTGGAAGACTAATTGAAACTGGGCCACTGCTACAAGCGGTGAGGATAAAGCTGAATGCTCCGATTGTTGCCGCCGTTGTCCATTTGATATTTCGCTTTTCCATCGTTCAATCCTTATCGTCTAATCATGATTATAAAATACCATGTAACAAGATAATATTTTGAACAAATTTTTTGATAAATCTCACTGAAAAGGAATTTATACCAATCACACTAATTAGATGGTCAGAAATTGCGTAGGAAAAAGTCTTGAGAACAAGGCAAAAAATTTCGATAAGTAGTTATTCTACAATCAAATTTTTTAACGCAGTTATCGAGGCTTTTAACAAGCAAGGATGATCAGATAATTAGTACGATTGGTATTAAATATTTCAATATCTTGAGGTTTGGCTTAGTTATGAAAACAAGAGGATAATTCATCGGTCAGGAAGTAAAATAACTGTGTATAATTTAACATTATTCAAACAATGAATATTCTTAAATCGATTGGATAAATATAAGGATGTGAAATGAAAATTTACGAATTTGCCGTTAACCCAAGCTCTCGTCGTGTGGGCATATTTTTGAAAGAGCTGGGTGTCGATGTTGAACGAGTTCAAATGGATGTAAGAGCTGGGGCTAATCTAACGCCAGAATATCAAGCCAAAAGTGTCAATGGTAAAGTACCTATGTTGGAGCTAGACGATGGCACAATAATCAGTGAAAGCATGGCCATTTGCCGGTATTTTGCCGAATTAAAACAAGATTATTCATTATTTGGTGAAACTCCGGTTGAAGCTGGTAGAGTCGAAATGTGGCAGCGTATTGTGGAATTTGATGGTTTGTATGCCGGATTCCAAGCATTCCGCAATCTTTCTGGTGTGTATAGCGATCGTGAACGTTGTGTCGCAGCTTGGGGAGAAGAATCCAAACTTCGTGTTAAAGAATTTCTTCCCAAGTTGGATAAGCAGTTAAGTGAAAATATGTTTGTTGCTGGTGGCAAGTTAAGTGTGGCTGATATTACCGCTTTCATTTTTACGGGGTTTTGCATTAAGGCGTTGGAGTTGGATGTATTGGCGCAATATTCAAATATTAAAGCTTGGTTTGAAACCTTGTCTCAACGTCCTGCTTTTCAGTAACGTCATCAGTATCTTTGACCAAAAGAATCGTGCCTGATCCAAAATAATCAGGCACTTTAACTATTTATCCGTTCTTTTTTGTTTATTTTTGGGTTTAGATTCAGGTTGTTCCTTTTCTTTATTCATTTTCCATTGCTCTAAAGCCTGTTGCATTTCTTGTTCGTTCTTTAGCACTTTACCTAAAGCATCATCTGGTCTTTTCGGTAAAGTTAAACCACAAGAAATCAGCGTTGCGGTCAGTTGTTCAACTGGAAGATGAGGAACATATTGCAAATCTTCTTTTTTCTCAAAACGCACATAACCATTAGATAAGTTAATCGCTTGCGGCACAAATACCACATGATAGCCTTCTTCTGGAACAGGGTAGAATTCACCATCTGGCCCCATAAAGGTTTCCCCATTTTGATTTGGGATCATCCATGTTGGTCCTAAATCAAACACGATTTCACGAGAATTTGCTCCTGACCAAGAACGACAAAATGCTGGTTTTTTAAAAGGGGATTCATCAGAAGTTAAGGCTTCCATAATTTGTTTGGTCGAACTATGAATAATGCCGAAACCAGGAATGCGATTAATGGTTTTATCTGACAGCCAAGTATAAAAGCGCTGCTGCAAACTCCCATCGAAAATGATGCCAACAATTAACATCAAAACAATGGTCAAAAATAGCCCAAAACCCCATAGTTCAGTAACGGCATTTTGAAAGCTATCTGGCAAAAAATGCGCAATGGTTTTATCCATAAATTGAACAATCGCATTGACCACCCAACTTGCGATCACTAACGGCAAAACAAACAACATGCCGATTTTTACTTTACGGATTAGGAAATCTTTCATTGTTAGATACATCCATTTAACAATTATGGGTTTTAAGCCAAAAAAGTGAAGTAATTCAAAGCTTGATTGTAACTATTTCTTGCACCTTTTTGTAACCTTTGCGTTAATAAAGTATAAGAAAAATAAAGGGAATTTGGATATGACACAAAATTTTGCAACACAACCCTTTTTAATAGAACAGTGGGATTTTACAACTCACCCAGCTAAGCTCGTGGATAGCAGTGAAGAAGTGGGCATGATTCAAGATAATCACTGGTATCATTGTCAAAGGGAATCCTTGGAGTTGCGTCAATGGTTACGAGCGAATGAATTTGAAAATGGTGTCATTGATAGCTTGCTTGCGGATGATACTCGTCCTCGCTTTGAAATGTACGACGATCAGTCTTTCTTACTTATTTTACGTGGCATGAACCTGAATGAAGGTGCAAAACCAGATGATATGCTGAGTGTGCGCATCTTGTGGTACAACAACATCTTAATCACTACTCGTAAAATATCATCACGTGCCATTACCAATATTCGAAAATTATTAAGAGAGCAAAAAGGGCCAGTTAATACGGCACGCTTATTATTGGCGATCATTGATGGATTGAATGACAATATTTCCCACTTTTTAACGGAATTAGAAGAACAACTGTTTGATATTGAGGAAGGGGAACAACCTCACAGCGAATTGCGTTCAGTGCATAAACGCTTATTAAAATTGCGCCGATTTATGAAACCACAACGTTATGCACATGATGACTTTTTAGAAAGTGATCACCCTGCAATGGAAGATATTGAATTAAGAATGCGTAACTCATTGGATACAGTGATCCGAATTAATGAATCTATCGATTTTTATTTAGAACAAATCCAATTAATGAAAAACGATATCGAACAAGAACAAACGGAAAAAATGAATCGCAATACTTATTTGTTTACAGTGATTGCGGCCTTGTTCTTACCTGTTTCCTTTTTAACCGGTTTGTTTGGTATCAACATTGGTGGTATGCCGGGAGTTGATAACGGTATGGCATTTTTGATCTTCTGTGGTGCGCTGGGCGTGACCTTTGTTTTCGAGTTTCTGTTACTCAGATGGTTAAGGTTTTTTTAACGATCTAGTTATGATGTTTTATGCCACTCAAAATTCTTGAATCACTTTTCTCTAAATGGTTGGGTCAGCATATTCCAGATTTTTTGCTCTGATGGATGTCGAAATAGAGAAATTCCAATCTTCATATTTTGATGTCCATCTTTTGGCTGTGGAATATAAGTTTTAAACCAGCGATCCCAGATCGACAAACAAAAGCCGTAGTTACTATCCGTTTCATTACGATGTATTGAATGATGTACTCGATGCATATCTGGCGTAACCAAGAAGACTCGAATAGTTTGATCGACTTTTGTTGGCAACTTGATATTACTGTGGTTGAACATGGCACAAGCATTGAGTGTCACCTCAAAAATCAACACCGCAATTGGCGAAATACCAAAAGCTAGAATCATGGCAATTTTGATCAACATCGACAGCCAGATTTCAATAAAGTGAAAACGAGAGCCGGTTGTGACATCAATATCTTGGTCACTATGATGAACTCGATGCAAACGCCATAAAATGGGTATTTGATGGAAAAGGCGATGTTGCCAATAAATGACCAAATCAAGAAATAACACTGACAAGATAAGTAATAGCGGCGCAAATTGTTGCTGTTGAGCCGGTGTTAATAGGACATGAATTAAACCGAATTGCTGAGTATGGGCAAATATCGCAATACCAAATGCTAAAACTGGCAAAGTAAGCGGAAGTAGAACGCCATTCAGAGCCACGATAGACACGTTATTCAACCAGCGAACCAATTTTGCTTGAGTGAGTCTTTTTTGCGGGCGACAAAATTCCCAAAATGCCATAATAAGGAGCACACAAACAAAGGACGCAAGGCGAATACTGGAGTAGTGTGCAAGCAAAAAGTCGCTCATTTAACGAAATTTCCTATACTGAATAAACGGTCCTGTGGTTTGGGATATTTTGCACTTTATAGAGGAGAAATACGACCAATGACACTACAAACTTCTCGATTAATATTGAGACAATGGCAACAAAGCGATCTCGATGTGTTTATTGTAATGAACCAAGATCCTGAAGTGATGCGTTTTTACCCAGCGACTTTGACACCGACAGA
Organism: Vibrio sp.; assembly: GCA_047975485.1. Taxonomy (GTDB): domain Bacteria; phylum Pseudomonadota; class Gammaproteobacteria; order Enterobacterales; family Vibrionaceae; genus Vibrio. Next base: position 41,508 of record JBKEDP010000061.1, on the reverse strand, counting down.
AAGCGAAGATCTCATGCAACGATTTCAAGTTCTGATTGCAAAAAATGGTTGGGGATTTTGGGCGGTGGAATTAAAAACTACGCAAGAGTTGATCGGGTTTGTAGGCTTAAATTCGGTGGAAGAAGATATTCCTTTCGCACCATTCATAGAAATTGGCTGGCGAATAAATAAACCGTTCTGGGGAAATGGTTACGCACCTGAAGCAGCAAAAGCCGCATTAGATTACGCCTTTACAGTGATGAAAGAACAAAGCGTATTTGCTTTTACTGCCAAACAAAACTCACCTTCACGTAGAGTGATGCAAAAACTGGGTATGGTGAATACACGTAATGACTTTGATCATCCACGTTTGCCTGATGGACACATACTACAGAGGCACTGTTTGTATCGCACAGATAAATAATGAATAGATAAATAATGCATAGATAAATAATCAAGGAGTAAGTAATTTACGATTATTTCGTCAGATTAAAGCCCACGATGCTGACGACGCTCGAGTAATTTTGCGCCACCACGATACACAAACAGTGACCATAAAATCAAACTGCAACCAATGACTTTCCCTGCAGTTAATGCGTCGCCATAAAACATCACACTTAAACCACTTGCCCAAACCGGCTCTAAAATCATAATAATGGCGGCATTGCTAGAACTCGTCAGTTTTTGCCCAAAAGTTTGCATCACATAACGCAAGCTGGTGGAAAGAAGAATACTTAATGCCGCCCAAGTCCAAGTAGTGTTAGAAACGCTTTCTGGCCATTCTTCTAATAGTAAAGAAGCGCCACTAGCAATGATCCCAACTACTAAAAGTTGAATACAAGCGAGCACCAATGTCGGCACGCTTTGGGCATATTTAGCATTAAAATTGAAATGGAACGCCAGCATGATAGCGGAGATCAAAAACCAAATTTGACTTGGTGAATATTGATAGCCATTGGAAAGAGACAAAAATGCCAAGCCTAAAACCGCAAAGGGCAGAGAAATCCAAAAGATACGCATTGGTTTTTGTTTTAAGATCATCCATCCCACCAGAGGTGCAAATAGCATGGAAAGGCTGCTAATAAATGCGCCTTCAGCTAAAGTATCGGTTACTGAAATCGCAGAAACCCAAGTCAGTAATACCAAAGACATGATCACACCAACACTGGCCGCATTGATGATTTGCTTTTGAGTGAGCTGACGAAAGTGGCGATAGCAGAAAGGCACCAGCAAAATAGACGCAATTACAAATCGAATGCCGATAAAAGCGTAAGGAGGCAGTTCCACAATCGCTTGTTTAGAGAAGATCCAACCTAAGCCAGCTAAAATTGTCGTCACCACTAGAATCAGTGCTGCTTTGGTTTCTTGCTTTGATTTCTGAATCGTTTCCTGTTCCAACAATTCTGCAGATGGAGTGTTCATAAGGCATTCATTCCATTGTATTCAGACTTGCGTTAAGTCATCCATAACTTAACTCATTCGTAATTTAATTCTTTTGTAACTCAGCGTTAGAAGGATAAATTATCACGGAAATGTAAATAGATGTGAGTATTTGTTTTAATGTTTTGAAAAATAAGAAGCTAATCTTAAAAAGGCATGGAAGAAAAAACTGAAAGAGCAGAAAAAATTAACCCCAACAAGAGATCTTATTGGGGTTATTTTTTATTTATTGAGTAAAAGCTTACTCGAAAAGCATAGAAGAAGGGCGGTTATGCCTGCGCTTTCTTCGGCATGTGAATTTCGATTTCACCTGCATCTGGGTTGTTGTACACATCCAGATCCATTTCACCTTCAGACTTAGCAACAATACAAGTTACTACACTGTCACCAGTAATGTTGATTGCAGTACGGATCATATCCAACAAGCGGTCAACACCCATGATTAGTGCGATACCTTCAAGCGGTAGACCAACTTGGTTCAATACCATTGCAAGCATTACTAGACCAACACCCGGAACACCTGCTGTACCTACAGATGCAAGCGTTGCAGTGATGATAACTGTGATGTAATCGCCAAGGCCAAGATGTACACCAAATGCCTGTGCGATAAACGCTGTCGCCACACCTTGCATGATAGCAGTACCATCCATGTTGATGGTTGCACCAAGTGGGATAGTGAATGAAGAAACTTTGTTGTTAACACCAAGACGGTGAGTTGCGTTTTCCATTGTGATTGGAAGTGTTGCGTTCGATGATGCAGTTGAGAATGCAAACATGAACGGGTCTTTCATTTTCTTCCAGAAGGTAATTGGGTTTAGGCCAGAGAATACTTTCAACAATACGCTGTAAGTAATAGCTGCATGACAAACCAAAGCAAGAACCGTTACACCGAAGTAAGCAGCAAGGTTTGCAATTGCATCTAAACCTAAAGTTGTGAACAGTTTCGCCATTAAGAAGAAGATACCGTAAGGCGCCACTTCCATTAATAGCATAACTAGCTTCATGATAATTTCGTTCACATCGTTGAAGAAGCCAGAAACACGTTCGCCAGCTTCACCTGCAAGGCTAATTGATACACCGAACAAAATCGCAAATACGATAACTTGAAGCGTGTTACCTTCTGCCATAGCTTGCATTGGGTTGCTTGGGAACATGTCGATGATAACTTGACCCAAAGAAGGTGCTTCAGTTGCTGTAAATGATGCGGCAGAAGATAAATCAGCGCCAGCACCAGGGTGTAGGAAAATACCTAAAACAAGTGCAACAGAAATAGCAAAACAGGTTGTTGCAATGTAGAAAACGAGAGTTTTACCGCCTAAACGACCAAGTGTTGTAATGTCTTTTAAAGAGCTAGTACCACAAACAAGGGAAACAAAGACAAGTGGAACTACCAACATTTTCAAGCTGGCAATAAAGATTTGGCCGCCAACATCAAATAAACCGTTTACAAAATATTTTTCGATGAATTCGTGTCCAGGAAAGACGGTGCGGATAAGAAAGCCGCAAAGGATACCGGCAATCATACCAATAATGATTTTACCGGTGAGCGAGAGTTTTTTCTTGTTGTTCGTCATGAACTGATCTCCATATAAATTACTTTGTACTACTTTCAAAGTGCATTTGAGAGTATCAGATAACTTTGCACTGAGGCTCGTTTGTAACTAAATATGATCTTGTAGCGTGATCAAGATCACGCTTTTTCTGGGTTTTAACGGCTTTTAATTAAAACCATGTATCAAAAGAATGATGTAGGTTGAAGTAAGATACTAAAAAATGCGTTATGAGCAGATTTAAAGTTTGTGGCTAAAGTGTTTTTTGATATTAAAAGTCAGTTAATCGTTTGCGCGATTTGCACTGATATGGGGAATTAGCTCCGTCACTTTAAAAAGCAATTCATCAAAAATTCAATGCCGTAAGTGATACATGATGTTGCAAACGACACGTATTGCCGCATGGATAAGTAAGATGATGACTAAAGAAATCAGTAATAGATGTGAGAAGTAAGATGAAATCTTTAGCACAGTTAGCTTATATGCCATTTTACAACCTAGCCGAATCCTTCCTAGACAATGTTGTATTTGACAAAGTAAATGAGCCTGCAATCGGTAGCGTTTTATATTGTGATTTACTGCTTGGTTATGCTGAACATTCGGGCATTTATGTGGGAAATGGCAATATCGTACACCTAGACGGTGATGGTTTGATTGAACTGGTTGATGGTGAAGAATTTATAAGCAATACCACTGCCATGAGTATTTATGTTTCATGCCAAGGAACAAAACCTGTTGGTTCCCAAGTAGTGGGTGAAAGGGCGATGGAGCAAGTTGGTATTTGTCGTGAATATAATTTTCTTCTTGATAATTGCCATCAATTCTCCACAGGTTGTCTCACTGGAAATTTTGAAAATATAAATAGCTTTCTTTGGATGCTGAAAGATACCTCAAATAAAGTTTTAAATTCTAATAACTGGCGTGTTTGGGATTTGTAAGAATATTTATAAGGAGAATAGTTATGTACGGTTTTCATCCTGGTCCACCTTATTATTACTTATGCAAGAAGTGTCATCACAGTTTCACTAGTTCAAAGAGATCATTCTGGCTTAGATGTCCACAATGCAAGTCATTTAAGTTGCTTGATGATCCTCGCATATATAAATGAGTATTTTACAAAGCTATAACATTTTAAAAGAGCATATTTGGAATCTACTTATAGTAAGGCAACTCATTGTTCTTAAGTGAATATGCTGTGCTGCAATATAAATTTTGTAAATGTGCTTTAGCTCAAAATTATGGCGATTGAAGCTAATAACAGCTAGAGACTTGATGTGATTTTGTTCTAAATTAACCTCATGATTTATGTGTATTTTGTTTTGTTAGCTAAATGTAAAAAATAACAATTTAAACATATAAATTAGGTAGGGGAGCAAGGAGTGCTCAAGTTTTTCGGCTGACGTTCACTAAAGAAGAATCTGATCGAGATCGTCGCTGTACTAGAGCTATATAAAGGTTCAAACCTTAAAACAAGTGGTATCAAGGAGTATGAGATATGCCACACAAGCCAACAAAACAAGAGTCTTTGCTGCTTGCTTTTGAGTTGCTAAAACGTATCCCGAAAAACAGCAAGATTACGGCAAAAGAGCTTCACCAACAACTTTCTGAAATTGGTGTCGAGCGAGATTTAAGAACCATTCAACGCAACCTTGAATTGCTTTGTGAACACTTTGATATCGTCAAAGATGATCGTAGCAAACCGTACGGTTATCAATGGTTGAAAGAAAGTGACGGTTTTTCACTACCAAAACTCTCAGCGCAAGAAGCTTTGCTGCTAAACCTTGCAGAAGAATACCTATTCAATCTTTTACCATCTAATGTAGTAGCTTCTCTAAATACATTTTTCCAAGAAGCCAAATCAAAACTCGATCCTGTTAACAACAACCAAAAAGAAAGAGATTGGCTTAAGAAGGTAAGAATTGTTAGCGATTCAATGCCTTTACTACCACCAAAAATTGAATCAGAAGTATTCACTGCTATCAGTGAAGCTTTGTATAACAACCGTTTGTTAAATATTGATTACCACAACGCTAAGCAAGAACAAAAATCATCCACAGTGATGCCATTAGGTTTAGCGCAACAAGGGCAACGTTTGTATCTAGTCTGCCGTTTTGATGGTTTTGATAACGAACGCAGCCTTTCCATTCATCGAATCACTAAAGCAACAGTTTCTACTTTTAACTTTGAAAGACCAAAAGATTTCCGATTAAGCCAGTACGACGCCGACGGCCGTTTTGGATTCGGAGAAGGTGAACGCTGCCAATTATCATTTTGTATATCGAAACAAAATGGATTTTATTTAACCGAAACCCCCTTATCAGAAGATCAAAAAGTGATTGAGGTTGATGATGAGAATATCCGAATTCAAGCTACAGTGGTTAAGTCTCAACAGCTTGATAAGTGGTTGTTGGGATTTGGGGATAGGGTTTGGGATTTAGAAATAATACCTATCAACAATAGAGTTAAAAAATAATGTTTAGATGTTTGTATTTGGTGTAACAGGTATATATGTCCGCTTAGTAAAGGAAATGTTATGGAAGAGAGTTCCAATAAAATATATGAATCAATTCAGGTTCAAGTACAAAATGTTATTCATAGATTATCTGAATTAAAACCTCAAAATGGGTTGGCAGAAGAAATAAAGGATGCAAGAGAAAATTTAAATTTTCTCAACAATCAACTCCAAACCGAACTAGAGATGCTAAAAGCCAACAGTGAATGGAATCGTTTTACTATTGCTTTTTATGGAGAAACTGGGGCTGGTAAATCGACATTAATTGAGGCTATACGTCTATATCTTGGCGAAAAAAGTAAGCAAGAGAGTCAGAAAAAATTTAAAGAAATACAGCAACAGTTGGGATTAACACAAGAAGCATTTGATGATGTTCAAAGTAAGATAATGGAAGCTGAAAAAGCTTTTGATAAGATCAACTATGAGCTCTCTACAGTAACTGAAAAATATGCAGAGCCAATTATGTATGCTGAGTTGGAGGTTAAAAAAATTATAGAAAAATCCTCTCAGGAGTTTGATGAACTGACAATGGAGCATACGATAGAAATACGAAATCTTGAATCTGAAATACTTAAACTTAGTGATATACTGAAAAAGATTAAAGCCGAACAAAACTGGTTTGAAAAAATATATTCTTTGTTATGCACTCTTCCTGAAAAAAAACAATTATCAAAAAAGAAACAATATATTTTGAAAGTGAAGAAAAAACATTCAATAGAATTGAAAGAATTATCTACTAAGAATGAAAGTTTAAAATCGGTCGCTGATAAAGACTTGTCCGAGATTAAATCAAAAAAGGTTCAGGAACAACTGGAAATAAATAACAAGAAAGAATTATTACAAAAAGAATTGAGGAAACATAAGATTGAAGAGGAAAGCTTAGAAAATAAAGCAAAAAAACTGGAAAAATTTGCAGACGGGCAAATTATTGGGGATGGTCTACCTGATTATACAAGGGAAAATACAATTTATGATTTTGATTTATCAGGACAACTATTCTCTTTGATTGATGTTCCTGGTATAGAAGGTAATGAAAGTATTGTCACTAAACCTATTGAAGAGGCTGTTCGTAAAGCTCATGCTGTTTTTTATGTAACACGAGCAGCTCGTCCGCCTCAAACAAATGATGGAAATACGAGTAAAACAAAAGGAACATTGGAAAAAATCAAAAGTCACTTAGGGGCTCAAAGTGAAGTTTGGTCAATATATAATCATCCTGTTAAAAATCCTCGCCAATTATCATCACCGCTATTAAATGAAGACAATCGTAATAGTTTGATAGCAATGGATGAAAAATTAAAGTCGGAATTGAAAGAACAATATTGTGAAAGTATAGCTATCAGTGCACAACCTGCCTACTTAGCCTTAACTGAATGCATTATACCTGGTAGCGGTGAAGCGATTGAAAAAAGAAAGTTCTTAGCAAAATTCAATGATTCGGATACGATTTTGGCATTAAGTGGTTTAACAAAATTTGTCAAGTTTTTACGAGAAGAAATCATCTGTGACTATAAAAATAAAATTAAGCACTCAAATTTAAATAAAGCCTATAAAGCGATAAGAAAATCATTGCTTACGCTTGAGAAATTACAAGAAGGTTTTAGTGATTTAGAAATTAATATAAATAGAGAGTTTTCAAGTACTCAGGCGCAAATAAAGATTTCTATGGAGGAGTTTTCAGGGGGATTAAATTCAGCAGGAAATAAAATTCGTCGGAATTTTCAAAAGCATGTTCAAGAATGTGTTTATGATGAAATTGAAAATGATATAAGTAATGATGAGTTTAAACAAATTTTAAAAAACACTTTGAATGAGAAATCTAAAAAAATAGAGAAAAAACTTAAAAAATCAATTGAAAAGGAAGCAGATGCCTTTGAAGATAAAATGAAAAAAATTATCCAACGTTCAAATCAGCATCTTAAAAATATTGTGGAAGAACAAAATAATAATATTTCTTTGGGTAATAATTTTAAACTAGATATTAAATTAGACAATGGTTTAAAACTTGGTGGCTTAGTCGCAAGTGGTATCAGTGCTGCTCTTGGGGCTGCTTTCCTGATTACAAACCCCGTTGGTTGGACTGTCGCATTTGTTGGTGGAGTTTTAGCTCTTGTTGGTTCGATTGTGGGAATAGCCAAGTCCATTTGGGGTTTTTTTGATTCTGACTACAAAAAATCTCAGCAAAAAAAAGAAACAGATAAAATTTTACGTGTAGCGAAAGAAAATATCGATAAAGAAATTAGAAAAATAAATCTTCAAATAGAAAAGGAAATGTCTTCTGAAATGAAAAAAATTATTGAACAATTGAAAGAGCCAGCGAGGCAATGTTCTGATGTCAACAAATTTCTAGCACAAGCTAATAAAGAATTAAATTCTATCGCCAACGAAATCAGATATTAATTAAAAGAGAAGAATTATGACAGATACAGTTAGTGAATTTAAAAATCAACAAATGAAAACTCTAATGACACTTCAAAAATTATTTGAATTTATAGAGAAAGGACGTGTTTTTGGCTTAGAACCTGATGAGAGCTTAGTGAAAAAACTTTCAATGGCTATCAAAGGTTCAGGAAGCGATAAATTAAAAGTTGCGCTTATTGGTGGTTTTTCTGAAGGAAAAACATCTATTGCAGCAGCTTGGTTAGAACGTTTAACTGAAAATATGAATATTAGTCAACAGGAATCATCAAATGAAGTGCAAATATATCATTTGGATAATGATGTTGAATTAATTGATACGCCTGGGCTATTTGGTTTTAAAGAGCAAGTTAATAATAGTGGTGAAATCGAAAAATATAAAGAAATCACAAAAAAATATGTCAGTGAAGCACATTTGGTTCTTTATGTTATGAATTCAGTTAATCCAATTAAAGAAAGTCATAAGGATGACCTGATTTGGTTATTTCGTGATTTGAATTTATTGCAACGAACAGTTTTTGTGTTAAGTCGTTTTGATGAGGTTGCGGATATTGAGGATGATTGGAGTTACAGTAAAAATCTAAAAATAAAAAAAGAAAACGTAATTGGTCGTCTACAAGATTTGATCAATTTGACTCAAGATGAAGTTGGCTTCATAAAGATTGTTGGAGTATCAGCAAATCCATTTGGCGAAGGTTCCAATTACTGGTTGAAACATATAGATGAGTTTAAAGAAATTTCTAGAATCTCTACTTTACAAGAAGCAACTAAACATACTATTACAAAAAATGGTGGCATTACACCTATTATATTAGAAACACAAAAAAGCATTATTCAAGATGTGTTAGGTAAGCAAATGCCTATTATAAAACAACAACAAAAATTATTAGACGGAGAGTTATATAAATTATCTGATACAGCTAATCATGTGAAAGATGAGCTGGAGCCAATGAAAGCTAAAATAGCTAATGTTCAACGTGAATTAAAAACATATGTTGTTAATCATTTTACTTCTCTAATTCGTCAAGTTGAAGGTACAGATTTAACGACATTTAAAGATTTTTACGAAAGTGAAATTGGCGCAGATGGAATTGTATTGAATACTGAAATTGAAAATGAATTTAGTAGTCAATGTCAATCGGTAACAACCAGTTTACGTCGTATAAGCGTGGATTTTGCTAATGAAATGGAACGTTTTGAAACTTCGTTAGGTGGCGATTTAGCTATGAAAGGGATCTCTAACCTTAAAAATGTCAAGTTAAATAACACACATATCATAGCAGCACGCGATGGTCTTGTTTCTGCGGGTAAATTGGTCGGTTTAGATTTGGCTAAATATTTGAAATTCAAACCGTGGGGTGCAGTTAATTTTGCTGCTAAAGCCAATGCGATATTTGCTGCGGCAGGGCTCGCTATGGAGTTATTCGATAGCTATAAAAAAGCTCAAGCAGAAAGAGAATTTCAAGATATGGTTAAGCAAATTGTCTCAACGCTAGAAGAACAACGAAAAGGTTTAGTAGATTCTTTAAACCAAGAAGATTTTATTGACCAGCTTTTTCCTACTTATAAAAAGTTGCGAGAAAACCTTGATATAGTATTACGAGCGAATGATGAGGTCAGTAGTCGTAAACGATCATTTGATGAATGGCAGGATGAAGGTGCAATCATTGAAGGCCAATTTCGTATTATCGCAGAAAATAACGTTTAATTTATAGCTTAAGATAATACATACACATATTAAATATAATGCCCCAATTCATATTAGGGGCATTATATATGTGTTATAGATATTTACAATATTAAACTTAATTATTCCCCCAACTTGTACGCCACCACATAATCTCCAGTTTCGGTGCCGATAGAGCCGTGGCCACCAGCGACGATAACTACCATTTGTTCACCTTTGCTATTTAGGTAAGTCATTGGAGTGGCTTGACCGCCCGCAGGTAGTCGACCTTTCCATAACTCTTTACCTGTGGTTAGGTTATAAGCACGGATGTAGTTATCGACAGATGCACCTAAGAAGGCAACACCACCGCCTGTAATGATAGGGCCACCAATCCCCGGAACACCCATTTTTATAGGCAGTGGAAGTGGGGTCATATCTTCAATCGTGCCGTTTTTGTGTTGCCAAGTAATTTTACCGTCAACCAAGTTTGCACCAGCTACATAGCCCCACGGTGGTTGTTGGCAAGGGACACCAATCGGCGATAGGAAAGGCTTTAATTCCACCGCATATTCAGCACCGTTATTGGCATTCACGCCGTGCTCGCCAGTGTTACTGTTCGAATCATCGAATCCTTCCGCTTTTTTATCTTGAATGGTCGAGATAAATGCAAGGTTTAATGGCATACCAAACATTACTTGGCGTTTTGGATCAATTGCAATGCCACCCCAGTTGAATACCCCAAAGTTGCCCGGATAAACAATCGTTCCTTGCTCTGATGGTGGAGTGTAGCGACCTTCATAACGTAGCGATTTAAATTCGATTCGACAGATCATTTGGTCGATCAAACTTGCACCCCACATATCCGATTCTTTCATCTTAGGTGGATTAAAGCTTAATGCCGATTCTGGCTGAGTTTTTGAAGCAAAATCACCTTTCATAGCACCTTGTGGAGCAGGGACTTCGGTAATTGGATGAATTGGCTCGCCAGTTGCACGGTTTAACACATACACATCACCTTGTTTGGTTGGAACGACAAGCGCAGGTTGAATACCATCTTTAGTTTGTAAATCCAACAAGGTCGGTTGGGCTGGAGTATCCATATCCCATAAATCATGGTGAACAAACTGCTGCACCCACTTGGCTTGACCCGTTTTCGCATCTAAAGCTACAACGGAACTGGAATATTTTTCCTCATTTGGATTACGGTAGATGCCCAATTGATCGGGTGTACGGTTGCCCATTGGAAAATAAATAAGCCCCAATTTTTCATCTGCACTGGCGACAGACCAACTGTTTGGTGAGCTTACTGAATAAGTTTTACCGTCTGCAATTGGCGAAGTGTCATCAGGGTTAGCAGAATCCCAGTTCCAAACTAATTGACCACTTTTTGCATTAAAGGCACGGATAACACCTGAAGGGGAATTGATGTCGTAGTTATCGTTAACCGCACCTGCCACGACCACAACACCATTGGTCACGATCGGAGGTGAAGTTGAATAATAATAACCGTCTTGTTTGTACGGCATGTTGGCCATTAAATCTAAAACGCCATCTTTGCCGAAGTTGTTACAGCGTGCACCAGTGGTTGGATCGATTGCGATTAAGCGTGCATCTGAAGTCGGTAAAAATAACTGAGCGTCACATTGCATACTAGGCAAATCTTGCGTACTGAGGTTCGGTTTTTGAGCTGGCACGGCACCAAGGTTCGCATTAGCAGCTTGCGATGCAGGTAAGTAAGAAACACCACGACAAGTTTGATGCTGGCGCTGACTTTGTGGTGAAACCTGAGCATCAAAAATCCATTCTTTTTCACCTGTATCAGCATTTAATGCGACTAACCAGTTATGTGGCGTACATAAATACAAGGTGTTGCCGAGTTTTAATGGCGTGGCTTGGTAAGTGGTTTCACCCACATCACTTGGACCTTTTTTGTCGCCTGTTTGGATTTGCCAAGCTTGAGTTAGTTTAGCCGCATTGTTGGTGTTGATTTGATCTAGCGGAGAATAACGTTGCCCGTAGTTACTGCGTCCATAACTTGTCCATGCATCATCCGCAATTCCACCCATATCGGGATTTGCAATAACAGTTTCATTTGGTAAACCCCCCTGAATATCGTGTGTAGTATGGAATATAGAACCAAGCGTGATAACGGCACTTATCCCCCAAATCGTTAACAAACTTAAGGTCGAGGATTTGCTGGCTTTTTTAGCGGTAAGGAGCAGGGGAATGGCGAGCAATAGTGGTAAACCCATACGTGTTGATAGTGGCCACCAATCTAGTCCTGATTCATACAGCGCCCAAAGCATGGTAACAAGTACTAAAAGGGCATAGACATAATGACTTGTCGTTCGTTGTTGCTTCCAGACCATGTAAGCGGCGATTAAAAAAAGTATTCCAGCAAACAAGTAGTAAGCACTGCCACCTAGCGACAGTAACCAAGCGCCACCACCGGCTAAACACAAGCCAAGTAGCGTCAACAAAATCGAGAAAAATCTCATAGAAACATCCTTTTATGTAATGCGATTAACATAATGTTTACATTTATAGATTGTAACTAAATGTGACTTCCGTCAATAAAATTCCCGAAATTATTTTAATTAAATGACCGATTTGTTGCTGATTCTAAGATTATTTGTTTACTTGTTGAGTGAATTATCTATAATGGCCTCGCAATATAGTTAGCCTGCTAAGTAATGATTATCATAAATTCTAATAAGTGGTAGTGGTTAGCAGGACAAATTAAGAAAAGGTCTGATTATGAATTCAAAGGATGACGTTCTTTCCGAAAATCCATCATCACAAAATATTCCATCGCAACACATTCAAGATTTGCCTTTGGCTGAGCGTCTAGGGCAATTAACTCGTTTGTGGCGAATGGTGGCGGATGCTGAACTTAGCCCGCTAGGACTGACACATCCACGTTGGACTGCACTCTGGAAGTTGCGCCAACTCGGTGATTGTGTGAGTCAAAAGTCTTTAGCACAAGGTTTGGAGATTGAACTGCCATCATTGATGCGCACACTTAATCAACTTGAACAGCAGGCGCTGATTGTTCGCAATCCGTGTCTAAACGATAAAAGAGCAAGACTTGTGTGTTTAACGGAAGAAGGTAAAAACGTCTTAAAGCAGATGGAAACCCGGATCTTTACTGTTCGTAAGAAAGTGCTTTCAGGATTAACGCAACAGCAACTCGATGAGTTTGAGTTTGTCGTTGAACACATTACGCAAAATGCTCTTGATCAACTGTGTGATAAAAAAGCACAGGACAAAAAAACAGCTAAGTAATTTTTTAAATTTATCTCTTTCAAATTTATAGCTTTTAAAAATTTTAGCTTTCTAGATTTGTATTTTTTAAATATGTAGTACCAGAGGAAACATGACACCAGATCAACAATTTGCACGCCTTGTGCGTATCGCAATGCTCGGCTTCGCCCTAATTTTTATCTACTTTTTAGTTGCCGATATTAATATGCCTGTTACCACTGAATCTATGGTGACTCGCTCGATCACAAAAGTGGCACCACAAGTCAGTGGCCGCATTGAGAAAGTAAATGTTATTAACAACCAAAACGTTAAAAAAGGCGATGTGTTGTTTGAGATTGATGCAAAATCTTATCAACTAGCAGTAGATGAAGCGCATTTAGCATTGGAGCAAGCAAAGCAGACCAATGAAGAATTAGATGCAGCATTAGTGGCAGCACAAGCAAATGTTAATGCGGCAGCAAGCACCAGCGAACAAAGACAACGTGAATACGTTCGCATGGAGAATCTATTTAAGCAGCGTGGGGTTTCACAACAAGAACGTGATTCGGCTTCGAGTGCAGCAAAATCAGCGCATGCAAATTTGTTAGCAGCTAAAGCGGAAGTAGAAAAAATCAAAGTCAGCCGTGGTGCAAAAGGTGACTCTAACTTGGCATTGCGTCAGGCTCAAAACCGTTTAGCACAAGCTGAATTAAACTTGTCTTATACCAAAGTAAAAGCAGATCAAGACGGTTTAGTGACCAACTTGTATTTAGAAGTAGGTAGCTTTAAAAGCGCAGGTAGCCCGACCCTGGCGATCGTGAATAATGATATTGATGTGATTGCGGATTTCCGTGAAAAGAACATTTCAACCACAAAAGCGGGTGATGAAGCATTAATTGCTTTTGATGGACGTCCAGGGCATTTATTTACTGCGCAAGTGGTCAGCATTGATGCGGGTGTAAGTTCTGGTCAATTTGAAGATAACGGTTCGTTAGCAACCCCAACTTCATCAGACCGTTGGGTGCGTGATGCGCAACGTTTACGTTTACATTTGTCGCTTACTGAGCCATTGGATTTTCCTGCCGCTGCTGGTGCTAGAACCACGGTTCAACTTTTACCTGACAATTTTATTTTTGCCTTTATTGCTAAGGTGCAAATTAAGTTCATCAGTATATTGCATTACATTTACTAAGGCTTTGATCTGATGTTGTTAATAAAAGATCATCCTTTCAACGCCAATGATTTCCGTCAGTGTTTACGCATTGCAACGGGATCCATGCTCGGGCTACTGATTTGTAAGCTCTTCAACTGGCAAAATGGGGTGTTTTATGCGGTAACGCCTATTTTGCTGTTGGGGATATTGCCTAAAATCACTATGGATGTCGCAAGGCAAGTGATGGCTTCGGCCTTTGTGGCAGCGATTGAAGTTGGCGTTATTTATGCTGTTTTAAACGAGCATCCGCCTATGATGATGATGGCGGCATTCTGTATTTTCCTGTATCGTTTTTCCGCTATGAGTAACGGCAGTTATTTTCTGTTCGGCTCAACGGGTGTGGTGAATTTAAGTGTGATGTTGCACTTTGCCAGTTATCCATCAACCGATGTGAATTTGCTGATCGTCGATAACATTGTTTCGTCAGGTTTGGCGGTTGCCATCGCCTTTTTGATGATGTACTTATGGCCAGATGTTGAGCCGAGAAAACCAAGACCACCAATGACGAAAGACAGCCATCGAATTCGTCATGAAACCTTACTCGGTGCAACGATGGCAACCATTTCATTTGCAGTCTTTCAGGTGCTGAACTTACAAGACTCCATTTCAGCACAAGCCACCAGCTTATTGATGCTCTTCCCAATGAACTGGGACGGCATGCTAGGTTATGCACGTAAAAGGGCAATGGGAGCGGTACTTGGTGTGGTATTTGGTATTACTGCTCAGCTTATCCTGTACGATTGGTCTGACATGCTTTTGCTTGTTGTGGTGATATTTTGGATTGGCTTGCTGATCTTTAGCCATGCTCATGTTATTGAAGCCAGTGGTTCTGGGATTGGGTTTGGTGCTATGACAACGGTAGCTATCTTGTTTGGCCAATATCTCGACCCTGACGGTGATTTAATATTCAGTGCCTTGTACCGTATTAGTAGTATTGTCTTTGCAGCTGTGGTCACCTTGATGGTTGCTTGGGTTTTGCATAAATTACTCAACCAGTTTGAAGCGACAAAATATGGTGCATAAATAACAAAAAATCCCATCTATTAATAGCAAAGCGAGCCTCATTTAGGTTCGCTTTGTTGTTTTTATCTCTCAATAGCTTTCACATTTATCTTGTTTAAAAGTTCTTCTTAATCGAAAAAATCCATGTTCGATTAAATTGGATATTTATTTATATTTAGTGAAAAGTTCTGCAAATCTTTATTTCTTTCCTGTGTTTATCCTAAATATTTTAACTGCGTGACTGATCATATTTTTCTAAATCTGCTAGTGTAAATAATGTTATGAAAATGTTTAATTTAGGGCTGAGTAACAAGATAAACCAATGCAGCATTGCAATTATTAGCTAAATTTATAAGAAAAGATTCAGGTAAATAACAAAGCAAAACTTTAAGTTTTTACAAAAAACACTCGGTTTAAGAGCAGGTAGTAAAAGGATTGAACTATGATGATCATTCGACCAGTGACCATTAATGACCAAGCCGCCATTTTAGAATTGGCGCATAAAACAGGCGTGGGTTTTACTTCGCTTCCTAAAAATGAGGAGAGTGTGAGGCAACGAATCGAGCGCATGTTAAGTACTTGGCATCATCATACTCCACTTGAAGAACAAGGTTATTTGTTTGTTCTCGAAGATTCTGAACAGAAAAAAGTGGTAGGTATCAGTGGAATTGAAGTCGCTATTGGATTGGATGAGCCTTGGTATCACTATCGAATTGGTACTTTGGTTCATGCTTCAGAAGAGCTGAATATCTACAAAAAAATGCCGACTTTATTTTTGACCAATGATCGCACTGGTTACAGCGAACTTTGCACCTTGTTTTTGGATCCCGAATATCGTCATAGCAAAAATGGTCATCTACTTGCCAAAACACGTTTCTTGTTTATGGCTAATTTCCAAGATCAATTCTCCGATCGTGTCATTGCTGAAATGCGTGGTTATTCCGATGAGAAAGGACGTTCACCATTCTGGGAAGGTTTAGGTCGACACTTTTTCGATATGGAATTTTCAGAAGCAGATTATCGATCCGGCATGGGACAAAAAAAATTTATAGCTGAATTGATGCCGAAACATCCATTGTATGTGGATTTCTTATCACAAGAAACACGAGATGTGATTGGCCAAGTGCATCCCCAAACAGCCCCCGCAGCAGAGATCTTAAAAGCTGAAGGTATGAAGTTTGAAGGGGGCGTGGATATTTTTGATGCCGGGCCGACCCTTGAAGCTCGTATAGAAGATCTTCGAGCGATGAAAGAAAGCCAAGTTTTACAAATAGAAGTGGCAGACAAGGATATGGATTTAGCGCCAGAGCCATACTTATTAGCGAATCTTGAGTATCTCAATTACCGCTCTTTATTGGCGCATGTGTATATCCAAGATGATCGTGTTTATGTCGCACCAGACATACTGAAGGGATTAGAAGTAAAAGCCGGTGACGAAGTCCGCTTAGTTAGCTTGTTTCCAGCGAAATGATGCGCTGCCATTAAGATAAAAGTTGCTAAGGAGAAAATATGTCTCAGTTAAATTTATTGATCGATGGTAAATGGCGTCAAGCTCAAGGTGCGGAATTCAAAAAGTCCAACCCAGCCAATAACCAAGAGTTGTGGAAGGGCAATGAAGCCTCGAAAGAAGATGTAGATGATGCGATTAACGCCGCCCGCAACGCATTTTCAACATGGGCAAAAACGCCGCTGAGCGACAGAATTTCTTTAGTCGAACGCTTTGTTGAAACCTTAACTGAAAATAAAACCGCTTTGGCAGAAGTGATCTCGCAAGAAACAGGTAAACCCCATTGGGAAACGTTAACCGAAGTGGCGGCCATGATAGGCAAAGCCAATATTTCTATCCAAGCTTATAGCGAACGAACCGGTGAAAAAGTCACTGAAATGCCTGATGGACGTGCAGTTTTGCGTCATAAACCTCATGGCGTACTTGCTGTATTTGGCCCTTATAACTTCCCCGGCCACTTGCCAAATGGACACATCATTCCCGCCTTAATTGCAGGAAATACTATTGTCTTTAAGCCGAGCGAACTAACCCCTTGGACGGCAGAAGAAACACTAAAACTTTGGCAGCAAGCAGGATTACCGAATGGTGTAATTAACCTTGTTCAAGGCGGAAGAACAACAGGAGAAGCCTTGGCCGAGCATCCGCAAATCGACGGCTTATTATTTACGGGGAGCGCAAATACCGGTTATCACTTGCATCGACAATTAGCAGGCCAACCTGAAAAAGTGCTGGCACTCGAAATGGGTGGCAATAACGCCTTAATCGTCGAAGATTATGATGATCTAGATGCTGCGGTTCATTTAGCGATTCAATCTGCGTTTATTTCAGCAGGGCAACGCTGTACTTGTTCACGTCGAATTTTAGTAAAGAATGATGCTCAAGGTGAAGCCTTTGTGCAACGATTAGTCGAAGTCACCAAAGCGATTAAAGTCGGAGAATGGAATGAATCTCCAGCGCCATTTATGGGAAGTGTTATTTCTCTGCAAGCAGTAAAACAACTCTTACAAGCTCAACAAGATCTACTTAACAAAGGTGCGAAGCCTTTAGTTTCTATGACTCAGTTAGCAGAAGACCGCGCATTCTTAACACCGGGTATTTTGGACATTACCGGTATTGAAGGCATTCCCGATGAAGAATATTTTGGGCCGTTGGCAACCATTATTCGATATGACGAGTTTGACGATGCGATCCAAATTGCTAATCGCACTCGCTATGGTTTGTCATTGGGGTTGATTTCGACTCAACGCGCTTTATTCGACCGTTTGACCATTGAAGCTCGTGCTGGAATCGTCAACTGGAATAAACCATTAACGGGTGCTTCAAGTGCTGCACCTTTCGGCGGTGTCGGCGCATCGGGGAATCATCGACCAAGTGCTTATTACGCTGCGGATTATTGCGCATGGCCAATGGCATCCTTGGAAAGCGACTCGATTACATTGCCAAGTCAGTTATCACCGGGATTAGATTTTAGTTAGCAGGCTTAAATAAAGGGAAGTAACAGCACTATGAAAGCCTATGAAGTAAATTTTGATGGATTGGTCGGATTAACGCACCATTATGCAGGCTTATCGTTTGGCAATGTGGCTTCGACCAGCAATGAGAATGCGGTATCGAACCCTAAACTAGCTGCTAAACAAGGGCTTTTGAAAATGAAGGCCTTGAGTAGCATGGGTTTTAAGCAAGCAGTGTTGCCGCCACAAGAACGTCCGCATATCCATGTTCTACGTCAACTGGGTTTTAGTGGAACCGATGAACAAGTGTTAGCAAAAGTGGCAAAGCAATCACCGAAACTACTTTCTGCTGTCAGTTCCGCTTCATCTATGTGGACCGCCAATGCAGCAACCATGTCACCGTCGGTCGATAGTTTAGATGGGCGAGTACATTTCACTGTGGCGAATCTCAACAACAAACTCCACCGAGCTATTGAAGCACCAACCACCAGTGCGACATTACGTGCCATATTTAATAACGATGTCTACTTTGTTCACCATGATGCTTTGTTGCAGCAATCGACAATGGGCGATGAAGGTGCGGCAAACCATAATCGGTTATGTGCTGAATATGGCGAAAAAGGTGTGCAGGTATTTGTATATGGACGCCAAGCACTACAACCAATGGCTCCAGAACCGATCAGCTTTCTTGAACCAACCAAGTACCCAGCAAGGCAAACATTAGAGGCGAGCCAAGCGGTGGCGCGTTTGCATGAGTTAAATCCCGATCAAACGGTTTTCGTGCAACAAAATCCACACGTGATTGACCAAGGTGTATTTCACAACGATGTAATTTCAGTCAGCAATGGCAATGTGTTATTCCATCATCAACAAGCCTTTTTGAATCAAGAAGCTGCATTTGATGAAATCCGCGCCAAACTTGCTCAACTTGAAACCGCATTTATTCCAATTGAAGTGCCTACAGAGCAGGTTTCTGTTCAAGATGCGGTTGAAACCTATTTATTTAACAGCCAGTTACTGACTAAACCTAATGGCAGTATGCTTTTGGTTGTGCCGGAAGAGTCTCATCAAAATCCACGTGTTTGGGCATATTTAAATGAATTGATTGCAGGCGAAAATCCAATTAACGAAGTAAAAGTATTCGACTTACGAGAAAGCATGCGCAATGGCGGTGGGCCAGCTTGTCTAAGGCTGCGTGTGGTATTAACGGAGCAAGAACTGCAAGCCGTGGTGCCTAATGTTCTGATGAATGATCAATTGTTTGCCACGTTGAATACATGGGTTGATCGCTTTTATCGCGACCGATTAACGGAATCAGATCTCGCTGATCCGCAATTGTTGCAAGAAAACCGACAAGCATTAGATGAATTAACCCAGATATTAGGCTTAGGCAGTATTTATCCTTTTCAAAGCTAACTCAAAAATAAATATTTATAAGTAAAACAAGGATGTTGGTGCAGGATGCAAAAATTTTTAAATCTGACATTAGAACAAGAAGTTCCTAGAAACGTTCAAGGAGAAACCGAGCAATTCAACTGGCAATGGTTAGATCACGGTGTTTTGCTGCTTGAGCCTAAAGGTACGCATTCAAGTGATTTAGATTCGATGCTGATTTCAGCAGGCATTCACGGTAATGAAACCGCACCGATAGAATTGCTTGATTTTATGCTGCAAGATTTATTCGCTGCGAAACTCACTTTAGCCGTGCGTTTGTTGGTGATATTCGGGAACCCCCCAGCAATGCGACAAGGTATTCGTTATGATCAAATTGATTTGAACCGTTTATTCTCAGGCCACCATAAAAAATTCTTACCTTGTTATGAAGCTGAACGGGCGGAAAGGCTACAAACGATAACGAAAACATTCTTCGAGCAAGCCAATAAAGGGAAGAATCAGTACCATCTTGATTTACACACCGCTATTCGAGGCTCGAAACATACTCGTTTTGCAGTTTATCCTTACCGCGAAACGCCAGCTAATTATAGTCGTGACTTATTTGATTGGTTGGCGGCATCTCAAGTTGAAGCTGTGGTGCTAAATCAAGAGCCAAGCAGCACTTTTTCGTATTTTTCAAATCGTTGTGGTGCGGAAAGTTGCACATTGGAACTGGGTAAAGCCAAACCTTTTGGACAAAACGATATCAGTCAGTTTCAGGTCTTTTTTTCGAACCTTAAAACCCTAATTAGTCACGGCATTGCAAGCCGAGGTGTTAACAGGGTAGAAATATCAGAAAATCCAATAAAGGTTTATCAAGTTTCTCAGCAGTTAACAAAACTGTCAGAGGCGTTTGAACTGAATTTTTCAGATGAAGTTGAAAACTTTACCGCATTCCGTCAGGGTGACATTTTAGCTACCGATCAAGACACAGTTTACAGTGTAAAACAGCCACAAGAATTCGTTTTATTTCCAAACGCAAAAGTCCGTCCTAACTTGCGTGCGGGGCTGATGTTGGTGGAAATTGAACCAAATAATCTGTTTGATACTTGATTTCACCTTGAAGCTTTTGACATGCGGTTTTGACATTATTTCGAGAGGGTGTATAAACGACAACATACTAAGCTTAATAGATAACGAAAATAACGCCGCATGAAAATTCTAAGCGTCCGCTTTGCTAACTTAAACTCATTAAAAGGTGAGTGGAAAGTCGATTTTACTCAGTCACCTTTTGCCGAAAATGGCCTTTTTGCAATCACAGGCCCGACTGGCGCAGGCAAAACCACCTTACTGGATGCGATTTGCCTTGCGCTATATCACCAGACTCCAAGGCTTGGCACGATCACGCAATCGTCAAATCAGATCATGACTCGTGGTACAGCGGAATGTTTGTCGGAAGTAGAGTTTGAAGTCAAAGGCAAAGCCTATCGTGCATTTTGGAGTATGCGTCGTTCTCGACTCAAAGCCGATGGTAATTTTCAAAAAGCAGAAGTGGAATTGGCCGAAGTTGAAACGGGTAAATTGTTGGCTTCTCAAGTCAAACAAAAAGATCAGCTATTAAAAGACATTACAGGGTTAGATTTTTCTCGCTTCACTAAATCTATGATGCTTTCCCAAGGGCAATTTGCGGCGTTTTTGAATGCGAAAGAAGGTGAACGTGCGGAATTATTAGAAGAATTAACCGGCACCGAAATCTACGGCCAAATCTCTCAGAAAGTTCACGAATATTATAGCCAAGCAAAACAAAAGTTAGCGGAATTAGAGTCTCAAGCTAAAGGTGTGCAACTGCTTTCCGATGAAGAAATTACTGCTATTAACTCTCAATTATCGGAGTTAAAACAACAAGTTCAGCAAGCACAAATTGAGCAACAACAATGGCTAGCACATGGTCAATGGTGGAAAGAGTACCATTTGGCTGAACAGTCTTTACAACAAGCTTCGCAACAAAATGCACAAGCAGAACTCGCTTTATCGCAAGCTCAACCACAATTACAACGTTTAGCTGCTAGTGAACCGGCTAATAAACTGCGTGTGCCATTTGAACAATGGAAAAAATCACTAGCAGAATGGCAATCTTCTCAAAAATTCTTAGCGGAGAAGAAAGCGAACTTTGAAGCTTTAGACAAGCAAAAGTCTGAACAACAGAATGTATTTGAGCAAGCGAAAGTCGAATTTGAACAGCTTAATTCATCACACCGTAACTTACTAAAGTTAGTTGATGAGCAAGTTCAACCTCTTGATATTGAAATCGCCCAGTTGGATTCCAAAGTCCAAGAAACCATGCTGAAATATCAGGAAGAACAAAAGGTTATCAATCAAAAAAGCCAAGAAAGTCAGCAATTAAATGACCAATTATTAGCAGATCAAAAGCAATGGTTAATCAGCCAAACTTATTTAGAAAAGCACGCCAGTGATGAAGTTTTAGCGCAAAAACTTGGTTCATGGGAACTGCAAAT
This sequence comes from Vibrio sp., assembly GCA_047975485.1. Taxonomy (GTDB): domain Bacteria; phylum Pseudomonadota; class Gammaproteobacteria; order Enterobacterales; family Vibrionaceae; genus Vibrio. The sequence continues at coordinate 19,634 of JBKEDP010000061.1, read as the reverse complement.
TCAGCAACTAGTACGTCAGGCATCCGACCAGAATAAAGCGAAGCAAGAAGCGGAAAAACAATCCAATTTATTGCTTGAGTTCCAAAAACAACTTGCTACTCAAGAAGCTGAATTTAAAAAATTAGAAGCCGATGTGATAGGCAAAAAAGCAGTCCATCAGGCGGCACATGCGAATTGGCAAACTATTCAGCAACAAGTTGCAGGTACTGATATTCAAACCTTGCTTCAACAAACTCAGTACCAAATGAATACCGTTTATCAATTAAGGCTTAAACAAAATGAATGGCTAAAACTGTCGGTAAAACAGGAAAAAGATCAGCAAGAATTAGTTTCACAGCAGAGGTTACAACAAGAATTAACCTCAAGAAAAAATGAGCTAAGAGACTCCTATAAAAGAATAAAACAACTTATAGCGAGCAAGGCTTTAGTTATTACTCAAGAAGAGCATCTTGAGGATTACCGCGCCCAATTACAAAAGGGAAATGCTTGCCCGTTATGTGGTTCACATGAGCATCCTATAATTGAACAAGGCAAGCTACTTAGCCGTTCTCAAGCACTGATTGAAAAAGAAAACGCAGAAAAAGAGCTAGCAGAAGTTGAAGTCTTAGGTAAAGAGGCGGCTGCAAAACTTGAAACCGCAACTCGTTATATCGATGAGCTACAAAAAGCTCTGCAACAAGTTAAATCCGAGCAAACTGAATTAGTTAAACAATGGCAAGGTTTGCTGAGCTCATCTTCCCTTGAATGGTTTGATATTCAAGATCTTGAAACACTGAAAAGCTATGAAGTGAATTTGCCGCAGCAACTTGAAAAGCTGAATAATCAACAGCAACAAATGCAGCAAGCTGAACGCAATGAAATTCAAACTAAGCAAGATTGGCAACAGAGCCAGAGCCAGTTAGATAAAGAAAAAAGTGCAATTGAGCTGCTATCACAAAAGCTGGCCATGACCGAACAACAAAGTACAGCGCAACAAGCCTTGTGCCAAGAATTAGCTAAAGAATGTGAGTCGCTTTATCAAACGCTAGCTAAACAATGGCAAGATTTGGGTTATGTTGTGCCTGAATATCAATTTGAAAAACATGGCGCGGATGTGTTCTTGTTGAACTCTTGGCTTACTGATAAAACCCAAGCGCAGCAAGAATGGCAAAAACATAAACAACAATTTGAGCAGCTAAAACATAAAATTGAACAAGCTGAATCAAACATTAAACGTTTGACGAAAGAGATAGAAGTTCAACAAAAACAAGCTCAAACCACACAAACAAATTTACAGCAACAAACCGCTCAATTAGGACAAATAAAGCAATCACGAAAAGCATTATTTGGCGACCGAGCTGTGGCCGATGAAAAACGAATCAGCCTAGAAAAGCGTGATAAAGCTGAAAAACATCAGCTTGAAATACAGCAAAAATGGCATGAGTTGCAGGCTCAATTTGAGAAGTTATCAGGTGAGTTGAGCAGCTTAACTCTGCAATGTGATAAGCAAGAGCAGCAAAAATCACAAGCAGAGCAGGAGTGGCAAACGAAACTAACTGCTAGCCCATTTGACGATCAAAGTGCGTTTGAAGCGGCGTTATTGGATGAATCAGAGCAGAAATCTTTGCTTGAGTTGGATAAATCCTTAAACAATCAACTTCAACAAGCACAAGCCTTATTTGTTCAAGCAGAAAAGCAATGCCAAGAGATCCAACAGCATCAAAAAGCCGAACTGTGGCAGCAAATGGATGCAGAAACGGTGAAAGCCAGAGCTTCAGAGACAGACAAAAAACTCAGTGAATTGACTTATCAAACTGCGCAATTAGAACGAGATTTAACTACTAATGAGCAGCGACGAGAGGGACAAACACAGCTATTTAAGGAAATCGAAAGCTATCGCAATCAATATGATGACTGGCAATATTTGCACTCATTGATTGGTTCAAGCAGTGGGGATAAATTCCGTAAATTCGCTCAAGGGTTGACGCTTGATAACCTTGTTCACCTTGCAAATAGGCAACTTGAGCGATTACATGGTCGTTATCTGTTACAACGTAGCGGAATGACAGAACATTTAATTAAAGGTTCGGGTGCGAATAACTCTGAGATTCAACAGGCGGTAGATGGATTGGAATTATCCGTTATCGATACTTGGCAAGGCGATACGGTACGAGATACCAGAACCCTTTCTGGCGGTGAAAGTTTCCTCGTTAGTTTGGCACTGGCTTTGGCTCTCTCTGATCTTGTGAGCCACAAAACCAGTATTGACTCACTTTTTTTAGACGAAGGTTTTGGTACTTTGGATGCCGAAACTCTCGATATTGCCTTGAATGCATTAGATAATTTAAACGCTTCGGGTAAAATGATTGGCGTGATCAGTCATATTGATGCCATGAAAGAGCGAATCCCAGTTCAAATTAAAGTTCGCAAACGTAATGGCCTCGGTATCAGCGAGTTAGAATCAGAATTTCGGTTTCAAAAATCAAATACTTTAGCTTTATAAAATTTAAGGGAATAAGATGACTACTATTTTAGTGGATAATAAAAAAGTCGTACCGTCTAAAGTGGTATGCGTTGGACGTAATTACGTTGAGCATGTTAAAGAATTAAACAACGCGATCCCTGATCAAATGGTGGTCTTTAATAAACCAACCACATCAATCACTACCGAGTTGAAATCTTTTCATCAAGAAACTCTGCATTACGAAGGCGAAATTTGCTTTGTGATCAAAAACGGTGACATTGATGCAGTCGGTTTTGGTCTTGACTTAACCAAGCGTGAATTGCAGTCAAAATTAAAAGGGAAAGGCTTACCTTGGGAGCGAGCTAAAGCGTTTGATGGTTCAGCTGTATTAAGCAAGTTTGTCTCACTTTCTAATGGTAACTGGCAAGGTTTGTCGCTGGAACTTTTAATCAATGGCGTACGAGTGCAGGCTGGCGGTGTAATAGAAATGATGTTTAGCCCAAGCGATATTCTGGCTGAATTGAAAACCTACACCACACTTGAAAATGGTGATGTGATCATGACGGGTACACCAAGTGGCGTAGGGGAAGTTCACGAAGGGGATATTTTCACTGGTCGCATTAAGCAATACGATCAAGTGCTTATTGAAGCGCAGTGGATTGCGAGTTAAGAATTCTTTTCTTGCAGGCCTCTTTTTCCTTGTGCGTCTGGACTAAAAAAGCCACTGACATTTTATATTAAATTATCAGTGGCTTAATGTTTCATAGTGCTGTTTGATACTTAGATTTCTCAATCATCACTAAGTAATTTTTGGATATCAATTATTCAGTTGCAGCGTCTTTGATTGCTTCTGCTTTATCTGCTGCTGCATCTTTTGCTTCTTCTGCTTTATTTGCTGCATCAGTAGCCATTTCATCAGCTTTGTCTGCTGCGTCTGACGCTGCTTCGCTTGCTGAATCTTTCATCTCTTGTGCTTTGTCAGAAGCATCTGTAGTTACTTGGTCTAGCTGTTCACCAGCATCATCAATAGCTTGATTAGTTGAATCTTTAACGTCTGTTGCCATCTCATCAACTTTTTGGCCTGCATCTTCAGCTGCTTGCTGTGTTTGTTCAACTGCTGCGTCTACTTTTTCTTGCGCTGCATCTTGTGAGCTGTTGTCACATGCTGCTAGAGCGAAAACAAAGAAAGAGGCCACTGCAAATGGTTTCAACCAATTTTTATTAGTCATATTTAATCCTTAATGCACTTTATGTTAATGGTTATTAATAAGGCTAACGCTTATGTAAATGTCATTTACGTGTTTGATAATAGAACTGTTTTGAAGAAATTGCGATATTAAAGTGTTGAAAATGACCAACTAATTACATGCTATGACAAAAATTTTACTTTTTATTCATCAGATTTTGTGTTTGTGTTGAATGACTTATTTAACAAATTAATTTATTTTGTGAATGTAATCTTTATTAGTTATTTAGTTGGGCTGACGCTGATGATTTTTAGTTTTTTACGAAGAAAATGAGGAGGATTGTGTGTAGATATGCTAAAAGACTCTGGAAATCTGGCTTCAACTAAATAAGGGAATGAGAGTGGCTAAAGTTAGAGAACGTAATCAAATCGCAATTATTGAAGCAGCCAGTCAGCATTTTGCTCAGTTTGGATATGCTGCAACCAAAGTGGCTGATATTGCAAAAGCGGCGAATATTCCTAAACCTAATATTTATTACTACTACAATTCAAAAGACAACCTTTACCGTGCTGTGCTGGAAAGTGTCACCGAACCTTTGCTGCAAGCTTCAAAGCCATTAGAAGAAATTGATGATCCTGTTGAAGCTTTAACAGAGTACATCAAAACCAAATTGATTATTTCTCGTGACTACGCCAATGCTTCAAAGGTGTTTGCTAATGAAGTGATGTCTGGTGGTAAGGCTTTACCGAAAGACATCGAAAATGAATTACAACAACAATCAGAAATGATCATTGAGAAATTCGATTCATGGATAGAACAGGGCAGAATGGCAAAAGTGTCTTCGCATCATCTTATGTTTACCATTTGGGCGGCCACGCAAACCTATGCTGATTTTAGCTGGCAAATCTGTCGTGTGATGAACAAAAAGAAACTTTCTAAGCAAGATTACAATGATGCAGCACAGTTATTAACCATGATGGTGCTGAAAGGGTGTGATGTCACTACGTGATAGTCTCTTTACTCTTAAATGTAATTGGTTTGTGTAATTTTTATTGCTGGAATGTTTTGCTTGGATCGTTTTATTCCTCTGCATATTTGGAATCTATGATATTTCTTGGCTTTTTATGCTGAAAAATCTTGCTGTAGACGATATTTTCAAATTTTCCATTCTAAAAATAGCCTGATTCGCAATCATAAGCTCTGATCTGCTTTGCTAATTCAGCTGCATAACCTAATATTTTTCAACTTGATAGATTATTAGTATTAAATTCGGCTTTTTAACCAAACAAAACTCAAATATTGAAATATTCTGTTAGACTGCTTTTTCGGAAATTTTTTAGAGGGTATTTTTTCGGTGAATATGAAGTTATTTGGGAGTTCCTTGATTTTGTCAGGAACAGCATTAGGTGCGGGAATGTTAGGGATCCCGATGGCATTGGCTCAGTTTGGTTTTACCGTTAGCCTGATCCTTATGCTGGTGATTTTTATCGGAACCACTTACGGCGCGTTATTACTTGCGGAAGCGTGTACAAAAACAGAACAAAATGGCGGCATGAACAGTGTTGCTCAGCTTTCACTCGGTACTGGTGGCAAATACTTCATTAACTTTTTCTTCTATATGCTGCTTATCTGCATACTAGTTGCTTACATTTTAGGTATTGGCGATCTATTCCATAACTTACTGATTGATTTAGGTTTAAATGTACCTCAAGTGGTGTGTTATACCTTATTTACCTTTGCAATGGCTGTTGTGATCATCGCAGGTAAAGCTTATATCGATATGTTAAACCGTGTTTTGTTTATCCTAATGATCGGTATGTTGATCACGGTTGTGGCATCTTTGTTTACAAACATCCATACTGATTACCTTGCTCAAACGCCTGATTTCTTGTGGAAAGATGTGGTGAAGCACAGCACAACTATCTTTACGAGTTTTGCTTCAATGGTGGTTATTCCTTCTTTGGTTATGTACAACAAAGAAGCGTCACCAAAAGACATCCGCAACATGATCTTGCTAGGTTCTGTTATTCCTCTAGTTTGTTACTTAACTTGGTTGTTCGCAATCATTGGTAACTTAGGTACGGATGAAATTAGCCAGTTCGATAATATTTCTCAGTTGATCGCTGCATTTGGTGGATCATCTGGTGCACTTAAAACCATTATCGCTATTTTCTCTGCTTTGGCTCTTGTGACTTCATTCCTTGGTGTGACAATGGCATTGTTTGACCAAAATAAAGATGCAATTGAAGGCATTATCAACCGTACTCGTTTGGAAGAAGGTAAAACTACTGCAATTATGATTTTTGCATTGACCTTTATTCTTCCTCTGATCATTACAGGTTTGTTCTCTAATAAATTCTTGAACATGCTTGATTATGCTGGCATTACCTTGGTTTTCCTCGCGATTTGGGGCCCGATGGCAATGGTTTGGCAAGTGCGTAAACCAGGGCATAGCAAAATCGCCGTAGAGAAAACCTATACTGCGGGTGGTGGCATGATTGCACTTGTTGCTTCGTTCTTGTTCGGTGCCTTTATCCTTATTTCAAGTTTCTTTAGTTAATAAGAAAGAAGTTAATAAGAAAGAAAGTTGATAGAAAAGAACTGATAAGAAAGAGTTAATGTAGAAACTCAAACATTAGAACTATTTTGATGCCGGCCATTGTGTCGGCATTTTTTTGCTTGTAAATTCAATAGCAGTGTAAATTAACCAGGGACTGGATAAATCTTATCAATTCCAATATTTACTTGATCTGACTAGAATTTTACGGGATTTGTATCAGTCTAAGTCTCTAACCATGCAGCATAAGGAAGTGATGATGTCTAAAATTAATCAAAAGGCGACTTATGTAAGGAAATCTTCAGAGCAGATACCAATCGAAAACTCAACTGGAGAGTTAAAAGCCTATCATTCATCTATTATCCAAGTTATTGCTGATCCTCATGAGGTTGGCTTGGAAAGCGCATATCATTATTTCGATAATGGCTTATTGGTGGTCAAAGAAGGCTACGTCACTGATATTGGAGATTATGCGGATGTGATTGGTCGACAAGATAACAACATTCAAATTATTGATTACAGAGACAAGTTCATTACTGCTGGATTTGTTGATACTCATATTCATTATCCTCAGACAGGTATGATCGCTTCTTATGGAGAGCAACTTCTTGATTGGTTGCAAAATTATACCTTTCCAGAAGAAGAACGATTTAAAGATCCTGAATATGCACTAAAAGTGGCCAAAATCTTTTTAGATGAATTGTTATGTAACGGTACAACGACAGCTCTTGTGTTTGGAACCGTGCATAAACAATCGGTTGATGTCTTTTTCCAAGAAGCAAAGCAACGCAATATGCGAATGATTGCCGGTAAAGTTTTAATGGATCGTAATGCTCCTGACTATTTAACTGATACAGCTGAAAGTGGTTATTTAGATTCTGTTGAATTAATTAATAAATGGCATAACAGCGGTCGCTTATCTTATGCGGTTACGCCACGATTTGCTCCAACCAGCTCAGAAGCACAACTGGATATCGTTGGGCAATTATTGAGAGAATATCCAAGTGTTTATATGCACACACATCTTTCTGAAAATAAACAAGAAATCGAATGGGTGAAAAGTTTATTTCCTGAAAGAAAAGGTTACTTAGATGTATATGATCACCACCAACTCTTGCATCCAAGATCGGTATTTGCACATGGTGTTCATTTGTCTGATTGTGAGTGTCAAAGATTAGCGGAAACTGGTTCTGCAATTGCTTTTTGTCCAACATCGAATTTATTTTTAGGCTCAGGATTATTTGATTTAAACCGCATTGAAAGTTTTGGCATTCGGGTTGGTATGGGGACGGATGTCGGTGCTGGAACAACGTTTTCTTTAATGCAAACTATGAGTGAAGCTTACAAAATAATGCAACTACAACAAGAGAAACTTCATCCAATAAAGTCTTTATATCAAGCAACTTTAGGTGGTGCTAAGGCATTGTATTTGGATGATAAAATTGGCAGCTTAGAAATAGGGAAAGAAGCCGATTTCGTTGTGCTAGAACCTAAAGCCACGACATTAATGCAATTTAGAATGCAACAAGCAAAAACCTTGGAAGAAAAGTTATTCGTATTGATGAGTTTAGGTGATGATCGCACTGTTTATGCGACTTATGTTTGTGGTTCGTTGGCATATAAATCTAATAGCTAATTAATGGTAAAAAAAATTAGCAGTAACAAACCTCTCCGCAACTATAAATATAGGTAAATTTAAAGTTAAATTTTGATGTCGAATGTGAATTTGTAAACGATAAGCATATGATTATTAGTCATTGATTGGTATTCTTGTGTAAAAGTTTTTAGCAGCTAAAACAGGGAAGCCATGAGAGCTAATAAAGTCAGATTTTTTCTATTCAATGCGTGTTGTTTACCTTTGTCATTTGTAGGCAATGCGTGGGCGGATTTACCAAGTGCTTATGATCTTTGTTTGTTAGATAAAATCAAAACTTTGTCTGGCAATCAAACCATTGATTCAGTGCGAGAGCAATGTAAATTGAATAATGTGGTCAAAATTGAACCTGCAACTTCAGCTGCTGCCGTTTCACAATCAGCAACGAAATCAGCAGAACAATCGACCTCTATAGCGAGCCAAAAATCGGTTTCTCAAACTGAAATGGTGTCGAGCAAAGCTCAAGCAACTTCCCAAATTCAAACAACACAAGCAAGTTCAGATTCACTTCCTGAACAAGACACAACACAACCTTTCGATGAAAAAGCGAGCCTAGCAGAAAAACGCATTGCCAAAGAAAGAGAAACCGCATTCGAACCTTTCACCATGACTCCACACCGCCTTAACTATATTCTGCCAATCAGTTACATGGATACGGTTAATGATGTATATGATGAAAAAAGTGATTGGGGCGATAATCTTGAAAAAGCCGAATCGGAATTCCAAATCAGTTTTAAAGTTCCTTTGAATTACGCTGATTTAATGATCGATGGCGATGCTTTGTATTTTGGCATGACATTGCATTCTTTTTGGCAAGTTTATGCGGCAGATATTTCTCGTCCATTCCGTGAAACCAACTATCGACCGGAAGTATTTTATGTCGCACCAACAGAGTGGACACCGTTTGATGGTTCAACTGCGTTAGGTGTGGGCATTGAGCACCAATCGAATGGACGCAGCCAAGGTCTTTCAAGAAGTTGGAACCGTGTTTATGCTCAGTTCTATTATGCAAAAGACAGCTTTGCGATGAAATTCCAACCTTGGTGGCGAATTCCCGAAGATGAAAAAGACGATCCTATGGATGCCAAGGGTGATGATAACCCAGATATCGATGATTACATGGGGCACTTCGAATTAAGTGCTGCATACAAATGGAACGAGCTTGAATTTATGTTCTTAGGCCGAGAAAACTTTGCCACTCACAAGGGCTACGGTGAGTTTGGTTTAACTTTCCCAATTTGGGGCAAATTGCGTGGTTACACAAAATACTCTACAGGCTATGGAAGTAGCTTGATCGATTACGATAAAAACGAGAATAGGATTGGTATTGGTGTAGCGCTTGGTGGCGTTCTGTAAACACTATGGCATTCGGTAAACGCTATATAGTTTATATTTAGGTTTTATATTGAAATTAAAAGAAAAGATCACGTTGACGCTCATTCGTGGATTGCCGGGTTCTGGTAAATCCACATTAGCGGCAAAACTAGCTGATGAAAGCGATGCAATTCACCTTGAAACAGATATGTTTTTTGTCGATAAAACAGGAGACTATACTTTCGATGGAACGCAATTGCCTCAAGCCCATGAGTGGTGTCAGCAAGAAACAGAATCGTATTTGCGCCAAGGTTATAGTGTGATTGTTTCCAACACTTTTGTTCAACAGTGGGAAATGCAGTCTTATAAAGACATTGCCGAACGATTAAATATTCATTTAGAGGTGAAGGTTTGTCGTAATGATTTCGGGACAATACACGATATTGATTCGACTACACTGTTAAAAATGAAAGAGAAATGGCAGGAATAAAAAAATCCTGATTAACAAAACGTTAGTCAGGATTTTTTCAAATCAACAATGTGTTTTCTATCTTAAATGAGAGAACATTTAGAAAATCAAATGTGCAACCGCCACAATCACAGGTAGAGTGATTAATGTTCGCAGAATGAAAATCACAAACAATTCCCACAGTGCTACAGGGATTTTACTACCAAGCAATAATGCACCCACTTCAGACATGTAAATCAGCTGAGTTACCGACATTGCTGCAATCACAAAACGCGTCATATCGCTATGGATTGGTGCGGCAAGAATTGCAGGGATAAACATATCCGCAAAACCCACTACGATAGTTTGAGATGCCGCAACAGCTTCAGGAATGCCCAATAGTTTCAAGTATGGAATGAATGGCATGCCTAAGACTTCAAATACAGAAGTGTGTTCAGCAATCATCAACGCCATTGTACCTAGCGCCATTACGACTGGAAGTACGCCAAATACCATATCAACCGCATTCTTAAAGCCTTCTACCAACACATGATGAAATGAACCCACATTGTGCGCTTTTTTCAGAGCAAGATGCATACCCCAAGAAAAGTTGGTGTGACCTTCAGGTAAATCATCGGCCTTCATGTCAGGCACGCTGCCATCAATAAAGTGATCTTTCTTCATGCGTAGTGGTGGAATGCGAGGAAGAACAATCGCTGCCACTAAACCAGCTAAACAAACTGCACCATAGAATGGAATGAATAAATGCTCTAGGTTAACCTGCGCAATAACCACAAGGCTGAACGTAATTGAAACTGCAGAGAAAGTTGTACCTACAATTGCCGCTTCACGTTGTGTGTAGAATTTGTCTTCGTATTGCTTACTGGTTAGCAAGATACCAACCGAACCATCACCTAACCAAGATGCCATACAGTCAATCGCTGAACGACCTGGTAAGTTAAAGATAGGGCGCATAATTTTACTTAACAAAGTGCCGAATAACTCAAGCAAGCCAAAGTTAAGCAAAAGAGGAAGCAGCATACCTGCGAAAATAAATACGCAAAATAGTGTTGGTAGCAAACCACTTAATACCATGCCGCCAGTGTTTTCTTCCCAAACCATTTCCGGGCCGATTTGGTTAAACGCCATTACCGCTGCAACGCCACCAATAACACGCACTACAAGCCAAATAAGAGAAGGACTTAATAGAGAGTCTAAAAAAGCATTGTTCTTAATAAAAGCAGGTTTAATGAAGCGGTAGATCACGCTCACGCAAGCCATAAATGCAATGATGATAGTGATAATTTCTACCACATAACCTTCGATTGCCGCTTGTAAAGACTTCGCCAAGATCGCAACAGGAATGGTGTAAGAACCTTGATAGCTTAGCGGGGCCATGAAAAGGAACAAACCAATTAAAGATGGGATCAAAAAGGTTAAATAGGTTTTTAATGGATATTCGCGTTTATTGACCTTAGGCGTCTGGCTTTCGGTTGATTTGTTATTCATTATGCTCTCAGAATATGATTCTTATGTATTGCGCTGTCCATCGCATAACTATTCATAATCAGTCCATGATTTTTCAAGCCGGCAAGAATACCGATTTTCGAAACAAAGTGGAATAGCTGATGAGATAAATATCATAATAATAGTTGCTGATATGAGCTAAACCCGTCAAACTGTCGTTGTTTTTTGGTTATTAACGTTTTTAAAATTCGAAATAACTGCTTCATACCAATCGTACTAATCATTTGTTCATCCTTGCTTGTTAAAAGCCTCGATAACAGCGTTACAAAATGTGATTGGTATCATTAAACATTCATTTATACCTTTCTGTATTTCTAATCGAGATTTCCATATATGACTTTTTCCTCTTTAGGATTATCTGCACCATTATTAAAAGCTGTTGAAGAACAAGGTTACACCACGCCATCCCCAATCCAGTTAAAAGCCATTCCGGCTGTGATTCAAGGGCAGGATGTCATGGCAGCTGCACAAACCGGTACAGGTAAAACGGCTGGCTTTACTTTGCCAATTTTAGAGCGATTAAGCACCGGAAATCGCGTTAAGCCGAATCAGGTTCGGGCTTTGATCTTAACGCCAACTCGCGAATTAGCGGCTCAGGTTCATAAAAATGTAGAACAATACAGTGCATATACAAGGCTGAATTCAGCTGTAGTATTTGGTGGTGTCAAAATTAATCCACAAATGATGAGATTGCGTAAAGGTGCTGACGTTTTAGTCGCAACACCAGGACGTTTGATGGATTTATACCAACAAAATGCGGTGCGTTTTTCTCAACTAGAAGTATTGGTTTTAGATGAAGCGGATCGCATGCTCGACATGGGCTTCATCCGCGATATTCGTAAAATTCTGAATTTGCTACCGGCTAAACGTCAGAACTTACTTTTCTCTGCAACGTTCTCTGATGATATTCGTCAGCTTGCAAAAGGTTTGATGAATCACCCGGTAGAGATTTCGGTTTCACCTGCAAACCAAACCGCAACCACGGTAGAGCAATGCATTTACCCTGCGGATCAACGTAAAAAAGCGCCAATGTTGTTGAAACTCATTAAAGACAACGATTGGCAACAAGTGTTGGTATTTAGCAAAACCAAACATGGTGCAAACCGTCTGGCGCGTTTTTTAGATGAAAAGGGTATTTCAGCTGCTGCGATTCACGGTAACAAAAGCCAAGGCGCCCGTACCAAAGCATTAGAAAATTTCAAAACTGGTGAAATCCGAGTGTTAGTTGCAACCGATATCGCAGCGCGTGGTATTGATATTGCTCAATTGCCGCAAGTTGTAAACTTCGATTTGCCGCATGTTTCAGAAGATTATGTTCACCGTATTGGCCGTACCGGTCGTGCTGGCGAAGAAGGACAAGCAATTTCTTTGGTATGCGCAGATGAAGCAAAAGACTTGTTTGCGATCGAACGTTTGATAAAGAAAGTATTGCCGCGTAAAACCCTTGAAGGCTTTGATGTAGTGAACTCTTTACCTGAATCAAAGCTAGATACACGTCCAATTAAACCTAAGAAGCCGAAAAAACCCAAAAAAGACAAACAACCAAAGCAAGACAAGCAGCCAAAAGACAAGCAAGACAAAGAGCAGCAGAATTCATCGAACCGCTCTAACGCCAAGAATAATGACAAAACTCGTTCAAATTCTAACGAGTCAGGTCAAAATCGAACCAAACGTAGACAAGGTACATCTGCAAATAAATCGCAAGATGGAAATAATCAACGCAGTAAAAAACCACGTCAGTTTGGTGAAAAAGCATCAACTTCTGATGCAAAACGCAATCAGCCAAAACGTAGAAATAGCGGACAATCTGTCGCCAAATCAAAGAGTTTAGATAAATAAGGTTAAAGTCAAAAATTGCTCTAGGTAAAATTTAGTATCGCCTTTGTGCGAGATCGCTTACACGCACTGTGAGCAATTGCGGTTTTATCTAGGTCAATTAAGTTATTGCTTGTGGTTAAGGTGCTGTAAATTAAAGGTTTTTTACTTTTCATGTAAAATGAAATTCTTTTTGCAGTGAATTATTTCTCAAAGCACATTGAGGAATTCTAATAAACGAGTAATCTTAACCATGTCGAAGGAAATGACGCAGGAATAGGAATAACCAACTCTAGGATGATTTAGCTTGGTTACTTCAGGATTGAAGGTTGGTGGTTAGGATAACGGCCAGCAGGATGCAAAGGACATTATACGGACATGATTAAGTAGCAGGAAGTTACTTAAAACGGAATTGATGGAAATCCTCTGGGATAGAGGCAAGGACACCGCTCAAGGAACAAGTGATGAGCGCTAAAAATGGATTGAATAGCAGCACGGAGTTGCGATAGGACACCGCCTCGGATGGCGAAGGATGGAACGGCTTAGGATAAGCACTATTACGGATTGATGCATGGAGCATGAATAGTAGCCGGAACGCTGCGAGTGAAGAATTAACCCCGATACTAACGTGTCGGGGTTTTCTTTTTTTATCGCCTTAATTCCTGTAGTATGCGCAGCAATTCCAGTTTTATATCAATGCTATTGAGCCGTTTGATACCTATTAAAGTAAGGTCAACCTTATGCAACATGATGATTTTGTTACCCTAGTAAAAACACTTTGCACACTAGATTCTGTTCCGACAGCATTAAAATTTTTGCAAATGAACAGCGATGAAAATGTTTCTGAAGCAGCTAAATCTCTATCTGGTCAATTTGCAATTGCAGAAGTAGAAGGGCAAAACCGTATTTACCACGTTAGCACTCAAACTGACGACAATGGTGTTGAACAAGAGTATGTTGAACACATTATGAACGAAGGCGACGACATTATCCGTTTCGTTGCTTGGTTCTTCGATATTATGTTTGATGTAAAAACCAAAGATACTTATTCAGCAGCTGGCAAAACTTATACTCAACCTAAGCGTAGTTAAGTTCTCGTCGCAAGCTAAAGCAAATATTAAAGAAAGGTCGATAGTGTACGCTGTTGGCCTTTTTTAATACCTGAATTAACCTTTGAGTTCTGAATATTTATGTATTTTTAGAGTAACTTCTGTTTTGTACTGCATTTGATTCAAAAAACAGTGTCATCTTCTGTTCATTTTTCGATAAAGTAATATTCAGTATTTAAGCGTAGCCAAGGTGGGCTAAGGTTTAATGCTGAAAAAGGGATAACGAGAAATCAACATAAAAATCTATCAAGGACGAGGAGAGCAAGGATGTTCATTCGCGAAGCAACAGCACAAGACTATTCTCATATCGCACGTTTACATGCAGAAAACTGGCAACATATCTACCGAGGAATTCTTGGTGACGACTATCTGCAACAACGTGTTATCGACGACCATCTCGCCATTTGGCAAACCCGTTTAACTCATCCGTGCTTTACTCAAGGTATTTTAGTTGTAGAAGAAGACGAGCAAATCCGTGGTTTTGTCTCTATTTATGGCAATCATATTTTCAAAGAAGGCACCTGTTTCGAGCAAGGTACACTAATTGATAGCTTACACATTGACTTAAAATATAGAGGAAAAGGTTACGGCAAGGCATTACTTGCGGCTGCGGCTAAATGGGCGGGTAAATACTTTTCCGATTACGGTTTATATCTGGAAGTGGCAGAAGGTAATAAGCCCGCAGAGCAGTTTTATCAAGCATTATCAGGTAAAAACGACGGCGATGTAATTTGGAAAACACCATGCGGAACAGAAGTTGTTTGCCACAAATATATTTGGACAACACCACAACAGTTGTTACAAGCCGCAAATTAGCATAACCTCCAGATCCTTTATTATTTTTTTGCTGATGGAGCAAGGTCGGGTATGACGCTAACAACATGGTTTTCTTTGCTTTTAATTTGTTTATTGGGGGCAATGTCGCCCGGTCCAAGTTTAGCAATGGTGGTCAAACACACCCTAAGCGGCGGACGCAAAAATGGCTTATCAGCGGCTTGGGCACATGCGTTTGGAATTGGGCTTTATGCCATGTTTACCATTTTCGGTTTGGCGTTTTTATTGCACCAATTTCCAACGGTTTTTAAACTGATCACTTATGCTGGTGCAGCTTATTTAGCATGGCTCGGTTGGAATGCTGTTCAGTCAAAAGGCGGAATTGCGGCTAAACTGGAATCAGGCGAAGAATGTCCGGCTTCTCAATCAGCCAAAGAAGCGTTTTTGATCTCTATTCTTAGTCCGAAAATCGCAATCTTTTTCACTGCTTTATTCAGTCAATTTGTCGCTATTCAATCAGCAGTTAGCACGAAAGCCGTTATGGTGATGACACCGTTTGTAGTCGATGGCTTGTGGTACACCTTGGTAACGTTTTTGCTTTCTAGCCCATTTTTATTACCTTGGTTGCGTGCTAGAGCACAATGGATAGACCGTATTTCAGGTATTGTATTGATATTGCTAGCGATTCGAGTCGTTTGGATGGAACTGAATGTGATCTAGTTGCTTACTCAAGCTAGGGAAGGAAATATGGCAAACTGGCTAACGAAGCGATTGATGAGATGGAACTTTAACTGGGAAGATGCCAGCCAAGTGATCATTGGTGCATTTACCTTAGCCGTGCCAATTTCCTTTTCAGAAGAAGCGTGGGATCTAAGTAAAACCTTACCGCTCGAAAATGTCGCCATGCTATTTGGCATTTCTATCTTGTTCCTTGGCTTTTTCGCCTATCAAAGCGTATTCCAAAGCCAAATTAAACACCGCTTGCTCGCTTTCATTTTACGTATTGTCATTGCATACAGCCTAACCGTTCTCGTCGTAGCTCTGGTGCTATTCACTTTAGACAAACTACCATTAACCACCGAACCTTTATTAGCTTTTAAACGCCTAATAATCATCGCCATGCCAGCCTCAATGGGCGCAATCGTGGTGGATAGTTTTGATAAGGAGTAAGGGGATAAATCTAATTGAATGATAGGCGGAAAGGCTATACAGGTTTTTATCCGCCTATTGAACTGTTATTTCACTCGCATTTGATGAACCTTTAGATTCAAATCCGTGTTGTAACGGGTAAAGTAGTCGAAAATAAAGAATAATGGAATAAACAGTTGTCTAGTTGGATTTTACAAGACTTTGATATTGGTGATATTTCTTGTCAACTCATTGAGTTTGCAGTTGATTATCATACCTATGTGATGCTTTTCAATCGAGTTGATGCGACTCGGACTGAAGAAATGGTAAGTGAGAAAGCCGAAGAACTTGGCATTGATTATCGAGAAAACAGTTACGAGGTAAAGTTTGATCTTAAAGAAAACTTTGAGTCAGACCAGTTTTTTGTAAGACCGAAAGTTTCTATATCAGTATTAGGAATGCGTGAGTTAGGTCGAGTCATTAAAGACTTACTTGAGTTTCACTACAGGAATAGTAATGCTGAAGTTTATATTTGTGTGGCAGAGAACACAAAGTTAAAACGTTTCTATGATCGGCTTGCTAAACTCTATGCAGAAGAGTTAAACTTTGAAGTGAAAATGAACTTAGGAGAGGAGGGTTTAGGTTATGAAATCACAACCCCAAGTTACAAAAGCTAAAGCTGCTAAAATAGAATCTATGAAAAAGATCAAAGCAGCATATAATCAAGCTAAGAAAGAGGGTAAAGTTAAATCTTACCAGGTCTCTCCAGCTTAGTTCTACATAGTTTTAAAAACGCCGCTCGAAAGAGCGGCGTTTTTGCATTTTTTCAAATTCATTCACCAGAATACAAAAACACCCGCTGAATTAACTTCATGCGGGTGTTCTTTTATTCAACACGATCTAATTCAACTCAACAACATTTTCTAGGTCTTCAACATAAGAACCGTAGATGCGAATTTCAGGACGAGCCCAGAAGCCTTTACCAGCAGACCATGCTTGAGCGACAGTAAATTTCGTACCTTCATGATCATCGCCATCGTTACCGTATTTGTTTTCTTCGGTGAAGTAACCTGCTTCAAACTCGGTTTTCATCGTATTTGACCAGTTATAAATAGGGCGAACAACGATGTTGGCAAAGGTATGGTCTTTCTTATCACCATCATATGTACTTTCTGCATACATTACTTGGTGGCCGAAATTCCATTTATCATTCAAGTCAATCACACCAAAGTTAATTACACGATAGCCAACATCGCCATCAGAAGTAGCAGGAACCCAACTACCCGAACCTAAGCCAGCCATACCTGACGCTGCACCTTCAGTCGCAAATTGGAATACGGTTTTGTTAAAGCCGCCAAAGAAGTTATTTTGCGCAAGTACAGCGGTCGTCATGGTGCTGTCTTTGGTGTCATCAAGTGAATCATAATCATCTTGATCAGAAGATTTGTTTACAGAGTAATAGTTGAAGCCGACTTCTAAGCTTGCATCTTTCCATAGAGGAATGCCGGCATAACGAACGTCAATGTTGTTTACATTCACGTTAGTTTTATCGTTTTCACCATCACCATTCATATCTACTTCGATATATTTGCCAATATCATCATCACGCATGAAAGCCAAAGACAATTTACCAGGGCCTAAAGAAATATTTTCTAAACCACCACCGGCACCGCCTGAAGTATTCCAGTAGTAGAAGTCAGTGATGTGAATATCTTGACGTTGGTAGTAACGTTTACCAGCCCAAAGCACTGCATCACGGTCGAATGCGAATAAGCCTTTTGCTTGAACGTTAAATTGCGCTAGGTCGACATCAGCACCATCACCGTCATCACCACGAGTGGATTCCCAACCGTTTGAGCCATCAGAGCCGTAAGCCACCATTGAACTAACGATAAATGAAGCTTCGTCACCGACTTTGATTGGTTTAGTATCTAATTGAATTTCGCCGTAAACGTCATCTTCGTTACCTAAACGGCCTAATTTGTTTTTTTCGAATGATTCATTTGAACCACCATGAGAGCTAATGCCACTACCTGCACGCATATAGCCGTGGAAATCAGCACCTAAACCTTCAGCCATTGCTGTAGACGCTAAAAGTGCGGAGGAGACAGCAGCAGCTGTTAAACATACTTTGAGGGTTTTCATATATACAATCCTTTATATTGTTTGAGTGTTTCCCAGTGTTTGGTGTAGCCATGCGAATCTGGGAAAACTGATGTCGTTATCAATCTCAACTGGTCGCAAAATGAATGGCTTTTAAACAAGCTCTATTGAAGATATCGAGAGCCTTCGATGTCTGTCATTTGGCGATGGATTTATTCTGCGAAACTGGCTCAAAAGGAACATCCTCCTAAAACAAAGGCTTAGGGGGGAGTAGTGATAAAGGATGAGTGTGCTGATCACACTCGGTGCAAGAAAATGCTGAAGAAAAAGTCAATCGACTGATTTAAAAGAAAATTACTGGCTGATAAATACAACAATGCTCACAAAAATAGGGATTTTGTGAGCATTGTTACAGTTTGAATATTTGTATGAAAACTTTAAGAAATAAATCGTTTTACTTTGAAATGATGGCTTTTTTGCTGGCATTTCGAGTCACTAAATAGATCCCGAAACACACTAAAATCAAAGCGATGAGATTTTTCCATTCCATAATGTTTTCTTTTAAGAAGATAGCCGAAAGCAAGCTACCAAAGATAGGGATCAAGAAGTTGAAAATCGTGATCATGCCAACAGGGTTATGTTTGAGTAATAAGCTCCATAATGCAAAAGCCGCAGAGGAAAGCATCGCGAGGTAAACCAATAGCATCATGCTTGAAATAGAAAAGGTTCCACTATGCCCACCAAAGATATAGCCAATCAATAATAAAGCCGCACCGCCAATCGCTAACTGCCAAGCTGTCATCAGCATTGCATCCATTTGTTGAGATAGTTTTTTACCATAGATAGAGGCAGCAGAAAGCAAAAAAGCTGCGAATACAATCGAGCCTTCACCGGCTAAGCTAAATTGGAAATCCAGTAACGAGGCATTGAAGTTGACCAGAAATACGCCTAAGAAACCTAAAATACAACCTAAAGATTTGCGGTGAGTTAAGCGGTCATTCTGATAAATAAAGTGCGCCAGCAACACGCTAAAGAATGTGCCGGTTGAGTTCAAAATCGACGCTTTTACACCAGTAGTAAAGGCAAGCCCGACATAAAAGAAAATATATTGGAGAGAAGTCTGCGATAAACCAAGCACAGACAGTTGCACAATGCGTTGCGGTGTTAATGTTAATGCTGGTTTGCCCATGATTTTGGCGATAATAAGCAAGAAAATACCGGCCAGTAAGAAACGCTGCCCCGCAAATACCATTTGTGATGCGACATCATGCGAGCCAATTTCAAGTAATTGATAGCCAGTTTTGATCGCAGGATAGGCGCTTCCCCAAAGCAGGGTACATAAAATGGCGGTAGCGAAAATGATAGGCGTACGAGTGAAGAATTCGGTGTTTTGATTCATGATTACGTCTTTAATTCATGCAGGCGAGAATAAAGGCATAATATATCAATAACGAGCATTTTTTGCGACAAAACAGAAACATGATTTCAGTTTTGCCGCATGACCGTTGTCACATAAATGTAATATTGGAATTAACTATCCGAAGTTAGCTTAATGGCATCTAGTTAATAGCTATT
>JBKEDP010000049.1:0-19887 GCA_047975485.1 Vibrio sp. | reverse complement strand
TATGTAAGTTGTTGATCTTATTGGTGCTGTATAGGGGTATATTAAAGCTGCTTTTTAGTGGGTTTTTCGTTGTAACTAATTGAAAAAACAGAAATTGATATTGATTCCAAATCTGTTTTGTGGGGTTCTATTGCTGGCAATGGCGTTTTTTTCATTCGCAACATTCGCTGAATCTCCAGCAGAACAAACGGCATCGCCAACTGAGCAAGCTGCTTCACAACAGAAGTCGCAAGATCAGTCTGGTGAATTTGCAGTTTCGTTTGTTCGAGATAAAAACTATGCCTGTACTCAGTGTCATAAAGATGATCATGACGCGCTCAAAGGGGAACATGCAAAGGCGATGAATGAAAAAACCGGCCGCAACGTAGGCTGTGTTGATTGTCATAGTACAATTAGCCCAGAGCATCGTAATGGTGCGCCTCATGTGGTGAAATTCAAGCAAGGGCAAGCGGTTGCAGGAAAAGAAAAACCGGCACAAGATGCAGCTTGGATCAGTAAACAAAATGCGCAATGCCTTGATTGCCATGAAGGGAAGCAATTACGTGAAGCCAATTGGACTCACGATGTTCATGCTCAATCTCTAACGTGTGCATCCTGCCACAAAATCCATCCTGAAAAAGATCCTATGCAAGATATCGAACGCAAACCACGCATTAAAATGTGTGTCGATTGCCATTCGGATATGACTGAAACTAAGTATCAAAATAAGCAGCAAAATATGCCGCATGATCATCAGTCTGCGATAAAACAGGAGGGTGAATAATGTCCTGTTCAAGACGAAATTTCTTAATCGGAAGTGGCGCGGTGATCTTCACCACAGGCGTAGCTACTTCTGCCTTAGCAAGCGGTAAAAAGCTGGTTGCTTCGATGTCTGACGGCAAGATTCGCTACGGCATGGTACATGATGAAACCGCTTGTATCGGCTGTACTGCTTGTACCGATGCCTGCCGAGAAGTGAATAAAGTGCCAGAAGGTGTGACACGTTTGAAAATCGAACGCAGTGCGCCAATCGGTGATTTCCCAAATGCAACTTATACCTTTGAACGTATTTCTTGCCAGCATTGTGAGAATGCCCCTTGTGTGCATGTGTGTCCAACTCAAGCCGCTTATAAAGATGAAAAGACAGGGATCGTTGATGTCCATGATGATCGCTGTGTTGGCTGTGGCTATTGCTTGGCAGCTTGTCCATATCAAGTGCGTTTCTTTAATCCTGTAACCAAAGCAGCGGATAAATGCGA
Organism: Vibrio sp.; assembly: GCA_047975485.1. Lineage (GTDB taxonomy): Bacteria > Pseudomonadota > Gammaproteobacteria > Enterobacterales > Vibrionaceae > Vibrio. The sequence goes on along the minus strand of JBKEDP010000049.1, from coordinate 18,649 downwards.
CTTCTGCCATGAAACCAATTTGGCTCAAGGCAAACTACCTGCATGTGTGGAAGTTTGTCCAACCAAAGCTCTAACGTTCGGTGACTTAAATGATCCATCTAGTGAGATAAACAAGGTGATTCAAACTCACACGGTTTATCGCATGAAAGATGAATTAGGTACTGAACCGAAAATGTACAAAATTCCAAATAACAAAGGGGAGATCTTAGGATGAGTGTGATTAGCCAAGCCTTTCACTTCGACTCCCTAGTTTGGGATTGGGTGATTGCGATATATTTATTTTTGACGGGGATGTCAGCCGGTGGTGTGCTGATCTCCATTTACTTAAAACGCAATGTGATTACAGAGCCTGCCAATAAGAACGGTATTATTCGAGCTAATGCGATTTTTGCACCGCTCGGTATTATCTTTGGTTTGGTCATTTTGATCTTCCATTTACAACGTCCTTGGCTGTTTTGGAAAATCTTAATTCATTACAACGTCACGTCTGTAATGTCGATGGGTGTGCTGCTGTTCCAAGTGTATATGGTGGCATTGTTTATTTGGATTGGGATTGTGTTCCGCAGTGAAATCGCACAGTTCCTTTCTAAAATGCCAGCCATTGGCAAACTGGTTGATACGGTTTTAGCTTGGTTTATTCCGTTTGAACGCAAAGTAGAATGGGTGTTAGCGGCATTGGCATTCTTGCTAGCGGCTTATACTGGCTTCTTATTGTCGGCGTTGAAAACCTATCCGCTACTGAACAACCCTGTGCTACCTGTATTATTCGTTTTCTCAAGCGTGTCATCAGGTATTGCGGCTTGTATGCTGTTTGGTGTTGTGGGCGGTAAAGAACCAACTAATAGCCCAAGCGTTAAATGGATGCACGGTATTGAAAAGCCAGTCGTCCTATTTGAACTGTTTGTACTTTGTGCTTTCTTTGTCGGCCTGTACTTCGGTGGTGGACAAAAAGCGGTTGCAGTGGCAAATGCAATTGGAGGCGGATTCTGGGCAACATGGTTCTGGCTTGGTGTAATTGGTGTGGGTATGATTTTACCTTTACTCATGAGCACCTTTACTTCGTCAGAAGCTCAGCATAAAAGAGGGTTTGTTATTACCGTTTCTGCCTTGAGTTTATTTGGAGTGCTAATGCTACGTACCTTTATTCTTTATGCAGGGCAATTAACTGTTGCCTAATTTGATTCACCTTTAGAGTTCTGGCTCAGTTGACCATTTAGAGCCAGAACTTTTTTCATTCTTATCTTCGAAATATTTGGATCTCATGCTCGCAGAAATCGGCCATCTTGTTCTTATCTTTGCTTTTCTCTTTTCGGTATTAGGAAGTGTGACTGCTCTGTTTGCTATTCGATCTGCAAATACTCGATCTGCACATAGTCGATCAGCCAGCGAGAACTCTTCTTACTATTGGTCGGCATATTCACGTTTAATGGTTTATCTCGCTTTTATATGTGTTTTAGCTAGCACCATTATTCTTGCTTTGGGCTTTGTGCATGACGACTTCTCATTAGCCTATATCGCTCAACATTCAAATAGCCATCTTCCTGTTTTTTATAAAATTGCAGCTGTTTGGGGTGGGCATGAAGGCTCGTTCTTATTCTGGCTGTTGTCGCTGCTTGCTTGGTCTGCGCTGGTGGCCTTTCTTGGTAAAAGTCAGAATTTCGAATTTCAACACTGGACGCAGCTTATTCTTTGTTTAATCAGTGTGGCCATTGCTGGTTATATTCTTTGGGCTTCTAACCCGTTTGTGCGTTTGGATGTTGTGCCGTTTGAAGGACGCGATCTGAATCCTATGTTGCAAGACATTGGTCTTATTGTGCATCCGCCGATGTTGTATTTAGGCTATGTCGGCTTTGCAGTAAGTTTTGCAATGGCATTAGCGAATTTGATCACCAAAGATAAACAATCAAACTGGGCAAGCTTAATGGTACCTTGGGTGATTTCATCTTGGGGATTTTTAACCGCTGGCATTGCGCTTGGTGCTTGGTGGGCATACAACGAACTCGGTTGGGGCGGTTGGTGGTTTTGGGACCCTGTAGAAAATGCCTCATTAATGCCGTGGCTCACAGGCACCGCATTAATGCATTCGTTAATGGTCAGCAAAAAGCCAAGTGTGTTGTCAGGTTGGAGTTTATTGTTAGCTATCTTTTCATTCTCACTTAGTATTCTTGGTACTTTTATCGTGCGTTCAGGCGTGCTGACTTCTGTACACGCATTTGCTGCTGATCCAACTCGTGGAGCAGTATTACTGGCGATTTTAGCTATTGTGGTAGTGCTTTCACTTGGCGTGTTTGCATATCGAGTTGAGCGATACGTGCAGCCGATGACATTCGACTGGCTAAGTTTGCCGATGTTTATTTTTATTGCTAACGGCTTATTTGCCATTGCTACTTTCAGTGTCTTGATGGGCACGCTGTATCCGATGATCTTGCCTCTATTTGATTTGGGCAATATTTCCGTTGGCGCACCTTATTTCAACAGCATTTTCGTACCCATTACGTTTGTTTTATGCGTGATGATGAGTGTTACGCCATTTATGCAGAAAAACGCACCGTTTCAATATAAGCCATTTATTAGCGTGTTTGTTGGATCTAGTGTTATCGGAGCTTTGATTGCCTTTATGAGCTATAAGCCCGAATACCAATGGTTTGAAAAAAGCTACGTTTGGGTGGTAGTTGCGCTTGTGCTTGGATTCTGGGTGATGATAGCCACCATTTATGGGTTTATCCGAGCGAAAAATAAATGGCGAACATTGCCGATGCTATTGGCACATTTTGGTGTGGCGATTGCTGTTATAGCGGCGGGTTTTGAGCAATATGCTTCGATTGAAACAAATCAAAAAATGCAGCATGGCTCGGTGGTTGAATTGAATGGCTATCAAATAAAATATCAGCAACAGAATTTATTGATAGGGGATAATTACACCGCTGAACAGATTGATATGGTGTTGATGTCGCCACAAGGAGAAGTCATTACTCATCTTTATCCTGAACGCCGTCACTATACTGTGCGTGTGATGAATATGACGGAGTCTGCGGTGTATTCGTCTGGATTAGGGGATTGGTATATCACACTTGGAGATAAACTGGATAGCAAGCATTTTGCGGTGCGTATTCAGTACAAACCTATGATGCAATGGCTTTGGTATGCTAGCGGTTTAATGGTGTTAGCCGCATTCGGGAGCGTGATTAGGCGTATTTGGCTAAGTCTTTTTTCGAAGTCATCTAAAGTTGGGTATAAACCGTCTTTGAAACAAGCTGTGTAAGAGATAAGGAAAGTGATGTCAAAAATTAACCGTCTGCAATTAAAAGGCAATCTATGGAACTTGTTACTTTTGACATTGGTTGCATGCTTTTCTGTAATGGTTCAAGCGAGTGATGCAAATCAAACATCCAGTATCAATTATGAGCCACAACGAGTTGAAGTTTTCCAATTTAAAAACACACAAGATGAGCAACGAGCCTTTTATTTAGCGCGTCAATTACGTTGCCCTAAGTGTCAAAATCAAAACCTAATGGAATCTAATGCAGCTATTGCTGTAGATATGAAACAGCAAGTATTTAACATGGTAGATCAGGGGAAATCGAATGAACAAGTCTTACAATTTATGACCGATAGATTCGGTGAATTTGTTCTCTATAATCCGCCTTTTGCATTAAAAACAACATTGTTATGGGGCCTGCCAATTTTATTTCTTTTATGCTTGGTTTATTTTTCCTTTAAACTATCCCGCCGAAATTTATAAGCTCAATAATAGATTGTCTTTTAAAACAGTCGCTTGAGTTGATTGGTTGTGATTTTGCAGCATTCTTGGCCTTAATAATGATTTGGCTCTGTTTTATTGTTTAGTGTTAGCTACAGTTTCTTCTGAATCTTACAAAAAGCTTAAGTATTCCATCTTGTCGATACATAACATCGATATGCATTCATAAAGGGAAGAATTGGTGGGTAAATCATTTGTTTTTATGAATTAATTCTTCTGGGTTATTTTATTTGTGGCTTAGTGTGTTAATCTGAATGTGAACTAACTAATTGAAAGGAATCAAGTAAATTATTTTTCGCAGTTAACGGTTCTGTAATAGACTTCTCACTTTGATAACAGTAATCTTGTTATAAATAAGCTAAGGTTATCAGTGGATAAATGAGCAAAATTAGCGGATTAAAGTTCACACAACATTACTAATGAGTAAAATTCAACCAGTGGAGGTGTGGATAGGTGATTTGTTGTGAAGTAAAGTGGGTTATTGCTTAGTGTTCAATCTTTCGTGTTCGATGGTTATGGTGGTGCTAACGAGCAACGAGATGAATTCGCAAAAGTAAGTAAACTCACAGAAGCTTAATTCTTCATACCTATTTTACCTATGTTATGGCTGTGCAAAAAATAAATAAAAATGCGGATGTTTGAATAAAAATGTCATAAGCACCGGTCTGTAAAAAATGAGCTTTAAAGATAATTAAATGATAATAGTTCAAAGTTAGTGAGGTTGTAACACGTTGCTTTCATTGGAAAATTTTATCTTCTTGAGAAAAGATATATTTATTTTATATGTATAAGAAATAAATTTTTCTTTTCTAGTAAAAATTTTTTGTTAGTGCAATTGTTGGCTAATGAGGGTTGTTTGAGTTTTTTTATCTGTAAATTTCATTTAAGCAGTGGTTTATTTTAAAGTTGCAGGCAATTTAGTTCTGTATCTATGGGGTAAACTATGGGTGTTTTTAAAACAAGAAAGAAAAAAATTGGCGAAAATCATAAGCTTGGCATACACTTTCAGTGTTGTACCCAGCTTTATGCTTGCTAACTATGTATTAATGCAAAAAGCCGTATTTAATACGGTGATTATAATGAGGGATGTTTTATGGCGCTCACTAAGGCCGATTTGGCTGAAAACCTGTTTGATAAACTTGGTTACAGTAAACGTGATGCCAAAGAAACCGTTGAGGTGTTTTTTGAAGAAATTCGTAAAGCACTAGAAAGCGGTGAACAGGTGAAATTATCTGGTTTCGGCAACTTTGATCTTCGTGATAAGAGTGAAAGACCAGGACGTAACCCTAAAACAGGTGAAGATATTCCAATTACTGCTCGCCGTGTTGTTACATTTCGACCTGGGCAAAAACTAAAAGCACGTGTTGAAAATATCAAGAAAGAAAAATAACACATGCCGATAGTTGTTTGGTTGTAACTGAGAAGGTCACCTAGTATTGGTGGCCTTTTTGTTTCCCCGTCGTACTTGAAGCTGCAGCTTTGTTGACTGCGCTCTCTCTCCCCCTTATATCTTTTAAAAAGAAAGTGTAGACAAGCTACACGATTGGGGTTTCGTTCTCTTGTCGCCTCACTGCAACTCCAATTACTTTGGGGAAATTGACCAAGACAACTTTAGAATTAATAGAGGTTTATATGCAGGATAAAAAGCTCATGCAAGATCAAGAATTTTGGCATAAGAAGTGGGCTGAAAATAAAATTGGTTTTCATCTGCAAGATGTGAACCCTTTGCTTACACAGTATTGGCCGCAATTGAACTCGGCTAGGGATCATTCCGTTTTAGTACCTTTGTGTGGCAAATCGGAAGATTTAGTCTGGCTTGCCGAGCAGCATAATAATGTCACCGGTGTAGAACTCAGTAATATAGCTGTGCGTGCCTTTTTTGCCGAGCACTTTTACACACCATTAGTCACCGCACTAAATGGGCACCATGAACTGTATCAGTTTGATGAATTGACATTGTATGCAGGGGATTTCTTTACTGCGCCACTAACTCAATTTGATCGAATTTATGATCGTGCAGCCTTGATTGCTATGCCTGAATCGTTACGTCAGCAATATGCCGAAAGATTGAAAAGCTTGCTTGCTCCGCAAGGTAAAATTTTGCTGGTGAGCTTGGACTATGACCCATCACAAATGCAAGGGCCTCCATTTAGCGTGCCAAAAGAAGAAGTGCTAGCATTATTTGAAGGCTTTAAAGTTACGCATCTATTCCGTGATGAGAACATTAAGAAACACACTAAATTGGATGATCCTAGTTCTTATTTTGCAGAAGAAGTGTGGTTAATTGAAGCTGAGTAGTTGATTAAAGCTGAGTAGTTGATTAAAGCAAAGTGGTTTCCGGCTCGATTATAAAAGACACCCCAACAATAAAAAATCGCCCAATTAGATAAGCTAGTTGGGCGATTGTTTGTATTAGAATTTTTTGTATTAGGATCGTTTAAATCCTAATTTTAAAAAGTAACCTTAATTTTACTTGCCGCATTCACTGCATCACTCACAGCTTGATTGATGCTTTCACGACGAGTCAGAGCCACACCTAAGCGGCGACGACCATCAATATCTGGCTTGCCGAATAGGCGAACTTGAGTTTGTGGTTGATTCAATGCGTTCTCAATGCCACTGAAGCGAATATTGTTTGATGTGCCTTCAGCCAAAACGACTGCTGATGCAGAAGGACCAAACTGAACGATATCGTTAATTGGCAAACCAGTGAAAGCGCGGACGTGTAGTGCAAACTCTGACATTTCTTGAGAGATCAAAGTCACCATGCCTGTGTCGTGTGGGCGAGGGGAAACTTCACTGAAAATTACTTCATCGCCTTTAACAAACAGTTCCATACCAAATAGACCAAAACCACCTAATGCGTTAACTACTTTTTCAGACATCGCTTGAGCTGTACGTAGCGCAGTATCAGACATAGCTTGTGGCTGCCAAGATTCACGGTAGTCGCCATCTTCTTGGCGGTGACCGATTGGTGCGCAGAAATGAACGCCATCAACTGCACGAACGGTTAGCAGCGTGATTTCATAATCAAAATCGACAAAGCCTTCAACAATCACACGACCAGCTCCTGCACGACCGCCTTCTTGAGCATATTGCCAAGCGCATTCAAGATCTGCTTCAGTTTTAATCACGCTTTGGCCTTTGCCTGATGAACTCATGATTGGCTTAACCACACAAGGCATGCTTACGCTTTCAACCGCATGTTTGAATTCTTCAAAGGTATCGCAGAAATGATATGGAGAAGTTTGGATAGATAGCGTTTCAGCCGCTAAACGACGAATACCTTCACGGTTCATGGTTAGCTTGGTTGCATTCGCAGTCGGTACGACGTTTAAGCCTTTTTTCTCAAGCTCAACCAGTTTGTCGGTCGCAATTGCTTCAATTTCTGGCACAACAAAATCAGGTTTTTCTTTTTCGATGATGGCTTCAATCGCATCACCATCTAACATATCAACGGTATAACTTCTGTGTGCAACTTGCATTGCTGGGGCATTTTCATAACGATCAAGCGCAATCACTTCCAACCCTAGACGTTGACATTCAATCGCAACTTCTTTGCCTAATTCTCCTGAACCGAGTAACAAAACCTTAGTTGCAGAAGAAGCCATTGCCGTTCCAAACATATTCATACCTATTTTTTATTAACATAGAAGAAAATTTGACGCTGATTTTACCTGTTAAGCAAACGTTTGCGCAATTAGGTATTTTCAGTTTTTTGCATTTAGAAAAGCAAACGCCCATAAATTGAACTATGGGCGCTGTTTTAGGTTGATTTTGAATGGAAGTTAAAGTGAAACGTATTCCAAGCTGATGTCTGGATTAATCGCCTCTAGCACCGATTGTGTTTCAGCTAAATGACTGGTTGAAGCGGTGGAATGTTCAAGCAGAACCGCAGATTGAATGTCTTTAAGCGATTTGCCAGCAAGCAGGAGTAAATTGATCGCCACTTGCAACGGAGGCAGGCTTGGATTGAATGCGGCATTTTCAGCGTAACTACCAGCGTAAATTTCGCCAGATTGAATCTGTAAAGCTACGCCACTGTGATCTTGTGAGTAGGGTGCATGACTTAAATTCATCGCATCTAAAGCCGCTTCTAAACAAGGTTGAGTGTCTTGATGGTCAAATTGGTAGTGTTGAGTTTTGCCATCCATTAAACGAGCTTCAATGCCAAGATCTTTAGGGCCAAACGATTCTGGTAGTAATTGTGCCAGCGTGAAAGCAGGGCGTTCAGGCAATTGGATCGATAAATCATCGACGCCGTTTAACTCATTCATAAATTGACGACAATGACCGCATGGTGTGTAGTTGATGGTGATGTTTTTAATGCCAGTTTCGCCTTTCATCCAAGCGTGGCTAATTGCCGACTGTTCAGCGTGAACGGTTTGATTCAACTGCACATCAGAGATTTCGATGTTAGCTCCAAAATACACCTTACCCGATGTTCCCTCAACAATAGCACCGACATGGAAATCTGAAATAGCGCAATAAGCACGTTGAGCAGCTAATGGTAAAAGTGCCAGTTTGAATTCGGTATCTGTTAAGCCTGATTGCGCAAGAAACTCTTGGTATTCCTCTTGTTCAAAATGGCCAGTAAATTGCGGTTGGTTTAAGCGAGAACCAATACGCTCTGCTAATTCAGCAGGCAAAGAAGTCAGTAATTCGGAATGATTGGCTGTGGTCATTTTTCTTCTTCCTATTTTTCATCATCAAGATGCGTGATTTTAAGCACTTAATGAATGTAATTTACAATTTGTGTTTCATTCTAAATATAGAGCAGATCAAATAATGCGGCGTGGTTATAAAAATAAGCGATCTGCTAGCTAAAAATGCCAGCCAGATCGCTAAATCGAAGATCTTAATGAATAAGCTTTCTTAGTTCAGTTTTAATGAACTCTTTTTTTGATGAATCTGCTCCTAATGAACCTGCTTTTAATGAGCAAGCGCCTCAACCCACAAACAAAAGGCAAAAAAGAGTGGGGCAAGGATCGAGGTGATAATGCCGCAACTCACTAATGCTAAAGAACTAAAGGCTGCATCTTCGGCATTTTTTTCCGCGCAAGTGGCCGTGCCTAATGCGTGAGAAACTGTCCCCATGGTTAAACCACGAGCAATCGGGTGAGTAATGCCAAGGATGTTATAAATCGGATACGCAAATACTGCACCGAATACACCAACGATCAGCACTAAAATAGCGGCAATCGCAGGTTCACCACCTAAACTTTTACCTACTTCCATTGCGATTGGTGTGGTAACGGATTTGCCCATTAAACTTGCTAATAAAGTATGGTCGGTATTTAAAGCCGCTGCAATTAAACCCGCACTGAGCATCGACATTGCACTGCCGACACCACAAGCTAATAGAATGATTTTCCAATTTTGACGCACTTGCGGTAGTTGCTCGTACAAAGGATAGGCTAATGCCACAACAGCCGGTTGCAATAGGTAAGTCATCCAGTCATTTTGTGCGTAATAAACTTGGTATGGAACATCGAACACAATCAGAATCGGGATAATGATTATAATGCTCAATAACAAAGGGTTAGCGAGAGGATTTTTCACCTTCATTGCAAACCAGCGAACCGCAAAGAACACCACAAAAGTAAGAAGTAACCACATGATTATTTCTCCTTACCGTTTTGGTTGGCTTTATTGGCGTATTCAGGATCACTGTTGGTCAATATTTTTTGTAAACCTAACGCAAGTAAAACCATCACAATGGTGGTTGCGCCAATGGTACTTGCAAAAATAGACAAGGCGTTATCCATCAAAATTTGGAAATGTTCCATTAATCCAACACTGATTGGTACAAATAAAATGATCATATAACGGATGAAAAGTTGTGCGCCCGGTTTTACCCAGTTGACTTTGACTATTCCCGAGACCAAAAGGGCGAAAAGGATCAACATGCCAAAAATGCTGCCCGGTACGGAAAGATTGAAGAAGTGTTGAATTGCGTTACCTGCCCAAAGGCTAATCATGATCAGCCCGAATGATATGACGTAGTTGACGACTTGCTTAACCACGTTTCCCCCTTTTCAAATGAAAATGCAAAATTCCGGTAACGTTATTGGATGTAATTTAAAAAAATAGTAAAAGGATGCAAACTTATGCCGGTACAGATTTATGCCGGTAAAAACGTATACCGACAGTTGTTTACGACATGAGCGATTGAACATAGCTATAAATAGATTTGAGAATATCGACTTTCTTCGGGTCGCTTTCATGCTCATGCGCCAAGTTCTCTAAATTAATGATGTAGTCTTGAATATGACGCTCATAGTAATCTCGACAGTGCTCCATCCATTGTTGCTGCTCGGCTTCGTCTAATGTCCAAGGGAAGTTGCGTGCACGATAACGGAATAACAGTGGTTTGATTCGTTCATCTTTGACTGACAATTCCAATCCTGCTAATTTTTCTGGCTCGGTTTCACGAATGATGTCCATTGTCGTGCGATCAGCTGGTGAGAAAAATCCGCTGTAAAGTTGAGTATCAACATCACCCTTGTCACTAAATTCACGCTCAATGTTATACAAGCCGATCAGCTTTTCACGGATCTCTGGGTGTTGTTTTAATAAGGCTAAGTTAGCTAAACACTGCTGACGATCGATACCAATTTTTTCGGCATTTTCTGCAGTCAGTGTTTTCGCTGGAGCCAGAACAGGGCACTTGTTTAAATGCACTAATTTGATTGGCACAGGTAATTCATCAGGCGCAAGATCATCACGCTTGGTGTACAAACGCTGGTGAAGTTGTTCTACATCTAACTCTAATAATGGCGTTGGATCCATCGCAAGATTGACGACAATTACGGCGTTATTATTGGTCGGATGCCATGCCATTGGCACAATCCAACTGGTATTTGAACATTGAGAACCAAACATGCCAGAAACGTGAACTAATGGTGTCATGTTCACAATATCTATCAGCTCATTCAGTTTACGTTTGTGGCGCATACTCAATAAATAATTGAAAAGTTTCGGTTGGGCTTGTTTGAGCTTTTTCGCCATCTCAATCGTAGCAATCACATCCGCCATTGCATCGTGCGCATTGCTGTGTTCAATACCGTTAGCAACTGACAGTCGATCTAACTTAAAGCTTGGGAAACCATCTTCGTTTTCAGGCCAGTTAATTCCTTCTGGACGCAAGGCATAACAAGTACGCATTACATCTAATAAATCCCAACGTGAATTGCCATTTTGCCAAGACCAAGCATAAGGGTCGAAGAAGTTACGATACAAGGTGTAGCGAGTGACTTCATCATCAAAACGAATGCTGTTATAGCCAAGAGAAGTGGTATTTGGCGTAGAAAGTTCTTGGTGAATACGACGAATGAATTCAGGTTCAGGCAAACCGTCTTTGACCGCTTTTTGTGGCTTGATGCCGGTCACTAAAGCAGCTTCTGGTGCAGGAAGATAATCAACAGGCGGCTGGCAATAAATCACCAAAGGTTCACCGATAATGTTGAAATCCATATCGGTACGCACGCCTGCAAATTGGCAAGGACGGTCTTTTGCTGGATTTATCCCCCAGGTTTCGTAGTCGAAGAAGAAGAAAGTGGGAGCGTGTTCATTTTGCATCTTGATATCCAGCAAGAGTTATTTTTGAATTTCGGTATATTACTCTTAACAATTGAGTATTGAAACGGCTTATCTTTTCAAATCACGAGTTTTCGCTGACAAACATGAGTTTCAGCTAATAAACAAGCTAATTCTGACCTGAAATCGACAATTTAGCGCGAATGAAATCACTGTGATTAACGTAAATTAACTCTGCGACTTTGCGAATAATGGCTTCTTCAATCGGATCGAGAACTTGATCGGCATAAGCAACAGACCATAAAGATTGAATTAATTCATAGCGTTGTTTTTCATCTAATTCACGCAGATGATCGGTGAATTCATACAGTGAAGCGGAATCTTTTGAGCGTTGCATCGCTTCATTTAGTAATGTTTTCGCTTCAGGCTCTGAAATATCGAGCAACTTCTTGAGCATCTGAATTTTGGTCGCTTGTTCTTGTTCATCAACCGAGTGATCCGCTTGTGAAACTTGGCACAATAATGCCGCAATAGCGAGATCGGATTTGATTGCTGGGATTTTTGTCTGGTTATTATCAATAAATTGATTGAAAAATGATTTTAAAGATTGAATCATAACGACCTTCGTTTAGTTGGTATGTTTAGCTCTTTCATATTCAAGCACTTTTATAAAGCTAATACTTTGACCACAAATTTCAAGAAAAGTCCGCTTCTGATTTTTAATCAAGAGCAAAAACTTTAATTAACAGCTAAAAAATTAAGCAAGCGGAATCAAATAGAAGCAAGGATCTTTATCTACCATGTTTACAATCGACCATACAGTTTTACTCGCCATGGGCTTGGTGTTTCTTGGTTCCTTTGTACAAAGTGCCATCGGCTTTGGTTTAGCTGTGGTTGCTGCACCTTTACTGTTTATTGTTTCTCCAGAATACATTCCTGCACCTGTTGTGATGGTTGCTTTATTTAACTCGCTATTTAATGCCTATAAATACCGCAATAACATTTCTTTGGGCGGGCTGAAAATGGCCATTTACGGTCGCATTCCTGGTTCGATTTTAGGTGGGGTACTACTGGTTTATGTGTCGAGCGCAGCACTTTCTTTATGGTTAGGCGTGATGGTGTTAGTGGCTGTTTTGGTGAGTTTTTTGCCATTTCGATTAGAACCAACACCAAACCGTATGGCGATAGCTGGTTTACTTTCAGGCTTTATGGGAACCAGTTCTAGTATCGGTGGCCCGCCAATGGCGTTAATTTTACAACACCAAGAAGCGGCATCATTGCGTGGTAACCTAGCGGCATTTTTTGTGTTTAGTTCGATGATTTCTCTGGTGGTGCAATTCTTTATTGGCTATCTCACGCTTGATCATCTCATTCTAACCATTCCTTTATTGCCAATGGGGTGGCTCGGCTACGTTGCTGCACAAATGGTGGTGAAATACATTTCAAAAGACTGGATACGCTTGTTTACCTTGGTTATCTGCTTAGTGAGTAGTATTACTGCGATTATGCGTGGCTTATCTTAATACTCTTTGTACTTGAAACTGCAGCTTTGTTGACGGTGTTCTCTTGCTGCAACTCCAATTACTTTGGGTATATGACACTAAATTTATGCTATAATCTGCGCCAATTTTCCTTTGTTTTTAATATGAGGCTGTTCGTTGCCTCATTTCTCGTTTTCTATAGGATTCGTTTTGACCAAACCTGCCGACAATCAGTCATCTTCTGCTGAATCTTCTCAACAAAATTTTCAACAGCAGCCTTCAGATAACAAGACTTCACAAGCTAATGCCAATACGGCGGGCAGTTTACGTGCTGCACTAAAAGATTGCATGATCCGTGACCGTTTTCGTTTAAGTAAACGAATTCATGGCGCGAGTCGAATCAAAAAGCCAGAATCGCGCGCTGCGGTGTTTGATGAAATTGCGATGGATATTGCCAAGTCGATGATGGTGGTACAAAACCGCAGCTTGCATAAACCGCATATCGAATACCCTGAAAACTTACCTGTTAGCCAAAAGCGTGATGATATTGCTGAAGCGATTGCCAATCATCAGGTAGTGATCATTGCCGGTGAAACGGGTTCAGGTAAAACCACGCAGATCCCTAAAATCTGTAGCGAACTTGGTCGAGGTCGAGCAGGGTTAATTGGTCATACTCAGCCACGTCGTTTGGCTGCACGCTCAGTTGCCAGTCGTATTGCGGAAGAAATGCAAACGCCAATGGGTGAGTTTGTCGGTTATAAGGTTCGATTTAACGACCAAATTTCTGACAACACGCAAATCAAATTGATGACCGACGGTATTTTGTTGGCGGAAATTCAACACGACCGATTCTTAAATCAATACGACACCATCATTATCGATGAAGCGCACGAACGCAGCTTAAACATTGATTTCATCATGGGCTACTTGAAAGAGTTATTGCCAAAACGTCCAGATTTAAAAGTCATCATCACTTCGGCAACCATTGATCCTGAGCGTTTCTCTAATCACTTTGATAAAGCGCCAATCATTGAAGTTTCAGGCCGTACTTATCCTGTTGATGTGCGTTATCGTCCGCTTAATCCTGATGATTCAGAGCAAGATCTTGATCAGCTTGAAGGCATTTTCCAAGCGGTTGATGAATTGTGTGACGAAGCAGGGCTTGGCGACATTCTGATCTTTATGAATGGCGAACGTGAAATTCGTGATACTGCCGATGCCTTAACCAAGCGTAAATTGCGTGATACCGAAATCGTGCCGCTTTATGCACGTTTATCGTCAGCCGAGCAAAACCGTATTTTCCAACCTCATGCTGGTCGTCGAATTGTATTGGCAACTAACGTGGCGGAAACCTCGCTAACTGTGCCGGGCATCAAATACGTTATCGATCCGGGTACAGCGCGTATTAGTCGTTATAGTTACCGCACCAAGGTTCAGCGTTTGCCGATTGAAGCGATTTCTCAAGCGAGTGCCAATCAGCGTAAAGGTCGTTGTGGTCGTGTCAGCGAAGGTATTTGTATTCGTCTGTATTCAGAGGAAGATTTCAATTCTCGCCCTGAGTTTACCGATCCTGAAATTCTGCGTACCAACCTAGCTTCAGTTATTTTGCAAATGACGGCTTTGGGCTTGGGCGATATTGAAGCTTTCCCATTCGTTGAAGCTCCTGATAAACGTAACATTCAAGATGGTGTACGTTTGTTGGAAGAACTTGGGGCCATCAATCAAAACGCCAAAGATCCGAAAAAACGCTTAACTCAAATTGGTCGTAACTTAGCACGTTTGCCAATCGATCCACGTTTGGCACGTATGGTATTGGAGTCGGTTAAATACAACTGTTTGCAAGAAGTGATGATCATTACCTCTGCATTGTCGATTCAAGATCCGCGTGAACGTCCAAGTGATAAGCAGCAAAGTTCCGATGATAAGCACAAACGTTTCTTCCATGAGGAATCGGATTTCTTAACGTTCGTGAACTTGTGGCAATACATCAAAGAGCAGCAAAAAGCCTTGTCGGGTAATCAGTTCCGTAAGCAATGTAAACAAGATTACTTGAACTATTTGCGTGTGCGTGAGTGGCAAGATGTGTATTTCCAACTTCATCAAGCTATGCGTGAAATGGGTTCAAAACTGAACACAGAAGCGGCAGGTTATCAATCTGTTCATACCGCATTGCTGGTGGGTTTGCTTTCTCACATTGGTATGAAAGACGCTGAGAAGAACGAATACCAAGGTGCGCGTAATGCTCGTTTCCATATTTTCCCTGCATCGGGTTTATTTAAGAAACAACCTAAGTGGGTGATGTCGGCAGAATTGGTCGAAACCTCGAAACTATGGGGACGAATCATTGCTAAAATTCAGCCTGAATGGGTTGAACCGCTTGCACCGCATTTGATTAAGCGTAGCTATAGCGAACCGCATTGGTCGAAAAAACAAGCCGCAGTCATGGCGCACGAAAAAGTTATGCTGTACGGAATTCCAATTGTGCCAAAACGCACAGTGAACTACGGCAATATAGATGCTGTGGTGAGCCGTGAGATCTTTATCCGCAGCGCATTGGTTGAAGGGGATTGGGAAACCAAACACAAATTCTTCCACCAAAACCGTAAGTTGTTGCGTGAAGTTGAAGAGTTGGAACATAAATCTCGTCGTCGTGACATCTTGGTCGATGATGATGAACTATTTAACTTCTACGATCAGCGTGTTAGCACTGATGTGGTTTCTGGCCGTCACTTTGATTCTTGGTGGAAAAAGGCAAGCCGTGAAAACCCTGAGCTATTGGATTTCGAAAAAGAAATGCTGTTGCAGGGCGATGCAAGTCATATTACCGATTTGGATTACCCGAACTTCTGGCATCAAAATGGTTTGAAATTAAAGCTGAGTTATCAGTTTGAACCGGGGCAAGACAACGATGGTGTGACGGTACATATTCCGCTGCCGATTTTAAACCAAATCAATCCAGAAGGATTCGACTGGCAAATCCCCGGTTTACGCCATGAATTAGTGGTGAGTTTAATCAAATCGTTACCAAAAGGGTTACGTCGTAATTTTGTACCTGCGCCAAACTATGCCGATGCGTTTTTATCACGCATAACTGCGATGGAAATGCCGTTATTGGATGCGTTGGAAAAAGAACTGCGCCGCATGACTGGTGTCGAGGTGAAGCGTGAAGATTGGCAATTGGAACAAATTCCTGATCACTTAAAAGTAACGTTCCGAGCGGTTGATCATCGTAAGCGTAAACTCAAAGAACATTACGACCTGTACGAATTGAAAGAAAGCCTAAAAGAGAAGGTACAAGAAACCTTGTCGAAAGTGGCGGATGACGATATCGAACAACAAGGCTTGCACACTTGGAGCTTTGGTGAATTGCCAACGGTTTATCAACAAAAACGTGGTGGCTTTGAAGTTAAAGCATTCCCAGCCTTGGTTGATGCTAAAGACAGCGTTGAAATCAAATTGTTTGAAACGGAACAAGAGCAGCAGCAAGCCATGCGTGCCGGTCAGCGTCGTTTGATTTTGTTAAATGTGCCATCTCCAATTAAATATCTACACAGTAATTTGCCGAATAAATCGAAATTAGGCTTGTACTTCAACCCATACGGTAAAGTGCTGGATTTGATCGACGACTGCATTGCTTGTGGCATAGATAAATTGATTGAAGAAAAGGGCGGTATTGTTTGGCAACCAGAGCAATTTGAAGCGTTGAAAGAATATGTTCGTGCTGAATTGGGCGATACAGTGGTCGATATTGCTCAACAAGTAGAAACCATTTTAACTACAGCTTTTAACATCAACAAAAAGCTAAAAGGCAAAGTGGATTTCACCATGGCATTTGCTTTGTCTGACATTAAAGCGCAAATCGAAGGCTTGATTTTTAAAGGCTTTGCGACCGAATGTGGTTGGAAGCGTCTGCCAGATATTCTGCGTTATATGAAAGCGATTGAACGTCGAATGGAGAAACTGCCAATCGATCCAAACAAAGATCGCTTACATATGTTGAAAGTGGAATCAGCCGTTAAAAGCTACAAAGAGTTGCTGAATAAGATCCCGAAAGGCATGGAAGTCCCAGATAACGTCAAAGAGATCCGTTGGATGATTGAAGAGTTGCGTGTCAGCTTTTTTGCGCAGCAACTTGGCACGCCATATCCAGTTTCAGATAAGCGGATTAAGAATGCGATTGATGCTTGTTAACTATCCTCGTCGTATTTGAAGCTGCAGCTTTGTTAACTGCGTTCATTCGCCCCAATCGAGTAGGCAAGCTACACTCATGGGGTCTCACGAACTTGTTGCCTCACTGCAACTCCAACTACTTAGAGGATAGAATCACTTTAAGAAGCTGTTATTTTTCTGCGTTTTGTTTGTTTAGTGTCAGTAATCATTAAATTACTTGATTAAACACTGATTTCTACTTGAATTTGCACTGCATCTCATTAATCATGCACGCTGTTTAAAACAAGGTCATCGAACGTGATTGAGATTTCTTGATTGAAGTTTGGTGACAGATTAAAGGATTCGAAAGGATTACATGATGAAAAAAACACTTTTAGCGTTAGCTTTAATTGGTGCAGCAACAGCAGCAACTCCAGCAATGGCTGATTCATGGCTTTATGGTGGTGTGAACTACGGTTCTGCTGACTACACTGGTTCAGGCGACGATCAAGCGTATGGTTTTAATATCGGTACTGGTATTTTGCCATTCATTGGTGTTGAAGGTGGTTACTGGGATCTAGGTGATAAACACGGTTCTGATCTAGATACAGCTTACTTAGCGATCAAACCAAGCATCAACCTTGGTGATCTTGAGCTTTACGGCAAAGTGGGTTCTAACTGGTACGATATGGGTTCAGGCAGCAAATACAGCAGCGATGACGGTTTCGACCTAATGTACGGCGCTGGTGTTGAATACGCTATTCTAAACATCCCATTTGGTGCGCTATCTGTTGGTGTTGCATACAACCACTTTGGTTTTGATAAGTTTGATGCAAACACTTATACAGCAAGCATGACATTCCACTTCCTATAAGTCTCGATTTCTTATAAGAAGGTCTTTTGCTTAAAAAGTCTGAATACAAAAATGCCGTTACTCTTAAAGGGTAACGGCATTTTTATTGGGTTCGATTCTAACCTGAAAAGAAAAATTACTTCTTACGGCAGAATTCAGCGATTAGGTACATAGATTGACCGTTCGCTTTACCAGAAATTAAGCGAGGATCGGCGTCTAAGCTAATGCCACGCACAACTGTACCTTGTTTGATTACTTGAGAAGAACCTTTAACTGGTAAGTCTTTGATTACAGTTACATCATCGCCTTTTTGAAGAATCACACCGTTGCAATCACGTGCTTTTTCTTCATCTTCATCCATGCCAATTTCAGCCCAGTTTTTAGTTTCGTCTTCAAGATACATCATATCTAAAAGTTCGTTTGCCCAAGTTTCGCCTTTACGAGAAAGGTGAGTCAGTTGACGCCATGCAAGCACTTGAACTTGTGGCACTTGGCTCCACATGCTGTCATTTAGGCAACGCCAGTGGTTTACATCCATTGATTCAGTATCTTCAACTTGAGCGCGGCAAGTGTCGCAAAGCATTGCTGCGTGATCTACCGTAATTTGCGTGTGCGGAGCAACCACAAATGGAGCCAGAGAAGAAGTAGATGAGCAAAGCTCGCATTTTGATTCGCAACGTTCTAACAGCGTAGCTTCTGTTGACATAATGATGTACCTAAAAGTTATGGATTAATTTTGAGCGCTATTATACCCAAGTAACCTCAAGATGCGAGTTTCAGCAAGAATAAAACAAGTTTTAGGCAAGGCAAATTGAATATGATCATAGTTATTCTATCTCTGTTCAATTTAACGCAGCATAAAGCTTG
>JBKEDP010000032.1:0-45251 GCA_047975485.1 Vibrio sp. | reverse complement strand
TTGCAGCAACAACTAGGATACCACCGTCCATTTGCGCAGCACCAGTGATCATGTTTTTAACGTAATCGGCGTGTCCTGGGCAGTCAACGTGTGCGTAGTGACGTGCTGGAGTATCGTACTCTACGTGAGAAGTAGCGATTGTGATACCGCGCTCACGCTCTTCAGGAGCGTTATCGATAGATGCGAAATCTTTAGCTTCACCACCGTACACTTTTGCAAGTGTAGTACAGATAGCAGCAGTTAGAGTTGTTTTACCGTGGTCAACGTGGCCGATAGTACCAACGTTTACGTGCGGTTTCGTACGTTCAAATTTTTCTTTAGACACAATCGTGTTCCTTCCTAGTTATGATTCGTACAGACAAATTAAAGTCAGTACGCGCCAGAATTTGCTATTTTATGCGTCAATTTTCATCAACGCAACAGATTCATGGTTTATTGAACGCTTATCTAACATTAGATAAGCGTTAATTGGGTTTAACCGCGCTCTGCAATAATGGCTTCAGCCACATTTTTAGGTACTTCAGCATACTCGGAGAATTCCATTGAGTATGATGCACGACCTTGAGTTGCTGAACGCAAGTCGGTTGCATAGCCAAACATGACAGATAGTGGTACTTGAGCACGAATGATCTTCAAGCCGCCGTAACCTTCTTCCATGCCTTCGATGATGCCGCGACGACGGTTTAGATCGCCTACTACGTCACCCATCCAGTCTTCTGGAGTAGTCACTTCTACTTTCATCATAGGTTCTAGAATCACAGGTTGCGCTTCTAATGCACCTTTTTTGAAAGCCATTGAGCCAGCAATTTTAAATGCCATCTCGTTGGAATCGACATCATGGTATGAACCGTCAAACAGTGTCGCTTTAACATCCAGTACAGGATAGCCAGCGAGCACACCGTTGTTCATTTGTTCTTCAATACCTTTCGCTACCGAACTGATGTATTCGCGTGGTACTGCACCACCAACGATTTCATCAACAAAGACAAAGCCTTCACCTGGTTCAGATGGTTCAATTTTAAGCCATACATGACCATATTGACCACGACCACCAGATTGACGAACAAATTTGCCTTCAACTTCTGTTTTACCGCGAATAGTTTCACGGTAAGCAACTTGCGGTTTACCTACATTACAGTCAACGCTAAATTCGCGTTTCATGCGGTCAACGATGATATCTAAGTGAAGCTCACCCATACCAGAAATCAAGGTTTGGCCAGTTTCATCATCAGTTTCTACACGGAACGATGGATCTTCTGCTGCAAGTTTACCTAAAGCAATTGCCATTTTTTCTTGATCAGCGGTTGAACGTGGTTCTACAGCAATTTGAATTACAGGCTCAGGGAATTCCATGCGCTCAAGGATAACTTTATGGTCCATAGAACATAGAGTGTCACCTGTAGTCACATCTTTTAAGCCGATTGCTGCAGCGATATCGCCCGCTAATACTTCTTTAATTTCTTCACGCTTGTTTGAGTGCATTTGAACAATACGTCCAAAACGCTCGCGCTTCTCTTTCACTGAGTTGTAAACGGTATCGCCAGAGTTAACTTTACCAGAGTAAACACGCATGAAAGTAAGCGTACCCACGAATGGGTCAGTTGCGATCTTAAAGGCTAGAGCAGAGAACGGTTCGTTGTCGTCTGGGTGACGCTCAACTTCGTTATCCATTTCGTCCACACCTTTAATTGCAGGAACATCTACAGGCGATGGTAAGAAGTCAATTACTGCATCAAGTACAGCTTGAACACCTTTGTTTTTGAAAGCTGAACCACAAGTTGCCAAAACAATCTCATTGTTCAAAGTACGAGTACGTAGCGCTTGCTTAATTTCAGCTTCGCTTAACTCTTCGCCTTCAAGGTACTTATCCATCAACTCTTCAGATGCTTCTGCTGCCGCTTCTACAAGGTTGCTTCGCCATTCTTCGGCTAGTTCTTGCATATCTGCTGGAATGTCTTCGTATGTAAACGTCATGCCTTGATCGGCTTCATTCCAGTTGATAGCTTTCATCTTGATAAGGTCGATGACACCTTTGAACTCTTCTTCCGCACCAATGTTTAGTTGGATTGGAACAGGGTTCGCACCAAGACGATTTTTAATTTGTTTAACAACGCGCAAGAAATCTGCACCAGCACGGTCCATTTTGTTCACGAATACCATACGAGGTACGTGATACTTGTCCGCTTGACGCCATACAGTTTCAGACTGAGGTTCAACACCAGATGATCCACAAAAAACCACCACTGCACCATCAAGTACACGCAAAGAGCGCTCTACTTCGATTGTAAAGTCAACGTGTCCAGGGGTATCAATGATATTGACGCGATGTTCGTCGAATTGAGCTTCCATACCACGCCAGAAAGTAGTAGTCGCAGCTGAAGTGATAGTAATACCACGTTCTTGCTCCTGCTCCATCCAGTCCATGGTTGCAGCACCATCGTGAACTTCACCAATTTTATGAGAAAGGCCTGTGTAGAACAGAATACGCTCAGTTGTGGTTGTTTTTCCCGCATCTACGTGCGCACAAATACCAATATTACGGTAGCGCTCAATAGGAGTTTTACGAGCCACGATTGTATCCTCTTACTAAGGAATCCCTTAGGTTGTTCGAACTACTTATTAATAATAATTTGGTATTAATAAATAGCAAAAAAGTGCTGCGAGAATTTCCCGCAGCACAGAAGGTGTTACTAACGTTGTTTCTTTGCGAACAAAGAATTTATTACCAACGGTAGTGTGCGAACGCTTTGTTCGCGTCTGCCATACGGTGAACGTCTTCACGTTTCTTAACAGCAGTACCTTTGTTTTCTGACGCGTCTAGCATTTCTGCTGCAAGACGTTGTGCCATAGATTTTTCACCACGCTTACGCGCAGCTTCAACCAACCAACGCATAGCAAGAGCGTTACGGCGAACCGGACGAACTTCTACAGGTACTTGGTAAGTTGAACCACCCACACGGCGAGATTTAACTTCTACCGCTGGACGAACATTTTCAAGAGCTTCTTCAAATACAGCTAAGTGATCTTTACCAGATTTCTCAGCCATAGTATCTAGTGCAGTGTAAACAATTTTTTCAGCAGTTGATTTCTTACCATCAACCATAAGGATGTTTACAAATTTTGCCAGCAATTCAGATTTGAATTTAGGATCTGGAAGGATCTTACGCTGACCTATTACGCGACGACGTGGCATGGATGTTTCTCCGTTGTCTTCTTCAGGTTATCCAAAACTTTTCAGTTTCATCAAAATACAATAATTGTAGTGTTTGGCCTTACTTAACGCTTTCTGTTAAATGACAGAATAGCTATTAAGACTTAGGACGTTTAACACCATACTTAGAACGACCTTGTTTACGGTCGTTAACGCCAGCACAGTCAAGAGCGCCGCGAACGGTGTGGTAACGCACACCTGGTAAATCTTTAACACGACCACCACGGATTAGAACAACTGAGTGCTCTTGAAGGTTGTGACCTTCACCGCCGATGTATGAAGTAACTTCAAAGCCGTTAGTTAGACGAACACGACAAACTTTACGTAATGCTGAGTTCGGTTTTTTAGGAGTAGTAGTATATACGCGAGTACATACACCACGTTTTTGTGGACACGCTTCTAGTGCAGGCACGTTGCTTTTAACAACTTGCTTTACACGTGGCTTGCGTACCAACTGGTTAATAGTTGCCATTAAATAGCTCCTGATTTTACGAAAATAAGCTTGTGAAAAATCTAATCCCCACTGTCTTATTCATTACATGAAGTAGAAAATGAGGACGCGAAATTCTATTCATCAAAGGGGTAGGTGTCAAGAAATATACAATCAGAAGAAAGGATTTTTTTGCTTTTTAAGTTTTCAGCGAGGAGTTTCTCAAAATTGAGCGGGAAAAATGGGAGATTTATTCCCACGTCATTGATGATTTTGCTTGCTCAGTTAGGTAGATAAAACCTGTAAAATCAATTGATTGAATTTTTGAGTCCGGAGAAAGGGTTAAGCCTCTTGCGATCAGATCCGCTTCTAGCACCCATGTGTGATCATTAAGATCTTTCTGTTGAGTTAGCACACTATTTGGACGAAAAATCGCAAACACAGCTTCTTCAATCAAAAGAATTTGATCCTCTTGATCCATATAATTCAATGCGTCTACTAGTCCTGACTCTGTTTTAATAATGTGCAGCATAAATTCCCTTATGTTTCATTTCAGCATCTTAATGGGTAGAAATCAGTAAACACGAAATCTACTCTTTAAAACGTGATGACCTTATCGCAAGCGTGAAGTTTTTGGCTTATCTCTTTTTTATCAAGTAATTCAGCATCAATTGCTAATGCTTGTTCTGTCATCGAAAATTCAGCCAGTGAATCACGACAAACAAACACCTTTTCGATGTCATAGAGATCAAGCAATTTAAAAGCGGCAATATAATCTCGTGACAATACACTGTTCGGTTGTTGGTTTTCTCTTAACTGATTAACACCAGTACCAATAAAGAAAACCTCAATGTCTTCGCAAAATGCCGAAGCAGCCAAAATCGCATCTAAGCCTTCTCGGCCTTTTGATGTGGAATGAGGTAGCGAGCGGAAAATAAAACCTAAACGCATTAGAATTGCACCACCCTATCTTGAACCAACATAGCTTCTGCCAATCCACCTAATCCCGCTAACTCAAAACCGTCAGCTAAATTAAATTGAGATTTGTCGTGCAAGTTAGCTTCATTTTGATCGACTACGCCACGACGCAAAGAAGCAGCAACACAAGTTTCTAAACGCACATTATGTTTCGTACTCAATTCTTGCCATGCTTTAGTCAGATCAAACTCATCATTCGCAGGAAGAACAAGATTAGAAGCGTTGTGTACACCTTCTTGGTAGAAGAACACACTCACTAATGTGTGCCCTCTTTCAATCAGCGCACAAGCAAATTGATAAGCATGACGAGCCGAGTGTGAACCGTACACCGAACCATTTACCAATAAAGTGTAAGTCAGTGGTTGCTCTAATTTGGGAACGACAAAATTTGCCATGCTTGTCTCACTCATCTTTTGTTACTTCTCGCCATCTTCTATCTTACGTTGACGAATATATAGGTAGACCGTGTGTTTAGAAATATTCAAGCGATCAGCAACACGGTTAATCGCATCTTTAATATCGAAAATACCTTTATCGTATAAATCCATGACGATTTGGCGATTCTTGGTGTTGTTCGATACCGATTTGTCCGCATTGATTTCTTCAATCGTACGTTCAACAGTTTGATCCACCAGCTCTTCTACATCACTAGCAAAGTTCACAGATGATGCCGCTTCTTCTGCTTCTGCATTAGGCATAAAGGCGTGTAGCACTTCTGAGAAAGGCGCATCCAAGTTAATGTTAATGCACAGCATACCTATTACACGTTGATCACCGTTACGGATTGCGATGGTGATCGACTTCATCAACACGCCACCTTTAGCACGAGTGAAGTAAGAACGAGAGAAATTACGCTGAGAGCCTTCGATGTCTTTCAACATTTTTAGCG
The DNA here is from genome assembly GCA_047975485.1 of Vibrio sp. Taxonomy (GTDB): domain Bacteria; phylum Pseudomonadota; class Gammaproteobacteria; order Enterobacterales; family Vibrionaceae; genus Vibrio. The sequence goes on along the minus strand of JBKEDP010000032.1, from coordinate 39,743 downwards.
CAAGATCAGTGATCGGCGACCCTACTTGGCGACCTGTGTTTTCACCGTTAGCAATTTTAATCGCAGATGTGTTTAAATCTTCAAGCGAATGGAGAACGATTTCACAGTAGCTACCGATCAAACTGGCGAGACCATCTACTACGGCTTCGTATGAGTGCAAGATGATTTTATCTTGTTCGGTAAACGGCTTAGCATGGACGGATTCCATTTCCATTAATGCCTCTGAATGGACACCTTCTAACTGACTCACACTCACTCCTTAGACGATAATGACAAGATTGACTCAAACTTTTGATTCAAATCTTGAGCGAAAAATTAAACAAATTTACGTAAGTTTATCAGAAAATTTGAATTTGGCATGATTCTAACTTCATTAAGATGATTTGGAGCAAATTTTATTGTGAGTTTTTGTTTTCAAAATTTCCTAATAAAAAAGGCTCACCATATAGGCAAGCCTTTGAACATCACAATTAAATTGAGATTTTAATAATTATTTAGCTGCTGGTTGCTTAGGCGCTTCGTCACCTTTAATAGACATCAACTCAATTTCAAACACTAGAGTAGAGTTTGCAGGGATAGTTGGAGTGTCTTGCTCGCCGTATGCTAATTCTGGCGGGATAACAACTTTGTATTTAGAACCCACTTTCATTAGTTGAACAGCTTCAGTCCAACCTGGGATTACACGGTTTAGAGGGAAAGTTGCAGGCTCTTTACGATCGTAAGAGCTGTCGAACTTAGTGCCGTCAACCAAAGTACCTTCGTAGTTTACTACTACAGTATCAGTTGCTTTTGGTGTTGCGCCGTCGCCTTCTTTCTCAACTTTGTAAAGAATGCCAGATTCAGTCTTAGTTACGCCTTCTTCTTTCTCGAATTTAGCGCGGAAATCTTCACCAGATTTCTTAGCCGCTTCTGCTTTTTCTTTAGCTTTTGCAGCCATTTTTTCAGAAACGCGCTTGTCTAGATCTTGAAGTGCAGCACGAGTATCTTCTTCACTCATGTTTGCTTTGCCAGCAAATACATCTTCGATACCTTGAAGAACGATTTTCTTGTCAAGGTTGATACCAATTTCAGCTGGCTTATCAACGCTTGTATTTAGGTATTGTGCGAAAGAAGCACCGATTGCGTAAGCCGCTTTTTCATCATCAGTTTTGAATGCAGGAGCCGCAGCAGCTTCAGTTTGTTCAGCTTTAGGCGCTTCCTTTGGTGCTTCTTTAGATTCTTCTTTTTGACAACCAACAGCAAGTAAGATTGTTGCTGTAAGTAGAGATACTTTGAAAATCGATTTCATTTAATTCTCCAGCATGATGGCGATCCATCGTTTTGTTTTATTTAAATTATTGTAACAATACCATGATTATGTAGAAGCACTGGGTAGGAGTACATCCCTTCATAATCTCGCACTGTTACATCCTACCAATTAAACTCACTTAGTGAAAATAAGAATCTCATGCTTAATCGAGGCTATTGTTAAGTGACCATCTAATTTTGGTAAAGTTCAATTAGTAACGCATTATTATTATCGACACATTATGGTTTAGGACATGTATAATTCATTGTCCGTTAAAAACACATCAGTGAATAATATGCCTGAAAATAGTTTTGAAAATGAATTAAAACAACGAATTGACGATCTTGAGTGTCAGGTCGCGTTTCAAGAACAAACCATTAATGATCTAAATGATGCGCTTAGCCAACAACAAATTTTAATTAACCGCATGCAGGATCAAATGAAGTTCGTTGTAGGTAAAGTTAAAAATTTAGACGTTTCTAATATTGCTGATGCGTCAGAGGAAACACCGCCTCCACATTATTAGCAAATTATTAATCTCAAATTAATGAGCTAAATGAATAAGATAGCCACAGAATAAACACAAGGCTATTGGATACTATAAGCAATTAGAAACCCAAAGCTATTAGAAACTCTGGGTTCATTAGAAACAAAAACGCCAACTTCAAAAGCTGGCGTTTTTTGTTTTAAGAATTAGTGACCGTGTGAACAACCGCAGCCGCCGTTGCCATCACAACCTTCTTTCTTTTCTTTGTGCTCGTGACCGTGGCCACCGCAGCAACCTTCTTCACCGTGGTCATGTCCGTGACCGCCACAGCAGCCTTCGTGATCATGATGATGTGCTTGGTGTACATGACCGTGTGCGATTTCTTCTTCAGTCGCAGCACGAACAGCAACAACTTCAACATCAAAAGTTAGAGTTTGACCAGCAAGCATGTGGTTACCGTCAACCACAACTTCGTCGCCATCTACTTCAGTGATTTCAACTGGGATTTGACCTTGGTCTGTATCCGCTAGGAAACGCATGCCAACTTCGATTTGGTCAACACCGTGGAATACGTTTGCAGGTACACGTTGAACTAGTGCATCGTTGTGCTCACCGTAAGCATCTTCAGGCGCGATTACCGCTGTGAATTTCTCACCAGCTTCTTTACCTTCAAGCTCTTTTTCTAAACCGCTGATTAGGTTGTTGTTACCATGTAGGTAATCTAAAGGTGCGTCTGCTGTTGATTCATCAACTACTGCGCCGCCTTCAACTTTTACTTGGTATGCAAGGCTAACAACCACATTTTTTTCAATTTTCATATTCGCTCCAAATTCGGATTAAGCGTGAGAATGAGTGAGCACTTAATCTCTATTGGCAAGATAATGGGGTTAACCGTGACAAAATTCAATCATTAGTAAAATGTTTTTACGTTACTCTCGCTGAAAAAATGTTATTCAGGTTTAAAAATCCCAATCACGTTTTCCTGTTTAAAAGCTGTAGACGTTTGAGGTTGAACAGGTTTCTTTGGTTCAACCGGTGTGCGCTGTTCAACGTAATCACATTCAACACATTCCACGACTTCAATTTCATTTTCTATCCAAACTCGCAAACTGTCTTTTTGTTCACACATCGGGCACGTCGCACCCGCAATAAAACGTTTTTTAATTTTCATACAACTATCCACTTCATTAAATAAATCTCCAAATACGAAGGAGATTAGTCCCAGTCCTGACGCATCTGCCTCTCATACTCCATCTCTTTATCGAAGACTTCTTCAAGTTCAGCTCTCGCTTCTTTGGCTTTAATCCCCATTTCTTTGTCTTCCATGTGCATTGGCATCAACTCTTTCAGCATTTGATTATCGAGCTTTCTAAAGTGCTGTTCTGCTCGTTTGGCTTGATAAGGATGCATACCTAATTGAGTAAGCACTTGTCTTCCTAAATCCAATGCACCCAAGAAAGTTTCCCGAGAAAAAAGTGTCACGCCCATATTCAGTAATTGATACGCTTCAACCCGACTTCTTGCCCTTGCGAGTATTTTTAGGTTCGGGAAATGCTGTTTACATAGCTCAGCAATTTTCAAAACTTCATCAGGGGAATCCGTACAAATAGCAATAGCTTCAGCTTGATCGGCACCAGCTGCTCGCAATAAATCCAAATGAGTGGCATCACCGTAATACACTTTATAGCCGAACTTTCTTAATAGCTGGATCTGGCTGGCATCACTTTCTAAAACCGTCACTGGAATTTTGTTGGCATAAAGTAAGCGACCAACCACTTGTCCAAAACGCCCAAAGCCAGCAATGATGACTCGTGGTTCATCGTTTTCGACATCCATGTCCATGTCATCATTAACATTAATGGTGCGAGTGAACCATTTATCTTGCGCCAAAAGGATCAGTGGCGTTGTCATCATAGAAAGGCTAACTACAACCAATAAGAATGAATTGATTTCAGTGCCAAGCAAGCCATCACTTTTTGCTGCAGTAAACAGAACGAATGCAAACTCACCACCCTGACTTAAAATGGCCGCCATTCGGCTACGGGCTTTGGAACGAGTTCCCATCAAACGAGCAATAATATAGAGGGTTAATCCTTTCACGACGACGAGTGCGATCACAGCCGCCAGAATTTTAAAAGGATAAGTAATAAGAAGTTCTAAGTTGACGGCCATGCCAACGGAGACGAAAAACAACCCAAGCAATAAACCTTTAAATGGTTCGATAGCACTTTCAAGCTCGTGACGATATTCACTTTCCGCCAATAACACGCCAGCCAAGAATGTGCCGAGCGCCATCGAAAGCCCCACTTTTTGCATCAGCACCGCAATGCCAATGACTAATAATAATGAGGCAACCGTAAACAACTCTCGTACGCCACTCATCACCACATAGCGAAAAATTGGGCGCAATAAATAATGACCACCACCCAATAGAGCGATAATAGCGGCCACCATTTTGACAGCATCCAGCCAGTCGCCACCGACATTTCCCGCAAGCAACGGCAAAATTGCAAGCATAGGGATCACGGCAATATCTTGGAATAACAACACGGCAAAACCCGATTGCCCCGCTTCGGTTCCTGATAAGCCTTTTTCATCAATCACTCGCATTGCAATCGCAGTGGAAGATAAAGCCAGTCCCATACCAATAACTAAACTGTTAATCCAATCAAGGCCAAAGCTATTGGCGAACATGGAAATCACGAGCGTAGTAACCACAACTTGCGCTCCGCCTAAGCCAAGAATAGGCATCCGCATTTGCCAGAGTTTTTTCGGATTTAATTCCAAGCCAATAAGAAACAGCAAAAGCACCACACCTAATTCGGCAAAATGCATTACATTATCAACATCGCTGACTAAGCCTAGCCCCCACGGACCAATCACAATTCCTGCAAACAAATAGCCTAAAACTGAGCCTAAACCAAAGCGTTGCGCCAAAGGAACCGCAATAACTGCAGCTGAAAGAAATACCACGCCGCTTTCTAACAAATCCATTGTTGAAGATGCCATTCCCTCTCCTTTGGCTTAATGATTCATTTCTAAATTGATATCGGATGGATGCATCAACCAGTGGCGATACTTTTCGGCATGCTCCATTCGTTCAGCATGGCTGACATTTCTTGCCCAATATAAAATCAAAGGTTCAAGCCACTCCATTAGACAAAGTTTAGCTGTCAGTTCAAACGGTTGAAGAATTTGCTCCATAGGATAATGGTTGTAACCCTGTTCCGAAAACGCCTCTTTTGAACCACCAGCAGTAATAATGCTGCGCCAACGTTTTCCCTTTAAAGCACTCCCTTTACCGAAGGCAAAACCTTTACCGATAACGGTGTCCATCCATTCTTTCATGAGCGCTGGGCAGGAATACATATAAAGAGGGTGTTGGAAAACAATGATGTCATGCTCAAGCAACAAGCTATGTTCTTTCGCTACATCAATAAAAAAATCAGGGTAAAGTGCGTAGAGATCGCGAACCGTAACGTGCTCTAAATCTTGGGTCGCTTTTAATAGCAAAGAATTGGCAACCGAATGCTCAGGATCGGGATGAACATAAATCACCAAAATACGAGGTAATTCGCTTTGGTGTTCTTTCTGATGATCAGAGGAATCTGATGAATTGATTGAGTCTAGTATTTCAGCCATCCCTGCCCCTACAACTTCTTATAATCTAAAACGTGTTAAGCATTACCTTGCTAACGACAACCTTGTTAACCATAAGATACCCATTCATGACAAAGCTGTAAAATCACTTTATAAATCATCTTATCTTAAACTCGATAATGCTCGGGATTTTATCTGCTATCGACATTTATTCACTAAGCCCCTAATATTCGTCCTCAATCAAATTTAACCCCACGCTAAAGCCGAATCCTTATGATTACATTTTCAGACATTCAATTACTTCGAGGTGGAAAACCACTTTTAGACCAAGCCTCTGCCACCATTCATCCAAGTGATAAAGTGGGTTTGGTCGGCAAAAATGGTTGTGGTAAATCCACCCTTTTTGCTTTGCTGAAAAATGAACTGTCGATTGATGCCGGTAATTTTCAAATGCCAGCACATTGGGAATTAGCTTGGGTAGAACAAGAAACACCAGCACTTGAACGTGCGGCTTTAGAATATGTGATTGATGGCGACCGTGAATATCGTCAGTTAGAACGTGACTTAGAAGCAGCAGAACAAGCCGATAACGGAACCTTGGTTGCTGAATTGCACGGCAAAATTGAAACCGTTGGCGGCTATACCATTAAATCACGCGCAGCAGAATTACTAGACGGTTTAGGATTCAGCCAAGAACAAATGCAATGGAACTTAACCCAATTTTCGGGTGGTTGGCGTATGCGTTTGAACTTAGCGCAAGCTCTGATTTGCCGCTCTGATTTATTGCTGCTCGATGAACCGACCAACCACTTGGATTTAGATGCGGTACTTTGGCTAGAAAAATGGCTACAAAACTATCCGGGGACTTTGATTCTGATTTCCCACGACCGCGATTTCCTTGATCCAATTGTGGGCCGCATCATTCATGTTGAAAACCAACAACTCAACGAATACACCGGCAACTACTCCTCGTTTGAAAACCAACGTGCGCAAAAATTAATGCAGCAACAAGCCATGTACGCCAAGCAACAAAAGCAAGTTGCGCACATGCAAAGTTATATTGACCGTTTCCGCTACAAAGCGTCGAAAGCTCGCCAAGCGCAAAGCCGAATTAAAGCGTTAGAGAAAATGGAAAAAGTGCTGCCTGCACAGTTGGATAATCCATTCAGTTTTGAATTCCGCGAGCCTGCCGCTTTACCGAATCCAATAATGATGATGGATGCAGTTTCTGCTGGCTATGACGATAACCTTATTCTAAAACACATTCGCTTGAACCTAGTTCCGGGTAGTCGCATTGGTTTACTTGGCCGAAATGGTGCAGGTAAATCAACGCTGATCAAATTGCTATCGGGTGAACTTCAACCGCAAAGTGGTGATTTAACTTATTCTCAAGGCGTAAAAATTGGTTACTTCGCACAGCATCAATTGGAAACTTTGCACCCAGAAGAAACACCGCTACAACACATGATGCAAATTGCACCGAATCACACTGAGCAACAGTTGCGTGATTATCTTGGTAGCTTTGGATTTATTGGTGATAAAGCGTTAGATAAAGTCGCTCCCTTCTCTGGTGGTGAAAAAGCACGTTTAGTATTGGCGTTAATTGTGTGGCAAAAACCAAACTTGTTATTACTCGACGAACCTACCAACCACCTTGATTTAGATATGCGTCAAGCCTTAACTCTTGCACTGCAAACGTTCGAAGGTGCAATGGTTATCGTCAGCCACGACCGCTACTTATTGCGTGCGACTACCGATGATCTTTACCTTGTAAATGACAAACAAGTTGTGCCTTTTGATGGTGATCTTGGTGACTATTACAAATGGCTTACTGATCAACAAAAGCAAGAGAAACAAGATAAGAAAGAAGAATCGAGCGACGCAACACCAAACCAAAACAGTGCTGCAGCCCGTAAAGAACAAAAGCGTTTAGAAGCTGAACGCCGCAAACAAACCGCACCAATTCGCAAAAAACTGACACAACTGGAAGCGAAAATGGACAAACTAAGCGCTGATCTTGCCAATGCCGAAGAAGCGTTAAGTGATGTTTCCCTCTACCAAGACGAAAATAAAGCTAAACTTACAGAAGTATTGAACCAACAAGCCACCAGCAAGTCTCAATTAGAAGAAGTGGAAATGGATTGGATGGCGCTGCAAGAGGAATTAGAACAGTTAATGGAAGACTGATTTATGGAAAGACTGGGGGGATAATGGACTCATCGCATAAAGATTTAGATAAGCAAAACGAGCCAAAACGTTCAACATTGACCACTGAGGCGTTTTGGGAATTTAGTTTAAGTGTCTACATGACCAAGGGAATGAAAGACGCATTTTTAGCGTTACAAAATAAATTCCACGGTAATGTGAATCTTATGCTGATCTTTATCTGGCTTGATCAGCAAAACCTCCGAGTCACCGAAACCGGCATTAAAGAATTACAGCAGGCTTTACACATCGTAGAGCCCTTGCTTCATCAATACCGTTCACTGCGCCATAAATACAAACCCCATCTTCCTGATACTCTATATCGGGAAAGTTTAGACTTCGAATTACAACTCGAAAAGATGCAACAACATGATCTGATCACAAGATTAAATCAACTCGACCTCTATAATAATTCCAATCAAAAAATGAGTAGCTTGTATTGTCAGTACCTTGATGCTGAGATTCTTGCTCCCAATTTTTCAATAAATTAATTTAATAATTGATATTTAAATTAATCAGCCAGTTTATTAGTGGAGACGATTAACGCCTCCACAAATCACAAAAATCAGATTGTAAGCTTTACATGAGGTATCAAACTGGTTAAATCGAACGAGCGTTTTTATGCAAAAAAATATAGCGTTCAACCCGTATTAATTCACCTTCGTTATAATTTCATTCAAACAAAAAGACATTAAAAAGATGAAACGGAAATTCTTATCGTCAAAAGCATCTATTAGTTTCAATCTGCTTGCACCCGTTATACTTTTTTCTCCTTTCAGTCATGCAGAAGATTTTCACACCAGCCCAGAACCTAATGCCGCATTCGTCCAAGATTTCGGCCCGCTAAATGTATTAACTCAAGCACCAATCCAAGCACTTGGTTTATCACTCAAAACCCGTGATGCATTTGGTTGGAAAAAAGGCTCAATGGAAATTTATGGCCAAGCAACCGCCGCAAGTGTTTGGGTCGATAGTGACGATTACACTGGCGACTTCTATCAAAATGACATCAATGCAGGCATGATCTACGCCCCTGCCGATAACTGGAAAATTGATTTCAGTTACCTGTATCGTTTTGCTGCCAATAACAAACTTGATCCTGTCGTGAATGGTTTCCATGATGCGTTTGGATTAAGCGATAACGGTCGTGATGATGTAAGCGATGACCGTTTTTATATTGAGAACAAAAGAAATGGTCGAACAGCGAGTGACTTTAAAGGCGATACCATCAACAGTGCCTTCACTCTTTATGTTGACCGCACCGTTTTTGAATCCAAACGCCAAGCCCTTTCTCTTGGTGGTGCGCTGTATTACAACAACGTAAGTAGCGGTACATTTGAAAACTCATACTTCGAGCAAGCATTGCAAATGAACTATTCGTTCTACCTTGCCGATGCACATCGCTTTTACACCAGCTTTAACATAGTTCGTCACGACACTGACGGCATTGTGGGTTTAAATCTGCGTGAATACACCAGCAATGGGAGTGTCAGCTACCAATATCTGATTAACTCTCGACATTCTTTACTGGCTGAATTCCGTGTTCAGCAAGGCAGTGTGCATGACTCGGATAGCGAGTTGAACAAAGTTGCCTATGAGCCAATCCTTGGTTATCGCTATAACTTAGGCTTTGGTGCGATTGAGGTGTCGATGACAGAAAACATCATCAATAGTGACAATTCAGCTGACTTTGCCATGAGTTTAGGTTATCGACATCGCCTTTAATCTTAGTCGATAATCATCTAAACTCTACGGAATTAAACTTCTTTAAAAAGCTGCAATTAAGATAATTGCAGCTTTTCTTTTTTGCGCAGAGCATTTTAGTTCAGCACACACGAAGGAATAAAAATGATCATCCCTTGGCAACAAATCGATCCTGATACTTTAGATAATCTGATCAAAGAATTCATTTTGCGTGAAGGTACAGATTACGGCATGCAAGAAACTTCACTCGAAACAAAAATCAAGCAAGTCAAAGCTCAATTAAAATCAGGAACAGTGGCAATTGTGTTTTCTGAATTACACGAAAGTGTCGATATTCGCCCAATGTCGGAATTACAATAATAATTGGCTGCATGCAAAATATCCCCAATTAGAATGCGGGTTTTATTCGCTAAAACTGACTGTTTATTCTTTACTCACATTGCTCTACACTGGTTTGCATTCATAGTCGCAAGAAAAGGATTATCATGTCGGCAAAGCATCCCATTATCGCTGTGACGGGTTCATCTGGCGCAGGCACTACGACCACTTCTGAAACCTTCCGCAAAATGTTCAATATGATGGGCATTAAAGCATCTTGGGTCGAAGGTGATAGTTTTCATCGTTACACTCGCCCAGAAATGGATGTCGCAATCCGCAAAGCAAAAGAACAAGGTAAGCACATCAGCTACTTTGGTCCCGCGGCTAACGATTTCCCTTCTTTATCTAATTTCTTTAAGCAATATGGTAAAGAAGGTTCAGGTAAAGTGCGTCGCTATCTGCATAACTTTGATGAAGCGGTACCATATAACCAAATGCCGGGCACATTTACGCCTTGGCAAGATTTGCCTGAAAATACCGATGTACTGTTTTATGAAGGTTTGCACGGTGGCGTAGTGGATGGAGATATCAATGTCGCCAAGCATGTGGATTTTCTAATTGGCATGGTGCCGATTGTTAACTTAGAGTGGATTCAAAAATTCGTACGTGATACTCGTGATCGTGGTCATTCTCGTGAAGCAGTGATGGATTCGATTGTGCGCTCAATGGATGATTACCTAAATTACATCACGCCGCAGTTTTCTCGCACACATATTAACTTTCAGCGAGTTCCGACCGTAGATACTTCCAATCCTCTCAATGCCAAAGGGATTCCAACTTTAGATGAGAGTTTTGTGGTGATCCGCTTACGTGGCATTAAGAATGTTGATTTTCCGTATTTGCTCGCAATGATTGAAGGTTCATTTATGTCTCGTCACAACACCTTGGTTGTACCTGGCGGCAAGATGAGTTTTGCAATGGAGTTGATCATTCAACCCTTATTACACCAGCTAATTGAAACTGGAAAATTAGACTAAATTCACTTTGATCTAACCCATAATACGAACATACTACCAAGACTGTGACTTCCCCCTCATTTTTGTAGGTGAAAACTGGGGTCACAGCCGATCAAAGTCAAGAAATCTGACAGAGAAAAAGGTAGTATCTAACAACCGCTGTAAAATTTAATAAGCAGCAATAAGATTAACACAATTCAATTTGACCACTTTTTTGGTCGCAGGATGAATAGCTCTAAGAGCAAGCCTTTAGAGGAAGTAACAAATTATGGTTCTAGGTAAACCTCAAACTGATCCAACACTAGAGTGGTTCCTTTCACACTGCCATATCCACAAGTACCCATCAAAAAGTACTTTGATTCATGCAGGTGAAAAAGCGGAAACTCTTTACTACATCGTTAAAGGTTCAGTGGCTGTATTAATCAAGGATGAAGAAGGCAAAGAGATGATCTTGTCTTATCTAAACCAAGGCGACTTCATTGGTGAATTAGGTCTATTTGAAGAAGACCAAGAACGTACCGCTTGGGTTCGTGCAAAATCACCTTGTGAAGTAGCAGAGATTTCATTTAAGAAATTCCGCCAACTTATCCAAGTTAATCCAGACATCTTAATGCGCCTTTCTGGCCAAATGGCAAAACGTCTACAAATCACTAGCCAAAAAGTGGGTGACTTGGCATTCCTAGACGTTACAGGTCGTATTGCACAAACGTTGCTAAACCTAGCAAAACAACCAGATGCAATGACTCACCCAGATGGCATGCAAATTAAGATCACTCGTCAAGAAATCGGTCAAATCGTAGGTTGTTCTCGTGAAACCGTTGGTCGTATCTTGAAGATGCTTGAAGAGCAAAACCTAATTTCAGCACACGGTAAAACTATCGTGGTATACGGCACTCGTTAATTCGACCGTATATAGAGAAATAAAAAACCACTGAACGTTCAGTGGTTTTTTTATATCTAAAAGATCTATTCTCGAGTCGATTTATGTGGGCTGGTATTTATCGATATTGTGCTTCAGAGGTGGTCCATACATTTTGGGCTGTTGCAAAAAGTAGGTCGCCGAAGGCAAATCACCTGAAGTTAAAGTTACTCAGATAAACATTAGAATTAGTAAAATTATCAACCAATCGCAGGCAACACACCAACACTAATCAAAATTTGCACCCCAATCAGCACAACACCCGCAAATAACGTAAGCCATAATGCCGCTTGACCACCGCCAACCGTATAGTCTTGTTTAGCTTCATTTAATTCACGTGATTTTTTCACCATAGCCACTGGCAATAGAATCGCAAGAATCGCTAAAGCAATTGCAGCATAGCCTAAAGCCATGATGAAACCTTGTGGGTAGAACAAAGCAAAACAAAGTGGCGGAACAAAAGTCACTAATGCAATCACGACACGACCACCTTGACTTTGGTTCTTATTCAAACTGTCACCAAGGAACTCGAATAACCCCAAACTCACACCTAAGAAAGAAGTGATCAAAGCTAAGTCAGCAAAAATAGACACCACTTGCGCAATCATTGGGTTATGAATCACTTGCGATAAAGTACCCACTAAAGAAGTCACATCACCCGCTTGCGCCAAAGTAGCTTGTTCAACTACACCTAATGTCGCCAATTGCCACAGTACATAAACAATCAATGGAAGCAATGAACCGAACACCATCACTTTCTTCAGCGATTTCATGTCCAATTCAAGGTAACGTACAACCGCCGGAATGCTGCCGTGAAAACCAAAAGACGTAAAAATCACTGGCAATGCCGCAATGATTAAGCCTTTTTCGACCGGCATATTAACCAAGTGAACAGGTTCAATATTTGGCGTTAAGAAGAACAGCATGATCGCCATTGCAACCAATTTACAGGTGAACAAAACACGGTTTACTCGGTCAACAGATTGAGTACCGAAAGTCACAATCGCTGCAATAATTACAGTGAAAATCGTAGTGCCGATGCCGTTTGATACATCAAGCGAGAACCAGTTATGCAGTTTTTCATTAAACTGACCACCACCACCTGCGATATAAGCAGCACATAAAGCGTAAAACAAAAACAGCATAGCGAAAGTCGCGATCCATTTGCCTTTGTCGCCTAAAAACTGCTTTGCAAGCGTGTGAAGTGTCGCGTCGTAATCAGCATGCTGATGAAGCTCAAGCATCAATAATGCGGTGTACGCCATCAATGCCCACATGCCGATCATAATAATAAGAGAAGTTGAAAAGCCTAACCCTGCGGATGCAATTGGTAGAGCCAACATTCCGGCACCAATCGTTGTGCCAGCAATAATCAAAGTACTGCCTAAAACCTTTGAATTACTCATGTGTCCGTTCTTTATTCGTTTAAGTGGAAGAATTAACTGACACAGTACCAGTTTCTAGCAGTAAATCGAGGCGATAAACGGTCAATGTGATTAAATAATCTACGATTTTGACATTTTTGGCGGCTTTATTAATCTGTAAAAATAAAATTACACACTGTAAAAATAAATAAACCCAGAGACCAAGGCGATCTCTGGGTTTCAATTTTTAATATTTCGTCTAGCTGGAAAGTTATACCAGTTAGTACGATTGGTATTAGATTCCGTACTGTGTGCGGTATGCTTTAACGGCTTCTAATTGTTCTGCATTATTGCCTTGTTCTTCTAGGTAAGTCACCAAATCACCAAGGCTGATGATAGAAATCACTGAACAACCAAAATCACGCTCAACTTCTTGAATCGCAGAAAGTTCACCTTTGCCTTTTTCTTGGCGGTCAATCGCAACCAATACGCCCGCTAAATCTGCGCCATTTGCTTTGATGATTTCCATTGATTCACGAATCGCAGTACCCGCTGTGATCACATCGTCCACTAGCATAATGCGACCTTCAAGTGGGTTACCCACCAAGTTACCGCCTTCACCGTGGTCTTTTGCTTCTTTACGGTTGAAACAGTAAGGCGTATCAATGTCGTGATGATCAGCTAGCGCAACAGCAGTGGTTGTTGCAATTGGAATGCCTTTGTAAGCTGGGCCAAACAGCACATCAAATTGGATGCCAGAATCAGCCAAAGCTGCAGCATAAAAGCGACCTAAACGCGCTAAATCTCGGCCAGTATTAAATAAACCCGCATTGAAGAAATAAGGACTTTTACGGCCAGACTTTAAAGTAAATTCACCAAATTTTAGAACTTGTTTCTCAAGGGCGAACTCAATAAATTCACGTTGATATGCTTTCATGGTTTCTCTCTTTTACATTTACAAATTTTACTCAAAAAAATAGCCCCTAAAGATAGGAGCTATTTGAAATTCTTAATTTTCTAACGTTGCCTTCTGAACGGCAATGATGTCTTGAATGCCCTTCTCTGCCAGATCGAGCAATTGATTCAATTCAGCACGAGAAAACGCTTCGCCTTCTGCCGTCCCTTGAACCTCAATCATCTTGCCTTCTTCTGTCATCACCACATTCATATCGGTGTCAGCAGCAGAATCTTCAACGTATTCCAAATCACATAATGCGTTTTCACCAATGATGCCAACTGATACTGCAGCAACGTGGCACTTCATTGGGTTTTTCTTTAGCTTGCCTGAATCAACAAGAGACTGGATTGCGTCTGCTAACGCAACACTTGCGCCAGAAATCGATGCAGTACGAGTACCACCATCAGCTTGGATCACATCACAATCGACAGTGATCATTTGCTCACCTAGCATTTCAAGATCAACAACAGCACGCAAGCTACGAGCGATCAGACGTTGGATTTCCATTGTACGGCCGCCTTGTTTACCGCTCGCTGCTTCACGACGGTTACGAGTATGAGTCGCACGTGGCAACATGCCGTATTCAGCCGTTACCCAACCTTTGCCTTTTCCTTTTAACCAACCAGGTACTTTTTCTTCAACGCTGGCGTTACATAAAACCTTAGTGTTACCAAATTCCACCAATACTGAACCTTCAGCATAAGCGGTATAATTACGTGTCATTTTAATTGGACGAACTTGATCTGCTAAGCGGTTATTTGGACGCATTGAAGCCTCGATTTGTCATTTAGGAAATATTGGCGCGGATCATATCATAGGCGAGCTATTTTGATGAGTGTCCATTTAGACAAATCCATCTAAAAGTTCAAATCAAAGACAATCACAAAATCAGGTAAACGGAGAAATAGAAGCAATGCACTAAGCGGTAGCCGAACTTTCTAAGCGGCGGAATTTCCCCAAGAAGAATTGAATAAGATTGCCCGACATCAAAATCGTGAACACAGTACATAAGCCAAACGTACCGCCCAACATGACACCAATTACCACCAACGAAGCATCTAACGCCATACGCACATGCTTAATCTTCCACTGATTTTTATCAACCAAGGCAAACATTAAGGCTTCATAAGAACCACGCCCGAAGTTAGCAAAAGAATATAAAGCCGTGCCGAAAGTGAAAATAATAATGCCAAGCAGCATGAGTATGAAATTCACGTACATGCTGTCGGAATACCATAAATGACCAGTGAAAACGTCCACAAAAATACTGTACACCACTTGGTATAAAATCGTGCCGACATGCAATTGTTTGCGATCGTAGAACCAACAAAACACAATCATCATCGCAGCAATAATAAAAGACGCTTGCCCAATAGTAATGTTGAAGGTTTTCGCCATCCCCTGCCACGGCACAGCAAGAGTCGCTCCACCAAAACCAGCATGAATCGCTAAGTCGATACCATAAGCAGAGATGATTGAGCCAATAATGATCAGCAGCACTTTTTTGGAAATGGTTGTCCAATCGTATTGTGCGAGTTGTGTATCCTTCATCTCAATCATCTCTGTTTTTATTTTTAACTTATCTTATAAAGTTACGTTTACGCCATTTTTGATCACATAAACAGGTGCTCTATGATGCCAAATTGCGTGATAAACATCTTCATCAGATAACACCACCAAATCAGCATTACCACCAACTTTTAATTCGTGGTTTTTCATTCCTAGAACTTGAGCTGCTGATGTAGTGATCATATCGTACAGCAATTCCATATCGTCAAAGCTTAACATGCGCAAAATATGGCTCGCCAAGAAAGCGACTTGCAACATATTACACTCTCCATACGGATAATACGCATCTGAAATATCATCTTGCCCTAAAGCAACAGGCACGCCAGCTTGCAGTAAATCTTTTACGCGAGCATGAAGCGGCCCCGTATGTGGGTCTGAAACAATCCCCACCCCTGCTTGCTTCATTAAACTCACCAACTTACGGAAGTAGTTTTCGTTATACACTGCCATTGCACGACAATGCTGCGCAGTGACTTTACCTTGCCAACCCATTTCAATCGCTTTCAAACATAGCATCTCTAATGTTTTTTCATCAGGGTCACCAACATCATCAAGCAACATTGAAACATCTTTGCCATACTCTTTCGCAATATTACACATTGCATCGACGTGACCTTGTTCATCCTCTTTTGTAAATTCAATCCAAGGAATGCCGCCAACTACATCAACACCCATTTGTACTGCTTCACGGATCAAATCTTCTGTACCCGGCTCACGCTGCACACCATCTTGCGGGAAAGCAACAATTTGTAATTCCACTTTATCTTTGTATTCTTCTCTAGCTTTCAGTAAGGCTTTCACACCCTCTAGCTTGGCTTTGCTATCCACATCAGCAAAAGCACGAATATGCGTGTTACCGTGTTTTAGTGCCATATCACAAGCAGTGCGAACATTTTCAATGATCCAAGATTCGTCATAACTTGCTTTAAAATCTGCTGCACGTTCAATTGAGGTCATCGCCCCACCCATTGTGCCTTGGGTATATTCTTTTAACGCTTCTTGACCGGCCATTTTCAGCGTGAATACTTTGCACAAATGCAAGTGACCATTCACAAAAGATTCGGTGACCAATTTGCTATTAGCATTCAATGTTTCTTTTGCTTCACCTTGAATAGAAGGCGCTATTTCAACAATTTTTCCATCACGAATTGCAATATCAACAATTTCAGAAGATTGACGTGTTTTAGCGTTAATTATTTTTAGATCATACATAACTCATTTCCTTATGGCGTCATCAATAATGGTTGGTATAAATTACACAACCATTATTAATAAACTTTTAATTTTAGATTTAATTTAAAACTTCAGTTTCAATATTTGAGGTTTGTTCTTTTTCTTTCTCACCTAAATCTTTAGGTAAAATCAAATTTAAAAATATAGCAACAATGCCACACAAACTAATTCCTTGCAGAGTGAACTCACCGATACCAAAAACCATTCCGCCGATTCCAAACACTAATGTCACAGCAATAATGGCTAGATTACGAGGTTTATTTAAATCTACGCTATTTTTAATTAATGTATTTAAACCAACCGCAGCAATTGAACCGAATAATAGAATCATAATTCCGCCCATAACTGGCACAGGAATAGTTTGTAACGCTGCGCCTAATTTACCAACTAAAGCTAACACCATTGCTGTAATTGCAGCCCAAGTCATAATCACAGGGTTAAATGCTTTCGTTAACATCACCGCACCAGTTACTTCACTGTAAGTCGTATTCGGTGGCGCACCCAACATTGCAGCTGCCATTGTTGCCACCCCGTCACCCGCAATCGTACGGTGCAAACCCGGTTTTTTAAGGTACTCTTTACCCGTTACTTGAGAAATAGCCAACATATCACCGACATGCTCAACTGCTGGAGCAATTGCCACAGGGATCATGAATAAAATTGCGTTGATATTGAATTCAGGCAAAGTGAAATTAGGCAGTGCAACCCAAGATGCTTGATGAATAGGCGTGAAATCTACCACTCCCATAAACAAGCTAGTTGTGTAACCCACTGCAATCCCACCGACGATAGGCAATAACTTCATTACACCTTTAGCAAAAACACTAATTAAAATAACGGTAAAAAGTGAGGCACAAGAAATCCAAAGAGCTAGGCTGCCATCAACCAATTGAACGGAACCATCACCACTTTTACCCAATGCCATGTTAACTGCTGTTGGTGCAAGACCAAGGCCAATCACAATAATCACAGGACCAACAACAACCGGTGGTAAAATGCGGTGAATAAAACCAATCCCTCTCGCTTTAATAATAAAGCCAAGCAAGACATACATTGCACCAGCAGCCATTAAACCCCCCATCGTACTCGCAATACCCCACGCTTGAATGCCATACATCATAGGAGCAATAAAAGCGAAAGAAGATGCAAGAAAAATAGGAACCGAACGGCGTGTTACAAACTGGAATAAAATGGTTCCAAGTCCTGCACCAAAAAGAGCTACGCTTGGGTCTAAACCTGTTAATAAAGGAACTAGAACCAAAGCACCAAATGCAACAAAAAGCATTTGTGCACCTAAAGCAGCATGCGTCAGTGTTTCAGTAAAACTTCGCCCTGAACTAGTCGCCTTATGTGAGTTAACTTTTAAAGTAGACATAATGTATATCCTTATCGAGCTTCACCATATTTAATGGCTTTTATTTTCGCTCACCATGAAGATTTAAAATCTTCACACCATAAATATTACGTTTATAAAAAACAAAAAAGGCTATAGATATAACTGTTGTGCTCAGAAACAGTAAAATCTATAGCCTTCATTTGCCGAGACAAGCTTAATTAATCCATATAAAAATGAACAATTAAAATTTTAATAAACAACATTCAAATAAGATTAAAACCACATCAACCTTACCTTTGATTTTCAATTTACAACAAAGAAAACCTTGCTTTCAAGCCTTATTTTTAATGAAAAAACACCCTCCCTTAAACAGTGCATACTGCACAACATTAGTTCACGTAAAAAATATACATTCACTAAAATTACAATAACTTATCAACTTCTATCACCATTTTGCCCCAATATGGTTCATAAAATTTTTTTACTATTTTTTCTGACTTTTGATTAAAATCTCATAATTGCCCTGTCATTCATTCTTTGCCTATTTGATCTTCGAATTCTTTGGGGGCACGTTTCGACCTGTGTTAGACTGTGCAGCAGAAAATCATCACATAATTCGATTAGGTAATTTCCAATGATCTACAGCATGACCGCTTATGCCCGCAAAGAAATCAAAGCCGATTGGGGCAATGCCGTGTGGGAAATCCGCAGCGTAAACCAGCGTTATTTAGAAACTTACTTCCGTCTGCCAGAGCAATTCCGTGGGTTGGAGCCAATCTTGCGTGAGCGTTTCCGTAAGCGTTTAGCGCGCGGTAAAGTGGAATGTCACCTTCGTTTTGAAGCAAACTCAAAAGCCCAAAGCGAACTAAAGATCAACGAAGATCTGGCGAAACAAGTTATCCAAGCAGCTAACCAAGTGATGGCTTTAACTGGTGAAGAATCTCGCCTAAACCCATTCCAAGTAATGAACTGGCCGGGTGTGATGGAAGCTCCAGAGCAAGACATGGACACCATCCAAAAGCAATTGCTTGAAGCGTTTGAAGAAGCGATTGCTGATTTCATCGCAGCGCGTGGTCGTGAAGGCGAAAACATGAAAGCGCTAATCGAACAACGTTTAACGGCAATTACAGAAGAAGCAGCAAAAGTACGCGCTCGTATGCCAGAGATCCTACAATGGCAACGTGACCGCCTACTAAACAAGTTTGAAGAAGCGAAAATTGAATTAGATAGCTCTCGTGTTGAACAAGAGTTAATTCTTCTAGCGCAAAAATCAGATGTAGCAGAAGAATTAGATCGCCTTGATTCACACGTTAAAGAAGCAACCAACATTATGAAAAAAGGCGGCGCATGTGGCCGTAAACTCGATTTCATGATGCAAGAATTCAACCGTGAAGCGAATACGCTAGCATCTAAATCAATCAGCACAGATGTCACAGCTTCTGGTGTTGAGTTGAAAGTTTTGATTGAGCAAATGAGAGAGCAAATTCAAAACATCGAGTAATTAACCCTAAGAATTACTTTTGCATTTTTAGGTCCGGATTTTCTATTATGAAATCCGGACTTTTGCCATCTAGCTCCTAATAACATGGGCTCAGACACGCTAAATAGAGCTATAACCAAGTTCTTTGGACATGAAGCAGGAAGAAAGATTCAACCGCCTAATTTGATGGGAGATTTTGAGCATTTCACGGTACATGATCTGCGCCGAACTAGCCGAAGCCTGTTGGCCGAGCTTGGTGTTTCCGGTCATGTGGCTGAACGATGCTTAAATCATAGCGGACGACTAAATTAGAAAGTTTATCTTTGTTGAGGTTTTCTTCTTCCGCCAGCTTTTCAATGGCTAAGCGTTTCTCTTTTTCCCAAAAATATTCGAACTCTTCTTCCACACTGCTATGGGCTCGAATACCGTTTAAATGGTCATCCATTTTCAATATCTAGCAATTCCTGCTCAGCGATGTTCCATGGCAATCTTCTGCCGTTATTTTTCATTTGTTCGTAAGCGCCTCTGGCTTGTGCTGTTGTTATTTTTTGATGTATAACCAGCTGATTGACCAACCAAATCGTTCCTTTGACAATAGCCGCTTCTTTTTCAGCTGCTTGTCTCAACGCCATATCTCCAGTCAGTAATGTACACTGCTCTTGTTTAGCTAATGCTAAAGCAAAACAATCATTACGGCTGGCTTTTTTGTAAGTCGCCGTAAGCGTCATAGCATACATCATAGATTCTGGGTGTATTTCTTTTAACTCAAGTCCTAATTTAGGAAGATGAGAATGCTCTTCTTCTAATTCTTCGTAAAAAAGAATATCTGGAGTTGCAAACAGGTATGGAAGTTGAAACATTTCATTAAGCAAATGTCCGTCTTCCATATCGATCAGAATATTGGCATCACTAATCAACAGCTGCTGCATTTAACCCCTCCAGTTTACGCTCCTTATGAAAACTGGATATTGACATATTTAAAAGTTCAGCGGCTTTTGACTCGCCAATGTATTTTTCGCCTAACGCCCGATAAACTAATTGCTTATGCAAATATGTCGTTTCATGAGGATAGGCTTCTCCTGGCTCTTCTTTACGCCAACCGTTTTTACTGAATTTCATGAACATATTACGCTGGGTAGCTTCGGTGATGATTTTGCATTGCCCTGCTCGGTACAATGTTGCAAGCATGCTGATTCCATATTCATGCTTAATCATAAATAGTTCACGCAATTCTAATTGGCGACGGTTTTCCCCTAAATGGTCAATCAGTGTTTGTTTGGGTAATAAAAAAGCTCCAGCAAATAAGTTGCATGCTTTTTCTTCATCCATACCATCCACCAGCCGCCCATTCATAACCAAATGACCTAACTCATGAGCCAGCGTAAATCGTTGACGATCACCGCTTTGGCTGGTGGAAATGACAACAACTGGGGTATTACCAATTTTTCCTGCTAATCCATCAAACTTTTTGTTGGTTTCGATATCAGTGGTAATAATCATCACCCCTTTTGATTCAAGGGTGTCAATCATATCGTGGATAGGATTCAAGCCGAGCTCCCAAGCTTGACGCATGAAAACAGCTAGATCTTCAATTTCATCTAATGTTGATATTGTTTTTGGTAATTTTTCAGGTAATGAAAATTCAGGAATTGGTTTTACAGAATCAGGGTAAAACTCTAATAATTCGTGCCAACGCTCAGCTTGGTCAAGAACATCTCCATTGATTCGAGCTAAGATTTTTTGGGGAGTGCTTGCACGTTTACGATATTCAACGCCTTCTAGCTTTACTTTTGTTGGGCGGAAAAAGTATTCCGTACGAACGTTAAGTGCTTTCGCTAATTTCAATAAATTTGATGACGATGGCATGGTTTGGCCATGCTCATATTTTTTTATAGCATTAGCAGATAAGCCAACTAAACTGGCTAATGCACTCATTGATAGCCCTGCTGCCTTACGGGCTCGCTCTAACCGTTCTGCAAACATGGTTTCCTCTCTGACAATCATTTGGTTTATAAATTTTTATTTTTTTTATTTATTGTAAACCTGAAGTATCTCATTATCTATCATTTTATAAAGCTACATTTTATTCAGTTCCATTTTGATAGAGAGGTAACACTTACTCTTCCCAAGTTAGTCTCTAATGGATTTTTGATTTCACATGGAGAAAAAAGAGATAAATCTTACACCTTGCCCGGAGTTACTCTTCCTTCGCCTGATGAAGTTTTTGCTTCAAATCCGTTATCATTTGCCTACGACATAACGGATAGTGGTGAAATCATAACGGATAAAGTTAACTTAATAGCGGATAACAATTTTCGTCGTGATGAAAAGGGTTACTTTGCATCAGAGAAACTTTTCTTTAATTATGAATTTCACTTATTTGATTAGAAGTAATTCAATTTTTACAAAATAAGAGAAGCTACTCACTTACCATAGGCCTACACAATTCGTTTTACAAATCCAAAGCCTCCGCCAACAGACTAATCGGATGGATACACTCTAAATGCGTGTTTTCTTCGATTTGCCACTTACAGGTTTCGCAGTCGGTGATGGCGTAATCGGCATTTGAGCGTGAGATTTTGCTAAACAAGTCGTGGCCGATTCTCATCGAGACTTGGTAGTTTTCTTCTTTAAATCCATATGTTCCTGCAAGTCCACAGCATTCGCTATCAAGCACTACCACTTCTAAACCGGGGATCATTTTTAGCACTTCAATGGTAAAAATAGCCCCGCCGCTACGCTCTAAATGGCATGGTGTGTGGTAGACGATTTTCTTATTTAGCGGCTTCATCTTTGGAACGTTTCCGCTCATAAATTCTTTTAATAAGAAACGAGTGACGTAGTTAATTTTGTTTGCCACTTTTTCATTATCCACACCAAGTACATGTGGGTATTCCTCTTGCAAGGTAAATGCGCAAGTTGATGAAGTAGAAAGAATGGCCTCAGAATGAGTATCGACAGCCTTTTGCAATTGTTGAACATTCAGTTCTGCATTCTGTTGAGCTTTATCGTAAAAACCATTGGCAATTAAAGGTACGCCGCAGCATTTTTCTTTATCGAGCAAGCGCACACCTATATTCATTGCGTTCATTACACTGACGAAATCTTTGCCCAATTGTGGGTGGTTATAATTCACATAACAGCCATGAAAATAACTCACCATTCTTGGAAAAGCAGACTGATCGGATACGCTATTTTTAAACCATTTACGGAATGTGCCGTGAGAATATTTCGGCAGCGACTTATGCTTATCCACACCAATGGTTTTATGCATGATGGTTTTAACCAAAGGAATTTGAGTGGTTGCATTCACGACTGGAGCGATTGGTGAACATAACGAACCAAATAAATCCGTATGGCTTAACACATAATCTCGCATGACTTTTGGATTAATAGGACGTTTGCTGAATTTACGTCGTGCCACCGCAATAATATCGCCAATGCGAACACCTGAAGGACAAACGGTTTCACAGCGTTTGCAGTTCGTGCAGTGCTTTAACATTTCATCGTAAAATTCAGGGCTTTTGATGCGTAATCGCTCACCGTCTGGCCCACTTTGTTTTGGCCCAGGAAAATCAGGATTGGCTTTCGCAACTGGGCAATAAACCGTGCAAATCGTACATTTTATGCATTGTTCAAAACTGGTGTCTTTAGTGGCAATACTCATGCTATCACCTCTTTAACTGACTTCTGATCCTGTGCATCAGCAACAATATGCTTCACAACTGAATAAGCTGTACTGATTGCCACGCCTCCACCACAACCATGCACAATAGGATCATAACCACTTAAAATCGCACCAACACAGTACAAGTTATAGATGGCTTGACCTTGAAGCATCGGCTTAAAGTGAGCATCAGTAACAACACCAAATGAAAGGTACGGATGAGGCTTTTTAGTGAAAAATTGCGCTTGATGCCAACTTTCTCTTTCGCCTGTCGCTTCTGTATCTAAACCGAAAATCGACTCATGAATACCAAATTGACCGGCACTCAACCCTTTGCTGAAAAAGCTGCCTGAAGCCAATATGTAATGTTTGGCAATTAAGTCGATATCGCCCATTTTTTTAGATTGAATTGATTTGAGCGCCAGCTTTCCATCTTGCTCGACAAACTTCCCACCCAAAACTTCATCGCCTTTGTGAAGAACACCGCCATGATTAATAAAGGCACTTTTCATCACATCTTCAATTCGAATTCCGAGCAAAGAAGGCGGCATGGTAGGCACTTGATGAAAGGTTAAACCAGTGTAATCCTTTAGCTTTTTCATCAACCCAATCCCACCTTCGCTACTCAATACAGCAGGAAGAATGACGAGATCATCCGAAGTCGCGACTTTAAGCAATTGATCGGCAAACTCCTGAAATTGGTTGTCATCCATAAGAAGGTGAGAGATATCGATGGATCTTAAATCGTAAGGATTGCGCTTCAACCGTCCAAATGCACTTAAATTCACTTTCACGATTTTGATAGGCAGTTCTTTAAATGCTGGGTGTTTCTCTAAGTTACTTTTGGCAATCTGAGGCTGAAAATCTCTGAAGCCATCAATCGAAACCATCACCACTTTTTTAAATGAATTTAAGTTAGAAAAATCCGTTTCGATCTTTGCTACATGCTCTTGAGAAAGCCAAGTAGATTTCAATGTTCCAATCGTTGTGATTCGGAAATGATTTTGTTGAGAAGGCAAAGGCGCAAAAGATAAGCCAGCTTGTTCCATTTTTGTTTGATACCAACTCATCGCATCTCGAATGGTTTGAGTTCCTAATTTGGCATAAGGATGGTTTGGCTGACTTTCTGCCAGTTGTGCAATTTCATCCCAAGGATTTGAGACCGCTTGATGTGTTCGTGGAGAATGAGAAAGAAGATCAATCGATCCTGAAGAAAAATGCAATGCACTTTGCCCGCTACTGACAATTGCGGTTTTTAAGCCATGCTCCAAGCATTTGAGCCCAGCTGAATATCCTGCAATTCCGCTACCAATAATTATGACATCGTAATTCATCATTATTCTTCTCGCTCTAATTCGGATGGGTTTGTTGATTGATCGTTTGGAATATCACTGCAGCCAAATAAGCCTTCGTAGACCCAATAACTGAGTTCAGCTTCACGCAACGCATCGCCCCAGAAAATTGGTTTTATGCCTTTCCACCGTTCTTCAAAAAAATCTTTCATCAACAACGCAGACTCATTCCCCGTTATATCACTGTATTCTTTGAATAAACTGGCGGCACGATAAGCACATAATTCTCCCTGACAAGGCCCCATTCCCATGCGAGTTCGGCGACGTAAATCCACTAAATTCTGAACGTCTAACTTTTTAATCGCATATTCAATTTCGCCGGCAGTCACCATTTCGCATTCACAAACAATCGCTTGGCTTTTTGGTGATTCAGATAAGAAAGCTTCTGCTCGCTCACCGTGTCGATAAATTGCCGATTCATAAATGGGTTTTGCAATGCTGGCGGTTTTGCGTAAGGTTTTTGGTGACTCAACCGAACCGGGCAAAGGCTGACTGTGCGTAGAGCAAGGGTTGGTATTTCCTAACTTTTTAGCGATTAGGTCGGTAGCTTGTTCTGCCATTAAGCGATAAGTCATCAACTTGCCGCCAGTAATAGTTGTGAAGCCTTTTAACCCGTCACGTTCTTCATGATCTAGCAGCACGATGCCACGGCTAATATTGCGACCAGAGCTGTCTTCGCTCAAAGAAACCAAAGGCCGCACGCCAGCATAAGCTCGTAACACTCGGCTATGTTGCATAATCGGTGCGAGTTTGATGCCTTCTTTTAACAGCACATCAACTTCAGCATTGGTGACATGTAGATCATCTATCTTGTCGTAATCAATATGCTCTGAAGTGGTGCCAATCAAAGAGATGGTGTCACCGGGAACTAAAATGTCGGCATCGGAAGGTTTACGGCAGCGGTTAATCACAAGATTGTTGATTCGATAATCCAAGATCAAAAGTGAACCTTTGGCTGGAAACATCTTTATCCCCAAATCCGCATACTCACAAATTTGTTGTCCCCAAATACCAGCAGCATTGATCACTTGTTGAGCGATAACCTGAAACGTCTGATTTGTTTGAGTATTGACTCCATTAACACCTAAGACTCGATCGCCCTCTCTGATTAATGATGTCACTCGGGAATGATTAAAAAGACGAGCACCATGCTCTTTTGCATCTAACACATTAGAAGAACAAAGACGGAATGGATCAATGGTTCCATCGGGCACTTTCACTGCGCCAATCAATGCTGGGTTGGTATTGGGTTCTAAAAGTAAGGCTTCTTTGGGAGAGAGGGTTTCGGTGTCAATTCCCGCTTTGCCACACTGCTCAACAAAGGTTTTTTGAAAGTCCAAGTCATCTTCAGGCAAGGTAACGAATAACCCGCCGGTATCTTCAATACAATGACGAGCAATATTCTTCAAAATTCGATTTTCTTTAATGCACTCTTGGGCAGAATGTTGATCGGTCACCGCATAGCGAGCGCCAGAGTGAAGCAAGCCATGGTTTCGCCCCGTAGTGCCAGAAGCTAAATCATCTCGCTCAAGCAAAATGCATTTTATGCCACGCAAAGCACAGTCACGCATAATGCCTGTGCCAGTTGCGCCACCACCAATAATAACAACTTCTGTTTCATATCGAATTGTTGATTTCATCGTCATGCACCGCCATTTAAGCCCACTTTTAGTATGATATTTGCGCATCTATAAGTATTGTTCAATTTAAAATGTTCGTTCGAGCATTTTTACTTACATTTAAATTCTATTTTTGTGATCAATCCTCGTTATTGTTTGGAAAACAAAGTTATAACCATTTTTCGTTCGAATCTAAATTAGATGATTACAATGGAAATTGGATTCCAATTCATCAACTTGAAGTTCCTCTTTTGCAACTTTAATTGCATCTATTTCATCTCCCTTTCAGACAATACAACCAGCCAGTTACATCTGTTCGGATAAGCATCAAAGCTGACATTCATCACTATTTGTAAATTTCCACCAGCTAAAACAATCAAAAATATTTGCAAAAAAAACGCATCTAATTACACTGTATGCAAATTTATTTTAATGGAACTACGTTATGTCTAAAGTGATTACCTCTGCATCTGCACCTGAAGCGATTGGCCCTTATTCTCATGGCAACATGTATGGCGATTTGATTTTTACTTCTGGCCAACTGCCTGTATCAAAAGAAACTGGCAAGGTTGCAGAAGGAGGAATTAGCGAACAATCTCGTCAATCACTACTAAACTTACAATCAGTTATTGAAGCAGGCGGCGGCGACCTAGACACAGTGCTAAAAACCACTTGCTACCTTGCTGAGATTTCTGACTTCGCAGCATTTAACGAAGTGTATAAAGAGTTCTTCAAAACAGACTGCCCTGCTCGTAGCTGTTTTGCCGTGAAAGACTTACCGCTTGGCGTGAAGATTGAAATCGAAGCCATTGCTCACAAAAAATAAGCACTAAAGATAACCATACGATTTTTAGCTGAGGTTTTGCTATGAACCCCCAATGGATCCAATATAAAAACATTATCAACACGGTTGTAAAACCAGCGTTAGGTTGCACTGAGCCAATTTCAGCGGCTTATGCTTCAGCGGTTGCAGCGCAGTTACTTGGCGAAACACCAGAAAAACTGCACGTGATGGTTTCTGATAATTTATATAAAAACTCGATGGGGGTTTTTGTACCGGGCACAGGTGAGATTGGACTGGCGATTGCTTCGGCTGTTGGGGCAATTGGCGGTGATCCTGAAGCGCAACTTGAGGTTTTAGCAGATATCACCAAAGAAGATGTCGACCAAGCGAAAGCTTTAATTGCAACGGGTAATGTCACCGTTTGTCGTACAGATGTAGAAGAGTTTATTTACTGCAAAGTGGAAGCTTCTTCTGGCAATAAAAAAGCCTTGGTTGAAATCAGCGGTGGACACACACAAGTCACGAAGAAAATCTTGAATGATGAAGTAGTGTTTGAGCAAGCGAACAATGCAACTCAATCAACCGGTTCAGTTTGTGATGGCGTGGATATTAGCATCCAGAGTATTTATGAATACGCGACTCAAGTGGATTTTGATGAGATCAAATTCATCCTTGAATCTGCAACATTGAACTCAAGCCTATCTCAAGAAGGTTTGAAAAATGAATACGGATTGCAAGTTGGTCGCACAATTCAAAAAAGCATCGACATCCTCGGTGATAGCTTGGCAACACAAGTCATAATGCAAACCAGTGCAGCTTCTGATGCTCGCATGGGTGGCGCAACTTTACCTGCAATGAGTAATTTTGGTAGCGGCAACCAAGGTATTGCAGCGACTATTCCAGTTGTGGTGGTTGCTCAACATTATCAAGCTAGTGAAGAAAAACTGGCTCGCGCATTAATTATGAGCCACTTAACAGCAATCTACATTAAATCTTATTACCCTCCTCTATCTGCATTTTGTGGTAACACAGTGACTAGTGCGGCAGCAGCGATGGCAATGACGTATCTTGCTGACGGTAGCTTTGAACAATCTTGCTTTGCGATTCAAAACGTATTGAGTGATTGCTCCGGCATGGTGTGTGATGGTGCGAAATCCACTTGCGCGATGAAGGTAAAAACCTCGACCTCTGCCGCAGTGACAGGCTTTATCATGGCATTAAATAGCCAAGAAGCTCACGACCAAGGTATTGTTGCGCACAGTGTGGAAGAAAGTATTGCCAACATTGGCCGCATGGTCACACATGGAATGACAGGTACAGACGCAACAATTATTGATATTATGTCTGCCGAGTAAAAACTGAAGCTATAATTTCTGTTTTTCCACAAAGTTAAAAACACTAGGCTGCCTACATAGGTGGCCTTTTGCGCCTTTAAATTAAAAACAAAAAGAAAGAAACGTATGCATCATTTAACGGAAAACGATAAAGACATTTTACACGCTATGGAAAGCATAGTGGATGCACTCGCCATCATGTTTGGTGAACATACCGAAGTCTTATTGCATACGTTGGATCTTGAAAATCCATCCATCATCAAAATCGCTAATGGTCATATAACAGGACGTGAAGTTGGTGCGCCAATTACCAATATTGCGCTTCTCAAACTCAATGAAGGTCAGGATGTTTCCGAGCCTTACATCACAAAAAGTGCTGATGGAAAAACGCTTCGCTCTTACACCGCAATTATTCGTAACCGAGCACAACAAGCCATTGGGTTAATTTGCATTAACTCAAACCTTGATGCGCCTTTCCAATCGGTTATTCAATCATTATTACCGGGCATTAAAACCTATAATGAGCACAGCATTACACCAGAAGTTTTTGCCAAGAATAACGTCGATATGATGCAAAACACGATTGAACTTGTGCGTGAGAAAATCATGGCAAACGACAACATTCCTGTTTCAAAGAAAAATCGCGCCATTGTGACCGAGCTTTTTGAACAAGGGATCTTCGATATCAAAGACAGCGCACAAATCGCTGCCAATGGTTTAGATACTTCAATCCACACCATCTACCGTTATATTCGCCAACTGAGAGGCACGGAAGAAGAAGTCTAGGTTTTCTCTCCACCAAAAAAAGAAATTCATCCCCTAACTCCGACTATTTGCCAATAGATTTTTAGATTCCCTTTCTTATATTGAACTAACACTAATATATCCAAGTGACTTCAGTATAAGAGAGGGAATTCATGATTATTTCAGCATCGACTGACTACCGAGCTGCAGCTAAAGCGAAACTGCCGCCTTTTTTATTTCACTACATTGATGGTGGCTCATACAGCGAGCACACGTTAAAACGAAATACTGATGACCTTTCCGATATCGCACTTCGCCAACGTGTATTGAATGATATGTCGGAACTCGATCTAAGCACTGAGTTGTTTGGCGAACCATTTTCGATGCCGATTGCACTGGCTCCAGTTGGACTTAGCGGTATGTACGCTCGACGGGGTGAAGTTCAAGCAGCCAAAGCCGCAGACAACAAAGGCATTCCTTTTACTCTTTCAACGGTTTCTGTTTGCCCAATTGAAGAAGTTACTCCTGCGATTCAGCGCCCAATGTGGTTCCAACTTTATGTACTAAAAGATCGCGCCTTTATGAAAGATGTATTGGAGCGAGCTAAAGCGGCTGGTGTAACGACCTTAATTTTTACGGTTGATATGCCTGTACCGGGCGCACGTTACCGAGATATGCATTCGGGCATGAGTGGGCCAAATGCGGCTGCACGACGTGTTATTCAAGCAATGACTCATCCCTTCTGGGCATGGGACGTAGGATTGAACGGCAAACCTCACGACTTAGGCAATATTTCAAAATATCGAGGCACACCAACAGGATTAGCAGATTATATTGGCTGGCTCGGTGCGAATTTTGATCCGTCAATTTCTTGGAAAGATTTAGAATGGATCCGTGAATTTTGGGACGGGCCAATGGTCATCAAAGGCATTTTAGATGTTGAAGATGCCAAAGATGCCGTTCGTTTTGGTGCGGATGGTATTGTGGTTTCTAACCACGGTGGTAGACAACTCGATGGTGTTTTATCTACCGCACGAGCCTTGCCAGAAATTGCCGATGCCGTGAAAGGTGAAATTAAAATCTTAGTTGATTCAGGCATTCGCACCGGCTTAGATGTGGTGAGAATGTTGGCATTAGGTGCGGACTGTACCCTACTTGGCCGAGCATTCGTTTATGCACTTGCGGTTCATGGGCAAGCTGGCGTCGAGAATTTGTTGTCTTTGTTTGAAAAAGAAATGCGTGTCGCAATGACATTAACTGGCGCTAAAAATATTCAAGAAATCTCACAAGAACTGTTGGTAAAAAAGTAACTTAGATTTAGGACAAATCACTTTTTCACTTAGTCCATTATTAATTTGTCGCTCAAACGGCTTAATGTTTTCACGTTAAGCCGTTTTTCATTTTTGCACGTTTAACATTAATAATTCATAAACCAATAAAATTAATCATTTAAACTCTATCAATTACAGTGATAGGCTTCGCATTCCTCTTTAAAAAGTTTTTCAAAAAGTAACAGGAATCACTTTTTTCTAAATTTCATTCAAATATATTTGCAAACTATAATTCATAACAAGAGATGTGAAGCATGGCAGTAAACTCAACAATGCCTTTAAAATCGGATAGTTCAGATAAGAACATTCCGAATCATGTTAAGGCAGGCATGACATTAGATGAATGGAAAAAAGCAACTAAATTTGACAGTGTCGATATTGGTTGGATTGTAATGAGTATCGGCATGGCAATTGGGGCGGGGATTGTTTTCCTCCCAGTGCAAGTTGGGATCATGGGGTTATGGGTCTTTCTTTTATCTTCCATTATCGGCTACCCAGCCATGTATCTCTTCCAAAACCTCTTCATCAATACCCTAGCAGAATCTAAAGAATGTACTGATTATCCAAATATTATTACTGGCTACCTTGGTAAAAACTGGGGGGCAACCTTAGGTGTTTTGTATTTCATCATGCTAGTTATTTGGGTGCTGGTGTACTCTTTAGCCATCACTAACGACAGCGCATCTTACCTACATTCATTCAATGTGACTGAAGGCCATTTAAATGAGAATGTGTTCTACGGTTTAGGCTTGATCTGTGTACTTTGTTTTATTGCGAGCAAAGGTGAACAACTGCTATTCAAATTGTCTGGCGTAATGGCAACCACCGTACTTGCATTAGTTGCAGTTATGGGGATTTTGCTAGTTGGTCAATGGGATTTCGATAACGTTCCTGCAATGGGCGAATTCCTGCCAATGTTTAAAAACGCCATCATTACATTACCGTTCACACTCACTTCAATTCTGTTTATTCAGTCTTTAAGCCCAATGGTGATTTCTTACCGCTCTAAAGAAAAATCGGTTGAAGTGGCGCGCTATAAAGCTAGCCGTGCAATGACGATTGCTTTTGCGATTTTGTTTGTGGTTGTGTTCTTCTTTGCGGTGTCATTCACTTTTGCGATTAGCCAAGAACAAGCGAATGTGGCAATGGAACAAAACATTTCTGCGCTAGCAATCATTGCTAAATACTATCCGGGCAGCTGGGTAACTATTGCAGGTATTGTAATTAATATTTTTGCGGTAGTGACATCTTTCTTTGGTGTGTTCCTTGCGTTCCGTGAAGCCTGTAATGGCATTGCTTTGAATATCCTAAAACGCAAATATGCTGAAGAAAATTTGAATAAGAATTTGATCGATAAATGCGTGGTGGTATTCACTATCTTACTTGCTTGGAGTGCGATTGCGTTGAATGCACCAATTCTGTCATTCACTTCAATTTGTAGCCCAGTATTCGGCTTAGTAGGTTGTTTGATCCCTGCTTATTTGGTGTATCAAGTACCGAGCCTACACAAATACAAAGGCATGAGTACCAACCTAATTATCATCACAGGTATCCTATTGTGTATCTCACCTGTTTTGGCATTTTTATAAGAGATAGCTATTTTGTAAGAGCATAGATAGTGAGATAAGAAGCCAGTCGCTCCAATGAAGTGACTGGCTTTTTTAGATTAATGAGACCAAAAGCAAACAGCCATTTAGACGTCTAGATGTTGACATCAAATCAATTCAATCTATACTTTGCGCACTTTTTGATTCACAAACCTCTGAATAGGCGCACTATTTTAATGTCACATGATCCACAAAAATCACCAGCACCTTCAGCCTTAGCATTATTGCCGCTAGGTGTTTTCCTCTCTTTATTTATTGGTGTGGGTGCGTACCTAACCGCGCAACATGTGGATTTTGCTTTCTACCAACTTCCTGCTCCGATTGCGGCATTGCCTGCTATCGTGGTGGCGATCCTATTAAGCAAAGAGAAGTTAAATAAGGCGATTGAACAATTCCTAAAAGGTGTCGGCCACCCTGACATCATGGCCATGTGTATGATTTACCTTTTAGCGGGCGCATTTGCCGCCGTTGCTAAAGCTTCTGGTGGTGTCGATGCGACGGTGAATCTCGGCTTGGCATTATTACCAACAAGCATGATCTTGCCGGGTATTTTCTTAATTTCTGCTTTCATTGCTACAGCGATGGGCACATCAATGGGTACGATTGCTGCGGTTGCGCCTGTTGCAGTCGGCATTGCGCAATCATCAGGAATGAGCATGCCATTAACCGCTGGTGTCGTGTTAAGCGGTGCTATGTTTGGCGATAACTTATCTATTATTTCTGATACCACGATTGCAGCGACACGCTCTCAAGGTTGTCAGATGAAAGACAAATTCCGTGAGAACATTAAAATAGCTCTACCTGCTGCAATCATGGCTCTAATCATTTTTGCTTTTAGCAGCACAGCAACTCACACGCCAACCGCTGGCGATATTGAGTGGCTGAAAATCATTCCTTATATCACCATCTTAGTGTTGGCAGTTTCAGGATTAAACGTATTTGTGGTATTGAGTTTAGGCATCGTTTTAGCGGGTGCTGTGAGCCTGTTTTCCGTGCCTGATTATGCGTTAACTCAACTTGGTAAAGATATTTACGCTGGCTTTGGCAACATGCAGGAAATCTTTTTGCTTTCTATGTTGATTGGCGGATTAAGTGAATTAATGCGCTCACAAGGCGGCTTGGCATTTTTGACTCGCTTGGTAAGCAAAATCATCCACACTTTTGGCGCAAAACATTCACCGGTTGCGAATTCTCGTGCCAGTGAATTGGGTATTGCGGTTTTGGTTTCATTAACTAACTTCTGCACCGCAAACAACACAGTAGCTATTATTGTTTCAGGCAGTGTGGCAAGAGAACTTTCACAAGAAAACGGTGTTAGCCCAAGACGTTCTGCAAGTTTGTTGGATATTTTCTCTTGTGTGACTCAAGGTATATTACCTTATGGCGCACAGATCCTATTGCTTGGGTCTGTCTTTAAATTGTCGCCATTAGAAATCGTATCGAACTCTTATTACTGCTTTATTTTGGCAATATGCGCTGTAATTGCCGTGTTCCTAAAACATAGCCGTAAGTAAAGCTCCCTACTCTAAAAATCCCATCAAATTAAATGCTCAACGATTCAATTTCGTTGAGCATTTTTTTATTCTTTATTTGCACTTTCGGTTTAAATTCAATGTTTATGTTCAAATTCAGAATTTAACATTCCATTATAAAAATCATAACTTTTATTGAACTCTTTACTATTCTGGGTGTACCTTTCCTATATGGAAAACATTTCCT
Source organism: Vibrio sp. (assembly GCA_047975485.1). Lineage (GTDB taxonomy): Bacteria > Pseudomonadota > Gammaproteobacteria > Enterobacterales > Vibrionaceae > Vibrio. Next base: position 6,109 of record JBKEDP010000032.1, on the reverse strand, counting down.
CCTCTTGAGAATCTTCTCTTTAAATACTTTGTCCATCTCATCTGGAAATTAGTTATGGCTATCAAAAAATACACTCACGCAGCTGGCGGTTGGGATGCGTTAATCAGCACCAGTAAACATCTTCTAAAAAGCGAAAACGTCGCCAAAAACATTCGCAACTTGCTAAGAACAAACCAAGACAAAGGGTTTGATTGCCCCGGCTGTGCTTGGGGAGAAGATGGAGAAAAAGGCTATTTCCACTTCTGTGAAAATGGAGCGAAAGCCGTTAACTGGGAAGGAACTCGCCGCCGTGTGAATGGTGAATTTTTTGCTAAACATCCTGTAAGTTGGTTAAAGAAACAAAGCGACTACTTCTTGGAGTATCAAGGACGTTTAAATCAACCTGTTCGCTACAATTCTGAAACCGATCATTATGAAGCTATTAGTTGGGATGACGCTTTTGCGCTAATTGCCAAGCACCTAAAACAACTCAACTCCCCTAATCAAGCCGAATTTTACACCTCTGGTCGAGCAAGTAATGAAGCGGCATTTTTATATCAATTATTTGCTCGCGCTGTGGGTACAAATAACTTCCCTGACTGTTCGAATATGTGCCATGAAGCCACCAGCGTTGCGCTTGCTCAATCCATCGGTATTGGTAAAGGCACAACCCGCATGGAAGATTTCAATAAAGCGGATGCCATTTTCCTATTTGGTCAAAACCCTGCGACCAATCACCCTCGTATGATGGATACACTTTACAAAGCCTCTCGTCGTGGTGCTTCAATTGTCTCATTTAATAATTTACAAGAACGTGGATTAGAACGTTTTAAAAATCCTCAGAACAAATTAGAAATGCTCACCAATGGCTCCACACCGATCAGCGGTCATTATTTCAAACCGAGATTAGGTGGCGATATGGCTGCAGTGCGAGGCATGGTTAAAGCTTTGTATGAATTCGATCAGCAAGAATTGGCTCAAGGGCGAGATTCGATTTTTGACCATGAATATATCGCTAAAAATACCAATGGAATGGAAGCCTATTTAGCCAAAGTTGCAGCCACTTCTTGGGATTCCATTATTGAGCAATCGGGATTAAGTAAAGAAGAAATCGAAAGTGCAGCGACCACTTATCGCCAAGCCAAACGGGTGATCACCACTTGGGCAATGGGGATCACTCAGCACAAACATTCCGTAAGCACCATTCAAGAAATCGTAAATTTACAGCTACTATTTGGACAAATCGGACGCGAAGGCGCAGGTGTTTGCCCTATTCGTGGCCACAGTAATGTGCAAGGTGATCGCACTGTTGGCATTAACGAAAAACCGTCTGCTGCGTTTAACCAAAAAATGGAAGAAGTCTTTAACTTCACCGTGCCTAAAGAAATGGGACACAACGTGGTGGCTGCGGTCAAAGCCATGTTGGCAGGTGAAAGCAAAGTCTTTATTGGCTTAGGTGGTAATTTTGTGTCTGCAACTCCAGACACTCGTTTAACGCAACAAGCCCTAGAAAGCTGCGATTTAACCGTAAACATAGCCACTAAGCTCAACCGCACTCATCTTTCTACAGGTAAAGAGTCTCTTATGCTTCCTTGCTTAGGCCGTACCGATGTCGATATGCAAAAAGGTGGTGCACAATGCGTGACGGTAGAAGATTCCTTTAGCATGGTTCACGCCTCTTATGGCGCAGTAGAAAATAATAAAGACACTAGCGATCAAGGTGAAATGCGTTCTGAACCCGCCATTATTGCAGGAATGGCGCAGGCGACGCTCGGATCTCATCCAATTGATTGGCTACATTTGATTGAAGATTACGACCGAATTCGTGCGCTGATTGAAAAAGTTATTCCCGGCTTTGATGATGTAAATAATAAAATCAAGCAACCGGGTGGATTCTATTTGGGCAACTCCGCTCGTGATAACAACTGGCAAACAGCATCAGCTAAAGCGGAATTTAAAACACACGATTTACCTGAACATTTAACGCCAGTCACATTAAATGCATTAAGCGACCAAACTGTATTCGTCATGCAAACCATGCGTTCGCACGATCAATACAACACCACGATTTACGGATTTGATGATCGCTATCGTGGCGTGTTTGGAGAGCGCAAAGTGCTGTTTATGAATAAAGCGGATATTGAAAAAATAGGCATGCAAGCTGGCGATCGTGTCGATATTACTTCTATCTATACCGACGAAACAAACCGCCAAGTGTTCGGCTTTAAATTGGTGGAATACGACATTCCAGTTGGCAACGTGGCGGCTTATTTCCCTGAAGCTAACCCATTGGTTTCTTTGTATCACAGCGGCGATCTGAGCCATACTCCAGTGTCCAAAGCCATTGCAGTTACAATTAGCCAAAGTCAAGTGCAAGAAGAAAATATACATGTGGTTTCTTATTAACCAACCTTGTGATATTCTTCGCCCCCATTTTTAACCTTACGCTTTTAGGTGGAATTCATTTTCGTCTAAAATAGTAGAAACTTACTCAATAAGAATGAACGACTTATGATTGGTAAAGGTACGCTTTATATTGTTTCTGCACCGAGTGGTGCGGGTAAATCGAGCTTAATTGCTGCGATGTTAGAGAAAAACCCTAACTATGCGATGAAAGTATCTGTCTCTCACACTACGCGCAATCAGCGTCCGGGTGAAGAAGATGGTGTTCACTATCATTTTGTCGAAAAAGAACATTTTATTGAGCTAATGAACCAAGGTGTATTCTTGGAACATGCAGAAGTTTTCGGTAATTATTACGGCACATCTCGTGTGTGGATTGAAGAAAACCTAAATAAAGGCATCGATATTTTCTTAGATATCGACTGGCAAGGCGCACGTCAAATTCGCGCTCAAATGCCAGAAGCAAAAGGTATTTTCATTCTTCCACCATCGAATGGTGAGCTTGAGCGTCGCTTAAATACTCGTGGTCAAGACAGTGCTGAAGTGATTGCAGGGCGCATGAGTAAAGCGAAATCTGAAATCTCTCATTACAATGAATATGATTACCTGATCATTAATGACGATTTCGACGCAGCCTTGATGGACTTTAAAGCCATCATCCGTGCGGAGCGTTTAAAGCAAGAGAAACAAGCAGTTAAATATAACGGCATGTTGAAAGCCCTATTGGCAGAATAATCGAGTTTTTTACTCAAGACATTAATCCACGGGAGCTAGCGCTTATTTGCTAGAATATAAGTCAGTAAGCTTGTATAATTTCCCGTCATTCTAAATAAAATTCACTATTGGAGTCATCATGGCACGCGTAACAGTTCAAGACGCTGTTGAAAAAATCGGCAACCGATTCGACCTAGTTTTAATTGCGGCACGCCGCGCTCGTCAAATGCAAACTGGCAACAAAGATGCATTGGTTCCAGAAGAAAATGATAAACCAACGGTTATCGCACTTCGCGAAATCGAAGAAGGTTTAATCACGAAAGAAGTTTTAGACGCTCGTGAACGTCAAGAACAACAAGAGCAAGACGCGGCAGAACTAGCAGCAGTAAGCAGCATCGTTCACCACCGTTAATCTCTCTAAATTGGGCGTAAACAATTGTACTTATTTGAAAGTTTAAAAGCCGTTGCCCAAGAATATTTACCGGAGTCTCAGATCGAGACTCTGAGTAAAGCCTTTTTGGTTGCAAGGGATGCACATGAAGGCCAAAGCCGTTCCAGCGGCGAACCTTATATCATCCACCCTGTTGCGGTAGCTCGTATTCTTGCTGAAATGCGTTTAGATAATGAAACCTTAATGGCGGCATTATTGCATGACACAATCGAAGACACCTACGTCACCAAAGAAGATCTTGCTGAACAATTTGGCGAAGCTGTCGCTGAATTAGTTGATGGCGTATCGAAACTCGACAAACTCAAATTCCGCGATCGCAAAGAAGCGCAAGCAGAAAACTTCCGCAAAATGATCTTAGCCATGGTGCAAGACATTCGCGTGATCTTGATTAAGCTCGCTGACCGAACTCACAACATGCGTACTCTTGGTGCTTTACGCCCAGATAAACGTCGTCGCATTGCTCGTGAAACCTTAGAAATTTTCTCTCCACTTGCTCACCGTTTAGGTATCCACAACATTAAAACCGAATTGGAAGAACTGGGCTTCGAAGCTCTGTATCCAAACCGTTATCGTGTTTTAAAAGAAGTAGTTAAAGCAGCGCGTGGTAACCGTAAAGAAATGATCCAACGTATCCATAGCGAAATTGAAGGCCGTCTTGAAGAAGCGGGTTTGCAAGTTCGTGTACTTGGACGTGAGAAAAACCTTTACTCCATCTACAACAAGATGCGTACTAAAGAACAGCGTTTCCATTCTATTATGGATATCTACGCTTTCCGTGTAATTGTAGATACTGCTGACACTTGCTACCGAGTTTTAGGCCAAGTGCATAACCTGTACAAGCCTCGTCCGGGTCGTATGAAAGATTACATCGCAGTTCCAAAAGCGAACGGATACCAATCTTTACACACATCCATGGTTGGCCCTCACGGTGTACCTGTTGAAGTACAGATTCGTACTGAAGACATGGACCAAATGGCGGACAAAGGTGTGGCAGCACACTGGTCTTACAAAGCGCATGGCGATACTTCTGGTACAACAGCGCAAATTAAAGCTCAACGTTGGATGCAAAGCTTACTTGAGCTACAACAAAGTGCGGGTAACTCATTTGAATTTATCGAGAACGTTAAGTCCGATTTATTCCCTGATGAGATTTTTGTGTTTACGCCAAAAGGTCGCATCATTGAATTGCCTGCGGGTGCAACTGCGGTTGACTTCGCTTATGCCGTGCACACCGATGTAGGTAACACTTGTGTTGGTTCTCGTGTTGACCGTAACCCTTACCCACTAAGTAAGGCGTTGAAGAATGGTCAAACTATCGAAATCATCAGTGCTCCTGGTGCTCGTCCAAATGCAGCATGGCTTAACTATGTGGTGACATCTCGTGCTCGCACTAAGATCCGCCAAGTTCTGAAAACCATGCGTCGTGAAGAATCAGTAGCACTAGGTCGCCGCTTATTGAATCACGCACTAGGCGAACATTCACTGAAAGACATTTCAGAAGCTAACATCAAACATGTTCTTTCAGATCTGAAACTAAAAGATTTTGATGATTTACTTGCGTCTATTGGCTTAGGTGAACTGATGAGTATCGTGATTGCTCGTCGACTATTGGGCGATGCGGATGAATTGACTGAAATTCCAACCGCAGATACCGATACCAAGAAGAAACAGAAACTACCGATCCGTGGTGCTCAAGGTATCTTGCTTAACTACGGCAAGTGTTGTCATCCAATTCCGGGTGATGAAATCATCGCACACGTTTCTCCAGGTCGCGGCTTAGTGATTCACCGTGAAACTTGTCCTAACATTCGTGGCTATCAAAAAGAGCCTGAACGTTACATGCAGGTTGAATGGGCGAAAGACATCGAGCAAGAATTCATTACTGAACTAAAAGTGGATCTGCAAAACCGCCAAGGTGCGTTAGCTGAATTGACCAATGTAATTGCTCAAACAGGTTCAAACATCCATGGTATTTCAACTGAAGAACGTGATGGTCGCTTGTACACTATCACCTTACAGTTAACTACTACTGGTCGTATCCACCTTGCTAGCATTATGAAGCGAATCCGTGTGATGCCATATACGTTGAGAGTCCGCCGCGGTCGTAATTAATAACGAACACTGCAAGCTTAACTCATACAAAACGCCTAGCTGATTTCATCAACTAGGCGTTTTTTTATTGATACACCACAGCGCCAAAAACTCGAAATATGTTGTTTTATACAGATTGAATATAGAGTAAAAAGATCATCATGTTCTTTTTGCTTGTTTAGCTGTACAAGCAAGCTATATCAATGGATGAGCAGCTTTATAAGTAAAAAGATCATCATAGTCTTTTTACTAAAATAGACACATATCTATGTCATCTAATCCCCAAAAAAAACAGAGCCAAATCGTTTAGAATCTGGCTCTGTTTTGTGTATTTTACAAAATTTATTATTTAACCTGAACTCTGGATAAGAAAGTCATTAAAGGTAAATTATCAATAAGTTAACTAACCATAAGTCACAGTGCATCTATTTTTGATGGCTAACTAGGCAAAATCATAAGTCAATAGCTTGC
>JBKEDP010000031.1:0-96714 GCA_047975485.1 Vibrio sp. | reverse complement strand
TGCTTGGCGACCATAGCGCTTTGGACCCACCTGATTCCATGCCGAACTCAGAAGTGAAACGAAGTAGCGCCGATGGTAGTGTGGGGTCTCCCCATGTGAGAGTAGGACATCGCCAGGCTTTGAATTCTAAAAGAGCCCGTCTAATGACGGGCTTTTTTAATGCTTCAAGCCTAATTCGCTGATATAGCTCAGGCGGTAGAGCGCATCCTTGGTAAGGATGAGGTCCCCAGTTCGACTCTGGGTATCAGCACCAGTATTCAAACGATAGTTTTCTTGATTATATCGTTAACAGATTTTACTTAGCGACCATAGCGCTTTGGACCCACCTGATTCCATGCCGAACTCAGAAGTGAAACGAAGTAGCGCCGATGGTAGTGTGGGGTTTCCCCATGTGAGAGTAGGACATCGCCAGGCTTTGAATTGATTATACTGAAAAGACACGCTGCGGAGCGGTAGTTCAGTTGGTTAGAATACCGGCCTGTCACGCCGGGGGTCGCGGGTTCGAGTCCCGTCCGCTCCGCCACTTATCTGAGAAAGCCTGATTCGAAAGAGTCAGGCTTTTTTGTGTTTGAAAGATTGAAAACATCAGCATGACACACTGTCATTGTAGCTATAGTACACGCTACGGAGCGGTAGTTCAGTTGGTTGCTATTTGTTTAAGAGCGTGGCCGGCCTGTCACGCCGAGGGTCGCAGTTAGTAATCCCAACGTTTTGTCACTTATTAGAGAGGCCCGATTCGAAAGAATCAGGCTTTTTTGCGTTTGGGATGGTTTGAAATAGTTGAAAAGACACGCTGCGGAGCGGTAGTTCAGTTGGTTGCTATTTGTTTAAGAGCGTGGCCGGCCTGTCACGCCGGGGGGCGCGCCAAGCAAGGTATTAGCGAGTCCCGTCCGCTCCGCCACTTATCTGAGAAAGCCTGATTCGAAAGAGTCAGGCTTTTTTGCATTTTATCAATTTAAAATATTGGCAAAGAATGCTGTCATCGTCAGTATAGTTGCGTGATGCGGAGTTCGGTGTCGCTCAAATACAAAAAGAGGAAGCTCTCACCTCCTCTTTGCTGTTTCTTCTATTTCTATTCCGGATATTGTTCCAAAAAGCTTTCTACTTTCTCTACCATTAATGGTGAACCAACAATAAAAGGCACACGTTGATGTAATTCAGTTGGTTTTAAATCCATAATTCGATTTTTACCATCTGTTGCTTTGCCACCGGCTTGCTCCATCAAAAATGCCATTGGGTTGCATTCGTAGAGTAGACGCAGTTTTCCATTTGGATGGCTTTCAGTGCTTGGATACAAATAAACACCGCCTTTGAGAAGATTACGGTGGAAATCTGCAACTAGCGAACCAATGTAGCGTGATGTATATGGGCGTTTATCTTCCGGTACATTTTCTTGGCAGTATTTAATGTACTTTTTAATGCCAGTCGGGAAGCGAATGTAATTACCTTCGTTTATTGAATAAATTGTCCCTGATTTCGGGATCATCATTTGTTCGTGAGAAAGGCAGAATACACCAAGTGATGGATCATAAGTAAAGCCATGAACACCATTACCCGTTGTATAAACGAGCATAGTTGATGAGCCGTAAATGATATAGCCGGCAGCTACTTGTTTATGGCCAGGTTGTAAAAAGTCTTCTTGAGTTGGTGATGTTCCAACAGGAGATACTCGGCGGTAAATTGAAAAAATAGTTCCGACTGAAACATTCACATCAATATTTGAAGAGCCATCGAGCGGATCCATTAACACCACATATTTGGCGTTTTTATTAAGATCCTTGTTGAATGCGACCGCTTCATCTTCTTCTTCACTTGCCACACCACAAACTTGATCACGAGCTTCTAGTGCCGCTTTAAATTTTTCATTCGCATATAGGTCTAGCTTCTGTTGTTCTTCTCCTTGAACATTCTCTGCACCGACAGAGCCCGTAATATCAACAAGTCCTGCTTTATTGATTTCACGGTTAACAATTTTTGCTGCCAACTTAATTGACCCTAGCAATGAAGAAAGATCTCCGCTTGCATGAGGGAAGTGATGTTGGTTTTCTACAATAAATTCACCCAATGTACGCATGGTCGACATATCTTATCCTTAATTTGTCTTTGTTACTTTTTCATCTAATTCAGCTTAATCATCGTGATGAGTTTATTTCGATGTTGTTCGTAAACATGAATTTTGCAAATAAGTTTATTGATTGTAAATTGAGAAACTTTTTAATGGTAATGAAGTAACTTGTGAAATTTTACAAATGTGAAGCGAGTGGGGATTTGTTTTTCAGGTTATTGAAATTCAAACCATACTTTTGTTGTGCTTTGGGGTAGAATTCTGAGCAATTATTTCCCTATTTTGTAAGCCTTATATTTAAGGTAGGAATCGATCGTTATGCATATTCACATTCTTGGTATTTGCGGCACTTTTATGGGTGGCGCAGCAGTATTAGCTCGTCAATTAGGTCATAAAGTGACGGGTTGTGATGCCAATGTTTATCCACCAATGAGTACGTTACTTGAGTCTCAAGGAATTGAGATTATTGAAGGCTTTGACCCAAGCCAATTGGACCCTGCGCCTGATTTAGTGGTAATTGGTAATGCGATGAGTCGTGGTAATCCATGTGTTGAATATGTGCTAAATAACAACCTTAAATACACGTCTGGCCCGCAGTGGTTGCAAGAGTTCTTATTGCATGATCGTTGGGTTCTGGCTGTAGCTGGTACTCATGGTAAAACTACGACATCAAGTATGCTGGCGTGGATTTTAGAAGATTGCGGTTATGCTCCAGGTTTCCTTGTTGGTGGCGTATTGGGTAACTTTGGCATTTCTGCTCGTCTTGGCGAAAGTATGTTTTTCGTTGTAGAAGCTGATGAATATGACAGTGCTTTTTTCGACAAGCGTTCTAAGTTTGTACATTACCACCCACGTACTTTAGTGATGAACAATTTGGAATTCGATCACGCAGATATTTTTGATGATTTAGAAGCGATTAAACGTCAATTCCACCACTTAGTTCGTACGGTTCCTGGCAATGGTCGTATCTTGGCTCCGAGCGATGACGAAGGTCTAAAAGACGTAATTAAGCGCGGATGCTGGAGCGAGTTAGAATACATTGGTGAAGATGGTCATTGGAAAGCGGAAAAATTACAGAAAGACGGTAGTCACTTCCAAGTGTATTTAGATGGTCAGCATCAAGGTGATGTTAACTGGGATTTAGTTGGTGAACACAATGTAAATAACGCATTAATGGCAATAGCTGCTGCTCGCCATGTTGGTGTGACTGCTGAGTTAGCTTGTGAAGCTTTAGGTAAGTTCATTAATACTAAGCGTCGTCTTGAGTTAAAAGGCGAAGTGAATGGCGTTAAGGTCTATGACGATTTCGCTCATCACCCAACAGCGATTGATTTAACAATTGAAGGTTTACGTAACAAAGTTGGTGATAGCAAAATTATTGCTGTGTTCGAGCCTCGTTCAAGCACAATGAAAATGGGCGTACATAAAGAAACTCTAGCAGCATCATTTAAACATGCTGATGAAGTTTGCCTATTCCAACCAAACAATATTAAGTGGTCGGTTCAAGATGTAGCTGATAAGTGCCCACAGCCAAGTTATGTTGATACCGATATTGAGAGTTTTGTTGCACACATTGTGTCGAAAGCACAAAGTGGCGATCAAATTTTGGTGATGAGCAATGGTGGCTTTGAAGGTATTCATGGCAAACTGTTAAAAGCATTGGAAGCGAAATAAGTTCTAGGCAAAAAGCTTTTAAGTGATAAGTAAGCTTTAAAAGCAAAAAGATCATCATAAGTAAAAAGATCATGGCAACCCAAATGGTTAGATCCGATATGGATAAAGTCTGGAGTTACGCTATGATCTTTTTATCTATCTGGCTATCGCTATAAATTAAAACGGATAACATCATGTCGAAACATTCAGATAAACGAATCACACTTGCTTTTACAGGGGCATCGGGTGCGCCTTATGGATTGCGTTTGTTGGAATGCTTGCTGGCAGCAGACTATACAGTTTATTTGCTGATATCTTCTGCAGCACGAGTGGTGATGGCGACGGAGCATAATCTTAAACTCCCTTCTGGATCGGAAGCTGCTCAACAAGCCTTAGTGGAAAAACTTGGTTGTCAGTCTGAAAAGTTGATTGTTTGTGGCAAAGAAGATTGGTTTTCGCCTGTGGCGTCAGGTTCAGCTGCACCTAAAAAAATGGTAGTTTGTCCTTGTTCTGCTGGTAGCGTAGCTGCTATTGCGCATGGGATGTCAGATAACTTAATTGAACGTGCTGCCGATGTGGTGATGAAAGAAAGAGGGCAACTATTATTAGTCGTGCGTGAAACACCTTTTTCAACTTTGCACCTAGAAAATATGCATAAGCTTTCCACTATGGGCGTGACCATAATGCCAGCGGCTCCGGGATTCTATCATCAACCAAAAACCATTGATGATTTGGTGGATTTTATGGTTGCTCGTGTCTTAGATCATCTCGATATTAAGCAAGGATTAGTTCCTCGTTGGGGATATGACCAAAGATAATATGAGTCAATGGTAACAATTCTTCAAACTTCGCTAGCCTAGATCCTTTCTAGCCTCTACAATCTCAAACACTCATCGGGGTGCTGATCCATATTATTTGTGATTGGCTGAGAAATTACCCGTGACCTGAACCAGATAATGCTGGCGTAGGAATTGAGTGAGGTTTTCCTTCCTTTTCCTCAGCTGAACACTAAAAAGGAATCACTAGTGAACTTCACAAAAAAATTCATCATTACCGCAACTATCCCTTGTGCACTTTTGTATTCTGCGACCAGTTTTTCTGCGGAACAAACGCTGACCGTTTATACCTACGATTCATTTACGTCTGATTGGGGGCCGGGGCCTAAAATCAAAGCTGCTTTTGAAAAACAATGTGGATGTGAATTGAATTTCGTTGCCCTTGATGATGGCGGTTCGATTCTTAGCCGTGTGCGTTTAGAAGGACAAAATACCAAAGCGGATGTGTTGCTAGGTTTGAATAACAACATTATGGAACAAGCTAAAGCGACAGGTTTGCTAGCTGAGCATGATGTAGATACTTCTCAAGTCGTCATTCCAAATGGATGGAATGATCCTTATTTTGTGCCTTTTGATTTTGGTTATTTCGCTTTTGTGTATAACAAAACCAAAATGAAGAACCCACCTAAAAGCCTAAAAGAATTTGTTGAACGTGATGATTTTAATGTCATCTACCAAGATCCTCGTACCTCTATTACAGGGCAAGGTTTATTGTTGTGGGTAAAAGCTGTCTATGGTGATAGCTCAGATGAGGCATGGCAAAAAATTGCGAAGAAAACAGTGACAGTGAGTAAAGGTTGGTCAGACTCTTACCCTGTTTTCTTGAAAGGCGAAAGCGATATGGTGTTGTCTTATAGCACCTCACCGGCTTATCACATTATTGCCGAAAATGATGATAACTACGCTGCGGCTGATTTCTCTGAAGGTCAGTATGCTCAAATCGAATTAGCGGCAAAATTAAAATCGTCAAAACATCAGAAGTTAGCCGATGAATTTATGCACTTTATTTTAAGTGATGATTTCCAATCGGTTATGGCAACAGGGAATTGGATGTATCCAGTGACCAAGGTTGAATTGCCAAAAGGTTACGATCAATTAACCGTGCCGAATAAGATGTTGTCTTTAGATCCTAAAGTGGTCGCAAAAGATCTCAAAACTTGGACTCGTGAATGGCAAATGGCGTTATCTCAATAGGCAGTAAAAAATAAGTGATGATTACTGGCTAAATTGATGAATGTTTCCGTTCCAAAAATAGGTATTGTAGTTGCTGTGACAATTGTTTCTTTTGTCATGGCAACCGTAATGGCGTTAGTTCAATATGCACCGTCTTTAGATGTGTCGTGGATTGTCTCCGATCCTTATTACCGACACATTACGCTATTTAGTTTTAAGCAAGCCTTCCTTTCAACTGTATTAAGCGTTGGATTCGCCATTCCAGTCGCGCATGCTTTGTCACGTCGTCAATTTAAAGGTAAATCCTTATTGCTAAAGCTTTTTGCTTCTACTTTGGTATTGCCTGTATTAGTGGGCGTATTTGGTTTGTTGGCGATTTTAGGAAACAGTGGATTATTGGCACAGTTCCTTGGACATTTTGATTTGCCAATGCCATTTTCTATTTATGGGTTAAGTGGCATTCTTGTTGCTCATGTCTTCTTTAATCTGCCTTATTCTTGCCGCTTATTATTGCAAGGATTGGAAGCCATTCCCGTTGAACAACATAAGTTATGCGCCCACCTAGGCATGAATTCGTGGCAGAAATTTCGCTTGGTTGAATGGCCGAGAATTAAACAACAACTCCCGCATATTGCTGGTTTGGTTTTTATGCTTTGCTTTACCAGTTTTACAACCGTGATGGCATTAGGTGGCGGCCCTAAATCGACCACAATTGAGCTGGCTATTTATCAAGCCATCAAGTTTGACTTTGATCTGCAGGCGGGAGCCATTTTAGCTTTGTGGCAAATGTTATTGTGTGGAGCATTAAGTCTGGCTTTGTTGCGTTTGGCTAAGCCTTTACCTGCATCTTCTCTGTCTCAGCCAAATACCCAAGCGTTATTTATGGACAGTAAAAAAGCGCAATATTGGGATGGTGTTTGGATAATCCTTTCAATGCTACTGGTAATTCCTCCTTTGGTTATGGTGGTTTGGCAAGGTTTAAACCCTAAGTCATTAGCCTTGTTTTCTGGTGCTGCTTTTTGGGAAGCATTGAGCTCATCATTGCAGATTGCCATTTTATCCAGTTCGGTGGCTTTATTGCTTGGAGTTTTGATTTTGCTAACCAGTCGAGCTTGGCACTTAAAAGGTAAGCAAGCATGGGCTGGACGAATTGAGCTCATGGGGGCAATCATTCTTGTCACACCAGGCATAGTGCTCAGCACTGGATTGTTTTTGTTGCTGCGCGATAAAGTTGATGTGTTTAGTTTGGCTTTCTGGGTAGTGGTGTTGATTAATAGCTTGATGGCGCTACCTTACGTGATTAAAACTTTGAGCCATCCTATGTTGCAAACGGCTCAGCAGTATCATCTGCTCTGCCTAAGTTTGGGAATGAAAGGCTGGTCTCGCTTTAAGTTGGTGGAATGGCGAGCATTAAATGGGGCGATTGCCTATGCGTTCGCGATCAGCTTTATGTTCTCAATGGGTGATTTAAGTGCGATTGCTTTGTTTGGTAGTCAATCATTAACGACTTTGCCCTTGTACTTGTTTCAGTTGTTAGGCAGTTACCAAATGGATGCCGCCGCAAGTGTGGCACTGTGCCTACTGTTGTTTAGTGTTTTGTGTTTCGCTGTCGTCGAAAAGCTTTTCAAACACGGTAGTCGTTAAGAGGAAATAGAATCCATGACACATCATTCTTCAAAAAGAGCCGCCATTGAGTTATCTGGTGTGCAATACGATTACCAAGACGAAATCTTTTCTTTTGATCTTCAGATCGAAAATGGTTCGATAATGGCATTAATGGGAGCGAGCGGTTCTGGTAAATCAACCTTGCTGAGTCTGATTGCGGGCTTTATTTCACCTCGTTCTGGCTCTATTAAGATTGAAGATGAAAATGTGGTGAATAAGCCCCCTTATCAACGTCCATTAGCTATGTTGTTTCAAGAGCACAACTTATTCACCCATTTGACGGTAAGGCAAAATATCGGCTTGGGGTTGAATCCTGCGTTGAAATTAAATGCTGAACAGCAAAAGCAAGTTGAACAAGCGGCTCAACAAGTCGGGTTAGGAGCTTTGCTCGATCGCTTACCTGAGCAGTTATCAGGCGGTCAAAGGCAGCGTGTAGCTTTGGCTCGTTGCTTTGTTCAGCCACATCGTATTTGGCTATTAGATGAGCCTTTTTCTGCGCTCGATCCATTGTTGCGAGATGAAATGTTGAAACTGGTAGCAGAGTTGGCAAGAAAACGAAATATCACCGTATTAATGGTGACGCATCATCTTTCTGGTGCCAAAGCAATTGCGAGCGATTTTGCGTTTTTAGAGCAAGGGAAAATTACAGAAGTAGGGAAGATGGAAGAGTTAGATACCGCTCACTCAAACGAAAACTTGCGTTCGTTTTTATTGGTGAGCGGCTAAGCGTTGAATTAAGTTTAAAGAGCTAAAGTTTGTTTGCTTGAGCTCGTTTGAAGTCGATGAAATAGCAAATAGATGCGTAAAACATCACGACATAGCCCAGTACTTCAGTGCCTTCTTCCGCAACAATTTTAACGGCGCGAATACTATGCTCTGCCATTAAATGATCCCACATGCTGCCCATACCAAAAATGCGTGAGAAGATGAGTAGAATAGCCAATCCCACAGTCATTGAAGCACTGTTGCCACTTTGTAGATGATCTGCTAATCCTTTGACGGTTTGTTCTTTGTCTTGCCATGCATAAATGATGCAACTGATAGCTACAAGTAGTGCAGGATATACCCAAAAACCATGAACAATATGATCTAAAAACTCATCAAATTCGCGAATTAATAGACAAGCAAAAAAACCGGTAATAAGAGTATAAGCTCGGCGAGTTTCTGGTTCATTTTTTGCTATGTAGCCAAAAATGCAAACAGAGATAAAGAGAATAAACTCTTGGAAAAATTCAGTGACTGAAACTTCGCCTAAACCATTTTTTAAATGGAACATATCAATTCGAACACATGCGACTGGAATGATTACCAAAACGGCAAGGATCAAAAAACGGATAATCGATCGCTTAATAACAGTAGAAGGTGTAGGAGTTTTCATTTTTATTAACCTAGAAAATTAAGCCAGAAATATGTATAAAAAGTTAACAAAACCGCATCCTTTGGTTTGGATTGCAAATGCTACCGTTATTTTACAATTTTAACTACAATCAATTTCGAATGATTGTCTTGTTTAGATATAAAAAATGGATACTTCCATGTGATCTGCTTCACGTTGTTATTGTAATTGTTCAAGATTTATTAAGCAATTTCTAAGTTTTAATGAAAAAGAATCGAGCAAAACAGATTTACTCGATTCTTTTTTGTTGCACTTTTGTGATAGAGGTAACTTTATGCTGAAGCTTCTCTTATAAGTTCTCCTCCGCAAACTCGGCTAAACGGCTTCGAACAACGCCATTCAAATGCACATTGGCACTGCCTTCAAAGTTCTTAAAGCGTTCGACCATATAAGTGAGACCAGAAGTGACTGGTGTTAAGTAAGTAGAATCAATTTGTGCTAAGTTACCAGAGCAAACAATTTTGGTGCCTTCACCACAGCGAGTAATGATGGTTTTGATTTGTGAAGCGGTTAAGTTCTGACATTCATCAAGCAACACAAAAGCATTTTGAATGGAACGTCCACGCATAAAGTTAATGGATTTGAATTGAATATTGGCTTTATCGCAAATGTACTTCAGTGAGCCTTCGGTATTGTGATCGTGTTTGTGTAGCGCCTCTAGCGTATCGGTAATCGCAGCTAACCAAGGCAGCATTTTTTCTTCTTCAGTTCCGGGTAAGAAACCAATCGCTTCACCAATATCTGGTGTATTTCGAGTTACGATGATCTTATCGAACATCTTTTTCTCTATCGTCATCTCAAGTGCTGCTGCCATTGCAAGCATGGTTTTACCGCTACCCGCTGCGCCAGTCAGAATAACGAGGTCGATGTCTGGATCGAGTAGTGCATCCATCGCCATACCTTGATAGATATTTTTAGGATGCACATCCCAAGCGTGACGATGCATTAAACGCTCTCGTCCTAAATCTCGAATTCTGGCTGTATCACTTTCTAATTCTTCAACTCGACCAGCAAATTCAGTGTCTTCATCAATAAGATATTGATTGATATAAGTCGGCTCTAAACTTTCTCGGTCGACTTTATGGAAAGTTTTTGCGCCCGATGTGTAGCTTTCAACTTGCTTAAAGTTATCCCAAAAACTGCCTTTGTATTCGGCAAAACCTTTAGTTAGGTATTGCACATCATCAATCAATTGGTCGGTGCGGTAATCTTCCACTTTGAGAACACCTGCGCCTTTAGCACGTAAGCGCATATTGATGTCTTTAGTAACAAGAACAACTTCCCGTTGTGGATGTTGTTTTTGCAACGCAATCACACCATTGAGAATGCGATTGTCACCTTCTTTATCGGCAAAGGCTTTATCGCTTTCCTGAATGTCGTAGTCAGCTAGAATCGCAATCGTGCCGGAAGTTTGTTCTTGTCCAAAAGGAATACCGTGAGTGATTTCTTCAGGAGTCGCATCATGGAAAATTCCTTCAAGCGCACGAATTGCGACACGAGCATCGCGGGCAACATCACGCTTACTGTCTTTAATACGATCCAATTCCTCAAGTACGGTCATCGGAATAACGACATCGTGTTCTTGGAATGAATATATGGCGTGAGGTTCGTGAAGAAGGATATTGGTATCTAAAACAAAAAGTTTGCGTGAAGTATCGGACATGTCCGAGTGATGAAGTGATTGAGAATGTGTTTGGGTTTGCGTTTTATCAGTCACGCCCATAGCGTCTCCTTTTTCCGTGTACCGGAAGGCTAGCAACGTTTGATGCTAGAGGTAGCGAGAGACACATCCTGTTCTCATTTGCTTGGGCTTTACAGCAGATTCTGGCGAATAGAATCACGCTAGCGAAAGTTTTGGTAACGACCACATCAAGCAAACAAAGCTACATAACCATCAAACTCTCATTGTCACATCGATAACCTATTGGCGTTATCTGATGTTCAAGTTAAGTATATGAAACATTTTTGTATTCAACCCAACCTTAGCTCTCAAATATTGACAGTTTTATGTCAGTAATAAGTTTTTATCGAAATCAGGGTGCTATATCACAATTCATCAAGTAAAATGTGCGGCTTTTTGCAAGTATACAGACGTGCATCTTCTCAGCTAACTCGCCTTTAAGTTAGCTATAATAAACGTCTTACGAATCATATTCAGAGGTAGTCAATTACATGGCATTCGCATTAGGTCAGCGTTGGATTAGTGATACAGAAAGTGATTTAGGTTTAGGTACAGTGGTAGGGCTTGATGCTCGCACTGTGACTTTGATGTTTGTGGCATCAGAAGAAAACCGCTTATATTCTCGCAATGATGCGCCAATTACTCGCGTGGTATTTAACGTGGGTGATGTGATTGAAAGCCAAGATGGATGGTCGTTAAAAGTTGAAACGGTCGAAGTGAAAAACGATGTCGTGACTTATATTGGTACTCGCCAAGATACAGATGAAGCCGACGTTGTGTTGCGTGAAATTTTCCTTAATCACCAAATTCGTTTTAATAAGCCACAAGACAAATTATTCGCCGGTCAAATCGATCGCATGGATAACTTCGTGCTTCGCTACAACGCTTTGAATAATCAATATCAACAACACAAAAGTCCAATGCGTGGTTTGTGTGGTATGCGTGCCGGTTTGATCCCGCATCAGCTTTATATTGCACACGAAGTGGGTCGTCGTCATGCGCCACGTGTTTTGCTGGCCGATGAAGTAGGTCTGGGGAAAACCATTGAAGCGGGCATGATTATTCATCAGCAAGTGTTAACTGGTCGTTCTGAGCGCATTCTTATTGTTGTGCCTGAAACCTTGCAACACCAATGGCTGGTGGAAATGATGCGTCGTTTCAACCTACATTTTTCTGTGTTTGATGAAGAACGCTGCTTAGAATCTCAAGCGGATGCGTTAAATCCGTTTGATACACAACAATACGTTTTGTGTTCACTGGATTTCTTGCGTCAAAATGCCAAACGTTATAACCAAGCGCTAGCAGCGGATTGGGATTTGCTGGTGGTTGATGAAGCACATCACTTAGAGTGGAGCGTAGATGCACCAAGTCGTGAATATGAAATGGTTGAAGGTTTAGCGGCGAAAATTGCTGGCGTTCTATTGTTGACAGCAACACCTGAACAACTAGGGCATGAAAGTCACTTTGCACGCTTGCGTTTGCTTGATCCTGATCGCTTCTTTGATTACGAGACTTTCGTGAAAGAAGAACAACAATACGCACCCGTTGCTGAAGCGGTAGCAAGTTTGGAATCAGGCAAGCCATTAACCAATGATGAAAAGAACAGTATTACGGAACTGCTTTCAGAGCAAGATGCCGAGCCGTTATTCCGTATTTTAGATGGTTGCAGTTCTCAAGATGAATTCGATCTGGAACAGAAAGAACTTGCTCGCCAAGAGTTAATCGACAACCTAATGGATCGTCATGGTACGGGGCGTATTTTGTTCCGTAACACTCGTGCAGCTATTCAAGGTTTCCCAACTCGTCACGTTCATTTGCTTGAAATGCCAATGCCGGAGCAATACACCCGTGCAATGCGTGTCGCTAAAATGATGGACGGTGATCTTCCTGCTCAAGCACAAGCTTTGAAGAACTTGTACCCTGAAGAGATCTTGCAGGATCTTGAGGGCGATAAATCTTCTTGGTGGGCATTCGATCCTCGTGTGAATTGGTTGATCGAAAAAGTATTAGAAAAACGTTCTGAAAAGATCTTAGTGATCGCCTCTCGTGCCACTTCAGCGTTGCAATTAGAACAGGCATTGCGTGAGCGTGAAGGTATTCGTGCAACCGTATTCCACGAAGGTATGTCGATTTTAGAACGAGATAAAGCGGCCGCTTACTTTGCTCAAGAAGAAGGTGGCGCACAAGTTCTGATCTGTTCTGAAATCGGTTCAGAAGGTCGTAACTTCCAGTTTGCAAACCAGTTGGTCATGTTCGATTTACCATTTAACCCTGATTTGCTTGAACAGCGTATTGGTCGCTTGGATCGTATTGGTCAAACTCGTGATATTGATGTTTTCGTGCCGTATTTAGAAGGCTCTGCTCAAGCGACTTTGGCTCATTGGTATCATCAAGGTTTGAATGCGTTTGCAGAAACCTGTCCAACTGGTCGTGCGGTTTACGATCAATATTCTGAAAACCTAATCACCATGCTAGCTAGTGGTGAGAATGTTGAATTGGAAGATTTAATTGAGCAATCAGCAACTTTAAATAAAACGTTGAAAGCGAAATTAGAACAAGGCCGTGACCGCTTATTGGAAATCCATTCTAATGGTGGTGAGAAAGCGCAAAAAATTACCGAAACCATCGCTAAAGGTGACAATGATACCAACCTTGTGACTTTCGCATTGGGCTTGTTCGATACCATTGGCTTGAACCAAGATGACAAAGGTGAAAATGCGCTGGTGGTAACGCCATCTGAACACATGATGGTGCCAAGCTATCCGGGTTTGCCGTATGAAGGCGCAACCATTACTTTTGATCGTGATACCGCTCTTTCACGTGAAGATATGCACTTTATGAGTTGGGAACACCCAATGATCCAAGGTGGCATTGATTTATTGTTGAGTGAAAATGTCGGTACAAATGCGGTTTCTCTATTGAAGAATAAAGCATTGCCAGTCGGTACTATGTTCTTGGAACTTGTGTACTTGGTGGATGCACAAGCACCGAAACGCAGCGGCATTAACCAGTTCTTACCGAAAACGCCAATTCGTTTATTGATGGATGCGAAAGGTAATGATTTATCGGAACAAGTGCCATTTGATTCATTTAACCGCCAGTTAAGCCCGATTAATCGTCACATGGCGAGCAAGGTGGCAACTTCTGTCCAAGACCAAATTCATGCTCTAATTGAAAAAGGCGAGAAAGCGGTATTGCCGAAGTTAGATGAAGTGCGTCAAAGTTCGAAGTTGGAAATGCACCAAAAACTGAATGCAGAATTAGAACGCTTACAAGCATTAAAAGCGGTGAACCCGAATATTCGTGATGAAGAAATTCAAGCGATAGAAGATCAAATGAATACCTTAGATGAGTATATTGAAACCGCTCAATTGCAGTTGGATTCATTGCGTTTGATCGTGGTAGCACACCAATAATAATCGACGTTATTTACCGTACAGCTAATTACTCGAAAAGAACATGGTGATCAAAAAGATCACTATGTTTCATTTACTCCTGAGATTTCATTTATGGCATTACTTGAATACTTTCCACCAACCGATCCTTGGCTTGATATCACCTATCAAGATGAACATGTGTTGGTTGCCAATAAACCATCGGGACTATTGTCTGTTCCGGGACGTTTGCCAGAACATCAAGATAGCCTTTGGAATCGAGTACGTGAGCAATTTCCTGATGCGGAAGTCGTACATCGTTTAGATATGGCAACTTCTGGTTTAATGCTATTTGCGTTAACTAAAGAAGCCGAACGTCATATCAAAAAGCAATTCCAGTATCGTTTAACGCATAAGATCTATTACGCGCGAGTGTGGGGAATTGTAGAGCAAGACGAGGGTGAAATTGATTTACCGCTAATTTGTGACTGGCCGAATCGCCCAAGACAAAAAGTGTGTTTTGATGATGGCAAACCGTCTTTAACTCGCTTTCAAGTAGTTAGTCGTGAAGAACAAACTACCGTAGTGCGTTTGCTACCTGTGACAGGGCGATCTCATCAACTACGTGTTCACATGCAAGCATTAGGGCATCCAATTGTTGGTGATGAATTCTATGCCACACCAGAAGCTTTAGCCTATTCTGACCGTTTGCAGTTGCATTCAGCGGAGCTAAGTTTTTATCATCCAAAAGACAATCAACTTACAACTGCTTTTGTGGATTGTGATTTTTGTCTTGGTGTGGAAGCGCAAATTCTGCAACACTTTGACGCACCAAAAGAGTTGCCCGATTACAAAACGCTCGTGGTAACAAGCTGATTTGTATTGTTCAAATTGAACTCACTGAAGACTTGCTGTCTTATCCTAATCGTTAACTAGAGTAATCCCACTTCTTTATAGTAGCGTTCAGCTCCTGGATGGAGTGGGGCGCTAATGCCTTTTTTTACCATATCTTCTTTTTTCAAGGTCGAGAATGCAGGGTGTAGGCGTTTAAAGGTCTTAAAGTTCTCAAATACTGCTTTTACAATTTCATACGCTACTTCATCGGGTAAACTTTCATCTACAAACAGGACTGACAGTACGCCATAAGTGGGAATATCGATATCATTGTGTGGATAAAGCCCGCCGGGAATTGACTCTTTTTCATAATAAGGAGAACGCTCTAATAACTGGTCGACTTCTTTACCTGTTATCGGCAGTAGTTTCGCCTGACATGCCGTTGTTGCCTCTTTGATTGAAGCATTTGGGTTTCCTAATACAGAAACATAAGCATCAATGCGATTATCACATAAAGCATGTGCACGACTGTCACCTGAGTATTCTGTTGCAAGCGAGAAAGATCCTTTCTTCCAACCAAATTGCTCCATTAGCATTTGCATGGTGGCACGATCACCGGATCCTTCATTTCCTAAATTGACTCGTTTTCCTGCCAGATCTTTAATGCTATTGATATTGGAATCAGCTCGTACCACTATGTTTAATGGTTCGCTATGCATTGAAAAGAGAGTGCGCATACTTGTGTATGGTGTGTTGGGCGTTAAATGATCATCACCTTGATAAGCGAGAAACTCCCAATCAGATTGAGTGATCCCAACATCAAATTGTCCATTGCGAACTAAATCAATATTACTGACAGAGCCAGGTGTTGATTCAACAGAACAACGAATATGGTGTTCTAAGCGGCCTTTGTTGATTAATTTACAAATGGAATTGCCTGCTGGGTAGTAAACGCCAGTTACAGCACCGGTTGCAATAGTGAGATAGGTGGAGTTTTCAGCTTTAACGCCAGTAGCGATCATTAAGGATCCTAACGCTATAACTTTTAAAATAAATGAGTATATGGCTGTAAATCTTTCACAACCACTAAATGACGAGAATCGTTTGAAATGCGTCATGGTGCCATCCTTGCGCCAATTGGCGAATAAAATACACGAAATCCTTTCGCATATTGGTGTTATCTAATTAAGCTGAGTTCATTGTTTTATGTTGTTTATGTCAGAGGTAGGTCACTTGGGTATAACTATAATAATTGTAAGTGATTAAGGAGAATAGCAATTCTGACAATAGAGAGGCAAAAGTGAGAAGACGTTCACGCAAGTAAAATAAAGTGAACGTCAACTGCAATGAATAGGATGTAGGAGATGAATATTAACCGGCAAACTCGAATAATTCACAAACAGAATCAAACAGTTGTTTAGTTGTGATGTTTAAAGTTGGCGTGATAAAAATCGTATCATCGCCAGCAACCACGCCTAAAATACCTTCCGCTTTACCTAAGGAATCTAATAGACGAGCAATTAATTGCGCAGCACCTGGCCCTGTGTGAATAACCACTAATGCGTCGTTATGACCAACATCTAATACTAATTCACGCAATGAGCTAGAAGCGGTTGGTACACCTAATTCCGCTGGTAAACAGTACACCATTTCCATTTTTGCGTTACGAGTACGAACTGCGCCGAACTTAGTCAGCATACGGGATACTTTAGATTGATTGATGTTATCAAAGCCCTCTTCTTTTAAAGCATCGACAATCTCACCTTGAGAGCCAAAGCATTCCTCTTTCAGTAAGGCTTTAAAAGAACGGACTAAATTATCTTGTTTGTCATTGTTTCGCATATTGGTTTCTTTTTATACACATAGAATTGCAGTATTTTCTCATAGATAGTCATTTGCCTCCAATTCAATCGTTCAAATATTTGATAGATCTCTTGTTGTTAATCTTATGTTAATGATATGATTTGCCTGTTTTTTAGTCATTGATTTTAAGTGGTATTTTTAAAGGGATGAGCTCAATATCGCAAAGATGATGTTGAATAATTGTAATTAATCAAGAGTTAAGGTAATTTCGACTTTATATTAGGTAAAGGTGATATATTCCCTCGTTCTTGGGCATCGCTCTAATAACCAAACAATAACGTGAAATTACACAATAATAATTCTTCAAAGGAGAAAGGCACATGAAAGTAGCTGTAATTGGTGCTGCTGGTGGCATAGGTCAAGCACTTGCTTTATTGCTGAAAAATGGACTTCCTGCAGGATCGGATCTTGCTCTGTATGATATCGCTCCTGTTACACCAGGGGTTGCGGCGGATTTAAGCCATATTCCAACACCTGTAAAGATCGTTGGTTATGCTGGTGAAGATCCAACTCCTGCGCTAGAAGGTGCAGATGTGGTTTTAATCTCTGCTGGTGTGGCTCGTAAGCCAGGTATGGATCGTTCGGATCTATTTAATGTGAACGCAGGGATCATTAAATCACTTGCGGAAAAAATTGCGAAAACTTGCCCAACCGCTTGTGTGGGGATCATCACAAACCCAGTAAATACAACTGTGCCAATCGCGGCAGAAGTGTTGAAGAAAGCGGGTGTTTACGACAAGCGCCGCCTATTTGGTATTACTACACTTGACGTAATTCGTTCTGAAACTTTTGTCTCTGAACTAAAAGGTGTACCACTAGAAGGTCTTGAAGTGCCGGTTATCGGTGGTCACTCTGGCGTGACAATTCTTCCTCTACTTTCTCAAGTTAAAGGTGTGTCATTCTCGGATGATGAACTAGCTGCTCTAACTAAGCGTATTCAAAACGCAGGTACAGAAGTGGTTGAAGCTAAAGCTGGTGGCGGTTCTGCTACATTATCAATGGGGCAAGCGGCTTACCGTTTTGGTTTGTCTCTAGTGAAAGCACTAAATGGCGAGCAAGGTATTGTTGAATGTGCGTATGTAGAGGGCGATGGCGAACACGCTCGTTTCTTTGCACAACCAATTCGCTTAGGTAAAGAAGGTATTGATGAAATTCTTAGCTTCGGTGAACTAAGTGCATTTGAGCAACAAGCGTTTGATAGCATGCTAGACACACTTAAGAGTGATATTGCGTTAGGTGAAGAATTCGCTAAGTAATAATAGTCCCAGTATTTGACGTTGAAGCCGTAGTTTTTGTGACTGCGGCTTTTTTATATTCAGATAAAACTAAAAAGCTCGCCCTTAATGATTTAAGTGGCGAGCTTTTTATCTTTTTTATTACCATTTATCTTATTGCATCTATTAGAGCGGAGATACAGAGCGACTTATTTAGTGCGCTTAACCGCCATATGAGCCAGTGTGATTAGCGCTTGCTTATATTCAGAATCAGGAATGATAGCCAGTTCTGCAATTGCTTTATCTGCTTCTTCTTCTGCACGTTGCGTGGTGTATTTAAGAGAGCCTGTTTCGTGCATCGCCTGCATAATCGCATCCAGTTTTTCCATACCGTTTGAATGCTCAATTGCTTCACGAATCATCGCTGCTTGCTCTGGCGTGCCGTTGTGCATTGCATAAAGTAAAGGAAGAGTAGGTTTACCTTCTGCTAGGTCGTCACCAACGTTTTTACCCATTTCTTTACCATCTGAAGTGTAATCCATCACATCATCAATCAACTGGAAAGCTGTGCCTAGGTATTTGCCGTAGTTCTGCATCGCTGTTTCAACTTCTGCTGATGCGCCAACAAGAAGTGCACTGATTTGAGTCGCAGCTTCAAATAAACGAGCTGTTTTTGAGTAAATCACCTGCATGTAGCTTTCTTCGGTGGTATCAGGGTCGTTGCAGTTCATTAACTGTTGAACTTCACCTTCTGCAATTACGTTTACCGCATCACTCATTAATTTGAGGATTTCGATAGAACCTAAGCTGGTCATCATTTGGAAAGAACGAGTGTAGATATAGTCGCCTACTAATACGCTAGCTGCATTACCAAACGCAGCATTAGCGGTTTCTTTGCCACGGCGCATGTCTGATTCATCAACCACATCATCATGCAATAAAGTCGCAGTGTGGATAAACTCAACAAAGGCTGCGGCAGTGATGTGAGCTTCACCTTTATAGCCTAGTGCTTTTGCCGATAATAAAGCCAAAAGAGGGCGAATACGCTTGCCACCACTACTCACAATATAGAAGCCTAATTGGTTAATTAGAGTCACTTCAGAGTTCAGTTGAGCATGAATGGTTTCATTCACTTTTAGCATGTCATCGGCAGTCAGTGCTTGAATCGCTTTAAAATCCATTGTTCTTCCAGCAGAGAATAGGCCACATAAGGGCAGAATTTGAAAAATAATGGCAGATTCTACACTAAAAAACATTGATAAACACGACCGTAAACGGCATCATTAGCGCACTTTTATCTGGCGATGATCTTTTCGCCATTTTTTTTAATATTTATCTTGTCAAAGGGAAAGGTCTCAAGTAGAATCTGCGCCCTATTGATGACAAGTTTAAGCGCACACCTGATATGTTTAAAATAACTAACATGATGCTGTGCGGAAAAAGCGGAGTAAAATATGTACGCTGTTTTCCAATCTGGTGGTAAACAACACCGTGTAAGCGAAGGTCAAACTATTCGCTTAGAAAAATTGGACGTAGAAACTGGTTCTAACGTTGAGTTCGATTCAGTTCTTATGATTGCTAACGGTGAAGAAATCACTGTTGGTGCACCTCTGGTTGCTGGCGGTAAAGTAACTGCGGAAGTAGTTAAGCACGGTCGTGGCGATAAAGTAAAAATCGTTAAGTTCCGTCGTCGTAAGCATTCTCGTAAGCAAATGGGCCACCGTCAGTGGTTCACTGAAGTCAAAATTACTGGCATCAGCGCTTAATTAATCTAAGGAGAAGCTAACATGGCACATAAAAAAGCTGGTGGTTCTACACGAAATGGTCGCGATTCAGAAAGCAAACGCCTAGGTGTTAAGCGTTTTGGTGGCGAGTCAGTTCTAGCTGGTAACATCATCGTACGTCAACGTGGTACTAAATTCCACGCTGGTACAAACGTTGGTATCGGTAAAGACCATACTCTTTTCGCTTTAGCAGAAGGTAAAGTGAAATTTGAAGTTAAAGGTCCTAAGAACCGTAAGTTTGTAAGCATCGAAGCTGAATAAGTTTCCTGCTGAAAAACAATTCAAAAGCCCTGCCTTAATGGCGGGGTTTTTTATTTTTATCTAAATTATATAATGGGCAGTCCTAGACCCTAGACCCTAGACCCTAGACCCTAGACCCTAGACCCTAGACCCTAGACCCTAGACCCTAGACCCTAGACCCTAGACCCTAGACTAACACTGGGATTTATAGTCTGTGGTTTACACCCAACTAACTTGCTTATAAGCGAGTGGAGTAGCAAATGAAATTTGTAGATGAATCCGTAATAAAAGTAGAAGCTGGCGATGGCGGTAATGGCGTTGTTAGTTTCTGGCGTGAGAAATTCGTAGCCAAAGGCGGCCCTGACGGTGGTGATGGCGGTGACGGCGGCGACGTATATATGGAAGCCGACGAAAACCTTAACACCCTTATTGATTACCGTTTTGAACGTTTCCACAAAGCTGAACGTGGCGAGAATGGCCGCGGCGGTAATTGTACTGGTAAACGTGGTAAAGACAAAACGCTGAAAGTGCCTGTTGGTACTCGTGCGGTTGATATTCACACTAACGAAATCGTAGGTGAAGTTACTGAGCACGGCAAAAAAATCATGATCGCAAAAGGCGGTTGGCATGGTTTAGGTAACACGCGTTTTAAATCATCGGTAAACCGTGCTCCTCGTCAAAAGACAATGGGTACACCGGGTGAAGTGCGTGAATTACGTTTAGAACTATTGCTATTGGCTGACGTGGGTATGCTTGGTTTGCCAAACGCAGGTAAATCAACCTTCATTCGTGCAGTTTCAGCAGCAAAACCAAAAGTAGCGGATTACCCATTTACTACTTTGATCCCAAGCTTAGGCGTGGTTCGTGCAGGTTCTGAGCGTAGTTTTGTTATCGCTGATATTCCTGGTTTGATCCAAGGCGCAGCAGACGGTGCCGGTTTAGGTATTCGTTTCTTGAAACACCTTGAGCGTTGTCGTGTATTACTGCACATGGTTGATCTTCTGCCGATCGACGGTTCGGATCCAATTGAAAACGCTTTAACAATCATTGATGAGCTTGAGCAATACAGCGAAAAACTGGCTGCTAAACCTCGTTGGTTGATCTTCAACAAAGCTGACTTAATGCTTGAAGAAGAAGCGGACGAGAAGATCCAAGAGATCGTTGACGCACTTGGTTGGGAAGGTAAATACGCTAAAGTTTCAGCTGTAAACAAAATGGGTACAGAAGAACTTTGTCGTGAGCTTGCTTACTTTATGGAAGCATTACCTCGTGAAGAAGAAGTTATCGAAGAAGAAGATAAAGTTGACTTTAAGTGGGATGATTACCACAAAGATGCCATGAGCGGTAAAGACGTTGTTACCGAAGACTGGGATGATGACGACGATTGGGATGATGAAGAAGACGATGGCCACGTCATTTACGTTCGTGACTAATCAAGCATAAAATAATCACGCATAAAAATTGATTATATGAGAAGCGGTAACTTTATTAAAAGTTGCCGCTTTTTTTATTTCATTTCTCAAAATTAAACCTAGGTCGCAAAATGTTACATAACTTAATTTGTAAGCATTTGTACTAAATAGGATGTTTTATATTTTATGTCATCCTTTTTAGTTAAGGGATAAGTCAAAATAGAATGATTATTCAGTGGCCACGTTATTCAATGGATTGAGTTTAGGTATGCAGTATAGCCAAAGGGATATTTCTCGTTTTATTGTGAAAACGGGACAGATGTTATTAGCACATGGCGCAGAAAGCACATTAATTGGCGATCTGACTCGCCGTATGGGATTAGCTTGTGGTATGGAAGAAGTGGAAGTATCACTTTCTGCCAGTTCAATAGTCGTGACAACCTTAACGGATGGTCACTGCATAACAACTGCTCGTCGTAGCCCAGACCGTGGCATTAATATGAAAGTGGTCACCGATATTCAACATATTTGTATTATGTTGGAGCGTAAAGTGATCGACTTCAGTATGGCGGTTCATAAGTTAGATCAAATCAAACCGACTCGTTATAACCGCTGGTTGGTGGTTGTGATGATTGGATTGTCCTGTGCTGCTTTTGCTCGACTTTCACAAGGTGATTATCAAGTTTGTGCGATGACTTTTTTGGCCTCTAGCATTGGTATGATAGTTCGCCAAGAGATAGGCCATCGTAGCTTTAACCCTATGCTTAACTTTGCTGTTACTGCTTTTGTTACCACCTTAATTTCATCTCAAGCGGTTATCTATCAAATTGGTAATGCACCCTTTGTTGCGATGGCGTCTTCAGTTCTTATGCTTGTTCCAGGCTTCCCTTTGATCAACTCTGTAGCAGATATGTTGAAAGGCTACGTTAACATGGGGATTGCCCGTTTTGTGATGGCGAGTTTACTGACTTTTGCTACTTGTCTTGGAATTGTTGCTGCAATGACACTAACAGGAACATGGGAGTGGGTAAAATGATGGAATTTATCTTCTCAGTCGTGACAGACATGTTATTGGCGGCGATTCCAGCGATTGGTTTTGCTTTGGTGTTCAACGTTCCAGCAAAAGCGTTAAAATACTGTGCACTGGGCGGAGCGCTTGGGCATGGTATTCGTTTTGTACTTTTGTCTTACGGAGTTCCGATTGAATGGGCGACGTTTTTTGCTGCAACTACCGTTGGAATGATTGGCGTACATTGGTCACATAGATTCTTAGCTCACCCGAAAGTGTTTACAGTTGCCGCTATGATCCCCATGGTACCCGGTGTTTATGCATTTAAAGCCATGATTGCCGTGGTAGAAATGAAGCAAAGTGGTTATGATCCACAGTTATTTTCAATGTTGATAGAAAACTTCTTGCAAGCCATGTTCATCATTAGCAGCCTTGCGATAGGCCTTGCTATGCCGGGATTATTATTCTATCGCCGTCGTCCAGTTGTCTAAAATTTAAAGGATTTCATGTGAAGATCAGTATGATCGCCGCAATGGCAAACAACCGAATTATTGGTAAAGATAACGCTATGCCTTGGCATTTACCGGCTGATTTTGCTTGGTTTAAAAAATGCACCATGGGTAAGCCGATTGTGATGGGCCGTAAGACATACGAATCCATCGGTCGTCCATTGCCAGGGCGATTGAATATTGTATTGAGCCGTGATGAAAATTTAGCTATCAATGGTGTTAAAACTGTCACCAGTATTGAGCAGGCTAAAGAGGTTGCAGGTGATGTCGATGAATTGATGATCATTGGCGGCGGCAGTATTTATCAAGCTTGTTTGCCAATGGCTGATTGTTTGTATTTAACTTTTATCCAAGCGGATATTGACGGAGATACACAGTTTCCAGAATGGGGAGAAAGCTGGCAAATATCCCATCAAGAAGAATATCAACATGATGAAAAAAACGCTTACGATATGACGTTTGTTTGTTTAGAGAGAAGTTAGGGAAAGCTGACCTCATGCGCGCTAGGACAAAAATATCACGACTCGATACCTTTACCTTTAACCATTATCGTTGGGTGCATGCTTCAAGAATGATGCTCGCATTTTTGATCATGCTGGCGATAACTCAATGGACAAATATTCCTGAAAGCACTTGGCCTTTAATTACCTTAGTTGTCGTTATGGGGCCGATTTCTTATTGGGGAAATGTGCTTCCACGAGCCATTCAGCGGGTTCTCGGTACTTGTTTAGGTGCCGCATCGGGGATAATTGCCCTGTATTTTGAAACCTTTTCCATCCCACTGTTTATGATCTGGTGCGCATGTGTCATGTTTGCTTGTGGTTATTTGGCTTTGGGGAAGAGGCCATATGCAGGTTTACTGATTGGTATTACCTTATCGGTCGTTTTAGGTGCACCAAAAGGGGATTTTGCAACCGCATTATGGCGAAGTGGTGATGTGATTTTAGGATCCGCATTCGCTTTGCTTTGTTGTAGTGTTTTCCCACAAAAAGCTTTTACCCATTGGCGCTTAAAGGTAAGTGGTATTTTGTTGGAATTAGGCAAAATGCACCACACCATGATGTCACTCAATATGTTGGATCGACCGAATACTCAAGAAAAGCAAAAAGCGTTATTAGATCAAATGATCAAAGCGCGCGGATTGATTTCAGCGTCGGCCGCAGAAACTCGTTTAAACACTTCTTTATTAGGCAGTATTCAGCGTGGTTTAGGTAATACCTTGCACACTATTGACCGCCTATCTGTCACTTATTGGAATGATCGAAATAGTCATTTTACTTTGTTGAATTCTCAAGCGTTAAAAGAAAGTCATCAAGCGATAGAAGATACGTTCGCACAGTTGGCGACCATGCTACAAACCGGAAAATCAGACGGTAGCGAGTGGCAATTTGATAATTTGAATGAAGTGATTGATGAATTAAAAGAGTTAGCCAGTCAGCATGATGTGCAATCAGAAGCGTCTTTGTATGGTTATGTGTGGTTGAATTTGCAACTGTTGGAAGAATTGTCTTTGTTGCGCCGTACAATTTCTCTATCGTTGAATTTGGCATGTAAGAAAAAGCGCTAGAGGCTT
Organism: Vibrio sp.; assembly: GCA_047975485.1. Taxonomy (GTDB): domain Bacteria; phylum Pseudomonadota; class Gammaproteobacteria; order Enterobacterales; family Vibrionaceae; genus Vibrio. Next base: position 72,433 of record JBKEDP010000031.1, on the reverse strand, counting down.
AACGCTAGCTAGTGCCTTTGAGGTAAGAAATAGGAAAAGATAAGGAGCAGATAGAGTTATCCGCTCTATTTTTATTTAAATGATTTAAGATTTTTTTGAGGAAAGAGCGTTCTGCGTAAAGAGCTTTTTATCTTCCCAACGGATCATCGAAAGATACTCACCCCATACGCAACCTGTATCCAATCCGATCACGTTAGCTTGTTGATCATGACAACCCATTAATGCCGCCCAATGCCCGAAGATCACGGTTTTTTCTAATGGCTTACGATTCGGGATCTTAAACCAAGGCTGTAAATTCGGATCATTGACTTGATTCGGTGGAAGTTTGCAGTCCATATCTAATTGACCGTCAGGATGACAGAAACGCATACGAGTATAGGCGTTAATAATAAAGCGATAACGATCAATACCCTGTAAATTCGGATCCCATTGTGTTGGTTGATTGGCGTACATATTTCTCACTAACCAAGTCCAATCATCACTTTGTAAAATTGCTTCCACTTCTTTAGCGGATTGCCTTGCTGTCGCTAAATCCCAGGTTGGAGAGATCCCTGCATGACACATTACGAATTCATCATGTTCAGCCAAAAGGGGTTGATGACGTAACCAATACATCAATTCATCTTTATCTGTTGCTTCTAAGATTGGCGCAGTTTTGTCTTTGGTTTTAGCAGGGAACATACCAAGGTAAACAGCCAACATGTGTAGATCATGATTACCTAAAATACATTTAGCCGCATCACCAAGTTGATGAACAAAACGTAAGGTTTCTAATGATTTTGGACCTCGAGCAATCAGATCACCCGCTAACCAAAGTTGGTCTTGCTGTGGATTAAACGACACTTTTTCGAGTAGGAGAATCAATTCATCCAAACAACCTTGTATATCACCTACTATATATGTCGCCACGAAAGCCTCGCTTGATTTAAGGTATCTTAAAAATTAATTTGATTATAAGCTCGTAATCTCAAAAAGAGCTAATTCAAAATATTCGGTAAAGCCAATCGGAAAGGTGCAATGTCGGTAATAAACTCATTCCCTAGTTCGTCATGCATCAAGTAATGACCTTGCATAACTCCCACAGGCGTTTCTAATGCTGTGCCACTGGTATAAGTGTATTCCGTCATAGGTTCAATGATAGGTTGCTCACCGACAACACCATCGCCTTCAATAGTTAACTGTTTCGCATTGGCATCCGTGATTAACCAACGACGACTGATCAATTGCACTGGCTGTTGGCTAAGATTTCGAATGGTAATGGTGTAAGCGAAAACGAAGCGATTTTTCTCTGGTTGAGATTGTTCTTTGATATAGCGGGTGTGGACTTGGCAAGTCACTTTTGGGGATGGATCTACCGTCATAATGCTCTCCTATCCATTGGAAAACGAGAAAGAGCACAACGAATGGTGTGCTCTTTCGGCGATATGATTAACTTTCTTTTGAGTCTTGCTTGTCTTGCTCTTGTTTGTGCAAGTAGTTCGCCAAATCTACAAACTGAACCAGAGTTAGGTTCTCAGGGCGAATACTAGGGCTAATACCTAGTTGCTCTAGCTCATCTGCTGAAACAAGATTTTTAAAGCAGTTACGCACGGTTTTACGGCGCTGGTTGAAACCTTCACGACAAACACGGTCAAGCCACTTCAAGCTTGTTGCTGGATGTGGTAACTCTTCATACGGCATCAAACGAACAACCGCTGAATCTACTTTCGGTGGCGGAACAAACGCTGTTGGTGGCACTTCAAGAACCGGCATCACTTTACAGTAATATTGCGCCATTACCGTTAGACGGCCATAAGCTTTTGAGCCCGGGCCCGCAGCCAAACGATTTACCACTTCTTTTTGTAGCATAAAGTGCATGTCTTTGATGTCTTTATGGAACTCAAAAAGGTGGAACATTAATGGCGTTGAAATGTTGTATGGCAAGTTACCAAATATACGCAATTTGTTGTTTGGCTTTACCAATTGTTCGAAGTCGAAACGCATTGCATCGCCTTCGTGAATAGTAAGTTTGCTTGCTAATTCAGGATGGTTACGCAAACGCTCAGCCAAATCGCGGTCAAGCTCGATTACGGTAAGCTTGTCGACTTCACGGCCTACCGGCTCAGTGATTGCACCAAGGCCAGGACCGATTTCCACAAGGTTTTGACCCGGAAGTGGGTTAATTGCTGAAACAATACCATCAATAATATATGGATCATTTAAGAAGTTCTGACCAAAGCGTTTACGAGCTTTATGGCCTAGATGAACATCATTACTCATTGAATTCTCTCTTTTTGCTTTTGATGAGTTTTGCTTTCGTGACTCAATGGCTCTTTGAGCGATCGGCACTTTCAGCCAACTCTAAAGCATGGGTGATTGCAGTAATAAAACTGCCTATGTCGGCATTCCCTGTGCCAGCAAGATCTAACGCTGTACCGTGATCCACTGATGTGCGGATGAAAGGTAAACCTAATGTAATGTTAACCGAGTTACCGAAGCCTTTGAATTTTAGCACCGGCAAGCCTTGGTCGTGATACATGGCTAGAACAGCGTCAGCTTGCTCTAAATATTTTTCGTTGAAGATGGTGTCGGCAGGCAAAGGGCCAACCAAATTCATACCATCTTGTTTTCTCATTCTTTCTAATGTCGGCGTGATGGTTTCAATTTCTTCACGCCCTAAGCAACCGTCTTCACCTGCGTGAGGATTGAGTCCGCAGACATAAATATTCGGGTTAGCGATGCCAAACTTATTAACCAGATCGGCATGTAAAATACGAATGATCTTTTCTAGCAATTCAGGTGTAACCGCTTGGCTGACTTTTGCTAATGGAATATGTGTTGTCACTAAAGCGACGCGTAATCCTTCAGTTGCTAACATCATAACAACCAGCGGTGTGTTTGATTGCTCAGCAAAGAATTCGGTGTGACCGCTAAAAGGTACACCCGCACGATTGATCACACCTTTATGAACTGGACCTGTTACGACTGCATCAAATTCTTTGTTCATGCAACCCGTACAAGCTCGATCAAGAGTTTCTAAAACATAATGACCATTCGCTTCATTTAGCTGACCTGCGATCACATTTTGTTTAAGACCAATATGTTCAACGTAGAGTTGACCTTGCTTTTGAATTTGAGGCGGCAGGGCAGAATCATAATCCAACAATTGAACATCAATATTCAAAAGCTTAGCTCGTTCAGCAAGCAAGTCTTTATCTGCACAAACCACAAGTTGATGTGGCCAATCGTATTGAGATAACGCTAGAACCAAATCAGGGCCTACGCCTGCTGGTTCCCCTGCGGTAATCACAATACGACGCACTTTATTGATATTCAATTTGTTCATTCGCCTTGGCTGCCTGTTACGTCAGTGTAATTCGGGTCAAGCATTTCAACATAAGCACCAGCGCGGATTTCTTGCATCCAAGCACCAGCTTCTTCATTGAATTTACGCTTAAATAGAATCTGGTAAGCACGGTTTTTCATTGCATCTTCTGTTTTATCAACGGTGCGTTTATCAAGCACTTTTACAATGTGCCAGCCGTGAACCGTTTTAAAAGGCGCACTAATTTGACCAACAGGCAGGGTGTCGACTTGATGTTTAAACTCTGGCACATAAGCGTCTGAAGTTTGGAAACCTAGAATACCATTATTCACTGCAGTACCAGGATCTTGGCTGTATTTTTGTGCCAAATCACCAAAGGTCGCTTTACCTGATTTAATATCAGCAATGAAGCCATTTAGTTCTTTGCGTGCACCTTCGTCACTTAAGATAACGGATGGCTTGATTAGGATATGCTGTGCATTAACTTCAGTTACAGCGACAACTGGCATACCTTTCACATCATCAATTTTCATAATGTGGAAACCTACACCACTACGGAATGGACCTATGATGGTGCCTTTGCTTTGTGTAGTAATTTGGTCGGCAAAAATAGTTGGCATTTCTTCTTTGCGCATCCAACCCCAATCACCGCCTTCTAAAGCTTTTGGACCATTAGAATAGGTATAAGCAAGAGTCGCAAAATCTTCGCCTTGATTCAGCTGATCCATAATATCGTTGGCTTGTTTTTCCGCAGCTTCTTTATCTTCATCAAATGGAATTTGAATTTGTGATACACGGTATTCCACATTTTGCGTGGTTTGTTGAGCCAGTGTTTCTGCTAGCGAATCAATTTCAGATGGAGAAATATTAATGCGGCGACGAACTTGTGCATTACGTGCTTCACTGATTGAAATTTCTTTGCGAATTTGTTCACGGAATACAGGGTAAGATAAACCTTCTCTCGCCAGTGTTGCTTGCATCTGCTCTAAAGTTTGATGATTCTCTTTAGCGATATCAGCAATTGCTTGATCTAGACGCTGGTCGTCAATTTGAATGCCCATACGCTTTGCATCTTGCATTTGGATTTCATCAACAATCAGTTTTTCCAATACTTGGCTTTTCAATGCTTCAGTACTTGGCAGTCTTTGATTGTTGTTTTTTGCATTGGCTTGCACTGTTTTGAGTGCGGTATCCACATCCGTTTGTAAAATCACGCCGTTGTTGACGATTGCCACAACATGGTCAAGAGATTGCGGAGCTGCATAAGTCATTGAAGCTGAAGTTAAGCTCATCAGTCCTAGTAGAGTGGGTATCCATTTTTTCATTTCAGGTATCCAAGTAATACAACAAATACATTGTTATCGAATTCAATAATATGCGAGCCATGCATATTGAGCGTTAGCATACTAACATGGCTCATTAATAGGTTCATTAATTGAGGCTAAATGGGCGATTCATACCAATTGCGTTACCGCCGTCTTCGGTAGCAGCAGCCATTGATTGTCCTAAGCCTTTTAAACCAAAGTTGATGCTGAATTTTTCATCATAGAATGGGTCTTCTAAGCTCAATTCTGGATGGTTTTTATCGTAGCCGTCTTCACCTCTCGGGTTAATAATATGGCGCGAGAAGGTTAAGCCTAAGAACCAGCAATCATCGTTATAGGTTACCCCGACAAGACTTTCTAGCATATTTCCTTCAGTGATATCGTGGTAATAACTAGCTCTGACATCCCAACGGTCAGAAAGTTTAAATCCAGTTAGCGCACCAACCTGAGAAATACCATTTATCGTCTGGGCATTGGTATTAATGTCATTTTCTGTGATGTAGTCATCACTTACATAGCGGTAGTTAGTTTGAATGTAGCCACCTGTTTCTGCTCTGTACTCCAAGGTCGCATCACCTTGTTGTAGTTTACCGACGTTACCATCGTACTGCAGGCCACCAGAGAAGAAGAGCGAATCACTGATATTCCATTCATTTTCTAATGCCCATGCGGAAACATTGTTGCTGCCATCATCATCACCGCGTCGAACATCATCGCTATTCGGGTCAAGATAGAGTATTTGACCGATAGAAACATTAAAGCGTTCTTTGTAGCTTTCGTCATAGAAACGTGAGGTGACACCATAGCTAAACTGATTCATTTCAGCGATATAGTCGACACCACTGTATTGAGTGTCGCGGAATAAGCCGGTGTAATCCTGTTGCAGTCTAGTTGTGTCATAACCAGTATAAATATCGTCTTGATTTACGTGAGGGACGTATAAATACTGAATTCTCGGTTCAAGGGCTTGGGTATAACCACCCAACCATTTCTCATTGTTATCTAAGAAAATAGAGCCATTAATTCGGTATTTCGGCACGACACGAGTGGCATTTTCAGATAGTTCGTGACCATTTGAAGTTGCAGCATGATCATTTTTTAGATCTTGATCGTAATAGGTGTACATCAGCTTGGCTTCAGAAGTCAGTTCACCCCAAGGTGCATGCAGTGGTACTGCAAAACCTGGTTCAATATGCACACGAGTCGCATCTGGAGTGTTAGTTGCATCTGTTTCAAAACGGCTGATATGGCTGTCTAAGCTTACGTCAAGATTAGGTACCACTTGACGGGCATATTTATATTCAAGCTGTGGCATCAAGCGATATGCATTGCCATTACCTAATACTTGGAAATCACGGAATCTTAAAATCGTATCCGAGAAATCCGTTCGATAGGAAAGTTCTTCTTTTTGCAGCAGGTTACCATCTTCACGGTCACCAATGTTTGAACCTAGATTATCATCTAAGTATTCATCATCACTGACTTTGGAATAATCAATTTCAATTTTCCAGTTACGATCATAGATGCCATCGTGTTCGTAGTTAAAGCCCCAGCGGTCTTTATCTTCAATAGTCGGAGCAGGATCGGAATCGTGGTGTAAATATTCAAAATCAATCGAACCTTCACCAAAACCATCGGTTAAATAGCGGAATTGGTTATCCAGCAAGGTACCACGACGAGTTTTGTATTCTACGGTTGTGGTCAAATCAAACTGAGGATGCAGGTTGAAGTAGATCGGAACATTGATCTCTAAACCATTTTGATCATCATAGCTCGCTGATGGGTATAAGAAACCAGTCTTACGCTTGTTACCAATAGGCACTGTCACATAAGGCCAGTAGAAAACCGGGATATTCAGAAGCTCAAAGCGAGTATTCCAAAAGGTAGCTTCTTCTTCGTTTTTATCAATATCAATATCAGTTGCTTTAATGCGCCAAGATTTATTGTCTTCAGGACAAGTGGTTAAAGTACCATCTTCAATGTTGTAAATCTTTTGACCAGTTTTCAGGATATAGGCAGCATCACCGCGGGCTGTTTCACATAGCAATTTATAATCTGAGTTGTGAAATTCCATCTGATCGCCTTTCAGATCAGATTTTACCTTGGTGGAGTTTGCTTTAATTTGGCCGTCATACATGGTGACATTACCGTCAGCGACAATAGAATTTTCTTCTTGATTGACGGTCAGCTTGTCAGTTTGAATCTTTTTGTTGCCTTGTGTGACAATAACACCGCCAGAATAAACTGCAGCGTTGGTGCCTTCTGTACTCAGGCTATCCGCTTCAATATTAACGGGTTGGCTTTGCTGGTCTTGTTCACTATTGTCTGAAACAATACATTGATCGACAGGTGGAACTTCGGGCACACTGTCGTTACTGCTTTCATTCGCAAGTGCAGTAGGCAATAATGCGGCACTTATAAGCGTGGCGAGAAAAGTGCGAAAAGTCGGTAGCATGAAATTAAAGCGTCCTGAAAACTGGTTGTTGTAATAGAAAAAGTGATTTTAATAAATAAAACGAATTAAGCACAGATTTCTATATCATGTAAACGTCGCATCATATAAAAATTGCGCAAGAACCGACACTATACAGGCAATCGTGAATAATAAAAATTCATAGTTTGAAATACGGGATCGATATGATAGGTAAATTACTGGGAATTTTGTTTGGCTCAATGATCGGAAACATTCCAGGTGCGATCATCGGGTGCTTTATTGGTCATCAATTTGACAAGGCAAGACGCAGTCAACAAGGCTTCCAATCGGCATTTGGTTCGGGTGCATCGCAAGCGGAAAGACAAACAGAATTTTTTAAATCCGCTTATGCCGTCATGGGGCATGTTGCCAAGGCAAAAGGGCAAGTAACCAAAGAAGAAATCCAGTTAGCCAGTGTGATGATGGATCGCATGAATTTAACTGGCGAACAAAAACGCATCGCTCAAGAGGCTTTCCGTCAAGGTAAAGAACCTAATTTTCCATTAGAGGAAACATTACGCAAAGTGCGTTTCTCTGCTGGCCATCGACGTGATTTGTTACAATTTTTCTTGGAGCTGCAAATTTCTGCGGCATTCGCTGATGGTTCATTGCATCCAAGTGAAGTCAACGTGCTGCAAATCGTGGCAGCTGAGCTTGGTTTTACTGCGCAATATTTACAGCAACGTTTGCGTATGCAAGAAGCAGCTTTCCGCTTTCAACAAGGTGGTGGCTTTGGTGGTTATCAACATCAAGGGCAGCAGTCAGGTGGACAATGGCAACAGCAAACAACGGCTTCTCAATTAGATGATGCTTATGAGTTATTGGGTGTAGAAAAATCTGCCGATGCAAAAACCATTAAGCGTGCACACCGTAAGCTAATGAATGAACACCACCCCGATAAACTCGTTGCTAAAGGGCTTCCGCCTGAAATGATGGAAGTGGCGAAGCAAAAAGCACAAGAAATTCAATCGGCTTACGACTTAATCAAGAAACATAAAGGTTTTTAATTTTTCTAGTCGAGCTATTTGACGTCATTGAGTGCCCAGTTGTAGTAATAACTGGGCATTTTTTTTTGATTTTTTATTTCTGGTCGGAAAGTTGCAAGATATTCGAGCACGCCTTTTTCGCCTTTCTCTTGTGAGTCGAAATCTTCCACATACCAACTGAAAATAGCGGATAGCTGAAATTTATGATCATCGATAAATACGGCTTTCTGACTATGAATGAAATTTCTTTCCGCAATAATCAATAGGCTCTCTTTGTTTGATGCGGTAAATGCTTGAGGTAGAAGATTTGGACAGCCTAGGCTTGCACAGTTAAGCACGTAGTGAATGCGTTTATCTTTCCAAATTGGACGCAAAATTCGATGCTCAATATCATTTAAAGTGAGCTTGATTCCATTGATAGATATTAAGTTTTGATCCCAAGGACCAAACGAGAAAAGCCATCCTAAGTTAGTAATAGAGTCGATAGGGTAGTTGTCTAAAATTAAATTTACGATTAGAGCGTTATAAAGGTTAACCCAATAAGCAAACTGTTCATCTCGATTTAAAGTTAATGGGTTGATAAGACTCACTTTGTGTAAGTAATTTTTGAGTTTTTGTTTATCTTCTTTAGTGACCGCTGAATAATGAAAAAAGTTGTTCTCCCCACTTGGAACTAGGTAGGTATTTATTATTGACTGCCATTCATTGTGATCTATTAACTTTTGGCTGCGAGCATCCGTCTGGAGCCAATATGGCCATAGATCTGGCTTTGGGGCGCTATGTACTTGAAAGGGAAGCAAGGCAAGTAATAATAGCCCTAGGAATCGCCCCAAAACACGCCACAGTAATCGCATAGATTTAATTCTCCGAAAATATCATCACCAAATGAGACCAACGAAGGTTTAAATTTCTTTTTGATTTTAAGGATAAAGCCTAACTGTCTCATTGATGATTCAGTTAGGCTTGTTGGTGAGATTAGGTTATTTCAGAAATGCTGGAATCTTGCTTTCGTATTCGGCTATTTTGCTTTCATGTTGTAGCGTTAAGCCAATATTATCCAAGCCATTTAGTAAGCAGTGACGACGGAATTCATCAATTTCGAATGAATACTGTTTGCCGTTTGCTGATACTTTCATTGCTTCCAAATCAACAGTAATCTCCGCACCTTCGTTAGCTTGAACATATTGGAATAATTCATCCACTTCTTGCTCTGTTAAGCGCACTGGCACCATTTGGTTGTTGATGGAATTTCCGTAAAAAATATCCGCAAAGCTTGGTGCGATCATCACTTGAATGCCGTAATCAGCTAATGCCCACGGAGCATGCTCACGAGAAGAACCACAGCCGAAGTTTTCACGCGCTAGTAGAATTGATGCGCCTTGATAGCGAGGTGCGTTCATCACAAATTCAGGGTTTGGCTGCTTGCCTGCATCATCTAGGAAACGCCAATCGTGGAATAGGTGTTGTCCAAAACCTAAGCGAGTTACTTTTTGTAGAAACTGTTTTGGAATAATGGCATCGGTATCAATGTTCGCAATATCTAAAGGAACGACTAAGCCTGTGTGTTGTTTAAATCCTTGTGACATCTTATGTGCTCCTTATTATTGATTTTCAGCCGAAGCGTCTAATTGGCGAATATCCACAAAGTGACCAGCAATTGCTGCAGCGGCAGCCATTGCAGGGCTTACTAAGTGTGTACGGCCATCACGACCTTGGCGACCTTCAAAGTTACGATTGCTGGTGGATGCACAACGTTCTTTTGGCCCTAAGCGGTCATTGTTCATAGCAAGACACATTGAACAACCCGGTAAACGCCATTCAAAGCCTGCTTCAAGGAAAATTTTATCTAAGCCTTCTTGTTCTGCTTGTTGTTTTACTTGCTCTGATCCCGGAACGATCAGCGCTTGAACATGAGAGGCGACTTTGCGTCCTTTAGCAACAACAGCTGCAGCACGCATATCTTCAATTCGTGAGTTGGTGCATGACCCAACAAACACTTTATCGACTTTGTAATCGGAAAGCTTTTTGCCTGCTTCAAGCCCCATATAAGCCAATGCTTTTTCTGCTGATGCTTTCTCGACAGGATCAGCGAAATCTTGTGGATTAGGGATGGTGCCATCAACTGACATTACTTGTCCTGGGTTAGTGCCCCAAGTTACTTGTGGTTTGATGTCTGCTGCATCTAATGTCACAACTGCATCGAATTTTGCATCATCATCAGTTTTTAGGGTTTTCCAGTATTCAACCGCAGCTTCGAAATCAGCACCTTTTGGCGCGAATTTTTTATCTTTGATGTAATCGAATGTCGTTTGATCGGGAGCGATAAGGCCTGCTTTTGCGCCTAATTCAATCGCCATGTTACAAACTGTCATGCGGCCTTCCATAGAAAGGTCAGTAATCGCTTCACCACAAAACTCGACAACATAGCCTGTACCGCCAGCTGCTGTGGTTTTGCCGATAATCGCAAGCACGATGTCTTTCGCGGTAATACCTTCAGCTACTTTGCCTTTAACTTCGATTTTCATGGTTTTAGCGCGAGCTTGTTTTAGCGTTTGTGTCGCTAGAACGTGCTCTACTTCCGACGTACCGATACCAAAAGCTAATGAGCCAAATGCGCCATGAGTTGCAGTGTGTGAGTCACCACAAACAATCGTCATGCCCGGAAGAGTAATCCCAAGTTCTGGCCCCATAACGTGCACTATGCCTTGGTATTTATGGTTAAGATCGTAAAGGGTTACACCAAAATCCAAGCAGTTTTTCATTAATGTTTGCATTTGGATGCGAGCCATTTCACCAGAAGCATTGATGTCTTTGGTAGTGGTCGATACGTTGTGATCCATAGTGGCAAAGGTTTTGCTCACTTGGCGAACTTTGCGGCCTTTTTCTCGTAAACCATCAAAAGCTTGCGGAGAGGTTACTTCATGGACTAAATGGCGGTCGATATACAAAATCGGGTTTTCGCCTTCAGCGGCTACGGCGACATGCGCATCGTAGACTTTTTCATATAGAGTCTTTGCTGTTGTGTTTGACATTGTTTGCTATCCATTTCTTATTTTTGTTCTTTGCAATTGAAGTTGTGCTTGTGGACGACAACTCCAATCACCTTGAATTTCGGTATTATTTTTATTAGGAATTCAGATTTATTAGGAATTTAAAATATACTGTGCGATTTTGTCACCCATTTCTGATGTTGATAGCGCAGGCTTATTGCCAGCTAAATCCGCAGTTAATTCACCCGCTTCTAAAGCTTTCGATACCGCTTTTTCAATATCTTGCGCCGCAGCTTCTTCACCTAAGCTATAACGCAGCATCAGTGCAGCTGAAAGAATTTGTGCCACTGGGTTAGCAATGTTTTTACCTGCAATATCTGGTGCACTGCCGCCAGCTGGTTCATATAAACCGAATTTGCTTTCATTCAAACTTGCTGATGGAAGCATGCCCATTGAACCTGTGATCATGGCGCATTCATCCGAAATAATGTCTCCGAAAATATTCGAACAAAGCATCACGTCGAATTGCGATGGATCTTTGATTAACTGCATGGTGGCGTTATCAATGTAGATGTGTGAAAGCTCAATATCTGGGTAATCTTTTGCAATTTCTTCAACCACTTCACGCCATAAAATCGAGCTTTGTAGAACGTTCGCTTTATCCACTGAGCACACTTTCTTATTACGTAGGCGAGCTGATTCAAATGCAATTTTAGCAATGCGTTCAATTTCGTAGCGGTGATAAACTTCAGTGTCGAATGCTTTTTCTTCTGCACCTGAACCTTCACGACCTTTTGGTTGGCCAAAGTAAATGCCGCCGGTTAATTCACGCACAACAACAATGTCAAAACCACGAGCTGAAATGTCGGCACGAAGCGGTGAGAAATCTTCTAAACCAGAATGAATTTGTGCTGGGCGAAGATTACAAAATAGTTGGAAGTGTTTACGTAGAGGAAGTAGGGCACCACGTTCAGGTTGGTCATTTGGTGGCAAGTGTTCCCATTTCGGGCCGCCCACTGAGCCAAACAATACTGCATCAGAATCTTCACAGCCTTTTACTGTCGCTTCTGGTAACGGGCAACCGTGGTTATCAATTGCAATCCCGCCGACATCAAACTCTTGACGTTGAAATGAAATAGCGTGTTTTTGCTCGATTGCATCCAAGACTTTATGTGCTTGTTGCATTACTTCTGGGCCAATGCCATCTCCGGGTAAAACAGCAATTTTATAAGTACCTGCCATGGTTAAATTTCCTTGTCCTTAATTTTTATTTTATGGCGATGAATTTGCTCCATCGCCGTGATTTATCATCTATATCATTTTAAACCGTTGCGATTTTTTGCTTTTGTGTTTGTTTCATTTCCGCAATTTGATCGGCACGGTGAATGCTGTTGATTACGTGCAATAACGCTTGGCCTGAAGCTTCAACAATATCGGTAGCTAAACCAGTACCGTGATATTTGCGGCCTTTGTAGTTCGCGATAATATCTGCTTGACCCAAACCATCTTCGCCTTCACCTTTTGCGGTTAGGTCGAATTTATCTAGCACAATTTCATAGCCAGTTAAGCGATAGATACATTGATAAAGGGCATCAACTGGACCATTACCGACTGCCGCTTCGCATTTTTCTTCATCACCACACTGCAATTTAATGCTGGTGGTTGCCATTACGCTGCCAGATTGCACGCTCAAGTAATTCAACTTAAAGAAATCATCTTCTTCACGCAAGTTTGCAAAGTGCATAAGTGACTCTAGATCATAATCAAACACTTGGCCTTTACGATCAGCAAGTTTCAAGAAGTCGGCATATAGGGTATCTAGGTCGTATTCTTGCTCTTGATAACCCATTGCATCCATGTGGCTCTTAACTGCTGCACGACCAGAACGACTGGTTAGGTTCAACGCTTGGTTTTTAAGGCCAATAGATTCAGGAGTCATGATTTCGTAAGTGTTTTTATTCTTTAACATGCCATCTTGGTGAATGCCCGATGAATGGCTGAATGCGTTCGCACCCACGACGGCTTTATTGCTTTGAATAGGCATATTGCAAAGTTGGCTAACAAGCTTACTGGTGCGGTGGATTTCGTCGTATTTCAAGCCTGTGTTCACACCAAGGAATTCCGCTCGAGTTCGGATGATCATGGCGATTTCTTCAAGTGCGCAGTTACCCGCACGTTCACCGATACCGTTGATAGTGCCTTCTACTTGGCGTGCACCGGCTTGAACTGCTGTCATAGAGTTCGCAACCGACATGCCTAAGTCATCGTGACAGTGAACAGAAATCACGGCTTTGTCGATGTTTGGAACACGATTAAATAGAGTTTGAATAATGCCGCCAAATTCGTTTGGAAGCGTATAGCCTACGGTGTCTGGAATGTTTACCGTGGTTGCGCCTGCATCAATTGCGGCTTCAACAATGCGGCAAAGGTTATCAATTGGAGTACGACCAGCATCTTCACAAGAGAACTCCACATCATCGGTATATTTGCGTGCACGTTTAACGGCGTTGACCGCCATTTCAACCACATCATCATAAGTGCGGCGAAGTTTGTCTTGAACGTGAATAGTTGAGGTGGAAATAAAGGTATGAATTCGGAAGGCTTCTGCGACTTTCAATGCTTCAGCGGCGACATCTATGTCTTTATCAACCGCACGGGATAGGGCACAAATCCGGCTGTTTTTGATGTTTTTCGCTATCGCTTGAACAGATTCAAAATCGCCTGGAGAAGAAACTGGAAATCCAGCTTCAATCACATCAACACCTAGACGTTCCAAAGCATAAGCGATCTGCAATTTTTCTTTAACCGTTAGGCTCGCTGAAAGGGCTTGTTCGCCATCGCGTAGAGTGGTGTCGAATATAATGACTTGATCGTTCATGTTGTCTTCCTTGTGCTTTGTTTGGTTAAGCTAATCTCGATACATTCATTTTAGTGAGATTAACGTTGCGCTATCCGTTGCGACTTAATTTATTTTTACTGCAATGTTTATTTTTTATCGCAATCTAAATAAAAAAACCCGCATGTGGTATGCGGGTTTTTTTGATATTCGTATGTGGTTTTCGTCCACTACCTACCCGCGCGATGTATTCACGATGAGGAGGAGGTTCAGTAGAGTTGAAATGCGTTGCGTCATGTTTGTTGCCTTAAGTTGATTTAAGTTTTGTGTCGCAATGTTCTAACCACAATATGTTCTAACCACAATTTTGCCGTTCGGCTAAGTGATTTCATTAGTACCGCACTCAAAGGGGATGCGTCAACCCTTTAGTTGAAAAAATGTTCGTAAAAGCTAATCAAGTAAAGCTTGAAAATAACCATAACATATCTGTATGGAATCTTTAACTTGTCCCTAGAGTATGAATGTTAAAACCGACGGTTTTATCTTTTTTACCGTTCAATTATTGGTGTCCAGTTAAGCAATGAATAGATAATTTATCATTTAAAACTTTTTAGATCTTTTTATATTTTGTATTAAGTTATTGATAAAATCCTTTTTTTAGTAATTTTTAGTAAATAAAAGTAATTTAATCTCAATAGGTTTGCGTCTCGCATTGTGTTGGTGAATAGTAGATATTGCCCCAAGTTATTAGTGGGCAAATAACAACTATTATATATATCTGCTGTAGCCCTTATTTCCGAAAACAATAGAGTTCAATGCAAAGAGAATTCGATAACAAAAGAAATAATAGAAGCTGCGATTGTGAGAGGCACAACACACAATGACACTTTCTACTGAAAAGAACGCAACTCCAAATGTGAGAACGGAATCTACTCTGCGCGGCGTTGACCTTAACTTGCTGACCGTTTTTGATGCAGTAATGCAAGAACAAAATATCACTCGTGCAGCGCACTACTTAGGCATGTCTCAGCCTGCTGTAAGTAATGCGGTAGCTCGTTTAAAAGTGATGTTTAATGATGAATTATTTATGAGACACGGTCGTGGTATTCAACCGACTCAACGTGCTCGTCAACTATTTGGTCCAATTCGACAAGCCCTACAACTTGTTCGTAATGAATTGCCAAACTCTATCTTTGTCCCTGAAACTTCAGAGCGAGTGTTTAAACTGGCTGTTTGTAGCCCGTCGGATATTCGTTTTGCTCCAAGAATCATGAGCGGCATTGCAGAGAAATCACCAAGCATTCAATTGAATTTGGATGCGGAATTTGACCGCCAATTACCTGAAAAATTACGTTATCAAGAAATTGATTTCGTGATTGATTACGCTCGCTTTGACCAACCTGGTTACTCAAGCACTGAAATCTTTAGTGATGAGTTGGTTGTGGTTGTCGCAGCAAATCACCCTCGTATCGGCAACCAAATTAGCCAAGCTGAATTTTTAGCTGAGAAACACGCAACACTATCTAAAGTAAATGGTGTAAGTAGCTTCTACGAGTGTGTTTATGGCAACGATTTAGATTGTAATGAAGCATACCAAGGTACTGGTTTAAGCAACATCTTATACGTGGTTGGTCAATCCGAATTAGTAACAGTGGTTCCTCTTGGTTAGTAGAATCTCTACCAAACCGCGCAAGCTTTAAAGTATTGCCTTACCCATTTGCAAATAACAAAGTGGTTGGTTACTTAAGCTGGCACGAATCAAGCGAAAAAGACAAAGGTCACATCTGGATGCGTGATCAGTTAATGCTGATTTGTGGTGAGACTTTAGCGGCAACGTTGTAAGTCTAACCCCAGCCCTACAATATGAATTAAATACAGAAACGCAGATCGATATTGATCTGCGTTTTTTGTTTTTGCTATTCCTGACTCATTTTCTCAATAATTTGCAATTTTTAGATATTCTTCGATCTCCTCATGTAGACAATCTCTATGCTTTAAAGTTAGAGTGATTACGTTTAAGCTGGTTTTTTGAACAAACTTAGCTTTGGATAAACTTAGCTTTGAACAAACCTAGCTTTGAACAAATCGCACCCTGTTTACTTGTTATGACAAGATGAATGGGTACATAGGTGAGTGACATTACGGTGAAATACTCGGTTTTGAACACTTATCTTTTAGGCTAAAAATAAGCCCTAACTATGTAGCGCAGATTGAAAAGGTCTTTTAAATAGGAGAAGGACCTTAGTTGGATTCAATCTGTGAAAAAGGAGGCAACATGGAAATGTTATCTGGTGCGGACATGATCGTTCGTTCCTTAATTGATGAAGGAGTTGAGCACATCTTTGGTTATCCGGGCGGTTCGGTTCTGGATATTTATGATGCGCTACATGAAAAAAGCGATATCGAACACGTTCTCGTTCGCCATGAACAAGCTGCGGTTCACATGGCTGATGGTTATGCACGCGGAACAGGCAAGGTTGGTGTAGTACTTGTGACTTCCGGCCCCGGTGCAACCAACGCGATTACTGGTATTGCTACCGCTTATATGGATTCTGCGCCAATGGTCGTGCTTTCTGGTCAGGTTCCAAGTAGCTTGATTGGTAATGATGCATTCCAAGAATGTGACATGGTGGGGATCTCTCGTCCTGTAGTTAAACATAGCTTTTTAGTGACTAAAGCAGAAGATATTCCTCAAACCATTAAAAAAGCCTTTTACTTAGCTTCGACTGGTCGTCCTGGACCTGTTGTTGTGGATCTACCTAAAAACGTACTGAATCCTCTTGAAACTTTCCCATATCAGTACCCTGATGAAATCAAAATGCGTTCTTATAATCCGACAACTTCTGGTCATAAAGGTCAGATTAAGAAAGGATTAAAAGCGCTGCTTGCCGCTAAAAAACCGGTTTTGTATGTTGGTGGTGGCGCCATTATTGCTGAGGCTAGCGAGCAATTATTAAGATTATCTGAAGCACTTAATATTCCAGTTGTCAGTACCTTGATGGGGCTTGGCGCATTCCCGTCTACTCATAAGAACTTTATGGGAATGTTAGGCATGCACGGCACTTATGAAGCGAATATGGCAATGCATAATTCCGACCTGATCTTTGGTATCGGGGTTCGCTTTGATGATCGTACTACCAACAATGTCGAAAAATACTGCCCGAATGCGAAGATCATGCATATTGATATCGATCCATCTTCGATTTCAAAAACCATAAAAGCAGATTTACCTATTGTTGGATCGGCTGATGAAGTGCTAAACAGCATGATTAAACTGCTTGAAGATCAAGGATCAGAGCAAGATACTGCGGCCATTGATACTTGGTGGCAAGAATTACAAAGTTGGAAGAATCGCAACTGCTTGGATTACGATCGCACTTCTGACCGCATTAAGCCGCAGCAAGTGATCGAAACCCTTTATAAGCTAACTAATGGTGATGCTTATGTGGCGTCCGACGTTGGTCAGCACCAGATGTTTGCAGCCTTGTACTATCCGTTTGATAAGCCTCGTCGTTGGATTAATTCTGGCGGCTTAGGAACAATGGGCTTTGGTTTGCCAGCAGCAATGGGCGTTAAATTTGCTATGCCAAAAGAAGAAGTCGTATGTGTAACGGGTGATGGCAGTATTCAAATGAATATCCAAGAATTGTCGACCTGTATGCAGTACGACATTCCAGTCAAAATTATTAACCTTAATAACCGTTTTCTTGGAATGGTAAAACAATGGCAGGACATGATTTATCAAGGTCGCCATTCTCATTCTTATATGGATTCTGTTCCGGATTTTGCTGCGATAGCAGAAGCCTATGGCCATGTTGGCATTCGTATTAATACACCTGATGAGCTTGAAGTCGGCTTGAAGAAAGCACTCGATATGAAAGATCGTTTGGTGTTTGTAGATATTAATGTTGATGAAACAGAACATGTTTACCCAATGCAAATTAAAGGGGAAAGCATGGATAAAATGTGGCTAAGCAAAACGGAGAGAACCTAATATGAGACATATCATTTCATTGCTGTTAGAAAACCAACCGGGTTCGCTTTCTCGAGTTGTTGGCTTGTTTTCTCAACGTGGTTATAACATTGAATCACTTACAGTTTCGGCGACTGATGATCCAACGCTTTCCCGTATTAATATCACTACCGCCACTGATACCATGCAACTTGAGCAAATAGAGAAACAACTGCATAAATTAGTGGATGTGTTAAAAGTTCAAGAAGTGACGGAGTTTGACTTTGTTGAACGTGAATTGATGTTGGTAAAAGTCAAAGCGAGCGGATTCTCTCGTGCGGAAGTTCATCGCTTAGCCGATGTTTTTCGTGGGCAAATTGTCGATGTAACCGCTTCACTGTTTACCATTCAACTTGCTGGAGATAGTGCCAAGCTTGATGCCTTCATTAAAGCCGTGTCTGAAATGACTGATGTAATCGAAGTGGCACGAAGTGGTGTGGTTGGTATTGCTCGTGGTGAAAGAGCATTGAAACCATAATCAAGATTTAACTTATGTCTTAGATATAAGGCGTTATCTCACACAAAAGCAGTGATTTAGGTCGCTGCTTTTTTCTAACTTTTTGTTTTATAACCCTTCCCATATTCCCTCATTTTACAGGCATTTTTTTGACGTAAATTTGTTCGACTTTAGTCGTATAAGTGGCTATTATTTGCGCTAAAATTAATCTCTAGTGTGATGTGTGTCACATCAGGTGAAATCAGTTGGGAGAGTCCGATATGTTAAAAGATGGCCTCGTGAGACTAACAGTGGGAAGTTTATTAATTTTAGGGATAAAAATCAGTGCGTTGTATTTTCTGTTGATGGTGTTACTAGTGAATACACATCATCGTGAGTTATTTGGTTGGTAATAAAGCTTTTGTTGAAAGAGTTTCTGGCTAAATAGCTTGATAAATTATCTGGTTGGTAATCCTTTTAGATAACATTTTGTTTAGAGGGCACCTAAACAACCAATCAACCGGTAATAAAAGTAGAACGTAAGACATAAAAAAGGAGACCGCAATGGTCTCCTTTTGTTTATCTGTCTTAACTGAAAAACGCTTTGGATTATAAAACGTGAACAGAAGAAGTGTTAGTTGTGCCTGATGGTACTAGAGCACCAGAAACCATAACTGCTACGTCGCCTTTTTGACCGAAGCCAGTTTCAAGAGCGATAGCCATACCTTGACGGTAGAAATCATCAGTGTTTTCGATAGATTCTACAACGATAGGTGTAACACCTTTAGATAGGCAAAGTTGAGCCGCAGTCTTAGTGTTAGTTGTAACAGCAATGATTTTCGCAGTTGGGAAGTATTTACGAACTGAACGAGCTGATTTACCAGCTTCAGTTGCAACAACGATAACTGGAGCATCTAGTTTCTCAGCTGTTTCTACTGCTGATTTACAAACTGCTTCAGTGATACGTAGACGTGGGCTGTCTAGACGAGAACCTAGTTCAGCTTTAAGTGCACGGTCAGTACGCTCACAGATTTGCGCCATGATAGTTACCGCTTCAACAGGGTATTTACCTTTCGCAGATTCACCAGAAAGCATTACTGCATCAGTACCATCCATGATTGCGTTCGCAACGTCACCCGCTTCTGCGCGAGTTGGACGTGGGTTTTTGATCATAGAATCAAGCATTTGAGTTGCAGTGATAACCACTTTACGAGCGCGGTTACATTTCTCAATCATCATTTTTTGAGCGAAGATTACTTCTTCAACTGGGATTTCAACACCTAGGTCACCACGAGCAACCATGATGCCGTCAGATGCTTCTAGGATCTCGTCGAAGTTGTCCACACCTTCTTGGTTCTCAATTTTTGAGATGATTTGGATGTTTTCGCCGCCGTTTGCACATAGCAATTCACGGATTTCTTTCACGTCGTCAGCTTTACGGATGAAAGATGCAGCAACGAAGTCAACGCCTTGCTCACAACCAAATTTAAGGTCAGCTTTATCTTTTTCAGCAAGAGCAGGAAGTTTTACAGAAACGCCAGGAAGGTTAACACCTTTGTTTTCGCCTAGGTCACCGTTGTTTAGAACTTTACATTTAACTTCAGTGTCAGTAGTTGCAACTACTTCCATTTCGATTAGACCATCGTCAACTAGGATTGTGTCACCAGCTTTTAAGTCTTGAGCGAAACCAGGGTAAGTAACAGCTACAGTGTTTTTGTTACCAACAACAGTTGTGTCAGTAGTGAAAGTGAAATCTTGACCTGCAACTAGAGCAACGTCTTCACCGTTTTCTAGTTTGATTGTGCGGATTTCAGGACCTTTAGTATCTAAAAGGATAGCAAGTTGTTTGCCAGTGTTTTTCATTACTTGGCGAAGGTTAGCAATACGGTTGCCATGCTCTTCGAAATCACCGTGAGAGAAGTTCAAACGCATTACGTTCATGCCTGCGTTTGCTAGTTCAGTTAGTTTCTCAACAGATTCAGTTTTCGGGCCAATCGTACATACGATTTTGGTCTTTTTCATGAGTAGATACTCTCCGTAAGTAATATTACATTTTTTAATTTGAGGTATTTTAATGGGTTGAATGCAAATCGTGTTGAGCACTTTTGCCATTAAAATAGACGTTCTGTCATGCAGATGTTCAATAGTCTGCTTCTGTCACACCAATTAAAGCCTGCTTTACAGTGTAGTTGGTATTTTCAACCTCGCTTCGTATTTTCATACTTGCATAGTCACACTGCATTTTGATGTCAGCTTTACTTTGTTTTGTAATTTTCTTTCTAAAATTGGGTGGGAATTTTACCAGTCTTTGTGTTGAAGATCACGATACTTACTTGTTTTAGGACAATGTTTATTTAAAAAAGATTAATTTTTCTTTGTAAAAAAAATAGACAAATCACTTTCGTTTTTGTTTAATGTGTTTCGTTTCGAAATTTAAGGGGTTTCAGTTGTGTCAAAGCGAAATACTCAACAGCGTCGTCATTTGATTGTTCAACAGGTTAATGAGCAGGGTGAAGTCAGCGTTGATGCACTTACCAAGCAATTCAATATTTCAGAAGTTTCTATCAGAAAAGATCTTTCAGCATTAGAAGAAAGTGGTTTGTTGTTGCGTCGTTACGGCGGTGCAATTGCTTTACCGAAAGAAATTATCAATGAAGTTTTTTCTGAAGAAGTTTCTAAACGAAAGTTATCACTTGCGAAAGCAGCTGCAACTTTAATTAAAGATCATCATCGAATTATTATCGACAGTGGTAGCACAACCGGTGCATTAATTGAGCAATTAAACGCTAAGCGTGGTCTGGTAGTTATGACCAATTCTCTTAATGTTGCCAATGCTTTAAATGCGTTAGAAAGCGAACCAACCTTGTTGATGACTGGCGGAACTTGGGATAACCATTCGGAATCTTTCCAAGGTCAAGTCGCAGAGCAGGTGTTGCGTTCTTACGATTTTGACCAACTCTTTATTGGTGCCGATGGCATTGATTTAGGCCGTGGTACCACGACTTTTAATGAGCTTTTGGGGTTAAGCCAAGTGATGGCACAAGTAGCTCGCCAAGTAGTGGTTATGGTGGAATCCGACAAAATTGGCCGCAAAATTCCAAATTTAGAGTTAGCTTGGGACGTAGTGGATGTTCTGGTAACAGATCAAGATATTACCCAAGAGCAGAAAGAACAAATTGAGCAGCAAAACATTCAAGTTTTAATCGCTAAATAGATTTTATTTTTATAACAGTTCATTTGCCTGTGATGAATTTGCAGGGAAAAGCAGAAGGATATTGATATGTGTGGAATCGTGGGTGCAGTAGCACAGCGTGATGTGGCTGAAATTCTGGTTGAAGGTTTACGCCGTTTAGAATATCGAGGCTATGATTCAGCAGGTTTAGCAGTGGTGGATACGGACTTAAATATGACTCGTATTCGTCGTTTAGGTAAGGTGCAAGAATTAGCAGATGCGGTTAATCAATCAGAAGTCGTTGGTGGGACCGGTATTGCTCATACTCGTTGGGCAACGCATGGTGAACCTTCTGAAATCAATGCACATCCACATGTATCTGGTGATATTGCAGTTGTTCATAACGGCATTATTGAAAACCATGAAGAATTACGTGAAACCCTACGTGAGCGTGGTTATGTATTCGTTTCTCAAACGGATACAGAAGTGATTGCACACCTAGTTGAATGGGAGCTTCGTACTTCTAATTCTTTAATTGAAGCTCTGCAAAAAACAGTGAAACAATTAGATGGCGCTTACGGTACGGTTGTTTTCGATCGTAAAGACCCAAGCCGAGTAGTAGTGGCTCGTTCTGGCAGCCCAATTGTGATTGGCTTTGGTGTCGGTGAAAACTTTATCGCTTCGGATCAATTAGCATTGTTAAGTGTGACTCGTCGTTTTATGTTCCTTGAAGAAGGGGATGTCGCAGAAGTTACTCGCCGTGAAGTCATGGTGTTTGATATAGATGGCAATGCAGTTGAGCGCACAATTAGTGAATCCAATGCGGAGCAAGATGCTGCTGATAAAGGCCAATTCCGCCATTTCATGCAAAAAGAAGTATTCGAACAGCCAAAAGCACTAATTAACACAATGGAAGCACGTGTAACCAAAGATGCCGTAGTGACAGAAAGCATTGGTGTGAATGCGGCTGAGATTCTTGAAAAGGTAGAACACGTTCAAATCATCGCTTGCGGTACATCTTATAATGCGGGCATGACGGCACGTTACTGGTTTGAATCATTAGCGGGTGTAAGCTGTGATGTCGAAATTGCATCTGAATTCCGTTATCGTAAATTTGTTACACGTCCAAACAGCTTATTAATCACTTTATCTCAATCTGGTGAAACGGCGGATACATTAGCTGCGTTACGTCTAGCGAAAGAAAAAGGCTACATGTCTGCGATGACGATTTGTAACGTGGCTGGTTCATCTTTAGTTCGTGAATCAGACTTTGCCTTTATGACTCGTGCCGGTGCTGAAATTGGTGTGGCTTCAACCAAAGCATTTACCACTCAACTTGCTGCATTGTTGATGCTAGTAACCGCAATGGGTAAACAAAAAAATACCATTGATAAAGCGAAAGAAGCTGAAATTGTTGAAGCTTTACATGCATTACCAGCACAAATCGAACATGCGCTGTCTTACGATAAAGAAATCGAAGCATTAGCCGAAGATTTTGCTGATAAACATCACACGCTATTCTTGGGTCGTGGTGAGTTTTACCCAATTGCTGTTGAAGCAGCATTGAAGCTAAAAGAGATTTCTTATATTCACGCTGAAGCTTATGCTGCGGGTGAGTTAAAACATGGTCCACTTGCTTTGATTGATGCTGATATGCCAGTTGTTGTGATTGCACCAAGTAATGAGTTACTTGAGAAGCTGAAATCTAACATTGAAGAAGTGCGTGCTCGTGGTGGTTTGCTATATGTGTTTGCCGATGCAGATGCCGGCTTCCAACCAGATGAAACGATGAAAATCATTAAGTTGCCACATGTGAGCGACATTACTGCGCCAATCTACTACACAGTACCGATGCAGTTGTTGTCTTACTATGTTGCCTTAATTAAAGGTACCGATGTCGATCAGCCTCGTAACTTGGCAAAATCGGTAACGGTTGAGTAATCTATTGATTTAAATGTAAAAATGGCAGTGTTGTAATTAACGCTGCCATTTTTTAATTTTAGTGCTGAATAATTTTAATAAGACGATTTCACTTCCATATGATAACGCTTAACTTCTTTTGGTTTTGGACAGCTATCCAATAAAGCTGAGCTATCAAGTAATGCCCAATCTCGGCGATGAGCTTCACCTAATTGAGTCGCTTTACTTATATCAAAACAACCCATATTCCCTATGTCGCCACGAGTAAATAAATAACGGTTGGGTTTTTCTTTCATCCATAACCATGCATTTCGATCTTGCTCAGAAGTGTTGTCTAGATAACTAAAATGAGTTAAAGAAATTGGTGAGAACAATAAAAATTGCTCCTTAAAGCGAGACATTCCTAACTCACCATTTGGACCAATTTTTTGTGCAACTTCAAGCATCATATCTTTTGCAGGAGTACGAGTTGGGTTCAAGAGTGGATAACCAACAAAGCTATATAAAACCCATGTTATGCAAAGGGCGATTCCAAAACTCCATAATGCTGATTTTTTCAATCCTTTCCAAAAAGCAACCAGCCAAATCACCGATGTAACTACAAAGAAAGCACCAAATTCATGAGGATGCCCTTCTAAGTGTTTGGTAATGACTGGGGAATCAAATAATGCTATTCCTGCTGCAACGATAAGCACTATGCCTAATAAAGCGGTTAAGCCTTTTAATAACCAATCGAAGCCTTTATACCACTGATGTTTAGATAGAAAATCTCCAGCAACTAACGCCAGCATTGGTAAAGCAGGCAAAACATAAACGCCGCGTTTACCTGGACTGAAGCTAAAGAAGATAACCACTAAAACAATCCAACTTAACAAGCTGATTAGTAAGCCAGACTGTTTCACTTCTTGCCAAAATTTCTTATGGAAACACACGAAATACAGCGGAAACCACATGACAGGAATAACGCTAACAATGAAGTAATACCAAGGCTCAAGATGTGCCCATGAATTTGCGTAACGTTCACCAGTTTGCTTGAAAAGAATATTGTTTTTGTAAGCAATAAAATCTGGATTATGGCTTGAATCAGCAATCATCAGCATTGGGATTAACCAGCAAGCGATAACCGCTAACATAGCAACTAAGCCGAGAAGAAGCTTCCAACTTACTTGATCTTCAAAACGATGCTTACCGCTAAAATGCAGAGTCAGAACAGGGATCAAAAAGAAGATTGGTAAAAAGCCAACGCCTTTAGTAATAATGCCCAACCCCATAAAAGCCCATGCGGTGTAATACCAAGCCCAGCTTGTCTTAATGAAGAAATGGCGCAATAAGCCGTACATGGCAATAGTGATCCAAGCTGCGACCATGGCATCAATTTGGGCTGCTTTAGCTTGAATAATAAATTGAGGGGCGATCAGCAATAATAAACCAACAGTGCGAGCGGTTTTTACGTTCCATAGTTTTGCTGATATGTCATAACAGCAAACTAAAGCAATGATGCTAACAATCGCATTCGGTAATAAAAACGTGGCTTTTAAGCTACCGGTTAACCAATAAAAAGCGGCCATTGACCACATAAATACAGGCGGTTTGTCGGGGTAAAGTTCACCACCGCGCATAGGGAAAAACCAGTTTCCTGATTGCACCATTTCTTTTGCTACTTCAACAAAGCGAGGCTCATCTGCAGGCCATGGGTCGCGAAATCCAATCCCTGCAAAAATAATAATCACCGCAATCGCCAATAAGAAATAAAGCGTTTGGTAATAATCTTCGTTATCCCAAATTTGTTTGTATTTGTTGGATGAAAATAAACTCATACAGTTTCTTCCAAGTTAAGGTCTTCAACACGACTTTTAATATGATCGCGATAAATCATGGCAGTTAGAATGGTGCTTACTACCGCTAAAATAATACTTAAATAAATCATGCTATTACTTGAGGAATTAATACCGGCACCCATTAAGGCAAAAATGATGGTTTGAGGCAGATAACCTAAAAAACTTGCCGAGAAAAAAGCGCAAACAGGAACACGTACGCTACCTGAAAGCAAGTTAGTCACCACGTTATTACCAATAGGGAAAAGTCTTAGTAGCAAGATTTTCAAAAAAGGCTGACGACTGGCAAAACGGGTAAACTTCTGCATTCTTTTTGGGAAGTGGCGAAATAGCACGCCACCAAGTAAGAATCGTGCCATCATGTAGTTTATTGAAGCAGCTAAAAGACAAGTACCTACCGCCAATGCAGACCCCATATAAATTCCGTACAGGTAGCCAAACATTAAAGCGATAACTTGTTTTGGCCCGCTAAGTGCAAGAAAAACCATGCTAGCAAGGATGATGATGAGATCACCATGAATTCCGTTTTGCTGAATGTAATCAACAAGCCAGTTTTTATCTGTTAAATGTGCAATAACGGGATTTTCTAATTGGCTTACAATCAGCAAGCCAATCCCAACCAGCACAATCAGTTTTAACCATTTCATGTTTAGATTTCGTTTGCGTTCGATGTTTGTGACTCGACGCAATTCACCTCTTTCACTTCTGGACACTTAGTGCGTTTCTGTAGCCAAATCACACCAAAGATATCGACAATACCAACCCAAGCTCGGTTCCATGCATTGTAGTTGGATGTGCCGACTTCGCGATCTCTGTGCTTAACTTGATGGATTACAATCTCGCCACCAATGGTTTTGATCAATGCAGGTAAAAAGCGGTGCATGTGATCAAAGTAAGGCAATTGCAGATAAGTCGCTTTAGGAATGATCTTTAAGCCGCAGCCTGAATCGGGAACGCCATCGCCTAATAGCATGTGGCGAACTTTATTGGCAAATCGAGATTGAAAGCGGATCCATGCGGTATCTTGGCGTTTAGCTCGAAAGCCAGCGATACAGAAATGCGGGTTTTGAACTTGTAAAGCGGCTTTGAGCATCTCTGGCATATCCGAAGGATCGTTTTGGCCATCCGCATCAGAAGTAATGATCCAATCGCCTTTTGCGTGTTTTACTGCCGTGAGAACCGCTGTACTTTGCCCACAACTTTGCTGGTGGCTAATTACTTGTATATTACAGTTGCATTCTTTAGCGCTATCGAGAGCTTCTTGGACGGTTTGATCTGTGCTGCCATCATCGGTGATCACAATTTCAAATTGAGGGTAATCTTGCAAACTGGCGTGTATTTCTTTGACTAATTTACCGATATTCCCTTGTTCATTTTTGGCTGGGATCACCACTGAAATACTTGGTTGCATATACATCTCATTTACTTGATTTAAAGGTTAAGTTTTTAATCGATAAGCTTATGACTTTATTAGTTATTTGGAAGTCACAAAGCTAAACTCAATTCTAATTTTACCGAGGGCAATTATATACTTTAGATGCTAAGAGAATACCCTTAGAAACACCTTAAATGAAATAGGGTGATTTTAACTTATAGTTAGGGTTAATACATTAAAAGTTTGAAAATTATCGAAGTTAATTGCTAATAAATTGGAATGGCGATCAAAATTTCTTAACAAGTTTTTACATCTTCCACCATAAATTGATTTACCTCAAAAGTGGTAATACTAACTACGATTATCTTTCACCAAAAATAAACATTATAAAAACAATCCAATAAAGGTGAAACGATGAAAAAAACTCTTATAGCTCTATCCCTTTTGGCGCTCAGCGCAACTTCGTTATCAGCTAATGCAGCATTACAAAAAGGTGACTTTTTAGTTCGTGCTGGTGCAGTGACTGTTGATCCGGATGATAGCAGCTCTGATATTACAGGCGATCTTGGGAATATTGGTGGTGAAGCATCTGTAAACAGTGATACCCAACTCGGTTTGAACTTTGCTTATATGTTTGCAGATCACTGGGGGGTGGAATTACTCGCAGCAACACCATTTAGTCATGATGTTTCTTTAGGTGGATCTCCTGCTGGTGACCCAACATTAAATGGCGGTTTAGGTAGTATCAAGCATTTACCACCAACGCTAAGTGTGGTTTGGTATCCAATGAATACCGAATCTAAATTTCAACCTTATATTGGTGCAGGTATTAACTATACATTTTTCTTTGATGAAGATGTGGATGGAAGTGCAAAACAAAAAGGCTTTAGCAACTTAGATTTGGATGACTCTTGGGGCTTAGCTGGGCAGGTCGGTATGGATTACTTTATTACTGACAATATTACCATCAATGCTCAAGTTCGCTATATTGATATTGATACTGATGCAAGTGTCGATTATCTAGGTAATAAGCTAAAAGTAGACGTAGACGTTGACCCATGGGTTTACATGGTTGGTATCGGTTACAAGTTCTAATCTATCTTTCTTTGTACAAAAGATGCTTAATACAAAAAATGGCGCTCACTGTAGCGCCATTTTTGATCTTGCATCTTTTCTATCTCGAATAAGAAATTCTTAATCCATTCTTTTGAAAATCAAAGACGTATTAATTCCACCAAAAGCAAAGTTGTTGCTCATAATGTATTGGCAATCTAGCTCGCGACCATTTTCACGAATGTAATCTAAATCACCACATTCAGGGTCGATATTGTCTAGGTTGAGTGTTGGATGGAACCAACCTGTGTGCATCATTTCAAGGCTTAACCATGCTTCAACCGCACCACAAGCACCTAATGTATGACCAAAATAGCTTTTCAGTGAGCTGATTGGGGTTTGATTACCAAACACATTGTGAGTTGCTTGGCTTTCAGCAATGTCGCCACGGTCGGTAGCTGTGCCATGTGCCGAAACATAACCAATGCAGCTTGCAGGTAAGTTCGCATCTTCAAGTGCCATTTCCATACAACGTTGCATGTTTGCCATTTGCGGTTGGGTGACATGTGCTGCATCGCAGTTACTGGCAAAGCCGACAATCTCAGCATAGATTTTTGCGCCACGAGCAACGGCATGTTCATATTCTTCTAAAACGAATGTTCCTGCACCTTCACCGATAACCAAACCATCACGATCTTTGTCGTAAGGGCGAGGCGTTGCTTTTGGTGTATCGTTCTTGATGCTCGCAGCAAAAAGAGTATCAAAAACGGCAGATTCGGTTGGGCAAAGTTCTTCTGCACCACCGGCAACCATAGCGGTTTGATAGCCGTGTTTAATTGCTTCATAAGCATAACCAATTGCTTGGCTGCCAGAAGTACATGCACTGCTGGTTGGGATCACTCGTCCACGTAATCCGAAGAATAAGCCCACATTTACCGCCGCAGTGTGTGGCATCATTTGCACATAAGTGGTGGCAGTAATCGCACGAGTTGATTTTTCATTAAGCATCACACCAAATGCGCCCACAGCCGGAGTGCTACCAATTGAAGAACCATAAGCGACACCTGTTTGTCCGTTAGTAAGTACTTCGTGACTAGAACCGTCTTCGCTTAATAATCCACTCTGCAATAAGGCGTTTTCAGTAGCTAGGGTCGCCATCTTAGATACCCGACCCATGGCTCGAATCTTTTTGCGGGTATAATGTTTTGGTAGTTGGAAATCTAAAATTGGTGCTGCTAGTTTGGTGTTTAAGCCATCGTATTGGACATAGCTTTCCATAAACTGTACCGCATTTTCACAAGCGCGTAATTTAGGTTCAATTTGCTGCCAATCGTTACCAAAAGCAGTCACACCAGACATTCCGGTGACAACAACTCGACGTGTCATATTAAACCTCCATTGACAGAAATTACTTGCCTTGTGATGTAGGCAGCGTTGTCTGACATTAGGTAACTTACCAAGCCCGCAACTTCTTCGGGTTTACCCATGCGACGTAATGGTACTTGCGGTAAAGCGTGTTCTTTGACCTGTTCGTCGACCATGCCTGTGTCGATTAAACCGGGAGCAACACAGTTAACCGTGATTTTTCGTTTAGCGAGTTCTAAGGCTAAGGCTTTGGTTGCGCCAATCACACCAGCTTTGGCGGCACTGTAGTTAGTCTGACCTCGATTGCCCATTAAGCCTGAAACCGATGCCATAGTGACAATACGCCCGCCGTTGCGAAGTCGAACCATTGGCATGACGCAAGGGTGAAGCACGTTATAAAAACTGTCTAAATTGGTGTGGATTACGCTGTCCCATTCATCACTCATCATGGCGGGAAAAGCGGTATCACGAGTAATACCCGCATTACTGATTACACCGTAATAAGCGCCATGTTGTTCAATATCTGCCTCAATAACTTGTTTGCATTGTTCTCGTTGGCTAATGTCGAATTGGATTAAGCGTCCTTGTCCACCGACTTTTTGAATTTGCGCTAAAGTTTGTTCTGCGCCAGATTGATCACTCATATAGTGAACGGCAATAGTAAAACCATCTTGAGCGAGTTGAATAGCAATGGCTTGGCCGATACCTTTGCTGGCACCAGTGACGAGAATATGTCGAGTCATTGTTGTCCTTTTTTGTTGATTTTATTTTGAATTATTAATTTCTTATTGAATTCATTATATCAGCGAGTTGCTGTTCCGATGGCGCAAAAGCATTCAGTTGTGCGGTTGCTAGCTCTTTTCCTGCATGCTTTATCCTGCATTGAAAGGCGGCCATACCGTTACTTTCCATTATGTACTCAGCAAAGATATCCAGTTGTAGCCCGAGAGGGAATTCACTGTACTCACAAGTATAGCGACGAGTGCCTAATAAGAAACCAACCGCTGGCTTTTGACATTTTTTCCAAGCATGAAAACCCGACCAAGCACCAATGGTTTGTGCCATATATTCTATGCCGACATAGCTTGGAACGCTTTGGGTTTCATGATTAAAAAACATTTCCGATTCTTTAATGATGACTTGAGTGTGAACATTTTCGTCATCGACTGAAATCAATTTATCCACCAAAATCATCGGAGCTTGGTGCGGAAGTAATTCTGCAACATCGGGAATGTTAGAAAGGTTATCGCATAAATCAGTCATTGGCATATCCAAAAATCAGGCTGACATTATTGCCACCAAAGGCAAAAGAGTTACTTAAAATAACGTTTTTTTCTAATTGGGTATTTGATTTAGTCAGTTGAATCGTAAACTCTTCTGACTTTTCATCGTTGATTTGCGGCGGAATTGGCAGTTTATAAGTCAGTGTATGCCAGCAAATTGCAGCTTCAATACTACTCGCAGCACCTAAACAGTGACCCGTTAAAGGTTTAGTGGAGCTGACAGGTGTTTGAGTCCCAAACACCCGTTCAATCGCTTTGGCTTCCATTGCATCATTAAGTTTGGTTGCCGTGCCATGAGCGTTGATATAGCCAACATCTTGCGGTTCTAAGTGAGCATTCACTAACGCTTTACGCATAGCCTGTTCTGCGCCATTACCTTCAGGGTGTGGTGCAGAAATATGATGAGCATCAGAACTGTCACCGGCGCCAAGCAAAGCGACATGAGGTTGACTCGGCGTTGGATTCTCTCGTGAAAGCAACATAAAGGCTGCCGCTTCACCAATATTGATGCCATTGCGATTATCACTAAACGGATTGCAAATCTGATGTGATAAAGCTTCTAAGCCATAAAAGCCATTTAGAGTGAGTTTGCATAAAGTATCTGCACCACCGGCAATCACGGCATCGACCAAGCCAGCTTTTAATAGACGCTGTGCAGAAATAAACACTCGACCACTAGAAGAACATGCAGTTGAGATTGTGTAATTCGGGCCATTTATGCCAAAGTAATCAGCAATAAAACGACTGGTATTCGCGATTTCTTGCTGGTGGTAATCATAATCGCTTGGTAGTTCACCTGTTTTTTGATGCTCAAGAAGAGCTTGTTCACCATCAGCGATACCCGATGTGCTAGTACCCACTAACACAGCAACTCTATCTGCACCGTACTTTTTGATTGCTTGATGGATTTCATATTCTATTTGCAGCAATGCAGATAGAGCCAAACGGTTATTGCGTGTATTTTGATGAATAAACTCGCTGCCGATTTCAGGTAACTTTCCGTTTGCGACTCCAACAACCGTCTCGCTGCCATCATTCAACCACTCATTTGAGGTTTGCATATCAGGCGAATGACCTTGTAATAACCGTTGCTGAATGGTCGCGGAATCGCATCCTAAAGCTGAATGTGAACCACAAGCATGAATGTATAAAGGAAACCGAGTTGTTGATGGCGCTGTCATTGTTGGCATGTTCCTAATTTTATTCACGGCTATTTAGTTGAATATTGTAGAGTTTTTATCTCGATAGAAAAGTCTAACGGGTGATTTATGAACTCAATATCACCTTTAAGTGCTTCATTGGCGGTGAAATTCATTTCGGCAACCAATTCACCGGTTTCGCTAAATAATTTTCGTTGTTTAACGACTGGAATAGCGTTTGCTGTAGCTAATCCTGATACCGATTGCTCAGTCAATTTCCAGCCCACAGGTGCTAAACGATCTTGCCAAACATCAATTGGCCAAAGGGTGATCATCAAATTAAATAACACTTGCTCTGGTTTAGGTAAGGAGTTTGCTAACCCCATCATTACATCGGTATCAATTTGGCTGTTTTGATAGGTGAGGCTAAGCAGTCTTGTTCCCCATGATGAAAAACCAGCCAGCACGATTTTGTTTGGTGTTACTTGTAATTGGATCGGCAGTTGGTTTTGCTGAGTTTGATTCTGCTCGTCGTGATAAGTGGCAGAAATCAACTGGCTGGTATTGAGCGTGTAGCCTAAGTCTTGTGGTTGTGGCATGGAAACCCAAGTGCGGGGCGCAATTTCCACCTGATTTTGCGCAGAGGGATCTTTGCCTTTTTGTGGCGCAGCACAAGCACTTAATAATAAGGCAAACAGCACTAATCCTAGTGAACGAAACTCGAACTTTTTCATTCTATTTATTCCTTAATATTCAGTTGGTTTCATAGCTAAGGGTGCAAGCATCCAAGACACTAAAATGCCAAACAGAACCGTGATACCAAAATTGTGAATCGCCTGGGTTTGGCTTAATGCCAGTAATCCAAACGAGAGAATTGTTGTCAGTGCAGACAAACTAATCGCCAATAAAGTCGTATGTGGACTGTGTTCTATGGCGAGAGCTTGCTCGGAATGGAACGAGGTTAAGTTAGTCGATTGTGACCATGCTCGTTCTTGTTTGAGTGATTGTTCCGCAAAAAATAAGGTGTAATCAATGCCTATTCCAAGCACCAAAACCAATGCGAGCAAGTTAAATAGGTTGAGATAACCATTAAGCCAAATCGACACTGAAACCCCAATTGCACCCGCAATAAGAGGCGGTAAGACAATTAAAATTCCTTGTTTAACGCCATAGCGAATGGATACCACTAGCAAAATCAGAATAGTCGCCACGCTTAATAATTCACTCACATGAACACGATATAAGCCAAACAGTTCTGAAATCTCTTTGGTTTTATTTAAGTAACTGATGCCTTGTTGGCTAGCAAGTTTTTCGATAGCCGATTCGTTATGAACACCGTTGAGAGTAACAAGTGCAGAAGCTTGCCCTTGGATGTTACCAAGCCACATGAATTGCACCGGTTTTGAGATAGAAGATGCTAAGAAATCATCGATATCTAATGGATGGAATTGCGCAGGCATTGTCGGCAATGTTTTCAGTTGTAATCTTGCTTGAAGCTTTTCTGCTTGCGTTTGATACAAGGATTGCGTCAGTGCGAAGTTACGTTTTTGCTGTTCAATGCTTGGAATAAATTGGGTGATGCTTTGATAGCCATCGATGTGATGACGTTTCACTTGCTGATTTAATTGCGTTGAAAGGTCGCCTAATTTATCGAGCAAGTCTTGTTCTGAGTGAGCGTTTACTAACAACATTTGTTGATCATGCTGCACGCCTGAAATGGTTTTAATGAGTTGCTCTTGTTGTTTCAGGTTTTCAGGCATGGCTTGCAGTTGACGAATATCGTCGTTGTATTTTGCAAAACGCACACCGAAAAAGCTGATGATAATTAAGGTCACTGGCAAAATGATGCGCAGCGGTCGGTTTTGCCAAACTCGTAGCCAAAGCCTTAATAACCCCGATAAAGGCAATTTTTTAGCAGCACTTGGTGAAGCGGCTAAAACAGGATACCAGCACACCACAGTGGCATAAGCGGCAAAAAGTCCAATTGCAGAGAATAAAGCAAGTTGCTGCAGGCCGGGGAATGGCGCGATTAACATACCTAAATAACCAATCAAACTGGTGACTAAGCCAAGCGTGATTGCCATAAATATATGCTTTAAGCCTTTGGTTGCTTGCCAGCGATTTCCTGCAGCTAAACGGTCGGTTAAATAATGGAATGCGTAGTCAATTGAAACACCAATCAAGCTGGCACCAAAAACTAAGCTGAATAAATGTACTCGTCCAAAAACGGCAGAAGTAACTACAAAAGCAGCCACCAAACCACAACCAATCGAAAGTAGCGCAAGAGTTAATGGCATTGCGCTGCGATATACCAATAAAATCAATAAAACCACACCAATCAAAGAGCCTACGCCAATGGTGCTGATTTCACTTTTTGCACTTTGTGTTCCGTGTTCTGCATAGAAAATGACGCCAGTATGCAGCACCTCAAGATCATTATTAAATTGGCTTTTTAACGTTTGCTCTAACTTAATCAATTCCGGCAATTGGCGTTGCAACTTCATGTTATACGCAGAGCCATTTAAATCTGCCGAAATCAATGCGTAATGCTTGTTTTGATATTCCGTAGTGAGATAACCATCGGAAAGGCGGAAGTTGCCAGAATTTGCGGTTAATTGTTTTAGATAGTCACGGAAAAGTAGAAATGAATCATTTTGTAATTCACCGCCAGTAACACCAGAAAATGGGCTATAAACCGATTGAATTACATAATCCGTCTGAGAGTTTGGATCTTGCTGTAGCCTTTGTTGCTGTTCTTGAGTGAGTAATTGAAAACGATAAGGGAAGAAGAATTTCCCCCATTCTTGTTGAGCATCTTGAGTGACTTGCCCGTCAATATTGGAAAATAGTGCAGGCTTAGGATCTTCTGTTTTGGCTTGATCTTCTTTTGCCGCATCCTTTTGGATCGTCATTGTGTCAAGAGATTGTTCAAAGGCTTTCGTTGCTTGGATCGTTGTTTCAGGATCTTTGCTGCCCACTAAAAAGATCACTTTATTGCTCATGGTCGAAGCTATGCGATCAAAGGCAATTTGCGCCCGCGGATCTTGCTGGTTTTTTGGCAATAGCGCCATGATATTGGTTTCAATTGGCAAAGGTTTGGTCGTCAATTGATTGAATAACATGGTGCTAAAGATCAGCATTAAGATCGTCCACAAAAGCGCAAGTTTCTTCTGTTTTGGACTGGTGCAGTGTTCTTTTAAATGAGCGGTTTGAAACATGAAATAGATCCGTTACTGAACATTAAAGCTTAAATGTTGCTTGTTCAGCTTGAGTTAATGCCTCTGGCTGGTGGCTTTGGTTTTGAAATTGAATTTCCGTTTCATCGCCGCGAACTTCTTTTAAATCAATTGTATTGATGTAGTCTTGCCCTTTGATTTCAATCGAATTAAAGACTTTGTTTAACGGTGCATATCTTGGTTTAAGTGCGATTGTCCAACCAGATGCTTCATCGGTAAACGTTAACTTAAACTGGTCTTGCAGTGTTTTGGTGTCGCCTTTGAATACAGATAAAAACACATGGCTGAAATAGAACACCATAGGATTATCGCTCGATTTCATTAATTGTGGAGCTTGTGTGCCGATCTGCTGGCTTAATTTGTCTTGGGTTAAGATTAACGAAGTTGGGAATGGCGTGGTTTGCTTCCACCACAAACCGTGTTGACTTGATAGCAAGAATGAACCATTTGAAACCAAAGGTGCATCAAACATTGCCATGTTGCGAGTTTGAATGAAGTCGCCACGCACGGTTGGATGGCTAGCGAGTTGCTGTTGAAGTTGCTCTAAGGTGAGCGCTTGTGTTGGTATGGAAATCAGCAAAATGAAAAGGCTGAATAGTGTAGAGAAAACCAAACGGAAAGCGTTAATTTTTTTCATATCAAACAAGCCTCTTACGACTCTAAATTTTCAAAGTAAGCATCGAGTTTATCGGTCAATGCTGCTGGGGAAACAAAGCACATTTCTTGCGTTTCAATGCTTACCGCAACTTGCATGGTGTAGCCTTTGGTTAAGCGTTGATTGGTCTGCGCATCGTAAATCACATAATCGACTTTTAAGCGGTTTTCCCATTCCGTTAATTTTGCTTCAACACGAACTGTTAGATCGAATGGGATCGGTTTGATGTATTTAACACGTACATCAATGATCGGCCACATATAACCAGATGCCTGCATTTCTCGGTAGTTGTAGCCAATTTTATCCAGCATGACACGGCGGGCTTCTTCAATAAATCGGAAGTAATTACCGTGATAAACCACGCCCATTGGATCGGCATCCTGAAAAGATGGGCGCATGATCACTTCAGCAGTTAGTGTTGATTTACTCATAATTAACTCATGTATTCAGAATCTTATTGGATTTTAATCTTGATACTAAGGTTTAAATGCCCATGGTTCCAATTGATTAATTCGTTGAGACATCTTATTCATCTCTGCCTTTATGATTAATTTCGTGGGCTTGTTCTGTTAACTGCCAGAAATTAAAAAAGTTATACCATTGCAGCGGAGCTTTTAACGTAAAGTGTTCAAGGCGATTTGCATACTGTTGCACCAGGTTTTGTAGTGCTTCCATGCGCTGTTTGCGAGGCAGTTGGATTTTCTCGCTAAAAGGTTCGAAATAAACGTTGTAGCGCAGTTTGCCGTGTTCTGAATATTCATCTCGCAAGCCGAAAAGCAGATAAACAGGCGCAGCTAAAACAGTCGCTAGCATAAATGGGCCTTGTGGAAATGGCGCCGGTTTGCCAAGAAAGTCCGCCCAAACTACACGTTGCTCTTTGGTGGTGGAAGTGCGGTCGCCGACAATCACAACCCATTCGCCTTGTTCGAGTTTTTGTTGCAGCAAAATCGCAGTATCAGGGCCAAGAGTTGAAACTTGAATGAGATTGATAGAAGAATCAGGGTTGACCGCTTTCATCACATTGTTAAAACGTTCCGCATGTTCAGTAAAAACCAAAGCATTAATTATGACCCCTTGGCGCAAGCGACCCATAGCTCGGCATAGTTCTAAATTACCGAGATGTGAGCCAATAATCACAATACCTTTTTTATTTTCAATCACATCGTCAAAATGTTCTTGGCCATTAATATTGAGATCGGCACGAGTAATGTCGCCTTTCCAGCCAGCCAGTTTGTCGAGCACGGTTTGTCCAAAAGAGATCAAATGCTGATAACTACTTAAATTGGCAGGCAAAGGGATTTGTTTTTCTACGCAATAAGTTTCCAATTGCTGCAAATACAATTCTGATGCTAGGCGAGCTTGTTTTCCTGTTTTATGGTAGTAAGCGATCACTGACTTCAACATAGCGTTAAAGGCTCTTCTTCCCAAAAGAGAATAGGTTGCCATTAAAATTTTAATGCCTAGAACCGTGCCTTTTTCCTTCGTTTTAGACCAATGAGTATCCGACGTTGAATCAGGTTTTGAAGCAGAAAAATGACGAGAAATCAGTTTTGGAATACGAGGCAACATGCCTAAAAACAACCTAGTGTGCATTTTGCTGATACGAATGTTGTCGTGCAAAGCATCGAAATGCGAGATGCCATGTTCAGGGTAAAAAACTTTAGTATCGACAAAATAACAGCGCACGCCTTGCCAATACATTTTCACCATGATTTCCGTGTCGAAATCCATTCTTTGACCAATCGAATGGCGCTCGATAGTTTGAATCGTTTCCGCTAAAGGATAAGAACGAAAGCCACACATGCTGTCTTTGATTTCAAGTGACAGCGTTTCAATCCACACCCAAACATGCGTGATATAGCGACCATACAAACGAGATTTAGGCACTGAATCATCGTAAATCGGTTTGCCTGAAACCAAAGCGTTCGGATGCTGTTGAGACGTTTTTAATAATTCAGGAATAGCTGCTGGATCGTGTTGCCCATCGGCGTCAATTTGAATGGCATGGCTAAATCCTAATTGATGAGCGTGGCGCATTCCTAAGAGCATTGCGCTGCCTTTACCTTGATTGGTGGCACTCTCTAAAACCGTGACTTGTTCAAGCGGTGCGAGTTCAGCTAAATCGCTTTTGGTCTGAGAGTTGCTGCCGTCATCAACAATAATAATCGGGTATTCAAATTTGCGTAGAGAGGCTACCACATCAGCCATGGTCGAGCCGTGGTTATAGCAGGGAATTACAAAACAAGGGGAAAAGTCGTTCATTAAACTTAACCCAGTAAAATTCGACCAGAAGCATGAACTGCAGCTTCTAAGTCTTGTTCAGTTGGTTTCGATTTATAGATAAAGTGAAGTTTTTGTTTTTCTTCATTCCAAGTTAACTGCAATTCGACTTGGCTATTTTTGAGGATAGGTTGTTGGAATTTAAGTACTTCCATACCTTTAAATTCGCTCGGAGTATTTAAATATTGTTTGGCATAAAACACTGCCCAATCTACTTGAGTTACACCGGGTAAAAGTGAAAATTCGGGAAAATGTCCTTTGAAATCTTCAATGTCTTGATGCACTTCGAGCAAAAGAGTCGCACACTTTTCTTTTTGATCATTGCTAACCATTTCGTGTTGAATAACGGTTGGTTTTCTCATTGTCGTTGTGCTCATGTGCCTGTACTCGTTGCTGGTGAGGGAAATACAAAAAATCGAAAAAAATATAAAAGTTAATCTTCAAAAAGGCGTTCAATCTCACTGACCAACCGCTTTCCTTGAGTGTTTAACGGGATCTCGTCGATAAAACGAAAACGTCGAGGAATGCCAACAGGTTCAATCCATTGGTGCAGTTCCTTTCTCAACATTAGTCCAAATTTGCCTTTGCCTAAAAGCTCAAGTTGCGATTGGCCAGTTGCTGATAATTGGATCGCAGCTGCAATAATGATTCGTTTTGGATCTTGCAGTGAGATCACCGCTGCATCTTCTACTTGTTCTAGTTGATTGAGGCGACGTTCTACTTCAGTTAACGAAATACGCTTTTCTTCGATCTTAACCACACGATCCATTCTACCTTTTAAAATGAAGTGGTTGTGATCAATTAGATCACATTGATCGGAGGTTTGATACCAATCGAAAAGTTCAATCAGAGGAGAAAGAATTTTCAAACATTGCTCAGCATTAACATCTGCTTTTGTGCCGACAAAGGTTTGCCATTCAGTCTGAGCCGTCAATTGCTGACGATGGGCAATGCCACCTGTTTCTGTGCTGCCTAAAACCTCGTGCGGATAAAGCTTAAATTGACGATGGCAAAGGTTCGCCGCTTCATTACTTAATGGGCCACCAGATGAAAATATCAGCTTATAGCTTGAGTTTGATTTACCGTTGCTGAGTCGTTTCAATAATGCGGGGCTACTGATCAATACTGTGTTTTCTGAAGCATGTTCTTCAACTTGTTCTGGGTATTGCCAGTTGTTGGCCCAAAATGGTTTTCCTGCCGATAATGGCCAAAGAACTCGAAACAATAAGCCGTAAATATGTTGATGAGATACGGTGCTGGCAAAGTTGGCATTTTGTAGAGAACTACCCCAAGTTGCATGCAATTGTGCGACTTCCCGTTCCAACAATTCCAAAGGTTTTTGAATGGCTTTAGGTTGCCCACTTGAACCCGAGGTAAATAGCGTGACGTTGATGTTTTCTAATGGCGCAAAATAGACGGCACTTGCTTCGTAGGCTAACTCTTGTAACGGTTCTGAATATGCAGCACCTGATACTGAATAATGGCGATGTTGTGTGAGTTGTACTTGTTCAAATACGGCATCTTCGAGCACATCATCATGCAAGATTGCATCAAAACTATCAGCTAGTTCTGCCAAAGCTGCCGCTTGTAAATTACTTGGAAGAACAATGTGTTTTTGGCTATGACATGTAGCCATAAACGCCACGCTGAACCAATAACTATTGTTGAAGCACAAGGCCCAACTCTGTTCTGAATGTCTGGATAATAAGCGAGTTAAAGTGGTGACATCTGATTCAAATTGCAGCCAATTTTTAGATAGTTGAGGATCGCAAAACCCCATTGCTACTAAGCTTTCAGTAGGCATGGGTTGGGTCATTCGCAGAGAAATAGGCACAAAATCATGGCTAGATGGATGAGAAGAAGTCATGGATTTCAGTTTCCTATTTACTCAATTCTTGTTGGTCTTGTTGGTCTTGTTGGTCTTGTTGGTGATGCTTCTTTTTAACGGGTTTCTCTTTAACAAATTGTCGCACCAGAAACTCCACAGCAAATAAGGTTCCGCCAAGAATATAGCTAATTAAGCCGTTGTACAGGGTCCAAATTTCCAGAGACAAAAAGCATGTGTATAGCGCAATTGAGCCATTAATAACGAAATAAACACACCAAATTTTTGTGACATTGCGTGTATAGCGAATACCACTTTCAGGAAGATCGGGTTCTTGTAGGCGAGCGAGGCGTTCAATTAGAGTTCGAGGTTGCCACAAACTGCTAAAGAATAAGCAGAACATCAGCACATTGACGACAACAGGGTAAAAGGTAAACCAGCCATGTTGTTTGAAAAAGGCAGCACATAGCGTCAAAACAATGCCTGCGCCACCACTTAACCAAGCAATGTACTTGAGTTCTTTTAGTTTGCTTTGATTACCAGCCAGAATTCGACATAGAAATAAAACGGCAAAAATACTCGCAATTGCCGTCATGCCCCAACGGTTTAATCCATAATAAACGGCCAACGGATAGGCTAATAGCAAAAGAGCAGCGATAGCCTTAAAAGGAATAGCCGTCAGGGGACGCATTATTTGTCCTTGAGTAATTCAGTTACCGCTTCAACCACATCGTTAACGGTGCGAACAGCTTTAAATTCGTCTGGTTGAATTTTTTTTCCAGTTAGTTTTTGTAGATGAACTACTAGGTCAACTGCATCAATGCTGTCTAAATCAAGATCTTGGTACAGAGTGGACTCTAACGTGATGTCATCTGCATCTAATTCAAATAGCTCAACAAAAGCATCACGCACTTGGTTAAAAACTTGTTCACGATTCATATCAGTCATAATTTCTCGCTTAAATACAGATTAACGTTGAGAGGCAATGTATTTCGCTAAATTTGCTACAGAAGCAAAATGTTCGCGAGTTTGGCTGTCATCTGCATCAATGACGACGTTGTATTGTTTTTTTACTGCTAAACCGAGTTCGAGCGCATCGATGGAATCTAAACCTAAACCATCACCAAATAAAGGTGCGT
The DNA here is from genome assembly GCA_047975485.1 of Vibrio sp. Classification (GTDB taxonomy): domain Bacteria; phylum Pseudomonadota; class Gammaproteobacteria; order Enterobacterales; family Vibrionaceae; genus Vibrio. The sequence continues at coordinate 31,794 of JBKEDP010000031.1, read as the reverse complement.
CGGTTTCAATATCGTCAACTTGAATATCTTCAAGATTTAACGCATCAATAATTAATTGCTTGATTTCATTGTGTAATGATTCCACTGTGTTTACCTATCTCTTTATTTTTTGATGATGTTGCTTTCTGGTGGTGTTGCTTTCTAATTACGCCTTTTCAGGAAAAAGAGCGCTTGATAAATGTCGATTTAATTGGCGAGCTGCCGTTGTCGGTGAATCGCTATTTTGAATAAATTCATCGACACTGATTTTACCTTTCACTTCCACATGAAAAAAGGGCTTTACCTCAGGAACTTGATACCATTTTTTCTCTTTGGTCAAAAAACTGGGCGAAACCGTAATATGCACGACTCGTAAATCAGCCTGAGTTCGAACCGCTATTTGTGCTGCACCACGTTGTAGCGTTGATTCTTGTCCGGGTGTCGTTCGTGTCCCTTCAGGGAAAACCAGTAAAACATTGCCTTGCTCTAGGCGTTTACTGCAATCGTCCAATAGCGTTTCAGGATCTTGATTCGGAATATAACCTGCTGCTTTGACTATACCTTTCATAAAAGGATTATGCCAAATGCTCGATTTTACAAGGCAATCGCATTGCGGTAAGCGCGAAGTCAACAAAACATAATCGATTAAACTCGGGTGATTAGCGACAATTAGACAACCGCGATCTTCAAGTAATAATTCTTCGTTGTCGAACCGGTAATCAATTGCGCCTGTGAACTTCATGGTCTGACAAAAAAAAGTAAAAGCATGTTTGATGATGGCTTGAACCCGTTTTTCTCGCTGAGTTTGGTTACGAGCAGTGAGCGTCATTAGCGGAAATACAATAAAGGTCAAACCCAAAGCCCCAATACCGAAGATGGCAAAACAAGTACCTGTTGCTATGACTCGCCAATATTGATTGAGTTTTTTCATCACTTTCCATCACCATCAATGCGTTCAATAAAAGCGTTTTGTGGTTGAGTACTTTGGCTACATTGCCACGACCAAATATGACGAGAATCTTCAACTTGCCAGCAATTTTGGTTATTGATCATGTGCTCGATGATTTCTAGAGTTTGATTATGACGATCGATTTTGCCTTTTACACTTGGTTTGGCTTGGTAAGATAATTGATATTGAGAACCCGAGGTTAACACCAAACCAAGCGCATATAGTGGCGGTGTTGGTGACGGATCGGAATTTTCATAAGGTGTCGGTAATGGCGCATCAAAATCGATCACTAGAACAGAATGATCTGGATTTTCAGTTAAATACGAATAGGCTTCGATAAATGCACTGTGCAAACTTGATTCGCAGCCCGCAAGTGAAGTGGCTGGAATTGGGCTTTGCGTCGCAATTGTAAATAACCCCGAGCAAGTATTGTGAACAGACTGAGAAAATGCCATCGGTGAGGCTTCTTCACCTTGCAATACTTGCTGTAATATATCGACGGTTCTTGGTAACTCCCCGTGACGACTGGAAAAAATCAGATAATCGAAGTCAGAGGAGTGATGCTGTTTAAGCGTGATAGCGGTTTGCAGGGCGATTTTACTTAAATCACTCATACGTCGACGCATCATTGGTGGAATAGATTGAGCTGGTACTTTCGCTGTTTCAGGTACGGTGCCATTAAACCAAGATTGCCATTCACCAATGGTATTGAGTCCCGGTGAGATGGCGTGCCAGTGCGTTATATTAAATTCCATCAAGCTCATGGAGTATCATTCAAGTTATCATTTAATCGGAACGTAAAAATAACATTTTTATTGATATGTTCGCTATCTTAATACTTGATTTGTTGATACAAAATTACGACGTATCTCGATTTTTTATTACTTCTTCTTCATTGGATTTCATTTTGAAACATTATCAGCAAGATCCTTACACTGCGCTTGAAGCAAAAACGGAAGCGCAAAAGCTCGCTTTTTCTCCTATTGTTTTCCATACAGCACGCACTCTGCGTGATCTTGGCATTTTAGAGGTGCTAGAGCAGGCCAAAGATAAAGGAATGAATGCCTCTGATATTTCGAATGCTACTCAAGTATCGGAATATGGCGTGAAAGTGTTGCTCGATATGGGGTTAAGCGCACATATCGTTACTTGGCAAAATGATTGCTACGTTTTAGGTAAATTAGGCCACTCATTGTTACGTGATGGCATGACGATTGCCAATATGGATTTCACAGCTGACGTTTGTTACGCAGGCATGATGCACTTAACTGAGGCAATTAAAAAAGGCACACCAGCGGGTTTAAAAGAGTTGGGTGACTGGTCAACTATTTACGAAGGTTTGTCTCAGCTGCCTGAAAAAGCCAAAGAAAGTTGGTTTAAGTTCGATCACTTTTATTCTGATAATACCTTCCCAATTCTTCTTAAACAGATTTTTGCTCATCAACCAAAGCGCATTTTTGATATTGGTGGCAATACTGGGAAATGGACGCTGCAATGCTGTCAGCACGATGAACACGTGAATGTGACTATTATTGATTTACCACAGCAAATTGCGTTAGCGAAAGATAACATTGCTCAACATGGTTTTAGTGATCGTGTCGATTTCTTCCCTGCAAACTTATTAGACAAACAACAAATGCTGCCGGAAGGTGCGGATGTTTGGTGGATGAGTCAGTTTTTAGATTGTTTTTCACCAATGGAAATCTTGAGCATTTTGCGTCGAGTGCGAGCGGCTATGAAGCCTGATGCCGATGTGTATATTCTGGAACTCTTCTGGGATGCACAACGATATGAAGCCGCTTCTTATAGCATGAATGCCACATCACTTTACTTCACTTGCTTGGCGAACGGTAACAGCCGTTTTTATCGCAGTGATGACTTCTTAGAAATCGTGCGTGAAGCCGGCTTTGAAGTAAATAATCGTATTGATCATATTGGGCTAGGGCATACGCTTTTACATCTAAAAGCTGCCAACTGATTTTATTTTTTAGTAGGAAAATAACGTGAATACAATTCAGCAAATCCCTGTTGTTATTATCGGTGCTGGGCCTTCTGGCTCTATCGCTGCGGCAATCTTAAAACAAAATAATATTGATTGCGTTGTACTTGAGCGCAGTGTTTTTCCACGTTTTTGTATTGGTGAAAGTCTGCTTCCTGCCTGCATGGAAAGCCTGAAAAAAGCCAATATGTTTGATGCGGTCAATCAAGCGGGTTATCAATTGAAAGATGGAGCAGTTTTCCGCCGAGCATCTCGTTATAGTTATTTTGATTTTACTGAGAAATTTACCGCAGGCGAGGGAACGACTTTCCAAGTTAAACGTGGTGAATTTGATAAGTTGTTGGCAGATGAAGCGCAAAAGCAAGGTGTCGAAATTCGTTATCAACATGCAGTCATTGAAGTTGATGCGGAAAATGAACAGCCAATTCTGACCATTGAAGATTTAACCGACGAAAGCGACGAGCCAAAAACTTACCAGATTCAAACACAGTATATTTTGGATGCCAGCGGTTATGGTCGAGTGTTACCAAGATTGCTTGATTTAGAATTGCCTTCTGATTTGCCAAAACGCAAGGCTATTTTCACTCATGTCACCGACAACATCACACCAGAGTTAGCCAAAGAGCTGAATTATGATCGCAATAAGATCACCATTTATGTTCATCCCGATCATCAAGAAATTTGGTATTGGTTGATCCCATTTAGCGATGGTGTTTGTTCATTTGGTGTTGTGGCTGAACCTGAATATTTCAGTGATTATCCGCAAGATGAAATTTCAGCTTTGAAGTTATTTGCTCAAGAAGAACCGCATTTAAACAAGCTATTTGTGAATGCGGAATTTGACCGAAAAGGCGGCACGATTGATGGCTATTCTGCTAATGTGAAACACCTTGCGACCAATAACTACGCGGTGTTGGGAAATGCAGGTGAGTTTTTAGATCCTGTGTTTTCTTCTGGCGTGACCATTGCGATGAAATCCGCAGAACTGGCAACAGAAGCGTTAATTCGTCAACTTAATGGTGAGCTGGTGGATTGGGATAAAGAATACGCTGAACCGCTTATGATTGGTGTGGATGCTTTCCGCGCTTATGTGGAAGGTTGGTATAAAGGCGCTTTCCAAAATGTCGTGTTCTTTGAAAATGCTAACCCTGAAATCAAAAAGATGATCAGTGCTATTCTGGCTGGTTATGCATGGGATACCGCAAACCCTTATGTGGCAAACCCTGTGAAACGTTTAAATACTTTAGCTGAAATTTGTTCGGAGCAAAATTAATGTACGCTGTTATTTTTAAAGCCAAATCAGGAACCCAAGACGGTCAATATGCAGACATGGTTAGACTGATGAGAGAAGTGGCTTTTCGCCAATATCATTGCGTCGATTTCATTGCATTAACGGAAGGTGACCAAGAAATTGCGATTTCATATTGGAAGACTAAGGAAGATGTTGAACGTTGGCATGAAGATATTCAGCATGTAATGGCTCAAAGATTAGGTCAAGAAAAGTGGTATCAATCTTATTCAGTTGAAATAGCGAAAATCGAGAAAAACTATTGTTTTCCTAAAGAGCAGTAGTTTTCCTACAAAAGAATAATTTCTGCTTCAATCGCTATTTTATTCTCTAAAACAAAAAGCCTCGCGGTTATTTATATAAGAAAAATTATATAAATAGCGCGAGGCTTTGTTTTAACTGGTTTGCTGTTATTTCTAGTTCGATTAGTGATCGAAGTAGACGAAGTTTTGCCAGCTCTTCATTCGAATTAGGATCTTACGAATCAAGGCAAATTCTTCTAAGTGACCAGAGTAAACCGCCACTTCTGCGTTAGTACCCATAGGCAATTTGTATTCGCTAAGGTCATCAAGCATTTTCAGCTGAACCATAATACGGCCTTGAGTTTGCAGTGCGTTAGTACCTAGTAGTTGACCACTTGCTTGGATTTGACCTTCCGCAATAGCAGGTAGAACTTGCGTCACTTCTGCGCGGAATGATTTACCCGGAATAGCACGGAAAATTACATCAGCTTCCATACCCGGCTTCACATTCGAAATCGAGTTCTGACGGAATGCTGCAACCAATGTACTGTCTTGAATACTTACGTAAGTTAAAACTGGTTTAAATGGAAGTGGAACCGCCATAACACCTGGTTTTAGAGCTAACTGAGTAACGTAACCATCAGTAGGAGCACGGATAACCGTTTGTGCTAAGTTAAATTCAGCTTCATCTAACGCAGCTTGAGCTTCAGCTACTGCCGTGTTTTGGCCATCAACTTGAGATTCAAATGCGGCTTTTGAAGCATTTTCGTTAGCTACAGCTGCTTGGTACGCAGCTTCAGCACCTTTTGCTGCTTGGCGGGTATCATCCAATTGTTGCGCAGTAAACGCACCACGGTCGAAACCTTTTTGGTAGCGAAGTGCTTCACGTTGTGTACGATCACGTTCGGCTAATGCTTGGATTGTTGAAGCTGCTGCTGCACGGTAAGTCGATTCCAAAACTAATACGTTTTGTTTCGCTGCTGCTAATGCTGCTTTTTTCTGTGTTACTTTAGCTTTGAATAATGTGTCATCCAAATGAACTAGAGGTGAGTCCTTTTTCACAAAGGTGTTTGGAACCACATCAACAGAAACTACGCGAGCACGAATATTCGGAACCATTGGTGTGGTGGTGTACACCTGACCGCCCAATTGGGTAAATGGTTGAGAATAGTTCATTGCAAGGAAGATTGTACCTAGCAACACAATGCCACCAAGAACAGCTGTTGGAACTGTCCATTTGTTTAGTGGGATGCGGAAAATCTTAAATATCGCAATACAGAAAGCGGTATAGGTAAGAGTCAGTATCATTTCCATTAGTTAGACTCTCCATTGTTGCTTTTTGGTGCGTCAGTTGTTGGTTTTGCTGCAGGTGCCATTTCAGATATTTGCTTTTGCAACGTTTCTATTTGTTCAGTCAAAGCTTCAACACGGTGATGAATATCGCTTTGTTCTTCCTTAATCTGGCTAAAACCCCAACCACGTTCTTCACGCCACAAGGTCGCCCAGATCCAAATAAATGGCCATAAAACGTGTAATGTGAATAAACTTACCCAACCAGCAACGTGGATTGCATCTTGATGTGGGTGGTTGCGTTTCTTTGATATTTCATACGGAATGTCGTGAATAGCGATGATACCGTAGAAAATCACTAACACTACAAAGATAAGTATGCCTAGGGCTACATAATCTAACATTGTATTTCTTCACCTTTTTCAATGAAATGAAGCATTAAATTAGCCAATGAATACTATGAATCTGATTCAAACTCGTAATATAAATTTGCTTGTAAAATAGAGGGTTATTTAAACCGAACTTGCCGTTATTTGAAAGCAATTTTCTTACAAATTAGATGCGATTAGACCAGTTCTATGTCATTTTAGACCAAATGACAGAAAGATTCGTGTCATTTTCTCGTTGAAATATTTAGCAATGGTTATTTGAGAATGAAAACAAAATTGATCGCTGGATTAAAAAAAGAATGGTTTTTGGTTGCTATGGTGTTTGCCATGATGCTTGCTGCCGTCATTCCTCAAGTTGGGCGAAGTGGCGGTGCGCTGCATTTAGAAAGCGTGACTTCGTTTGGTATTGCAGTGGTATTTTTTCTGCATGGCATAGGTCTTTCACCAAAAGCCTTGAAAGATGGGGTGAGTAACTGGCGCTTACATATCTTCATTCAAACTGCGACTTTTATTGTTTATCCACTTTTATGGGTGATTTTTGGTAAAGGCTTTCTAGCGATTATGCCTGCCGCTTTAGCATTCGGTTTTTGCTTTTTATTTGCTTTGCCGGGCACGATTTCTTCTTCGGTTGCTATGACATCTATTGGCCGTGGCAATATGCCGGGAGCGATTTTTAATGCCTCGCTGTCGAGTATTTTAGGGATTTTCATTACACCGTTTTTTATTCAAATTTTTATGGGATTTGAAGGTGTGAAGCTCGATGTTGTTGCCTCCATCATTTCTATTTCCAAAATGCTGTTATTGCCAATGGTGTTAGGCCAAGTGGTGCGTCCGTTTGTATTGGATTTCTTTGAAAAACATAAGAGCATTATCAATAAACTCGATAAATATGTGATTTTACTTATCGTATTTAATGCCTTTAGTGATTCGGTTGCCGAGGGTATTTGGACTACATTCTCAATTGAATACTTGGCAATGTCGGTGGCGATTTGTGTGGTTGTGTTGCTGTTTATCGTGAATCTGATGGTTTGGAGTTCAAAACGATTGGGCTTTAGCCATGAAGATGAAGTTGCAGCAGTATTTTGTGGTTCGAAGAAAACATTAGCGGCTGGTGTGCCAATGGCAAAAGTGATTTTCGGCTCTGATCCTCGCTTAGGCATGTTATTGCTACCTATCATGCTTTATCACCCATTACAGATTTTTTACTGTGCGATGCTAGCGAACCGTTATCAAAGACGTGCGTTAGAGATGGAAAAGCAAGCTTGTGAAGATAAGAGTGAGGTTGGTGCTTAATGACTAGTTCTGTGACCATTTCTCAAGAGTGGATTGAATTCACTCAAGCGTATTACAAATGGTTTATTACTGCGATTGTATTGGTCTTATACCCGATGCTGCGCCGAATTCCGGCTAAGGTTTTTTTACGAAGTATGAGTGGGAATATTTCTCCTCATCGCAAACAGAGGGCTAGATTACTTCTAAATACCATTACCTCAATCGTTCTAATCTTTTTATTGTTAATGTTGTGGGGAATTGAGCTGCGTGGCTTGCTGGTGGTCGGTTCTTCCATGTTTGCTTTACTGGGTGTAGCGTTATTTGCCGGTTGGTCGCTGCTGAGTAACTTAACCAGTTTCTTGATTCTATTTGCCCAGAATGACACTCGAATTGGACACTGGGTAAAAGTGATCGATGGTGCCAATTTCATTGAAGGCGAAATTGTTGAAATGGGGTTTATGACGGTTCAGCTAAGAACGGTTGATGGCAATGTGGTGCATTATCCCAACAACCTATTTATGACCCGACCAGTTGTGGTGTTGAAAAAGAAACCAGAGTTAAAAGAAAATAAAGAAGTCATCAAAAAGTCTGTATTACTGAAACAAAAGAAGTAAGAAAGTTTGATTTAAAGGTTTGATTTATATCCTTAAATTGACTTGGGCGTATTTTTAATTGGTATTAAATCAATAAGATAGGCGAGGTTAATGAGGGTTTTTCTCGTCTAAATTATTTTTGTGATTAGATGCATAAAATGTTTTACAAAATCCAAAGCTTAGATAATAATACGCGACCTTTTGTTTTGAACAGATTTTAATCAGGTAATATATGTCTAGCGCACCAACTAAAAATGCAAACCCTGGCCCATTAGGTTTAATGGCGTTTGGTATGACAACGATTCTTTTAAACTTACATAACGTAGGTTTATTCCCATTAACTTCAGTTATTTTAGCAATGGGTATTTTCTATGGCGGTATCGCACAAGTGATTGCGGGCATCATGGAATACAAAAACGGCAACACTTTCGGTACAACAGCATTTACTTCTTACGGTATGTTCTGGTTGTCTCTTGTTGGTCTACTTATTATGCCAAGCATGGGTCTAGGTGAAGCAACTCCAGCTCATTTCCTTGCTTCTTACTTAACGGTTTGGGGTATCTTTACTGGCTTTATGTTTATCGCAACTCTTCCTCGTTACCCAGTAGCGAAGCAAGTTGTTTTCGGTAGCCTAACAATCCTATTCTTCTTGCTAGCAGCTGGCGATTTCACTGGTAACGTTGCAATTGCACACACTGCAGGTGTTGTGGGTCTATTCTGTGGTGCAAGTGCTGTTTACCTTGCGGTAGCAACTATCATCAACCAAGAATTTGGTCGCACTGTTTTACCAATCGGTGAAAAGAAAGCGGCAGCAGCACAAGTAAAAGCAGCCGCTTAATTTCTACTTGTCTGTAATGATTTGAAGAGCCTCAGATTCGTCTGGGGCTTTTTTTGATCTTGTGACAGAATATTTTGGAGCTTTTAAAGCAACATTAGATTTTCTCGAATCAGTGTAATATCATATCAAGCGTCGACTTATTGACGACTTAATCAATTTTTAATTTTATTCTCAGGGCGGGGCGAAATTCCCCACCGGCGGTATATAGCGCAACTTGTAAATTTACATGAGTTCGACGTTATCAGCCCGCGAGCGCTTATTTATTTCGTGAGAACGTGATGAATAAGGTCTAGCAGATCTGGTGAGATGCCAGAGCCGACAGTTACAGTCTGGATGGGAGAGGATAGAAGATGCTCGCTGCGCAGCCATATATTGAAAAGGCTGAGTGGTGAGTGTCTGTTAGTTAGTTGTATTTGCTATATTGCTTTGAGCATAATGCTGAGTGCATCTAACCCCTTCTGAAAGCCCTGATTCAGGTACTTATACCAATCACACTAATTAGATGGTCAGAAATTGCGTAGGAAAAAGGCTTGAGAACAAGGCGAAAAATTTCGATAAGTAGTTATTCTACAATCAAATTTTTGAACGCAGTTATCGAGACTTTTAACAAGCAAGGATGAGCAGATAATTAGTACGATTGGTATTATATAGGAGTTTTACCATGAATCAGAACCAACCTTCTTTACTTGCCGAATTTGGCAACCCAATCGAACGCGTAGAAAAAGCAATTATCGCTTTGCAACAAGGCAATGGCGTATTAGTGCTTGATGATGAAGACCGTGAAAACGAAGGCGATCTTATTTATTCAGCCGAACACTTAACCCCAGCACAAATGGCATTAATGATCCGTGAATGCAGTGGTATTGTGTGCCTTTGCTTAACTGACGAGCAAGCGAACCAAATCGATTTACCGCCAATGGTAGTGGATAACAACAGTAAAAACCAAACTGCTTTCACAGTTACGATTGAAGCAAAAGAGGGCGTAACCACGGGTGTTTCTGCTGCGGATCGTGTTACCACAATCAAAACCGCCATTCGTGCGGATGCAAAACCTGATGACCTTGCAAGACCGGGGCATGTTTTCCCATTACGTGCCAAAAAAGGCGGCGTAATGGCTCGTCGTGGTCACACTGAAGGCACAACGGATCTGATGGATTTAGCGGGTTTAAACCCTGCGGGCGTTTTGTGTGAAGTAACAAACCCTGATGGCACAATGGCTCGCGCACCAGAAATCGTTGCTTTCGGTAAGTTGCACAACATGCCGGTTCTAACAATTGAAGATATTGTTGTTTACCGTGAAGCTTTATTGAAGAAACTTGCTTAATCTAAAAGTGAATTAAAAAAGCGGTTAAGAGGAATTTCCTTTTAACCGCTTTTTGTTTTTTTAAGCTTATCAATTGGTTATAATTAGTAACTTACTTTTCTTGGTATTCGCAATAACAGATTCTATCTCGGCCAGACTCTTTCGCTTCATACAAAGCTTTATCTGATTCTTCTAGTAAATCTTCGAGCAATATATCTGTAGAAACTAGAGTATGAGAAGAGCACACACCAAAGCTAGCTGTGACTTTGATAATGTTGCCTTCTTCATTTGTTAGTTCTAACGCTCGGATTTTTTGCTGAATTTCAGTCAAAACTTTATCGCGCTCTTGGTTGTTATCCGTTAGCATCAACAAGGCAAACTCTTCCCCACCTAGTCTGGCTACGCAGCTGTTTTCTTGTAAATAGGGTGCGAGAATATTAGCTACAGCCACTAAGACTTGGTCACCCATAGCATGACCCCAAGTGTCGTTAATCTTCTTGAAGAAATCGAGATCGACAAAAGACATAGATAGGCATTTCTGTTCTGGGGCATCATCGATTAACTGTTGTGCATCCAAGTTGAATTTACGTCGATTAGGTAGATGGGTTAATGGATCTTCCATCGATAAACGTCGCTGTTTCTTCATTTGTTTATCAAGACGTCTAAACATATCAAACAAAGCCTGAATTTCACCAATATGCTTCATTTCAGATCTTGAATTATCTAACTCGCCTTTGAGCAGCTTTTGCGCTGATAAGTTCAATGTGAGTAACGGTTTGAGTAGGCGACGTTGAACATAAAGGAAAATCGTGCTGAGCAAAAGAATGATCGCAGCTAGACATACAATAACGGTAACAAATTTAGCCTGTGCTTGACGTTCTTGCTTTTTATACAGAATGAACAAGTTATTGATGTAATTAGATTGCAAGGTTTCAATATCACCTAAGCCAGTGCGGTACATTTTAGAAAATTCATCGGCGCTGAGATGGTAATCTTCACCTTCAAATCCTGAACGGCTGATATGTTCAATCAAGGGTTTACTACGGCTCTGGTACTTAGCTTCCGCTTCCATTAATTGAGTTTCAAATTCTTTCTGAGTCTCTAAATTGTCACGCATTTGATGCAATAAAACCCAACTCACTTGGATGCGTTCTAATCGGCGTATAGAGTTCTTGAGCTCACCAATCGTAATCGGAACATTAAAGTGTAAAGACGTGAGAAATGGAGCTGCTAGTCGGCCTGTGCTGTCTCGTAATTCAGCTAGGGTGAGCACTTTTAAAAATGGAACCGAAGGGTTATTACTTTGCTTAATCCGTAAGGCAATGGCTTCATAAATATCGTTATGCAGTAATTTCGAGGAGGATAGCATTGCATTCACGGCATGTTTGGAGCGTTCCGGTGTTTGAACTTCTTTGGTTTTAAATTCATCTACATGGCCACGAGCTGATTTCAAGGCTTGCTTAAACTCATCCCACTGAGGTTGAGTAAAAAATGATGGAGATAAATTTTTAATGTGTTGATCGGTATCTGTTCTTGCTTGAATTAAGGCTTCAAATGCTGAAGCTTTGTCTTTTGATTTAGCAAAAATAACTTCATTGGCAAATCCACGCTCTCGCCCAATGGCACCTAAAGCCGAAATCATTGAATTAATCTGGGTAAACTGAGTGTTTTTAATTTTGGCATTTTGATAGTCATGGTAAGAAACCATCAACAACCAAACTGAGAGAAAAGTGGAAATGAGTGAAACAAGAATAAGCCCTAACAATAGGACCTTACGAGTAGATATTCGATTGGATGGGCTTTTTTTGTTCATAAAATAATCTCATCGAGATTTAGAGACAAAAAAAGACGCCCTTGGACGTCTCAGTAAATTTTTTTGAGATTAAAGATAAATAGAAGTCTTCAATCTAGAATTTGGTGGCCCACACAGACTTGAATCGACGCATTAAGTCCATGATTTTTATAGAGTGTTTCAGTTCAACTTTTGAGTGGTAATACTAACGGTAATACTAAAATTAAATGTAACCTCTTGGCCAGCGAGGGAATGATAAAATATTTAGAAATATTAACCAAGTAAAAGTCTGTTTGTGGGTACTGTGTATTTAAACAGCTGGTAGATCTTCTAAAAATAAAAATCAAAACCTGCGGGCGTGTGTAAATGGTTGGATGGCGGTATATCGTCACTATGGGGCCGTAGGGATTGAACTAGCCCCCTTGCTATTGTTTGACCACTTTTAGTTTATTGATAGACTATTAATCGTCGTCTGGATTCACTACCCAGTAGACGTAAAAATAAAAACAGAGAAACCGCCCTCGTATAAGGCGGTTTTTTTGTATCTGCAATTTTCCTAGCCATACCCACCAGCATCACTATAAATTTGTCGTCTATCGTTCTGTAATGGATGAACATCGACGATCACCATAGATTTGTCGTTGGTCGTCATACAATCTATCAGCGTCGAGGATGGTTAAAGATTTCTCGTTGGTCGTTCTGTAATCCATCACCATCAACGATCACCATAGATTTGTTGTCAGTCGTTATACAATCAATGAGCATCGAGGATGGTCAAAGATTTGTCGTCGATAATTCTACAATCGTTCCCAACGGTTGAGCTAGATCAATTTGTGAGCGGTAGTTCTCCAATGCTTGAGTACCTTTGGCTAAAGGGGCGGCCTAAAAAAATGTAAAAGGTACTCCTGAGCGAATATTTAAGACCACGGACGGCTACACCGCCGGAAAACTGATTTTTTCGGTTATATAGGCGTTGCAGCAGCAGGTGGGGTAAAACCCAGTAACCACGGGGCTTGAGAGCTGCAACACCTGTAAACTACCTGCCCTGATCAATGAGAGCAGGTAGCAGGTGGCTAGATGGTGGCGAATTGTCATTATTGGCGGTAAAAATAGTGCGGTTCTTGTTGGGCTCGAATAATCTCCATTATTGGAGGTCAAACAGATAAGGCGTTCTTGAACTCGAATAACCTCCATTATTGGCGGTCAAGATAGGAAGTCATTCTTTGAGAGCGAATAAGCTCCATTATTGGAGGCCAAGAAACACACCAACCAGCCCCACTATTTACTTGTGTATATTGTGGTTGCTTTATTTTGATAAAGGCTTGATGTAATAAGCCACCAGCTAAGACGACATATAAACAACAACCTAGGTTTTTGAATGGCTCATAAATAGCAATTATTTGCGGAGTGGTGACCCGTACGCCAAGCGGTTAGGAAGTACCTTTATTTGTTGCCGAGCATTATCCAATGGGTGAGCATCGTCGATCACTATCAATTTGTTATCGGTAGTTCTGTAATCAATGACCATCGTCGAGCATCATAGATTTGTCGTCGGTCGTTATACAATTGATCACCATCGAGGATGATTAAAGATTTGTCGTCGATAGTTCTACAATTCATCACCATCAACGAGCATCATAGATTTGTCGTTCATCGTCATAGAATCGAGCTTCATCAAGGATGCTTAAAGATTTGTTATCGGTAATTCTGTAATAGATGAGCATCAACGATCACCATAGATTTGTTGTCGATAATTCTCCAATCCGTGACCACCAGCATCACCATGAATTTGTTGTCTGTCGTCATACAATTGATAGGCATCGAGGACGGTCAAAGATTTGTCGTTTGTGATTCTGAAAATAATTTTCTCCGTTTTACTCGAAAGTTGTTCCACCTGTTCCACCCCTTGCCCTCTAGCCCTTATACAGCAAGGCTTTGAACGGGGTGGATTAGGGGGTGGATGGTGGAATAGGGTGGGATAGATTTTAGTGTTTTGAATTAAAAGGGTGGATTAGGTGGATTAGGGGTGGATTAGAATTTGCCACTTGTTCCACCCCTCTGGTTCGTCTCTATCCCTTGGTATTACTAGGCTTTATTATTATGGGGTGGATTAGGTGAATTAAATATAGAACATTTAGGGAAGTTATATAGGTCAGGCAATAAAAAAGCAGCCTCGAAAGACTGCATATTGTGCTGGTGGTTGGTTAGTGGCTAGTGTCCATTCTAGGTAATTCGTAATAAGTATTACCTTTTAATAGTTTTGATTTTATTCGTTTTTCCCCACACAGCCGTTTTAATGCTCGACCTACAGGGCTAGCTCTATCTTTGGATAACTCCAATAAAACGCAAACGTTGGAAGCGGTTAGCCATTCCATGCGGTAATTATCGTCACCTGAGTGTACTAGGAACGTATCTTCTATTGATAAATAATAGCTATCCTTGAAGCTGTACTTGTCGTTTACCACTGCCACCATTGCCAATTCATCACCGTTCAAGTGCCAACCGCAACCGCTTTGATACAGCTGCTTTACTTCAAGCCAAAACTGGATAAGCGGATATTCGTCCACCAGCTTATAGCTACCCGTTCCGCACCATTGCCAGCCTAGTAACTCATTGAGTAGGTCCATATTTGCAGCTTGAGCCATTTCTAAAACAGCATAACGGCTTGATCCTGTCTCGTCCCTTAGAAAACTGTCATCGTTTACCGTGCCGATAAAGTGCGTTTGTCTTGGTTTCTTTATATCTACTCGTCCATAGGGTAGGCGAACAGTGTCCATTTCCTTGGTTAAAAATGCTTTAAGTGCGCCTTGTTCTTTCTTGCTGGTGCGTTCCATTTCTCCAAGTTCAACGATCCATGTTTTAAGACAAGATATAACGCTATCCTTTCTATCTGGGTCAAGTTCTGCGCCCTCTAAAAAAGAGTTCTCAAGCAGCGAGGCCATACGTTCCACAAAAGCGGTTTTTCGGTAAGACTGCGCCCCTTGAAGTATTGGCACCAACTTACTTTTAAACTTAGGCTCATAGATTGAAGCAACACAGCCCACCAGCCACTTTTTAATAACGGAATTTGCTAACTCTGGCACCTTGGCATTAAGACAAGCGATCACGCTATCCACTCGCTCTACTTTGTCCCATGTTCCGCTAGTATCGAGCATTAACTTTACTGGGTGATAAGTTTCAAGCCCTGCCAATGCGTCTAAGTGATCGTCTATTGCTGCTTTCGGTAGCCCCGACATTGAAGCAAGCGACACAATAAGACTTCTTGATTCTTCGATTGTTTGGCTTGCTCGTTGCCCGTAATAGAACAATTCACGCTCTAAGGTCATTTGATTGGTTCTTAATGAATATCCGTAGTGGGCCAATAGTTCGGCCAAGTTGTCGGAGGTATTAAGTACCTTTATTGCTCCCGTTTCTGACTCTTTGATATGAGGGAAGTTAGGACGGCCCATGTTAAAGACTTCTTCGGGTATTACTTTTTTACGCTTTGGTTTAACCGGTAGCACGGATACATTGCTTTCTTGCTCAATCCTAAAGGCCCTAGCGTGTTCGGATTTATCGTTCAAAATAGTATCAATGGTGGAAGCATCGGTTAAGTGTTCAATTAACCACTGTTTACGGGCTTTTGTATCCATTGCACCTAGTTGTATGGCTTGTTGTTCACTAGTCGGAATAGTGTCACTCATTACCGCTTTAATGGTTGGATCATTTGCCTTTTTAAATGCCTCGTAATGTAGCTCTGGTTCTTTATGAAAAAAGAAATACACCGTAGCTATATCTGCATTCGTTAGCGTGTTTAGGTCAATGGTTTGGCTGGTGGCTTGGTTCATCATGCTGCGCCCCCTTGTGTTGTTTCTGGTAATGAATAAGCGGTGATCACGTTGCTTAATGGGCGCATGGTCATTTTATCTTTAGTGATAATTACCATCGAATCATCAAACATAATTTCAATGTCTCGAAATTCACCTGTATTAGAGTTCCAGTAATGCGACATGATCTTAGGCTGGGTTAATTTGCACTCAACACAAAAGCCCTCCACCAGCTGCTTTAATACTTTGATGTTTTCGGGATCATGCTCATTAGTTGGCATGGTTGCGCCTTGGTCTTGTGCTTGGTTTAGGTAGGCAAGGAATAAAGTTGCGGTTTTCATACTATGCCCCCTTATGCTTCAAGCGAATATAGAAACGGCTTAACCGCTTCATCAAAGTGATCAAACATACCTATCAACACAAGGCCTACTTTATGTTGGTACTCGGTCGCTATGTCATGTAAGCAACTTAGCCCCCTAGGGTTTGGCTTGTACTGCTTAAATATCGCTTTTACTTTGGCGTCATGGTTGCCCGTATAGGCTTTAAATAGCGCATTAAACACCGTTCCAAAACTCGCCATTAGTTGATCAAGCTCGTTAGTTAACTCGGCTAATTTAGTCGGCTGGTGGTATCGTGCGGCCTCTTTAATGGTTTCCATGTGAGTATTTACCGCTCTGGAAAACATAATCATTTGCTCTGTTAGGCTAAAGGCTTGGTGATTAGTTAGGCTCATGCTGTCACCCCCTCAATAGAATAAGCGGGGATTATTTCAAATTCTTCCCTATCGTTTATATAAGCAAGAATGTCGCCTTTGTTTACCGTGGCTGTAAACACCTCACCGAATGATTTTGCTACCTCGTATGATAGCGACCATGAAAAACCACAAGCACTTCCCCCCCTGTAAACGGTCACCTTTTCTGGTAGTTGATTAAACGCATCTAAATCATCGTCGGACATAAACTTAAGGTTATTCTCACTAATGAAAGCTAACACCGCCCATGAATAAATCGACAACGCTGGATGATGAAAAAAAGGGTTACCTTTCTTGAGATAATTTCCTGTCCATACATGGTGGATAAACTCTATATCCTGATCGGTTGGATCATCTTTGTTAATGATATTTAGTGCTTGTTCTGCTCTTTCATCATCATTCATTTGGCAATACAAGTTTAATGCACTCATGCTGTCACCTCCTGAGTGTTTACAGGTAGGCATTTAATGAACGTAAGCGGTAAACCTTTCAAATAGTCTCGGGCTTGTTGCTCATTCGGGGCGCAAGTTGAAACAAAACGAGGGCGAGTAATAGCGGTTAATGGTTTTGAACCATTAGCAATAAGGAATGTGTAAATCATTTGAATTGTCCCTTGATAAATAATATCTAGGGTGGATTGGGTAGCCGCAAGACAATGCGTATCAAGGAACGCACGTTGGGGGCGTTTTCTTTGGCTCCCAACCCATGCCGCCCAAATTGGTAAAATCTGGCCGCAAGTGCGCCCAAATAAAATTAGGGAGGGTAATTCAAATTGTCCTTGATAAGTCATTGCCGTTGGTTGTCTAATCCACCAGCTCGGTGATCGGGTGTCTAAGCCGTTCACGTCGCTTAATGTACTGCTTGGTACTGTATAAGACAAGGTTTTCTTATTTCTTGGGCTGATTTTAGGCAAGCCGAACCCCTGCGGAGATCCCGCATAAATTGAATTTTTCATAATTAAGGGCCTATTGCTGGTGGTTGGAAGTCGGCTTTTGCGCCTGATTGGTGATTAACCCTGCCTTAATGAGCTTCTTGGCTAGCCATATTTCACCTTTACCTGTTAATAGTGGTGTATGTCCTCGCTCTCTGCCGTGTGTGGTGTTAAATACGCTGCGTTTAACAGTGAAGTATTTTGCATTTATATAACACTGATAAGGCATGTTATGAGTACGGCTATACTTTGTCAGGCTATCTGACTGTAAGATCTTCTCTTTGCGTAGCCATTCAAACAACTTATTGCGGCCTATATCCACTGATTTAGCGAATTCTTCAAGGTATACGCCTGATTTAGATGAACTAACAGCTTGAGCGAATTCAACGTCCTGTTTTGTTTCCTCTATGTAGGCTTGCTGGTGGTCAAGCATTTTGCTTTGCTCAAGCATCATCTGTAGTGCTTCCGTTCGTGACTTTGGTAGTGACAAGTTATAACTACCTTTAGCTCGAATAGATGGAAGAACATCTTCACAAACCCAATCTTGGAACGTTTCCGCCTCGGCTAGTGTGCTTTTCATTGTAAGGCGGTATAAATTGGATTCAGGTATTAAAAGGATCCCTCTTTGCCCGAAATGGTTACTAAAACTCAATCGGGGATCCCGACTGAGTTTTTTCTTAGGACAAAATCGACCTAAGGCATCGTTAATATTTTTGTACCCTAATTTTTCAGCTACTTCTGGGCCTATAAACCAAGGCTTGTTATCGTCACTTGTGATTACCGATAAATCACCAAAAGTTGCATTATTAAACACGTCCATATTGTTAGTGGTGTTATACTGCTCAAGCTGATTTGATTGCGCCCCTAGCTGGGCGTTTTCTTTTTTCATAAGCTCGCCTCAACTTCGGTTCTATACTCAATAAAGCAATCCACCAGCACTTCTATAAAGGCTTTGCTTGCTTCCGTGTCCTCGTGAAAACACATTTTCAACAATTCGTCTTTATTTAGTTCTAGCCCTGAGTATAAATACCCCTCGGCTACAAATTGTCCCCAAGATGCGCCACTTTTGGGGCCTCTAGCCATCGGGTAAACCATGCCATCTTCAAAAATATAAAGCATGTCGTCACCCTCTAGGGCGTAATCTAAAGCAGCTTGATCTTCTTTGAATGATTTAGATGGGCGTTTACTGCCGTCACGGTTCGCTTTTGGGTGAACAATGATTAACTGTCTTGGGCTGCCGTTTTCATTGATATTCATGCTGCCACCCCGTCACGTTCTTGTTTCTTTTGTTCTTTCCATGCTAGGACTTCGGATTCAATCCAGCGGCGAGCAGATGCCCCCAAATTAACAGGCTTGGGAAACTCCCCGTTTGCCATTAGGCGGTAAATCGTGGTTTTAGATATGTCCGCTACTTCACAAACAGTTGCTAAACGGATGAATTTAAGTTCGTCTGGTTGATTTGTCATGGTGTTAATTCCTATAAAGTTCACGGTCAACCCATACAGATTTAAGCGGTTTTTTTCGTTCATTCAACCACAATTACATAAGCAAAATTGTGGTTGATAAGGCGATAAAAAACGCCTATGTGATGCCTTTAAATCTGCTTGGGATGGTTAGATACTAAATAGGAATTAGCGGTTAGCGGGATAGATCTACCCCGCTAAAAATATTGTACTAGCGGGGTATACCCCACCGTCCAGCCTTGTAAATAAAGGGGTTGCGGGGTGTGTTTTTATTTTAACGATTTCCGGATTTATTCCAGTTTATAACCTTGGATATACGCTCCCTCGCTGCATTAGCATCAACCTTTGATGGAATGTGTCTATCAATGCCAGCTTTTACATTTTGAGTTATAGTGTCGTCTTCAACGGCTTCAAGCCATGCTTTTATTGCGATAGCTAATTCAGGGGCTTGTCTTGGATGGTTGCCATTAAGTAACTGAAATATGTGTGTTAAATCACGTTGATTTGCTTGGAGGAATAAAGAATCTTTACTAACAATGGTTGTGTTTTCTGAGATTGACCCTTTGTTGTTAATAATATTTTGTAGCTCATCAATATTCAGTAATAACTTATCTTTTGTGAGTAGCTCTACAGGTAAGCGTAATTCGACATGAATAGAATATCCTTGCTCAACCCTTGGGTAGTTCGGTGAAAGCATTGAAACCGATGTTTTATCAAATAATAAATTATTGAATCGGCTATCCATCGTTCTTTTAAGGAAAAAATTGTCGTTAACCTCCCAAATAGCAAAAGGCCAAACTTGAGCATATCGACATGACCAGTCTCGATCCTCCCAAAAAGTTGGCATATCAAATTCGCCTGGTGTTTGAAACCAATGAAGTTGATCATCACCAAGCTTAGGTATACATGACCCGTATTCTTTTTTGTTGTTATCGATAATATCGGTGACAAAGAGGTCATATGCTTCTTCTGGATATCTTTTAAGAAGATCATAATCTTTATTATGTATTGATATTACTGCTGGATACGCTGTAGGTGCATTCCAGTCTTGCCAGTAATCCATATCAATGAAAACTTTTAATTTGCCATTAATTATTAGTTTGTTTATTTCATCAATATTTATATTTAAATTATCTATAGCTTCATCGATAGTTGCATAGTTACTTCTTATGGGGTTCATTCATCACACCTCTACTGTGACTCAAAAAGAATGTATTGCCAGCCGTTAGAGTGACGGTATTCGGGAGCGACCCTAGGCAATACAAATTTGGTTTTTGCTGGTGGGTTAAACTACTTTCAAATTTCTGCGACCTGTTACCGATAAATTGCCATAGCTGGCTTGCTCTATGTGGTCGCTCCACCATTCCATGATCTTGCGCCTACGTTCTAAGTAATCGGTGCGGTTATATGCTCGCCTTACTTCGTTTCTATCTATGTGGGCTAAACATGCCTCGATAACATCAGCATCAAAACCTTGCTCGTTTAGCGTTGTACTAGCTAGTGAGCGTAAGCCATGTGATACCAGCTCGCCTTTAAAGCCCATTCGTTTAAGTGCCATGTTTGCCGTTTGCGTGTTGCAATGTTTTTTCGGGTCTCGGTGGCTTGGGAAAATATATTGCTGGCCGCCACTAATAGGACGCATCACATCAAGTAGGGCGATCATTTGCTTGGTTAGCGGTACGGTGTGCGCTCGCTTCATTTTCATGCGTTCTTCTGGAATGGTCCATGTATTAGCATCAAAGTTAATGTGCGCCCATTCTGCGGTTGCTGACTCTACGGGCCTTGTCATGGTGTGAAGCTGCCATTCAAGCAAACATTGAGTAATACGGGTAATTCTGGCGGTATTAATAGCATTCATTAATTCGGGTAAGCGATCGGGCGTAATGCTTGCCATGTTGGATTTATTCGGTGATGGGAATAGCTTGGTTACATCGGTGAGATAGTTCACTTCAATGTGTCCACCAGCCACAGCCAAGCGCATCACTTCGTTAATGATTCGGCATAGTCGCTTAACAGTCTCTAAATTGCCCTTAGCTTTCACTGGCTCAAGAATGGTAATGATCTGCTTAGGGCGAATTTTACTTACTGGCACTTTTTCAAGCTGGGGGAGGATGTGCTTTTCTAGTGCTCGATATGCTCGCTCGGCTGTTTCTGGCTTCACTTGCTGCTTTTTAAGCTCTAACCATGACTGGGCCAATACACCAAACGTTGATTCATATTCTTCTTGTTGTTGGATGCGCTGGTGGTCTCGGTGTTCTTTCGGGTCAATATTCTGGGCTAATAGCTCTCTTGCCTCGGTTGCGGCCTTTCTCGCATGGATCAAACTTAGCATAGGGTATTTGCCTAAGCTGATAGTCTTTCGCTTTTTATCGTAAGGGCTGTAGTAAAAGAAGTGCCATAGCTTCGAGCCGTTGGGTTTAATTCTAAGTTGTAAGCCATGACCATCTGACAAAATGTAATCTTTATCTTTAGGTTTTGCCGATTTTATTTGTGTATCCCTTAATGGGCGTACTGTGCGAGCCATAATTTAGCCTTTTTAGTATTACCAAATTGAACACTTTTTGAGTGGTAATACTAAAAGTAATACTAAAACTTAGCACTGTACAGAACTAAATAAGACTGAATGGGAAATGAGGTATAACGTAAGTTATTGATTTTACTTAATAGTGGGTATAAAAAAAGACGCCCTAGGACGTCTTGATTCTATAATTTGGTGGCCCCACACAGACTTGAACTGTGGACCTAACGATTATGAGTCGTGCGCTCTAACCAACTGAGCTATGGGGCCAAATGAGCGATGATTATATGGGAATGACAAAAGAGTGTCTAGGTTTGGCAAGGGCGATTGCGCTTAGTTTTTGCTCAGTTAGATCACTAATTTCTAAAAATGTTCGCTGAGTAGAATTTCAGGCAATAAAAAAGGTGAGCATGATGCCCACCTTTGAATTTTGCTTTGCGGTTTCCGGTTCGAAATTACTCGTCTAGGAAGCTGCGTAGTGTTTCTGAGCGACTTGGGTGACGAAGTTTACGCAATGCTTTCGCTTCAATCTGACGGATACGTTCACGTGTTACGTCAAACTGTTTGCCTACTTCTTCCAAAGTGTGGTCAGTATTCATGTCGATACCGAAACGCATGCGTAAAACTTTTGCTTCACGAGGCGTTAGGCCTGCTAGAACGTCTTTAGTTGCGAACTTCAAGCTAGTTGATGTTGCTGAGTCTAAAGGTAGCTCTAGAGTAGTATCTTCAATGAAATCACCTAGATGCGAATCTTCATCATCACCGATTGGCGTTTCCATTGAGATTGGCTCTTTCGCAATCTTCAATACTTTACGGATCTTATCTTCCGGCATTTGCATGCGTTCTGCTAGTTCTTCTGGCAGAGGTTCACGACCCATTTCTTGAAGCATCTGACGAGAGATACGGTTCAATTTGTTAATGGTTTCAATCATGTGAACCGGAATACGGATCGTACGCGCTTGGTCGGCGATTGAACGAGTGATAGCCTGACGGATCCACCATGTTGCATAAGTTGAGAACTTATAACCACGACGGTATTCAAACTTATCAACCGCTTTCATTAGGCCGATGTTACCTTCTTGAATTAGATCCAAGAATTGTAGACCACGGTTGGTGTATTTCTTCGCAATCGAGATAACCAAACGTAAGTTCGCTTCAACCATTTCTTTCTTCGCACGGCGAGCTTTCGCTTCACCGATAGACATGCGACGGCTGATGTCTTTGATTGTTTGAACGTTTAGCGACGTTTCTTCTTCAATTGTTTTCAATTTAAAGATGCAACGGCGTAGTTCTTCTTCGTTTGCTTTTAGCTTCTCAGCGTATGGTTTACCTGATGCTAATGCTTCATCTAACCATGCTTCTGAAGATTCGTTGCCTGTGAATGCTTCAACGAAAGTTTTCTTAGGCATTTTGCCGTATTCAACGACAGTACGAATGATCAAACGTTCTTGTGTGCGTACGCGATCCATTGAGTTCTTAAGGCTATTAACTAGGTAGTCAAATTGCTTAGGAACAAGACGGAATTGACGGAATACATCCAAGAATTCTTGTTTGCTTGCTTCAATTGCTGAGCTTTGGCGACCGTGTTCGTTGATTGCCAATTGAAGATTTTGATAAGAATGACGAAGCTCAGTAAAGCGCTCAAGAGCAAGTTCTGGATCGATGCCTACATCTTCCTCTTCTTCCGAGGAATCGTCGTCATCTTCGTCTTCGTCGTCATCATCAAGATCATCGTCATCATCTGTGACGGCTAATTCTGAGCCAACGTGTGTTGCTGTTGGTGCTGCGCTACCGTCATCATCAGGATCAACAAAGCCTGAAATGATGTCAGTTAGACGTAGTTCTTCAGCTTGAACTTTATCAAATTGTTCAAGGATGTAAGAGATTGTGCCCGGGAATTCTGCTACAGAACATTGAACTTGGTTGATGCCATCTTCAATGCGTTTTGCAATGTCGATTTCACCTTCACGAGTTAATAGTTCCACAGTACCCATTTCACGCATATACATGCGAACAGGGTCGGTAGTACGACCAATTTCACTTTCTACGCTTGAAAGTGCGGCTGCGGCTGCTTCGGCAGCGTCTTCATCTGCTACTGCCTCATTCAACATTAGATCATCTGCATCTGGTGCAGTTTCAACGACTTGGATGCCCATGTCGTTGATCATTTGAATGATGTCTTCTACCTGTTCTGAATCTACGATTTCTTCAGGTAGGTGGTCGTTTACTTCGGCGTAGGTCAGATAGCCTTGTTCCTTACCTTTAGCGACAAGTAACTTTAGCTGTGACTGCGGATTTTGATCCATCGACGATATCCAACTTGAGGTATGAGTGAAGAATATTAGTATGCGAAATGCAAACTACCAAGTATAACAAACATATTCATTGCTCGCCATATAGACAATTATATGATGGCGATGCGTAACTACGGACGTTGAAGAATTAAATCTTGCAACTCCTGTTTTTCCTCGACTGATAAGCCGGAGCTTCTTTCTTTTGCTTGCAATGTTTCTATTTGTTTTTCAACACATTGGGCTAATATTTTGTCCAATGTATCTAAAAATACATCTTGATCATTGTCCTCATTTAGAGGAATGTCCCAGTTCATTAACCGAGATAATAATGATTCATTTTTTTGATTTCGCCAGTGTTCCATTAACTGCGCAGAATTGATATTGGGATTTTCTCGACAAATATCAAGTACGTTGAGCAATAAACTTAAACCTGGAACGTCTATATTGCGAATACTGTCCAAATTTGGTGCTAATTCAGCATAGCTTGGTTTTTGTAGAAGCAAAGCAATCACGACCCGCATTGGCGTTCGTTTTATTTGTTTATGCGGTTGTGGTACGGATTGCGGTTTTGCCTCTTTGGCGATTAATTGTTGTAATTGGCGCTCATCAAGAAGACCAATTTTTTTACCTAACAATTCCCTTAAGTATAAGCGTAATGTTCCACCCGGCACTTTTTCAATTAAAGGGGCAGCTAAAGCGGTAAGTTTGGCTTTACCTTCATTGCTGCTGGTATCTACTTGCTGCATTAACGTTGAGAATAAAAACTCTGACAACGAGGTTGCATGGAAAACTTGTTGTTCAA
The DNA here is from genome assembly GCA_047975485.1 of Vibrio sp. Lineage (GTDB taxonomy): Bacteria > Pseudomonadota > Gammaproteobacteria > Enterobacterales > Vibrionaceae > Vibrio. Next base: position 7,295 of record JBKEDP010000031.1, on the reverse strand, counting down.
ATTGTTCTTTGCCGAATTGACGGATGTAAGAATCGGGATCTTCACCATCTGGTAAGAACATAAATTTTAATTGTCGGCCATCGGTTAAATAAGGCAGCGCATTTTCCATCGCTCGCCAAGCCGCTTCTTTACCTGCGTTATCACCATCGTAACAACAAACCACTGTACCTGTTTGACGGAAAAGGGTTTGCATGTGATCGGCTGAAGTCGAAGTACCTAGCGATGCAACAGCGTAATCAACACCATATTGAGCAAGTGCGACCACATCCATATAACCTTCAACCACCAAAATTTGTGGCGGTTCTCGATGGGTTTGCAATACATCATAAAGGCCATATAACTCTTTGCCTTTATGGAATACAGGTGTTTCAGGCGAGTTTAAATATTTTGGCTTTTCATCACCTAAAACTCGACCGCCAAAGCCAATGACGCGTCCACGACGATCTCGAATTGGGAACATAATACGCCCACGAAAACGGTCATAGCGGTTGCCTTTATCGTTTTCGATTAGCATGCCGCCTTCAACCAACATATCCTGCACGGCTTTTTGTTGGCCAAAGTTTTTGCGTACGCTATCCCATTCATCAGGGACGTAACCTATACCGAATTTTTGAACAATCTCGCCAGATAATCCACGGTTTTTCAGATACTCAATAGCCATCTTATTTGTAGGGACTTTTAGTTGAGACCGATAATACTGGCTGATACTTCCCAACAAGTCATGCAGGCTACGTTTTTGTTCTGCGTTGGCGCGCGGTTGATTATTTTGAAAATTCCCACCGCTACGTTGTTCTCTTGGAACATCTAAACCTAAGCCGCCAGCTAGTTCTTCAATTGCTTCAACAAACTCAAGACGCTCGTATTCCATCATAAAGTCGATGGCATTACCGTGTACGCCACAGCCAAAGCAGTGATAGGTTTGACGATCAGGGCTGACAATAAAAGAGGGTGATTTTTCATTATGGAAAGGGCAGCAAGCACCATAGTTTTTACCTTGCTTCTTCAGTTTGACGCGCAGATCGACGAGATCAACGATATCAACTCGAGCAAGCAAGTCATCAATAAAACTACGAGGAATGTGTCCAGCCATAGAAAAAGTGGAACCCTTTTATTTGAACTTAAATATCGAAATTATCAACAAATACAATAAGTTAATAACTAGCTTGATTACGAAATAACGTCGAGATTTAAATACAAACAAGCCGCGCAACTTACAATAAGTGCGCGGCTTGCTTTAATTTTATATTGGATATTAAGCTAATTTAGAACGAACTAAACCACTTACTTTACCCATATCTGCACGACCTTGAAGTAGAGGTTTTAATACCCCCATTACGTTACCCATGTCTTGCATGCCCGCAGCACCAGATTCGGCAATCGCTTTTTCAATTAAAGCGATTACTTCTTCTTCACTAAGCGGTTGAGGCATAAATTCCTCAAGAACCGTAATTTCAGCTTTTTCAGCATCTGCAAGATCTTGACGATTTGCAGCTTCGAATTGCGTAACAGAATCACGGCGCTGCTTAACCATTTTAGTTAGCACAGCAAGAATGTCGTCGTCAGTCAGAGTGATCTGCTCATCAACTTCACGTTGCTTAATAGCTGATAGAGCTAAACGAATGGCGCCAAGACGAGGTTTGTCTTTAGCTCGCATTGCATTTTTTTGCTCTTCTTTAAGTTGGTCAATCAGTGCCATAACTTATGTCCTTAACTTGGAATAAGTTATTAGTACAAGCGAACGCGACGTGCGTTTTCGCGAGCTAGCTTTTTAGCGTGACGCTTTTGAGCCGCTGCTTTAGCGCGTTTACGTACAGTTGTTGGTTTTTCATAGTGCTCACGACGGCGCACTTCAGAAAGAACACCTGCTTTTTCGCAAGAGCGCTTGAAACGACGTAGTGCAACGTCGAACGGTTCGTTATCACGTACTTTAACTACTGGCATATGCCTTTCACCTCAGGGGTTATTCATTAACGCTGCTCTTTGTTTCGCTCTATAATTAGGGCGTAAAGTAATCAGCTAGATCAAAAATGGTGCGGAATTTTAATCCGATCGCTACCCATTTGTAAAGCATTTCAAGGGAAGTTCTGGTTAAATTTTTTCCGAAGCGGTAAGATTACGCCCAATTCTAGAAAAATCAACCGATGTACTAAAAAGTACAAGGAACACTATGCGAATTTTAGGTATTGAGACCTCGTGCGATGAAACGGGGATTGCCATTTATGATGAACAACAAGGCTTGATGTCGCATCAGCTCTACAGTCAAGTGAAACTACATGCTGATTACGGCGGTGTTGTGCCTGAATTGGCTTCTCGTGATCACGTTAAGAAAACCATTCCTTTAATTAAAGCTGCACTGAAAGAAGCAGGTTTAACCTCAAAAGATATTGATGGCGTAGCTTATACGGCAGGTCCGGGTTTAGTTGGTGCTTTGCTAGTTGGTGCAACTATTGGTCGTAGCCTAGCTTATGCGTGGAATGTGCCAGCGGTTCCGGTTCACCATATGGAAGGTCACTTGTTGGCACCGATGTTGGAAGATAATCCACCTGAATTCCCATTTGTTGCTTTATTGGTTTCGGGCGGCCACACCATGATGGTGGAAGTAAAAGGCATTGGTGAATATAAAATTCTAGGTGAATCGATTGATGATGCAGCCGGTGAAGCCTTTGATAAAACAGCTAAGTTAATGGGATTAGATTACCCAGGCGGCCCGTTATTATCTCGCTTGGCAGAAAATGGCACTCAAGGTCGTTTTAAATTCCCACGTCCAATGACAGATCGCCCAGGGTTAGATTTTAGCTTTTCTGGCTTAAAAACCTTTGCAGCTAATACGATTGCGGCGAATGGCGATGATGACCAAACTCGTGCTGATATTGCTTATGCGTTCCAAGAAGCCGTGTGCGATACCTTGGTGATTAAGTGTCGCCGTGCACTAGAGCAAACAGGCTTGAAGCGTATCGTCATTGCGGGGGGCGTAAGTGCCAATAAACAATTGCGTTTATCTTTGGAAGCCTTGGCTAAAAAAGTTGGCGGAGCGGTTTATTACCCACGAACTGAATTCTGTACCGATAACGGTGCCATGATTGCTTATGCGGGCATGCAGCGTTTACGTAACGGTGAGATGACGGATTTATCGGTGCAAGCGCAACCACGTTGGCCAATTGATCAACTGCAACCAATTGAATAGGTTGGATTGAAAACACTCAAACGGCAGCTTTTTAGTTGCCGTTTTCGTTTTCTGGAGCAGTTGTTTTCTTTGATTCAACCTTTGGCTCCGTTCCATCGACCAAGCGTTTAATGTTTTGGTAATGGCGGAAGATGATTAAACAAGACAGCATGGATACAGGGATGGTGTATTGAGGCTTAACCAACCATGTATAAAGCGGTGCGAGTAAAGTTGTAACAATTGCCGCAAGAGAAGAATAGCGAGTGGTAAAAAAGGTCACTAACCATGTTGCCATCAGCATGCCAGTTAAGTCGAAACCAATCGGAGCCATGGTTCCCACTGCTGTCGCAACACCTTTGCCACCTTTAAAATGGAAGAAGATTGGATAGATGTGTCCTAAACAAGCTGCCACGCCTATGAAGCCAAGAATGAGTGGCGGAATATCTAAAAAGTAGCTGCCCCAAACTGGGATCATGCCTTTCAAAATATCGCACACTAGAACCGCAATCGCAGCGCCTTTTCCGCCAACACGGAGCACATTCGTCGCCCCAGGGTTTTTAGAACCTTGTTTTCTTGGATCGGGAAGATTACACACACGACAGATCAATACCGCACTCGAAATCGAACCGAGTAGGTAGGCGAATATGATCATGATGAGTGCCAGTATGCTCATGCTTTCCCTAGTTTATCTTGCTTGAACCGAGATCTTTGGTGTTTGAAAACGTCACACCAATTACTCTGAATATCGGTTTTATAGTATATTCTCGGCATATTACGTCTTTTTGTGCGATTAGGGTATCCGATGAGTCATAATCTGCAAAAAAATCATCAACTAAATTTGTTTATCATCAAATGTTTCTGTTAATAGCAGCTCAAGCGTAGATTTGGTGTGGCGACAAAATGAAGAAAAAGCAAAAGGAAGCGACATGGCGTTAGATAAAGTCTTTATCGATCAATTAGAAGTAATTACCACAATTGGTGCTTATGATTGGGAGCAAGACATTAAACAAAAATTGGTGCTAAACATTGAGATGGCACACGATAATCGCCCTGCAGGAAAAAGTGATGATGTGAATGATGCTTTGGATTATGCACAAGTGAGCCAAGCGGTATTGAATCATATTGAAAGTGGTCATTTTCAATTAGTGGAACGTGTTGCAGAAGAAGTTGCACAGTTAATCATGACAAAATTTTCAGTGCCGTGGGTGAAGATTCATTTAATTAAACCGGGTGCAGTGCCACAAGCAAAAGGCGTTGGTGTAATTATCGAGCGAGGTCAACTGTGACGCTGACTTATCTTGGTGTCGGCAGTAATGTTGAGCCAGAAAAGTACATTCGTTTAGCCTTTGCTGAAGTGAAGCAATTAGGCGAACTTCGGGCTTCTGCTGTTTATCAATGTGCTCCCGTTGGATTTGACGGCAATGTGTTTTACAACTTGGTTTTTGAGTTGAAAACAGATCTGACGTTAGAGGATTTGCAGCAACAACTTCGAGCTATTGAGTTGAAGTTGGGCAGAGCGAAAGATGCGACTAAATTTCAAAACAGAACCGTCGATGTCGATATTTTGTTGTTTGGTGAAAGCGTGTCACCAGAAGCGCCAGTGTTGCCAAGAAGTGATATTTATAAATATGAATTTGTGCTGAAACCACTATTCGAATTGTGTCCAGATTTAGTTGTGCCTAATGACGGGAGAACGGTTAAAGAGCTTTGGGAACAGTTTGATTCAAAAGGTTCATTAACTGCAGTTGAATTGGATTTTGAGTAGCTGATTTAAGTGGTAGATAAATAAAAAGCGAGTTGGGAATGAATCTCCAACTCGCTTTTTTAATGTTTTTATAAACAACAGCTATTTTGTCGATGATGTTATCTGTCGACTTACCGCATTAAGCCCAAGCTGTAGCTAAAAGCAAAATACCAAATAGAATTCGGTAAATACCAAAGCCTACAAAGGTGAATTTTGCTAAGAAGCTGATAAACCACTTAATCACAAAATACGCCACGATAAAGGCTGTCACGAAACCTATAGCTAGGTTTGTGAAATCTGCCGAAGTAAAATCTTGGTAGTGTTTTAATAAATCGTAACCAGATGCTGCTGCCAGTACAGGTAAGCCCAACAAGAACGAGAATTCCGCACAACTTTTGCGATTCAAACCCACTAGCATTGCGCCGATAATGGTCGAACCTGCACGGCTAGTTCCCGGCACTAAAGCAAAAATTTGTGCAAAGCCAATCCAGAGAGCTTGTCTCATTGTCACGTCATTGACATCCGTGGTTGGGCAATCTTCTTCTTTGTAATACTTTTCGACGCCAATAAAAATTAACCCGCCGATAATAAACATAATTCCCACAATGGTGACGCTAAATAGTGATTTAACAACATCACTCATTAAGAAACCAATGATACCAATCGGTAGGAAAGCTACTGCTACTTTAACCCAAAGGTCAAAATAACGAATGTGGAATTTTTCTTTGTAGTTGGCAATAACTGCCAAAATTGCAGCAACTTGAATAATTACTTCAAATGCTTGGTTGGTATCAGTTTTCGCAACACCTAACCAATCACTTGCAATGATCATGTGGCCAGTAGAAGAAATTGGCAAAAACTCGGTAATGCCTTCGATTATTCCTAAAATAATGGAATCAAAAATGGTCATGGGAAAGGTAAATCCTTTGTATTGTATCTAATCCAGATGTTTTAGTTTCGCTCTTACAAAACGGAGTGAATTGTATAGTTAAATGGCATTGCTATGCAGCATTTAGATCAAGCATTCTTACGATTTTTGATGGCCTTAGTGCGTTGAACATCGAGTTCATCTTTAATCGCCTGACCTTTATAACCTGCTTGAATAATGTCGCTCACATTAATTGATAATGCGGCGGTTAAATAATCTCGCATTTGGTCAGCTTGAACGTAAGGGTGACTTTCAAAATTTAAGCGTCCCTGATGATCCGCTTGGCAACAAATGAGCACTTGTTCAAAGCGGTCAGGTTTACGCCATACGTCCATTAAGTTGAATAATTTGAGTACGGTAGACGGTTTTAGTTCCGCAGTTCGGTGAATATTGGAATGATGCTGGCAAACGAGCAAAGCAAGATCTCGACATTCGTTTGGCACTTTGACTCGTTGACATAGCTTTTCAATTAACTGCATACCGGTGTGACAATGCATTTTATGACTTGGCCATTCTTCTTTTGGCGTTACACCTTTACCAAGATCGTGAACTTGTGCCGCAAATCGAATCGCTGTGCTTGGTGAAAGTAATGCAGCTTGTTTGGCGACCATCAAGGTGTGGATGCCTGTGTCGATTTCCGGATGCCACTTTTCTGGTTGAGGTACACCAAATAAGGCATCAATTTCTGGTAATACAATTTTTAAAGCACCACATTGACGTAAGACTTCAAGGAAGATTTGTGGATCTTGAGTGGAAAGGGATTTATGCCATTCTTGCCAAACTCGCTCAGGCGTCAAGTGTGATAATTCCCCTGATTCAGCGATACCTTGCATTAAGGTTAATGTTTCAGGAGCAATGGTAAAGCCTAGGTGGAAAAACTTGGCTGCAAAACGAGCGACACGTAAAACACGTAGCGGATCTTCACTAAACGCAGGGGAAACATGACGTAAAATGCGGTTTTCAATATCCATCTGACCATTAAATGGGTCATGTAATTTGCCATCTTCATCTTGAGCAATGGCATTAATGGTGAGATCGCGTCTTACCAAATCATCTTCAAGAGTGACATCGGGAGCGTAGTAACACTCAAAGCCAGTATAACCTTGCCCTGATTTACGTTCTGTTCTTGCTAAAGCATATTCTTCTTGAGTTTCAGGATGCAGAAATACAGGGAAATCTTGCCCGACAGGACGAAAGCCTTTTTTGATCATTTCTTCTGGGCTGCATCCGACCACCATCCAATCTCGATCATAAATTTTCATGCCGAGTAATTGGTCTCGAACTGCTCCGCCAACAAGATAAATATCCACAACTTTCCCTTTAGTAAAAATGGTTTGAATAACCTGAACTCTGGATAAGAAAGTCATTAAAGGTAAATTATCAATAAGTTAACTAACCATAAGTCACAGTGCATCTATTTTTGATGGCTAACTAGGCAAAATCATAAGTCAATAGCTTGC